>NZ_FPCI01000001.1:0-649166 GCF_900116385.1 Pseudoxanthomonas sp. YR558 | reverse complement strand
GCGCTCTGATGCGCGTCGTACTCGTCGATGCCGGCGGCTCCAACATTGGCTCGGTGCGTTACGCCCTGCAGCGGCTCGGTGTCGAAGCGGAACTGACCGGCGACGTCGCGGCGATTCGCGCCGCGGACCGGGTCATCCTGCCGGGCGTGGGTGCGGCGGCCGTGTGCATGGCGCGCCTGCGGGAGCTGGAACTGGTCGACACGCTGCGCACGCTGGAATCGCCATTGCTAGGCGTCTGCGTCGGCGTGCAGTTGTTGTTCGCTCACTCGGAAGAAGACGACACGCCGTGCCTCGGCCTGTTGCCGGGCCGGGTCCGCAAGCTGCCGGTGTCGCCCGGCATCCGCGTGCCCCACATGGGCTGGAACACGCTGCAACGGCACCGCGACAGCTCGCTGATGGAAGGCATTGGCGAGGGCGACCACGCCTACTTCGTCCATAGCTACGCGGCGCCGGTCGACGACGACTGCCTGTGCAGCAGCGAGCACGGGGAGCGTTTCGCCGCCGTCGTGCAGCGTGGCCGGGTCGCCGGCGCCCAGTTCCATCCCGAGCGTTCGGCCGGTGTGGGTGCGAGATTGCTCAGGAATTTCATCGAGTACGGATTGCAATGACAGGCTTCACTGTTTATCCCGCCATCGATGTTCGCGATGGCCGCGTGGTGCGCCTGGCGCAGGGCGACTACGCGCGCGAGACCCGCTACGAGGGCTCGCCGTCCGAGGTGGCTGCGCGCTATGCGGCGCAAGGTGCCGAATGGCTGCATCTCGTCGACCTGGACGCCGCGCGCGCGGGCGGTTACACGCTGGAGCCGCTGCTGCAGGAGATTGCGCGCACGACCTCGCTCCGCGTGCAGACGGGCGGCGGTGTCCGGGAACGCGATGACGTGGCGAAGTTGCTCGACGCCGGGGCGCAGCGTGTGGTGATCGGCTCGCTTTCCGTACGCGCGCCTGACACCGTGCTGGCATGGCTCGCCGAGTTCGGCAGCGAGCGCATCACCGTGGCGCTCGACACGCGTCGCGATGACGATGGCGTCTGGCGTCTTCCGGTGCATGGTTGGACGGAAACCGCTGCCGAAACACTGGATGCGCTGGCCACGCGCTATGCCGAAGCCGGCCTGCGTCACCTGCTGTGTACCGATATCGCCCGCGACGGCATGCTGACCGGACCGAACCTGGACTTGTATGCGTATCTGCGCGGCGTCGTGCCTGCGCTGGCCGTACAGGCCTCCGGTGGCGTGAGCACCATCGTCGACGTCAGTGGAGCGCGCAAAGCCGGCTGCGCAGGCATCGTGCTGGGTCGGGCGCTGCTCGAAGGACGCTTCGCGCTGCCGGAAGCGCTCGCATGCTGAGCCGGCGCATCATCCCGTGCCTCGACGTCCGCGAGGGCCGTGTCGTCAAGGGGGTGAAGTTCCGCGACCACGTCGACATGGGCGACATCGCTGAATTGGCGCTGCGGTATCGCGACGAAGGCGCCGACGAATTGGTCTTCTACGACATCGCCGCCAGTCCGGAAGGCCGCTCCGTCGACTACGCGTGGATCGAACGTGTATCGCGGCTGCTGGACATTCCTTTCTGCGTGGCGGGCGGCATCCGCGACGTGGAGACGGCGCGCCGCGTGCTGTACAGCGGAGCCGACAAGGTCTCGGTCAATACACCGGCGCTGGAACGGCCAGTGCTGATCGGCGAACTGGCGCAGGCGTTCGGCGTGCAATGCGTGGTGGTCGGTGTGGATTCCATCCTGGAAGCCGATGGCGAATGGCGCGTGCGCCGCTACACCGGCGATCCGTCGAAGATGCGGGGCGCCGGCTTGCGTACGCTGGACTGGGTGGTGCAGGCCCAACGTCTGGGCGCCGGCGAGATCGTGCTGAACTGCATGGACCAGGACGGCGTGCGGCGGGGTTATGACTTGGCGCAGTTGCAGGCGGTCCGTGCGATCTGCGAGGTTCCGCTCATTGCCTCGGGGGGTGCCGGCGAGGTGGAGCATTTCAGCGATGTATTCCGGCGCGCGGACGTGGACGGGGCCTTGGCCGCGAGTGTCTTCCACAGCGGGCACATCGCGATCCCCGCGTTGAAACAGGTATTGGACGGGCAGGGCATCGAGGTGCGACGTGGCAACTGAATCCGGTGAGCAAGCGATCGATCCTGCACGGCTGGACTGGGCCAAGGGCGATGGGTTGTTGCCCGCCATCGTCCAGGACGCGGCGACGCTCCGCGTGCTGATGCTGGGCTACATGAATCGCGATGCGTTGGACGCGACGCTGGCCAGTCGCCGGGTGACGTTCTTCAGCCGCAGCAAGCAACGCCTGTGGACCAAGGGCGAGAGTTCGGGCCACGTGCTGGAGCTGGTGTCGGTGGACGTCGACTGCGACGACGACAGCCTGCTGGTGCTCGCGCACCCACGCGGACCGACCTGCCACCTGCAGCGGGCCAGTTGTTTCCCGGACGCGCCCAGTGCGTTCCTCGCCGAGCTCGATACGGTGATCGCACGACGCGAGCGCGAGCGACCGACCGACAGCTACACCACGCGCCTGTTCGATGCCGGTGTGCGCCGCATTGCGCAGAAAGTCGGCGAGGAGGGCGTGGAGACCGCGCTCGCGGCGGTCGCCCAGGACGATGCCGCACTCCTCGGCGAGGGCGCCGACCTGCTGTACCACCTGATCGTCCTGCTGCGCGCGCGGGGTCTCTCCCTCGACGATGCGGTCGCTGTGCTCGCCCAGCGCCACGCACGCTGACCGCATCGGCCACCTCGGGTCATAATCCGGCGGTCGCCCCCGCTGGAGTCGCCGTGCGCGCTTCGCTGACTGCCGTCCTCCTGGTCTGCCTCGCCCTACCTGCCCACGCGTTGCCGCCGCCCTGCAGCTGGGGGCAGGTGTTCGAGGACCGCAACGGCAATGGCATCCGCGATAACGGCGAACCGGGCCTGCCGGGCGTCAAGGTGTCCAACGGCATCGATATCGCCACCAGTAACGCGCAGGGCGAGTACACCCTCGACTACGTGGACGGCCGCACCATGTTCGTCATCAAGCCGCCCGGCTACGAGCTTGCGGTACGACGGGATGGCTTGCCGGCCCGTTGGCGGAACCTGCAGTACCACACCGCGCCCGCGCTCAAGTACGGCGGCATCCCGCAGCGCCAGCCGGACTGCACCCATTTCGCGCTGAGGCCGAAGCCGGCAGTACAGAGCGACCTCGACGTGCTGCTGTTCGCCGACAGCCAGACGTCCTCGGTGAAGGACGTGGATTACTACTGGCGCGACATCGTGCAGCCGCTCGTCGGCAAGCACGGCGCTGCGCTCGGGCTGACGCTGGGCGATGTGACCAATGACGATCTGTCCCTGTATCCGGAGATCCTTCGCACGACGATGAGCCTGCAGGTGCCGTGGCTTTTCATCCCCGGCAACCATGACCTCGATGTCGATGCGGCCAACGATGAAGAATCGTTGCGTACTTTCCGTCATCACCTGGGGCCGGATACGTTCGCTTGGGAAGAGGAAGCCGCGACGTTCATCGGCCTGGATGACGTGATCTACCAGCCGGGCAAGTCGCCGGCCTACTTCGGCGGGCTGCGCGAAGACCAGTTCGCCTTCCTACAGGCCTACCTGCCCACGGTGCGGAAGGACCGCCTGCTGGTGATCGGCGCGCATATCCCCTTTTATGAGCCCGGTGCGCGTGGCTTCCGTGCGGTGGATCGGGAACGCCTGTTCGCGATGCTGAAGGACTTCCCGCACGTGCTGCTGCTCAGCGGCCATACGCACACGCAGCGTCACTGGTATCACGATGCCTCCACCGGCTGGCATGGCCTCCAGCGGTTGCATGAGTACAACGTCGGTGCCGCGTGCGGTGCCTACTGGTCGGGCGTCAAGGATGCCGAGGGCATCCCTGACACGACCATGGCCGATGGCACGCCCAACGGCTACGCCAGGCTGCGCGTGCGTGCAGGCGGCGACTATGCGCTGTCCTGGCATTCCGCCCGCAGCGAGAACGACAGCGGCATCGGACTGCACGCACCGCGCGTGCTGCGGAAAGGCGCGTACCCCGCGTGGGGTGTGTTTGCTAATGTCTACATGGGCGATACCGAGACGCGCGTGGAGTACCGCGTCGATGAGGGCGCGTGGAAGCCGATGAAACGCGTCGAACAGCCCGATCCGCGCTTGCTGGCGGAGAACATGCGCGACGACGTGGCCGACGCGCTACGCGGCTACGACCGCTCGCCCGAAGCCGAAGCGTCCCAGCACCTGTGGCGGGGCGCGCTGCCCACCGACCTGGACGTAGGCGACCATGCCGTCGAGGTGCGCGTGTTCGACCGCTGGCGTGGTGAGCAGTCGGCGAGGACGTCCTATCGGTTGCAGATCGGGGAGCCTTGATCGTGACGACCGCGGAACTTCCCATCGAACACTTCGCGGATGCGTCCGCGTGGGAGCGCTGGCTGGAGCGCCATCCGGCCTCCACGGGCGTCTGGCTGAAGATCGCAAAGAAGGAGTCGGGCATCGCCTCGGTCAGCTATGCCGAAGCACTCGATGTGGCGCTGTGCCACGGATGGATCGACGGTCAGAAGAAGGGGTTCGACGCGCAGTTCTTCCTGCAGCGCTTCACGCCGCGGCGCGCGCGCAGCACCTGGTCGAAGATCAACGTCGCCAAGATCGAAACCCTGGTGGCAGCGGGGCGGATGCGGCCTGCGGGGCAACGCGAGGTCGATGCGGCCAAGGCCGACGGGCGCTGGGAGGCGGCCTACGATGGCGCCAAGTCGATGGAGGTGCCGGTGGAACTCGCGAAGGCGCTGGCGAAGAACCGCAAGGCCAAGGCGTTCTTCGACGCGCTCGACAAGACCAACCGGTACGCGGTGTGCTGGCGCGTGCAGACGGCGGTGAAGCCGGAGACCCGCCTGGCGCGGATCGAAAAGCTGGTCGCCATGCTCGCGCGCGGCGAGAAGATCCACGGCGCCTGAAACGGAAACGCCTCCCGAAGGAGGCGTCCTGGAACCTGGCGGGCGAGCGGAGGCTGGCGTGCGAGGCTGACGTGGCTGGCTGGCGAAGGCTGGCGGGCGACGTGGCGCGCAGTCTAGGCAAATCGCACGACGCGTGTAGAAACGCGAATCGCTCTCATCGAGCAGCGCGGCTGGATCGCACGCTGAGCCACGCGCCTATCAGCAGCAGCGCGATCGCGACGGCCTGGATCCAATGCGGCTCCGCACGACCCGAGACGACCAACAGCAGCGTCGACAACAAGGGCGCGAGATAGGAGAGGCTGCCCAGCAAGGCGATATCACCGCGCTTGGTGCCGTGATCCCAGAGCCAGAACGCGGCGCCTACGGGGCCGATGCCCATCACGACCAACACGATCCACTGCGTGGCATCCGGGACGACGGTGCGCTCGAACAACAGATGCGCAATGCCGCCCAGGATCGCGACGCCGGCACAGGCCACCGTGATGGCAGCGGTCGGGACGTCGGCGAAGCGCCGGTTGAGGACGGAGTAGGCCGCCCAGATCACCGCGGCACTGAGCGCGGCGACGTATCCGGGCACGTGCGCAGGATCGACCTGCAGCCCGCGGCCGCGCGTCACCAGCAGGACGGCGGCGATCAGGCCGAGCAGCGTGCCCGCCCACTGCCCGCCGCGCACCGCGACGCCGCCGAGCAGCCCGGCGAAGACCACGATCAACAGCGGCCACATATAGTTCAGCAGGTTCGCTTCGACAGCGGGCGCGCGCTTCAATGCGATGAAGTAGAGCGCGTGGTAACCGAACAGGGCCAGCGTGGACAGCGCCAGGGCCGCCCAGGGCTGGCGTAGTTCACGCCAACCAGATCTCCCTCGAAGCGCCGCACGTGCGAGCCCGAGGAGCGCGGCCACGCCGAAGCTGATCGCCAAGACCTGGAAGGGCGGCAGCGTACCGGTCGCCGTGGTGAGCACCGCCAGCGAAGCCCACAGCAGGATGGCCGCCAACCCGATCAGTGTGGCCGTGCGTTGCGATGCCATGCGGGGATTCAGTGCGGAAGTTCGATCGCGTCGAACGTGGTGGCGCGCAGGTGGCCGTGCACCGCGTCGCCTTCGCGTGGCACGGGATAGTCGTCCAGTCGGTCGAT
This sequence comes from Pseudoxanthomonas sp. YR558, assembly GCF_900116385.1. NCBI lineage: Bacteria > Pseudomonadati > Pseudomonadota > Gammaproteobacteria > Lysobacterales > Lysobacteraceae > Pseudoxanthomonas > Pseudoxanthomonas sp. YR558. Next base: position 643,095 of record NZ_FPCI01000001.1, on the reverse strand, counting down.
CAGGCGTGTCTGCAATCCGGCCTCGCGCGCGGCATCCAGCTCTTCGACCACATCGGACAGGAACAGGATCTTTTCCGCCGGCACGTCGATGCGCTCGGCGATCACGCGATAGCTGCCGGCTTCGCGCTTGCCGCCGACTTCGGTATCGAACCAGCCCGAGAACATCGGCGTCAGGTCGCCCGCGTCGGTGTGCCCGAAGAGCAGCTTCTGCGCCGGCACCGAGCCGGACGAGTACACGTACAGCGGATAACCCTGGTCGTACCACGCACGCAGGGCGGGCGCGGTGTCGGGATACACATGCGCCGTGAAATCGGCATCGCGGTAGCCCGCCTCCCAGATCAGTCCCTGCAGCGCCTTCAGCGCGGTGTGCTTGCGGTCCTGGTCGATCCAGCCCTGCAGCGTCTCCACGATGACGTCATCGCTGCAGATGCTGCCGTGCTCGGTGGCCACCACGTCCAGCCAGCGGCGGACCTCCGGTTCATCGCCGTGCTCACGGACGAACCCGGGCAGGGCGCGGCGTGCATAAGGGAACAGCACGTCCTTGACGAACGAGATGCTGCTGGTCGTGCCTTCGATGTCGGTGAGGATGGCGGAAACGGGCATGGTGCTTGGTCGTGAGTGTCGGTGAGCGGGAATCAATGGCCCTGGGTCAGGCCTTCATAGCGCGGGAAATCCTGCGCGATGGTGGTGCCGGTAAAATGACCGACCCAGCCATCCGGCTCGGTGAAGAAGCGGATCGCAACGAAGCGCGGTTCCGGGCCCATGTCGAACCAGTGCAGCGTGCTATCCGGTACACCGATCAGGTCGTCCTGCACGCACTCGATCTCGTAGACCTTGCCGTCCACGTGCAGCGTGAACAGGCCGGAACCCGCCACGAAGAAGCGCACTTCGTCTTCCTTGTGGTAATGCTCATCGAGGAACTTCGCGCGCATCGCCTCGCGCTGCGGGTTGTCCGGCGCGATGCTGACCACGTCGACGGTCTTGAAGCCGCGTTCGGCGACCAGGCGGTCGATGTCGGCGCGGTAGGCGTCCATCACGTCCTCGGGCGAGGCGCCCGGTTCGATGGCCTTGGTGGCCTTCCAGCGCTCGAAGGTCACGCCGATCTTCTTCAGCTCGGTGGCGATGAAGTCGGGATCGTAGCTGGCGAACTCCGGGGTGGCCGGGTCGGATTCCTTGAAGATGCGCAGGCGGCTCATGGCGATGGCGTGAGGCGGCGAGGGGGACGCTAGGGTAGCAAACCCGGTCCCCACGCCCTGTTGCGGAAACGGAACGCTGCGATAACCGGCGGTTATCAGCGGCGGCAGCCGAGCTTGCGCAGTTCCAGTTCCGCGGCGAACAGGAACTCGAATGCCTCCAGGTGCCGGCGCGCCTCCGCCATCGTGCGGCCCCACGCGTACAGGCCGTGGCCGTCGATCAGGTAGCCCCATAGCGGCTGGCGGTCGAGCAGGGCATCGACCTGGGCGGCCAGGGTCGGCATGTCCTGGGTGTTCGCGAACACCGGCACGTCGATCGCCATCTCGTGCGTCTGGTTGCCATGGAACGCCTTCAGCAGTTCGAAGCCTTCCAGCCGGATGTGGCCGGCGCCGGCGAACAGCCGCGAAGCCACTGTCTGCACCAGCGAGTGCGTGTGCAGCACGCAGCCGATCTCCGGGTAACGGCGATACAGCTGGGTATGCAGCAGGGTTTCCGCCGATGGTCGGTGGTCGCTGCCGACGGCCTTGCCCTCGAAGTCGACGACCATGATGTCGTTCTCGACCAGCCGGCCCTTGTCGCGGCCGGAGACGGTGATGGCGGCGTGGCGCTCGTCCAGTCGCTCGGAGAAGTTGCTGCTGGTCGCCGGCGTCCAGCCGAGCTGCGACAGCTCGCGCACGTTGCTGATGATCGAGTGCGCGCGGTCGCGCAACTGGTCGGCGTCGTAGGGGAGGGCGGCGTTCATGCCGCCCATTCTAGCGCCTGGAAGATTACGGGGCTCGGCCTTGGGCGCGCAGGCGGCTGTGGCGATAGCCGTAGCCGAAGTAGATCAGGAAGCCGGCCGCCGTCCATACCGCCATCAGCATCCAGTTGTGCGCGGTCATCGCCGACAGCAGCGCCATGCAGCTCAGTACGCCCAGCGAGCAGATCAGCCAGGCGGCGGGAATGCGGAACGGACGCGGCAAGTCGGGTTGGGTGCGGCGGAGCACCAGCACGCCGATGCACACCGAGGCGAACGCAATCAGCGTGCCCATCGAGGTCAGCTCGCCGAGGATGTCGAGCGGGAACAGCGCCGCCAGCAGCGCGATGCCGATGCCGGTGATGACCGTATTGATGTGCGGCGTGCGGTATTCCGGATGGATCTTGGTGAACACCGGCGGCAGCAGGCCGTCGCGGCCCATGATCATGAAGATGCGCGGCTGGCCGATGATCATCACCAGCACGACGGACGACAGGCCGATCAGCGCGCCGATTTCCACCGTGATGCGGAGCCAGTCCAGCTCCGGGTGAGCGGCCACCGCGGTGACCACCGGTTCGGCGGTGCCCAGCGCGGTGTAAGGCACCAGGCCGGTCATCACGGCCGCCATGGCGATGTAGAGGATGGTGCAGATCACCAGCGAAGCGAGCATGCCGATGGGCAGGTCTTTCTGCGGGCGGTGGGATTCCTGCGCCGCGACCGACACCGCCTCGAAGCCGATGTAGGCAAAGAACACCATCGCCGCGCCACGCAGCACGCCATCCCAGCCGAACTTGCCCGGGCCTTCGTTGGCGGGGATGAAGGGCTCCCAGTTGCCCGGGTCGACGTACTGCCAGCCGGCGAAGATCACCAGCACGATCAGGCCCGTCTTCAGCACCACCATTGCCATGTTCATGGCCGACGACTTGCGGATGCCGACGTAGCACAGCCAGGTCAGCAGCAGCACCAGCACCGCTGCCGGCACGTTGGCGATCGCGCCGGTGGGGCGCAGTTGCGCGTCCAGCGGGGCACTGACGAAGGCCTGGGGCAAATAGATATTGGCGTGTTCCAGCAGACTCAACAGGTAGCCGGTCCAGCTGACGGCGACCGCAGATGCCGACACGCCGTACTCCAGCACCAGCATCCAGCCGATGAACCAAGCAGCGAGTTCCCCCAGGGTGGCGTAGGTGTAGGTGTACGCGCTGCCGGACACCGGGACCATCGCGGCGAATTCCGCGTAGGCGAGCGCGCAGAACGTGCAGCAGATGGCGGCGAGCACGAACGACAGCATGATCGCCGGGCCGGCGTGGTTGGCCGCGGCCTGGCCGGTGATCACGAAGATGCCGCCACCGATCACCGCGCCGATGCCGAGCGCCGTCAGGCCCCAAGGGCCGAGGGTGCGGCGCAGGCTGAGCCCTTCGGCTTCGTTGTGGGCGGCGTGGGGGTGCTTGGTGGCCAGGAGCTGTCGGAGCATCGTGCGTGATCTCGGGACGTTATCGAGGAGTGCAACCAAAAAGGCCGGCGGTGCGCCCGCCGGCCTTGAAGAGGATCAGGCGCGCTGCCTGAGTTTGCTGTTCCAGAAGCCGTAGCTGAAATAGATCACCAGGCCGATCAGGGTCCAGCCGACGAACAGTTTCCAGTGCTCGGTGAACGGCTGCCAGAACAGGTAGAGGCACGCGAGCACGCCGAGCGGGCACACGATGATGGCGGCCGGCACACGGAACGGACGCGGGATCTCCGGCTTGGTGAAACGCAGGATCAGCACACCCGCGCACACGGTGGCGAAGGCGAGCAGCGTGCCCATGGAAACCATTTCACCGAGCAGCCCGATCGGCAGGAAGCCGGCCAGCGCCGAGGCGACGACGCCGACGATGATCGTGCCCACGTACGGCGTCTGGAACTTCGGATGCACCCTGCCGAAGATCTTCGGCATCAGGCCATCCTTGGACATGCTGTAGAAGATGCGCGGCTGCGCCATCAGCATCACCAGGATCACCGACGTGAGGCCGGCGATGGCGCCGATCTCGATCAACGTCTTCAGCCACAACAGGCTCGGATAGGCCTCCAGTGCGGTCGCCACCGGCTTCGCCGTGCCCAACTGGGTATACGAGATCATGCCCGTCAGTACCGCGCAGACCACGATGTAGATCACGGTGCAGATCGCCAGCGAGCCGAGGATGCCGATGGGCATGTCGCGCTGGGGGTTCTTCGCTTCGCCCGCAGCGGTGGATACCGCATCGAAGCCGATGTAGGCGAAGAACACGATGGCGGCGGCACGGGTGACGCCTTCGAAACCGAACTTGCCGGGGCCTTCGTTAGCCGGGATGAAGGGCTGCCAGTTGGCCGGATCCACGTACTGCAGGCCGAAGGCCACGAACAGCAGGATCACCGTCACCTTGATGGCGACCACGATCGCGTTGACGAACGCGGACTGGGTGATGCCCACGTAGCAGAGACCGCTGACGGCCGCCACGATGAACACGGCAGGCAGGTTGAGGATGGCGCCGGAACGGACGAACTCGCCGTTGGCCACGGTGAACGTGGCGTTGGCCAGTGCGTCCGGCAGCGGCACACCCAGCGTGCCGAGGAAACTGTTGAGATAGCCCGACCAGCCCACTGCGACGGTCGAGGCGGCGAACAGGTACTCGAGGACCAGGCACCAGCCGATGAACCAGGCCACGAATTCACCGAGCGTGGCGTAGGAATAGGAATAGGCGCTGCCGGAGACCGGCATCAGCGCGGAGAACTCCGCGTAGCACAGGCCCGCGAGGGCACAGGCGAAGCCGGCCATCACGAAGCTCAGCATGATCGCGGGGCCGGCATGGTTGGCGGCGGCCTGGCCGGTGAGAACGAAGATGCCCGCGCCGATCACCGCGCCCACGCCGAGCATCACCAGATGCTTGGCGGTCAACGTCCGTTTCAGGGTGGCTTCGCCGTCCAGGCTGCCTTCGAAGGGTTCACCGGCATCGACGTGGCCTGCCGGCGCGACCGGCTTGACCCTGAACAGAGCTTTGAGCATTCGCAGCGTCCCCTTGGATGACGTGAGTGCCGGCGGAAGGACCCGCCGGGCGGTGGCGACTGTCATGGGGACCGTCCCCACGGAAGGCCGTACCTTGCCAAAGCGGGCGGGGGATCACAAGCGCGGTTGCAGCATGGCGGGCGATAATCGCGGCGCCCTCGCCATACCCTGAAAGGAAAAAACACGCCGTGTCAGCTGCTTACGCTCGCCTCCGTGCAGACCTGGCCGACTACGGTCGCCGCTGGCCCGACGAACAGCCGGTGGTGGCGCAATTCCTGGTACTGCTCGACGACCCGGCCGACCCGTTTGTCCGCCAGCGGCTGGAAGGCCATCTGACCGGCGGTGCCTGGCTGGTCAGCGGCGATGGGCGGCGCACCCTGCTGACGCACCATCGCAAGCTGGGGCGCTGGCTGCAGCTGGGCGGACACGCCGATGGCGACATCGACATGGCCCGGGTGGCGCTGAAGGAGGCGGAAGAGGAATCCGGCCTGGTCGATCTCAGTGTGGAGGGCGACATCTTCGACCTGGACCAGCACTGGATCCCCGAACGCAAGGACGTTCCTGGCCACTGGCATTACGACGTGCGCTACGTCGTGCGTGCCGGCGGCAGCGAAGCGTACGTAATCAGTGAGGAATCGCTGGACCTGGCCTGGCGCGAGATCGCGCCCATCGCCGACGAGCCCGACGAATCGCTCAGCCGCATGGCGCGCAAGTGGCTGGCCCGCGACGCGGGGTGAGCGTCAGTACAGCACGCGCACGCGCAGCGTGCCGGGAATGGCCGCCATCGCTTCACGCAGGCTGGTGGTCTGCTCTTCGTCGGCGGTGACATCGATGACCACGTAACCGACCTTGGGGTCGGTGCGCAGGAACTGGCCGTCGATGTTGATGCCGCGGTCGCGGAAGATGTCGTTGATCTGCGACAGCACGCCCGGCACGTTGCGGTGGATGTGCATGATGCGGCGGCTGCCGTCGTGGCCGGGCAGGGTGACTTCGGGGAAGTTCACCGCCGACAGCGTGCTGCCGTTGTCGCTGTAACGGACCAGCTTGGCGGCCACCTCGATACCGATGTTGTCCTGCGCTTCCAGCGTGGAGCCGCCGACGTGCGGGGTCAGGATGACGTTGTCCAGCCCACGCAGCGGCGATTCGAACGATTCGGCGTTGCCCTTGGGCTCCACCGGGAACACATCCACCGCCGCACCGCCGACGTGGCCGGACTTCAGCGCATCCGCCAGCGCGTCGATGTCGACCACGGTGCCGCGCGAGGCGTTGATTAAGTGCGCGCCACGCTTCATCTCCGCGATCTGCGCCGTGCCGAACATGTCCTTGGTCGCCGCTGTTTCCGGCACGTGCAGGGTCACCACGTCGCTCAGCGCCAGCAGGTCGTCCAGGCTGATCGCAGGGCGCGCGTTGCCGAGCGAGAGCTTGGTCTCGATATCGTGGAAGAGCACGTGCATGCCCAGCGACTCGGCGAGCACGCCGACCTGGGTGCCGATATGGCCGTAGCCGATGATGCCGAGGGTCTTGCCGCGCACTTCGTGGCTGCCTGCGGCCGACTTGCTCCAGCCACCGCGATGGCATTCGGCGTTCTTCTGCGGAATGCCGCGCATCAGCAGGATGGCCTGGGCGATGACCAGCTCGGCCACGCTGCGGGTGTTGGAGTAGGGCGCATTGAAGACCGGGATGCCGGCCAGTTCCGCCGCTTCCAGGTCCACCTGGTTGGTGCCGATGCAGAAGCAGCCCACCGCGATCAGACGGCGCGCCTGCGCCAGGACGTCATCGGTCAGGTGGGTGCGCGACCGGATGCCGACGATATGGGCCTCGGCGATGCGTTGCTTGAGTTCGGCTTCCGGCAGCGACTTCTCGTGGAACTCGATCTGCGTGTAACCCGCCGCGCGGAAGGTCTCCACGGCCGTCTGGCTGACCCCCTCGAGCAACAGCACGCGGATGTCCTGCTTCGGGTACGAGGTCTTCTTGTTCGACATTGCCGGAAGGTCGCAAACGGGAGTGGGAAAGGATCGCCACTATGCCAGATGCCGGCCCGCGATGCTGCAGCGCGGAATGGAATGCTCGGTTGCCGTTTTTCCGGCTTGGTTGCCTCTGAAACGACCTGCTTGTCGGCTGGACGCAGCGCAGCATCGCTGGCACCCTGAGCGCCCCCGAAAATCCACCTGTGCAATGAGCGATCCGCGCCTGCAAGCCTTGCTCGAAGCCGCCCCTGGGCTGCGCCTGAAGACCGATCCCGCCGACCTCGAACATTACGGTCGCGATTGGACCCGGCGCTGGACGCCGGCCCCGTTGGCCATTGCGTTGCCGGCTACCGTCGAGGACGTGCAGGCCGTCGTGCAGTGGGCGAACGAACATCATGTCGCCGTCGTGCCTTCGGGCGGTCGCACCGGGCTGTCCGGCGGCGCTGTCGCGGCGAACGGAGAACTGGTGCTCAGCCTGGAGCGCATGAACCAGGCGCTGGATTTCAATGCCGTGGATCGCACGCTCACCGTGCAGGCCGGCATGCCGCTGGAAGCCGTGCACAACGCGGCGCGCGAGCACGGTCTTGTCTATCCCGTGGATTTCGCCGCGCGTGGCTCCTGCGCCATCGGTGGGAACATCGCGACGAATGCGGGCGGTATCCGGGTGATCCGCTATGGCAACACGCGCGAATGGATCGCCGGGCTCAAGGTGGTCACCGGCGCCGGCGACGTACTGGAACTCAACAAGGCCCTGATCAAGAACTCGAGCGGCTACGACCTGCGCCACCTGTTCATCGGTTCGGAGGGCACGCTCGGCGTAATCGTCGAAGCCACCGTCCGCCTGACCGATCCGCCGCCGCCGACCAACGTCATGCTGCTGGCGCTGCCGTCGTTCGACGTGCTGATGCAGGTCTTCGCAGCCTTCCGCGAGCGGCTGCAGCTGGAAGCCTTCGAGTTCTTCACCGATCGCGCGCTGCACCATGTGCTGGCGCATGGTGCACAGAGGCCGTTCGACGAGGTGCATCCCTACTACGTGGTCACCGAATTCGCCATCGGCGACGACGCGAAGGAGGCCGCCGCGATGGCGGCTTTCGAAGCCTGCATGGAGCAGGGCTGGGTTAGCGATGGCGTGATCAGCCAGTCCGATGCGCAGGCGGCGCAGCTGTGGCGCCTGCGCGAAGGCATCACCGAGGCGCTGGCGCGCTACAAGCCCTACAAGAACGATGTGTCGGTGCGCATCTCCGCCATGCCGGCCTTCCTCGCCGAAACCCAGGCGTTGCTGGGCGAGGCGTACCCGCAGTTCGACGTGGTTTGGTTCGGCCACATCGGCGATGGCAACCTGCATATCAATGTGCTGAAGCCCGACGACGTCGGCGATGCCGACTTCGTCACCCAGTGCGAACAGGTGACCAAGCTGCTGGCCGCATCGCTGCAGCGTCACCGCGGCAGCATTTCGGCCGAGCACGGCATCGGCCTGGTGAAGAAGGGCTACCTGGAAAGCACGCGCAGCCCCGAGGAAATCGCGGTGATGCGCGGCGTGAAGCGCGTGCTCGACCCGAACGGCCTGATGAACCCCGGCAAGCTGTTCGACGCGCAAGGGTGATGCGGGTTCATCCTGCGCGCGTCGATTGCAGGTAGGCTTTGCGCACCGCGCCGGCGACGGCGTCCCCTCCGGAAACATCCATGTCCCGTTTGATCCTGGCCGGCGTGTTGCTGGCACTTTCCGTCCCGGCCCTGGCCGGCAGCTTCGCCGGCAGTTCTGCGGGCGCCTCCTCCGCCGGTTCGTCGGCATCGTCCGACAGCTCGTCCGGCGACGACAAGATTGTGCTGCAGGCCCGCGAAGACGCAGCCAGCTTCGTCGCCAGCAATGGCCGCATCCGCGGCGCACAGCTGGAGGCCGCGTTGCGCCACCTGCGCGAAACCGATGAAACCGCGCGCCGCGCCAGCGACATGCAGCTGGCCCAGGCCATCCTGGCGCGTTGATGTTCCCGCGTCGGCCATGGAGCCGACGCATCGGCGTGGTCCTAGCTTCTGTACTGCTGGGCCACGCGCTTCCTGCCTTCGCCCTACGCGTCGATCCCACGGGTCTCGACGCGGCCCAGGTCGCATCCACGCAGGCGCTCGTCGACGATGTCCTCGCCCGCCTGCCGCGCGCGTGGCGAGACGGACTGCCGCCAGACCTCATCCTGGGGTGGCGCACCGATCTTCCGCACGATGTGCAAGGCCGCCGTGTCGGCCACCGACTGTGGCTCGATCGCGCATTGCTGGATGACGCACGCGTCCCGGCGGCGCGGAAGGCGCTCGTCCACGAGCTCGCGCATGCCTACGACCGCGCGCATCGCAACGTGTTGTCCGGGGATGCGCGCCTGCGCGAGCTGGCCGGTTGGCAGCGCAGCGTGTTCCGCGTCGTGGGCCGGCGCAGCCGCAATGATTTCACCGCCCGGAGCCCCGATGCCTACGAGCTGATGCGGCCGTCGGAGTTCGTTGCCGTCAATCTCGAGCACTTCGTGCTGGACAGCAGCTACGCATGTCGGCGTCCGGCGCTATACCGCTATTTCGCATCGCATTTCGGCGGGTCGGCCGCGGCGGCCGAGTGCGCGACGGGACTGCCTTTCCTCGAGGCAGATGCGGCACGTGGCCATGCGTCGCTGCTGGCGCTGGATCCCGCGCGCGTCTACGAAGTCGACTACCTGCTGGCCGAGGGCAACACCGAAGCGATGAGCCGCTGGGGCCACAGCATGCTGCGCCTGGTCGTCTGCGCGCCGGGGCGTGCGCCGGGGCCGGATTGCCGGCTGGACCTTGCCCATCATCGCGTGCTGTCGTTCCGCGCCTTCGTGGGCGATGTGCAGATCTCAAGCTGGCGGGGGCTGACGGGCTCGTACCCGTCGCGCGTGTTCCTGCTGCCGCTGGACCAGGTGATCGAGGAATACACGAAGGTCGAACTGCGTGGCCTGCAATCCGTTCCGCTGCGACTCCAGCGGGAGGAGGTTGCCTCGCTGCTGGAGCGTGCCGCGCAACTCCACTGGAGCTATGACGGGCGCTATTACTTCATCAGCAACAACTGCGCCGTGGAAACCTGGAAGCTGCTGCACGATGGCGTGCCGCGGCTTGCCGGTGAGCCATTGGCGAGCATCATGCCGACAGGTTTGCTGAGGAAGCTGGAGCGGGCGGGCATCGCGGACCGTCGCGTGTTGGAGGATGGCGAACAGGCGCGCCGTCTTGGTTACTACTTCGAACCGATGAGCGCGCGCTATGACACGCTGTATTCCGTCGCACGCCAGGCGCTTGCCCTGCCGCACCCCGATGCGCAGGTATGGTTGGCGCTGTCGCCGACAGAACGGGCGCCTTGGCTGTCGCAGGCCGACCTGAAGGCGAGCGCGGCCTTGCTCGTGCTCGAGAATGCCGCGCTGCGCCGCCAGCAGTTGCTGTTGCGCGATGAACTGAAGCGACGCTACCTCGGTCGCGACGTGCCTGCGGATGCCGCGCCCGCGGTGCAGGCGCTGAAAGCGTGGTTGGGCGATACCAGCTTCGTCAGCCAGCCCGCCGAACTCGCGCCGGCGGGATACGGATTGCCGCAATCGGACGAACGCGAGCGCATCGCCGTGGAGGCGCAGGTGCGCGTCGAGAAGCTTCGAAGCGAGGATGCGGTCCTGCGCAAGGACCTGGAGCGCTGGCTTCCCGAAGACCAGCGGGAAGCCCTGCGCGGGATCGAATCCAACGTGGACGCGATCGGTGCGCGCCTGCGGGCCTTGGCCGCGGCAGGCGCGCCGTAACCGCGAATCAGTCCGCGCGGCCGCCGAATTCGCCGGTGGTCGTGTTGACCAGGATGCGTTCGCCGTTGGTGATGTACTCCGGCACCATGATCTCGATGCCGGTGCTGAGCCGGGCCGGCTTCGGACGCTTCGTGGCGGTGCCGCCCTTCAGTTCCGGCGGCGTTTCCACCACTTCGAGCGTGACGTGCTGCGGCAGCTGCAGCGCGACCGGCAGTTCGTCGATCACCTGCACGTAGCAACCGCTCAGGCCGTCGGTGATGTAGCCGGCATCGTCGCCGATCACGTTCGCGTCGAGGGTGTAAGGCGTGTAGTCCTCGTCGTCGAGGAACACGAAGGCATCGCCGTCCTTGTAGGAATACGTCGCCTGGCGGCGCAGCAGCTCCACTTCGGACAGGTTGTCGTCGGCGTCGAAGCTGGCGTCCAGCTTGTTGCCGCCGGGCACGCTGTACATGATGAAACGGAAGCGCACGTTGCCGCCGCGGCCCTGCGGCGAGCTGCGCTCGATGTCGCGGATCTGGTACACGCCGCCGTTGTGTTCGACGACGTTGCCCTTCTTGATGTCAAAAGCCTTCATGGATGAACCGTAGGTAGGAAAGGAGAAATAGAGGCGGTGGGCTTACTTCGGCGCCAGCCGCACGGCGCCGTCCAGGCGAATCGTCTCGCCGTTGAGATAGGGATTGCCCAGGATGTAGGCGACCAGGTCGGCGAACTCTTCCGGCTTGCCGAGGCGGGACGGGAAGGGGATCGAGGCGCTGAGCGACTGCTGCACGGCTTCCGGCATGCCGTCGACCATCGGGGTCCAGAAGATACCGGGCGCCACGGTCATCACGCGGATGCCGAAGCGCGAGAGTTCGCGCGCCATCGGCAGGGTCATGCCGACCACGCCGCCCTTCGAGGCCGAATAGGCCGCCTGGCCGATCTGGCCTTCGTAGGCCGCCACGCTCGCCGTGTTGACGATGATGCCGCGCTCGCCGTCGGCGTTCGGGGTGTTGTGCTGCATCGCGTCCGCGGCCGCCTTGGCCACGTTGAAGCTGCCCACCAGGTTCACCATCACCGTGGTCTGGAAGGTGGACAGCGGCATCGGTGCTTCCTTGCCGAGCACGCGTCCGGCGCCGAGGATGCCGGCGCAGTTGATCGCGGCATTCAGTCCACCCAGGAATTCCCTGGCCGCGGCGATGTTCGCCGTGACGCCGGCTTCGTCGGTCACGTCGGTACGCACGTACCGCGCGTTGCCTTCGCCCAGTTCGGCGACGGCGGCGGCGCCCTTGTCGTCGTTGACGTCGAACAGGACGGCTTTGCCGCCGTGGCGGACGAGGTGGCGGGCGACGGCCAGCCCCAGGCCGGAGACGCCGCCGGTGATGACGGCACGGGTATCGGAAAGCTGCATGCGGCGGACCTGATGCGGAAAGGCCGGCATTTTACGCGATGGCGGGTGACGGGCGTCGCACCCGCGGGCAAGCCGGCTCGGCTCAGGCGTGCAGCGCCCGCTCCAGCGGGGTGTCGGCCAACCGGCGCGCGAATTCGTCCGGCGACAGGCCTGGCGCGAACAGGAAGCCCTGGCCGACCGGGACGCCCAGGTTGAGCAGGAACTGGCGCTGCGCCTCGGATTCCACGCCTTCGGCCACCAGGCCAAGCCCCAGGCTGCGCGCGATCGCCGAGACGGCCTGGCAAACCGCCACGTCGGAGCGATTGTTGGGCACGCCTTCGGTGAACAGCGGGCTGAGTTTCAGGCCATGGATCGGCAGCCGGCGCAGGTAGTTGAGCGCGCTGTAGCCCTCGCCGAAATCGTCGATGGTCAGCACTACGCCCAACTGGCGCAGATCGGCGAAGGTGCGCAGCGTGGCGGGCGCATCCTCGATCAGGACGCGTTCGGTGAATTCCAGTTCCAGCGCAGCGCCCGGCAGGTTGAACTCGGTGAGGATTGCGCGCACGCGGTCAGCGAGGTCATCGCCGGCGAATTGGCGGTACGACACGTTGACCGCCACCCGCACGATGCCCAGGCCCTGATCGCGCCACGCCGCCACCTGCCGGCAGGCCTCGCGCAGCACCCAGCTGCCGATCCGCACGATGTCGCCGGTGGTCTCGGCGTGGCTGATGAACACGTCGGGGCGCAGTTCGCCTAGTTGGTGGTTCTGCCAGCGGATCAGCGCTTCGGCCGCGATGATGTGGCCGTTGCGCAGATCGACCTGCGGCTGGTAGACGAGGCGGAATTCCTCGTTGTCCACCGCGCGGCGCAGCTGCGTCTCGATCTGCAGACGGTCCTGCTGCCGTTGCGCGAGCTCCTGGGTGAAGCTCTGCCAGCCGTTGCGCGCGCGATGCTTGCTGTCGTACATCGCGATGTCGGCGTTCTGGATCAGTTGTTGCGGGCGCAGGCCATCGCCTGGCGCGACCGCGAGGCCGATGCTGGCCGTGATGGCGAATTCGTCCTTGCCGAAGCGGAACGAGTCGGCGAACGCACCCAGCACCGCGTGCGCCAGCTGTTCGGGTAATTGCGGGTCGTCGCCGGCGTCGCAGATGACCAGGAATTCGTCGCCGCCGAAGCGCGCGATCATGCCGTCGGTACCCACCGCGCCGCGGATGCGGTCGGACGCCTGCACCAGCAATTCATCGCCCGCGTTGTGGCCCAGCACGTCGTTGACCATCTTGAAACGGTCGAGGTCGATGTAGAGCACCGCGACCTGCGCACGTTCCGGGTCACTCAGGCGCGCGCCGAGCTCGGTCAGCACGGCGTCGCGGTTCATCAGGCCGGTCAGCGGATCGGTGCGCGCCTGGATGCGCAGCGTTTCCTCCGCCTGCTTGTCCTGCGAGATGTCCTGCATGGTGCCGGTGATGCGCGACGCGCCGGGATCGCCAGGCTCGGCATCGCCGATCACGCGGATCCAGAACGGGTGACCGTCGGCCTGCGTGCCCTGCAACTCCAGGTCGAAGCCCTTGCCGCCGCCGGTGATCAGGTTCAGCGCACCGCGCAGTCGCCGGCGGTCGGTTTCGCGCAGGCAGGTCAGCACATCGTCGAGGGTGATCAGCGGGCGCGCGGCGCCGAGGATGCGCTGCGCTTCGTCGGTCAGGTACATGCGGTCGCGGCCGATGTCCCATTCCCAACCGCCGATGTGGGCCAGCGATTGCGCGCGGTCGAACAGTGCGCTGTCGCGCTTGAGCTCGGTGACGTCGCTGAAGAGCGTGGTCACCTGGGAGGGACGGCTCTCGCCGGGCGCGAACTGCGGCACCGACGTGGCCGTCACCCAGATCAGGTGCTTGCGTTCGCGGTGGTACATGCCCAGCAGCACGCTCTCCACCATCTGCCCGCTGTCCAGGGCGCGCTGCGCGGGAAGCTCGTGGCGCTGCATCTCGCGACCGTGTTCGTCGACGACATGCCAGCGGTCCAGCGACAGTTCCTGGCCGACGCGCTGGTCCTCGCGAATGCCGAAGATGCGCATCGCGGCGCCGTTGCAGTACTGCACGACGAGGTCGCGGTTGTTGACGACGATGCCCTTGTCGATGGTTTCCATCAGTTCGCGGTAGCGCATTTCCGCGAGCCGCCGGGAGCTGATGTCGCGTGCCACGGCGACGATGCTCTTGCGGCCATCGAAGTTGATGTTCGCCGAGTGCACTTCGACCGGGAACCGCGTCCCGTCGCCGCGCATGTTGGTGACTTCGATGACGTAGGTCTCGCCCCGGTTCAGCGTCTCCCACACCGGCATCAGGTGGTCGCGCGGTAGGTCGGGGTTGAGCACGTTGATGTTGCGGCCGACGATCTCTTCAGGTGGCCGCTTGTAGGCCGACATACCGGCCTTGTTGAGGTCCAGCACCGTGCCGTCCTCGGCGATGATGCTGACCGGATCGGGGACCGCGTCGAACAGGTTGCGGTAGCGCGAGCGCTCGGTGTCGGCTTCATGCTGCTTGGCAAGCAGCGCGTCGCGGGCCTGCCGCAAGAGCACGGCGGTGGCGTCAGTCGGGCCGCGCTCAGCGGCGGCGCGTTCCAGCGCGGCGACAAGCGCCGGCAGGTCGAGACCTTCGCTGGCCGCGTCGTGGTTCATGCCGCGGCCGCCAGTGCCTTGCCGACGCGGCTGCCGGTCTCGCGGCCCAGCCGGGTCGCCAGCCAGCGGCCGGTCTCGGCCAGCAGGTCCAGGTCCACGCCGGTGCGCAGGCCCTGGCCGTGCAGCAGGTAGACCACATCCTCGCTGGCCACGTTTCCGCTGGCACCCTTGGCGTAAGGACAGCCGCCCGCGCCGGATACGGCAGCGTCGACGACGCGCACGCCCACGTCCAGGCAGGCCAGCAGGTTCGCGAGCGCCTGGCCGTAGGTGTCGTGGAAGTGCACCGCCAACGCCGGCATCGGGACTTCTGCGGCGACGGCTTTCAGCATCTCCGCCGCCTTGCGCGGCGTGCCCACGCCGATGGTGTCGCCGAGGGAAATTTCATAACAGCCCAGGGCATGCAGCTGCTTCGCCACGCGTACCACGTCCGCCAGCGGCACGTCGCCCTGGTAGGGGCAGCCGAGCACGGTGGACACGTAGCCGCGGACCCTCACGCCGTCGCTCGCTGCACGCGCCAGCACCGGGCGGAAGCGCTCGATGGATTCGTCGATCGAGGCGTTGATGTTCTTCTGGTTGAAGGCTTCGGAGGCCGCCGTGAACACGGCGACTTCCTCAACGCCCACGGCGCGTGCGCGGTCGTAACCCGTTTCGTTCGGAACGAGCACCGGATAGGCCGTGCCCGGCCGCCTGTGGATGGCCGAGAACACCTCGGCGGCATCGGCGAGCTGCGGGACCCATTTCGGGCTGACGAAGCTCGTGGCCTCGATGCTCAGCAGGCCGGTGCGTGTCAGGCGGTCGATCAGTTCCACTTTGTCGGCGGTCGCGACCTGCGTCTTTTCGTTCTGCAGGCCATCGCGCGGGCCCACTTCGACGATGCGGACGAAGTCTCCGCCGGGAGACGGTGTGGGCAGGGTCATGTGCCCACCTTCGCGCGACGCATACGCAGCGTCTTGGCCTTGCCGTCGAACGCTTCGAAGAGTTCCGGATGCTTGCGCAGCAGGTCGCGTAACTGGGCGGGACTGCCTTCGAACAGGTACGTGCTGGCGTCGGTCTCGCGCGCCTTGAGGCTGCCCTGTTGGACCCGCTGCATGATGGTCACCGTATCGAGCATCGCGATCTGCAGCGTATCGTCGTGGATGCGGTATTTCAGCAACGTGACGGCACCCGCAGGCATGCCTTTCGGGATCGGCGGCGCGGCGGCCTTGCCGGTGCCGAACAGGCCTTCCAGTTCCTTGAAGCCGAGGGCCAGGTAGCGGTCACCGTCCACCTCGAAGCCGAGCGCATCGAAGCCCGGTTCGTCCTGGCGATTGTTGTCGCGGAGGCGAACATGGCACTTGGCGTCTACGTCCGCGTAGTCGTCCTTGCCCAGCGGCACGCGGTCCTGCGGGCTGTCGGGCAAGGGAATCCAGCGTCCGACCAGGGCCGGGTCGCAGGCTAGCGGGGCAGGGGCTTGTTCGAACATGACGCAGCCGGTCAACAGGCTGGCCGCCAGCAGCAGGACGGTCAACAGGCGCAGCGGCGTCATGGCGACCCTCATTCCAGCGCCACGAGGACGGTGTCGGCCTCGACGAAGTCGCCCGCCGCGGCGCGCACTTCAGCCACCACGCCATCGCGCGGTGCCTTGACGGCAAGCTCCATTTTCATCGCTTCCATCACCAGCAACTCCTGTCCGGCCACCACCGCATCCCCTGGCCGCGCCTTCACCAGCACCACGCGCCCCGGCATCGGCGCGACGATCTTCCCGCTGCTCGACGCCTCGGCCGCATCCGCGCGCCGATAAACCGGCACCGTCTCCACCGTCGTCCGTTGTTCCCCATCGTGCAGCGTCAGGCGGGTGCCGTGCCGCAGGACGCGGAATCGCCGCGCCTGCCCATGAATACGCAAACCGAGCAGGCCGCCGGTCAGCTGGGCGGCCTCCACGTCATGCTGGCCGTCGTCCAGGTCGACCCGGTAGCGTCCACCGTGGCCGTGCGCCCGGCCTTCCCAGGCTTCTCCCCGGTACTGGAAGGCCAGCGGGCGGGCGCCCGCGTGGCCCAGCCGCCAGCCATCGGTGACCGCCCAGGGCGAGCCGGGTTCGCCGCTGCGCGCGGCGGTGGCCTGCGCCTCGGTTTCCTGGCGCAGCAACTCGGCCACGGCGATGGCGACGCGATGTCCGTTCGGCAACGTCGCCGACGGCATGAACTCGTCCAGATGCCGGTCGAGGTAGCCGGTGTCGATCCGGCCCTCGGTGACGGCCGGGTGGCGCGCGAGCCGCTCCAGAAAGGCGATGTTGGATTTGGGGCCCGCGATATCGCACTGGGACAGAGCGTCGCGCAGGCGGCCGAGGGCTTCGGGGCGGTCGGCGCCGTGGACGATGAGCTTGGCGATCATCGGATCGTAGAAGATCGTCACCGTATCGCCTTCCACCACGCCGGCATCGATCCGGATGCCCGGTGCCGGTACAGGAAGCGCGAGGCGTTCGAGACGGCCGGAGCCGGGCAGGAAGCCGGCCTCCGGATCTTCGGCATAAAGACGCACTTCGATCGCGTGGCCCTGCTGGCGGATATCGTCCTGCGCCAGCGGCAACGGCTCGCCCGCGGCGACGCGCAACTGCCATTCCACCAGGTCGAGGCCGGTGACCAGTTCGGTGACCGGATGCTCCACCTGCAGGCGGGTGTTGATCTCCATGAAGTAGAACTGGCCGTCGGGATCGACGATGAATTCCACCGTGCCCGCGTTGACGTAGTCGATCGCCTGCGCGGCCTTCACCGCAGCATCGCCCATCGCGATACGCAGCGCCGGGGTCAGGAAGGGTGAGGGCGATTCCTCGAGCACCTTCTGGTAGCGGCGCTGTGCCGAGCACTCGCGTTCGTTGAGATGCAACGTGTGGCCGTGCGCATCGGCGAACACCTGGATCTCGATGTGGCGCGGCGACGACACGTAGCGCTCCAGCAGCACACGGTCACGGCCGAAGGCATTGGCGGCTTCGCGCTGGCAGCTCTCCAACTGGCCGATGAAATCCTCCAGCCGGTGCACGACACGCATGCCCTTGCCGCCGCCGCCGTGGGCCGCCTTGATCATCAGCGGGAAGCCGATGCGTGCCGCTTCGCGTGACAGCGTGTTCGGCGACTGGTCCTCGCCAGTGTAGCCCGGCACCACGGGTACGCCTGCTGCCGCCATCAGCTCCTTCGCGCCGGCCTTGCTGCCCATCTTGCGCATCGATGCCCCGGAAGGACCGATGAACACCAGGCCTGCCGCGGCGACGGCGTCGGCGAAGTCCGCGTTCTCGGACAGGAAGCCGTAGCCGGGGTGGATGGCTTGCGCGCCCGCTTCCTTGGCCGCGGCAATGACCGCGTCACCGCGCAGGTAGCTCTCCGCCGGTCGCGGGCCGCCGATCAGATAGGCCTCGTCCGCCTGGCGCACGTGCTGCGCGTCGGCGTCGGCCTCGGAGTACACGGCCACGGTGGCGATGCCGAGCCGGCGACAGGTAAGGATGACGCGGCAGGCGATTTCGCCGCGGTTGGCGATCAGGATCTTGGAGAACATCAGGCGTCGGTATCCGCGGGCAGGTGGCAGACGGCTTCGATGTTGTGGCCGTCCGGATCGATGGCGAAGGCGCCGTAGTAGTTCGGGTGGTAATGCGCGCGCAGGCCGGGCGCGCCGTTGTCGCGTGCGCCGGCGGCCAGCGCTTCGGCGTGAAAGGCGTCCACCTGCGCGCGGTTGCCTGCAGTGAACGCGATATGCGATCCACGACCGGGCTCGCCGCTGCCTTTGCCGACCCAGAAATGGGGGCGGTTGGGCGGACCGAAACCGCAGCCTTCATAGCCGCCACTCATCTCGCGCGTGACCTCCATGACGACGCCGTAGCCGAGCGTGGCGAGCACACGCGTGTAGAACGCGCGGCTCCGCGCGTAATCGGCAACTTCGATGCCCAAGTGATCGATCATCGATTCATTCCTTGGCCCAGCCGGGCGCGCGTTTGTCGAGGAAGGCGGACAGGCCTTCCTGTCCCTCGGGTGAGACCCGCAGGCGGGCAATCAGATCGGCGTTGTCGCTGTCGGCGCGGTCCCGGTCGGTCATGGACGCGATGCGCGCGACCAGCCGCTTCGCCCCGGCAGCGGCCTGCGGTCCGGCCTTCAGCAAGAGGGCGATCTGCCGCTCGATGGCGGCATCGAGCGCCTCTGCTTCGACGACGTCATGCAGCAGGCCGATCCGCAACGCGGTGGCCGCATCGAAGATCTCCGCGGTCGCGAACCAGCGACGCGCCTCGCGCGCACCGATCGCGGCGATCACGTAGGGCGAAATCACCGCCGGCAGCAGGCCCAGCTTGCTTTCGGTCAGGCCGAACTTCGCGGTCGGCACGCCGATGGCGATATCGCAGCAGGCGACCAGTCCCACGCCGCCACCGAAAGCCGCGCCGTGCACGCGGGCGATCGTCGGCTTGGGCAGTTCGTCCAGCGTACGCATGAGGCGGGCGAGGGCAAGAGCGTCTTCGCGGTTCTCGGCCTCGCTGGCCGAGGCCATGCCGCGCATCCAGTTCAGGTCGGCGCCAGCGGAAAACGAGGCACCGCTGCCTTCGAGCACGACCACGCGCACGTCGGCATCCGTCGCCAGCTGCTCCAGTGCGGCGGTCAGGGCCAGGATCAGGCCTGCGTCGAAGGCGTTGTGGAGGGCGGGGCGGTCCAGCCGCAGGCGGGCGATGGCGCCGGTGCGTTCCAGCACGAAGGGGTGTTCCTGCGGGAATTCCGCCATTGCGACCGTTCCTTGCGAAGTCGCCGAATGATAACGGCACGCTGCGTTGCGGCCTTCCTGCACTGCGGCGATGCTACAATGAGAATAGTTCGCATTTGAGAGCCCGGCGTGATCCTGACACAGCTGCCTTCGCGTACCCCCGCCATCGTTGACACCGTGGAAGACCACGGTCCCCAGGATTCGATCGCCCGTCGCTTGCGCGAACTGGGCTTCGTCAACGGCGAGGAAGTGGAAGTGGTCGCGAAGGGCCCGCTGGGCGCCGAGCCGCTGCTGGTGCAGGTGGGCTTCACCCGTTTCGCGCTGCGCCGCTCCGAAGCCGCGCGCATCCGCCTGCGCAACGGAGCGGGCGTATGAGCGCGGCGGAAGCCTCGACGTTGCGGTTGGCGCTGGTCGGCAACCCGAACTGCGGCAAGACCGCGCTGTTCAACCAGCTGACCGGCAGCCGGCAGAAGGTCGCCAACTACGCCGGCGTGACCGTGGAGCGCAAGGAAGGCCGCCTGCATTCCGCCGCATCCGGCCGCCAGTACGCCGTGCTCGATCTGCCGGGTGCGTACAGCCTGCACGCGGCCAGCCTGGACGAGGCCGTCACCCGCGATGTCTGCCGCGGCTTCTATCCGGGCGAAGCCGCGCCCGACGTGCTCGTCTGCGTCGTCGACGCGACCAACCTGCGCCTGCACCTGCGCTTCGCATTGGAAGTGCGGGAACTCGGCAAGCCGATGATCCTCGCGGTGAACATGATGGATGCCGCGCAGCGTCGTGGCATCGCCATCGATCTCGCCGCGCTGGAACGCGAACTGGGCGTGCCGGTCGTCGAGACCGTGGCCGTGAAGCACAACGGCGCGCGCGCACTCATCGAGCAGATCGACCGCACGGCGGCGCACCCACACGAACCCACCGCGCGTCTCGCCGAAGGCGCGGATATCCACGCCGAGACGCGCCGCCTGCTGTCGTTGGCGGTCAGCATGCCGACCCGCACCGCAAAGATCGACGATGCGTTGGACCGCTGGTTGCTGCATCCGGTGTTCGGTTTGCTGGCACTGGCGGTGGTGATGTTCCTGATCTTCCAGGCCGTCTACGCCTGGGCCACGCCGCTGATGGACCTGATCGAAGCGGGCACGGGCGCGCTGGGCGAGTGGGCCGGGGCCTTCCTGCCGGAAGGACCGCTCAACAGCCTGCTGGTGGACGGCATCATCGCGGGCCTCGGCGGCGTGATCGTGTTCCTGCCGCAGATCCTGATCCTGTTCGCCTTCATCCTCGCGCTAGAGGAAAGCGGCTACCTCCCGCGCGCGGCGTTCCTGCTCGACCGCATGATGGCCTCGGCGGGTCTGTCGGGTCGTTCGTTCATTCCGCTGCTCTCGAGCTTCGCCTGCGCCATCCCCGGCATCATGGCCACCCGCAGCATCCAGGACCCGCGTGATCGCCTGGCGACGATCCTGGTCGCACCGCTGATGACCTGCTCGGCGCGGCTGCCGGTCTACGCGCTGCTGATCGGTGCGTTCATTCCGCAAAAGACCGTCTGGGGCGTCTTCAACCAGCAAGGCCTGGTGCTGTTCGGCCTGTATGCCGCCGGTATCGTCAGCGCGTTGATCGTGTCCTGGGTGATGAAGAAGTGGCGTCGCGACAAAAGCGAGCATGCGCTGCTGCTGGAACTGCCTTCGTACCGCATTCCGCACCCGCGCGACCTGCTGATCGGCCTGTGGGAGCGCGCGATGATCTTCCTCAAGCGCGTCGGCGGGATCATCCTGGCGCTGACCATCCTGCTCTGGTTCCTGCTCAACTTCCCGGCACCGCCGGAAGGCGCGATCGGGCCGGCGATCGACTACAGCTTCGCAGGCCGTATCGGCCATGCCATGGCGGTCTTCTTCTCGCCGCTGGGCTTCAACTGGCAGATATGCATCGCGCTGATTCCCGGCCTGGCGGCGCGCGAAGTCGCCGTGTCTTCGCTGGCCACGATCTATGCGCTCTCTGCCGCCGACGACGACGCAGCGATCCAGGCGCTGACGCCGGTGATCAGCGACGGCTGGTCGCTGGCCACCGCGCTGTCATTGCTGGTCTGGTTCATCTACGCGCCGATGTGCATCTCCACGCTGGCGACGATCAAGCGCGAGACCAACTCGTGGAAGCAGATGGGCTTCGCGACGTTCTACCTGTTCGCGCTGGCGTACCTGGCCTCGCTGGTGACTTACCAGGTGGCCAGCGCCCTGGGCGGCGGCTGAGCCATGGATGTCTCGCTCGCACTGCAATACGCCGTCATCGCCATCCTGGTGGTGGCCAGCGTGTGGGTCGTGCTGAAGAAGCAATTCCCCGGTCCGCTGCGCAAGGCGCGGATCGCGGTGGCGCTGCCGTTGCTGCGCGAAGGGAATGCGAACTGGCAACGCATGCTGGGGCGCTGGATCGCGCCTGCGGGATCGTCTGCCAGCGATGCCGCGTGTGGCGGCTGCAACAGTTGCGGACCTGACAAGAAAAACTGATCCCGCGACGTCAGTGCCGCGTGCGGCGGCCTGCGGCCTTGCCCGTGGCAGGGTTGAGCTCGACCGACAGGACGAAGCTGCGCTGCTCGTGCGGCTGCATCGCGCCGACGCCCACCACCTGGCGGGTCACTTCTTCGCCGCGGTCGTTGCGTATGGACAGGACCACGCTGTACTCCCAGGCCGCGCCTTCGGCGGGCGGCTGCAGCGTGCCTTCAATGCGTAGCGGAGTGAGCGCAGGCGCCGCGTTGGCGCCCGCGCCCGGTTCGAAGCGCAGGTGGTGGCGGCAGCCGGGACAGACCGCCGCGCTCTCCAGGATGGTCGCCTTGCAGTGCGGGCAGGTGCGGGTGGCGCCGGCACTGCCAGGGCGGGGTTGGCTCATGCGGCGGCGCCGGACTCCGTACCGCCTGACTTGCCGCCCTTGCTGGCGACTTCGTCCCAGCCGAAATCGGCCTGACCGCGCATCCGCGAACCCGCGGCGACGGTGAGCGAACCGGCCTTGACGTCGCCGATCAGCACGCCGGAGGCGAGCAGTTCGACGCGCGCAGCCGATTCGATGTTGCCCTCGAGTTCGCCGGCGATGGTGACCTTCTTCGCCCGCACGCCGCCATTGAGCTTCGCGCCGGTCTCGATGGTCAGGTCGCCCTGCACGTTGACGTCGCCCTTGAACTTGCCGGCGATGCGGATGTGGCCCGTACCCTCGATCTTGCCTTCGATGGTCAGGTCGGAAGCGATCAGCGATTCCTTCAACGCCTCCTGCGGTGCCCGCTCGGGCGCGCGCGTGCCGGGGGGAGCGGTCACGGTGGGCGAGAAGTCGGCGACGGCCGGCGCCTCACGCACAGCGGCGGGCGTGGGCTCGGGGACGGGCGGCGTGGCCTCTTTTTTCGCGGGGCCTTGGTCTTTCCAGATGGACATGCAGGGGATGCTCCGGGGGACGTGGACGCTGGACTATCGCCAATGACGGGGCCCTCACGTTGTGATCACGCCTGCCAAACGGCAATGCCACATCGTCCGCGTCGCACCGGTTCACCTGCCAGCCGGAGTTGTCGACG
Source organism: Pseudoxanthomonas sp. YR558 (assembly GCF_900116385.1). Classification (NCBI taxonomy): domain Bacteria; kingdom Pseudomonadati; phylum Pseudomonadota; class Gammaproteobacteria; order Lysobacterales; family Lysobacteraceae; genus Pseudoxanthomonas; species Pseudoxanthomonas sp. YR558. The sequence continues at coordinate 620,124 of NZ_FPCI01000001.1, read as the reverse complement.
CGCCTCTCACATGTCTGAAGTGGGGCAGGACTCAGCGCCCGCCGGCGACATCGATGAAGGTGCCCGTCGAATAGGCCGCTTGCGCGGACAGCAGCCACAGGATGGCTTCCGCCACTTCCTCGGGCTGGCCGCCGCGCCGCATCGGCACGAAGGCCTTGACCCGCTCGACCCGTCCGGGCTCGCCACCGTCGGCGTGCATGTCGGTGTAGATGAAGCCCGGTCGGACCGCGTTGACGCGTATCCCTTCCTGCGCGACTTCCTGTGCCAGGCCCACAGTCAATGAATCCATTGCGCCCTTGGATGCGGCGTAGTCGACGTACTCGCCCGGCGAGCCGGTCTTCGCCGCGACAGACGATACATTGACGATCGCACCGCCGGCGCCGCCGTGACGGGCGGACATCCGTCGCACCGCTTCGCGGCAGCAGAGCAGGGTGCCGGTGACGTTGGTGGCGAGGATGCGGCCGATGCGGGCAGCGTCCATCGCGTCCACGCGCATCTGCGTTTCCAGGATGCCGGCGTTGTTGACCAGTGCGGTCACCGGCCCCAGTGTCTCGTCCAGCCGAGCGAGCATGGCGACCACCTCTGCTTCGTCCGACACGTCGGCTTGCAAGGCGACCGCACGGCCGCCGGTCGCGGTGATCCGCTGCACGATGGAAGCCGCCGCATCCGCATCGCGACGGTAGTTCACGCCAACCGCGTAACCGCGTTCGGCCGCCAGCAAGGCCGTCGCCGCACCGATGCCGCGACTCCCTCCGGTGACGAGAATCACCTGCGATGCCATCGACTACATCCGGAACACGCCGAACTTCGCCGGCTCGATCGGCGCATTGAGCGACGCCGAAATGCCCAGGCCCAGCACGCGGCGCGTGTCGGCGGGGTCGATGATGCCGTCGTCCCACAAGCGGGCCGTGGCATACCACGGGCTGCCCTGGCTTTCGTATTGCTCGCGGATCGGCGCCTTGAATGCGTCCTCATCCTCGGGCGACCACGTCTTGCCCGCCGCCTCGATCCCGTCGCGCTTCACCGTGGCCAGCACGCTGGCAGCCTGCTCACCGCCCATCACGCTGATACGCGCGTTCGGCCACATCCACAGGAAGCGCGCGCCGTAGGCGCGACCGCACATGGCGTAGTTGCCCGCGCCGAAGCTCCCGCCGATCACGACGGTGAACTTGGGTACAGAGGAGCACGCGACCGCGGTGACCATCTTCGCCCCGTCCTTGGCGATGCCGGCGTTCTCGTACTTGCGACCGACCATGAAGCCGGTGATGTTCTGCAGGAACACCAGCGGAATGCCGCGCTGGTTGCACAGCTCGATGAAGTGCGCGCCCTTGAGCGCGCTCTCGCCGAACAGGATGCCGTTGTTGGCGATGATGCCGACGGGATAGCCGTGCAGATGGGCGAAGCCGGTGACCAGCGTCTTGCCGTAGCGCGCCTTGAATTCGTCCAGTTCGCTACCGTCGGTGATGCGGGCGATGACCTCGCGGATGTCGAACGGTCGGCGCGTATCCTTCGGCACGATGCCGTAGAGCTCTTCGGCGGCGTAAAGCGGCTCGCGTGCTTCGCGCACGGCGACCGGAACGGGCTTGCGCCGGTTGAGGTGGCCGACGATGCCGCGCGCGATCTCCAGCGCATGGCGGTCGTCCTCGGCGAAGTGGTCGGCCACGCCGGACACACTGGTGTGCACGTCGGCGCCGCCGAGCGCTTCGGCATCCACCACTTCGCCGGTGGCGGCCTTCACCAACGGCGGGCCGCCGAGGAAGATCGTGCCTTGCTCGCGAACGATGACGCTCTCGTCGCACATCGCCGGCACGTAGGCGCCGCCGGCGGTGCAGCTGCCCATCACCACCGCGATCTGCGGGATGTTCTCCGCGCTGAGCCGTGCCTGGTTGTAGAAGATGCGGCCGAAGTGCTCACGGTCCGGGAAGACCTCGTCCTGCAGCGGCAGGAACGCGCCGCCGGAGTCGACCAGGTAGATGCACGGTAGCCGGTTCTCGCGCGCGATTTCCTGCGCGCGCAGGTGCTTCTTCACCGTCATCGGGAAATAGGTGCCGCCCTTGACGGTGGCATCGTTGGCGACGACGACCACTTCCAGCCCCATCACCCTGCCGATGCCGCACACCATGCCCGCCGAAGGCGCCGCGCCGTCGTACATGTCTTCGGCGGCGAGCGGTGCGATCTCCAGGAACGGCGAACCCGGGTCGAGTAGGGCGGTGATGCGATCACGCGCAAGCAGCTTGCCGCGCTCGGTGTGCTTGCCGCGCGCTTTCTCGCCGCCACCGTCGGCGGCACGCGCGAGCCGGCGGTCCAGTTCCTGCACCAGCACCCGGTGGTAGGCCGCGTTAGCGGTGAAGTCGGGCGAGCGCGGATCGAGTTGCGAAGCGATGGCAGGCATGCGGCACGCGAAAGCGGGAAAGGCGGCATCAGACCACAAAGCCCGGCATGCGCCAAACCGCAGTGCAAAAGAAAAGGCCCGCTTGCGCGGGCCCTTTCCGATTCGCGCGAAGGCGAGTCGATTACTTCTTGACTTCTTCAGCCTTGGCTTCGGCCTTGTCGGCCACTTCAGCAGCCTTGTCGGCGGTCGCCTGGGCGGCGTCGGCGGTGGCCGAAGCAGCGGCGGCGGCAGCGTCGGTGGCAGCGGCTTCGGTCGCGGCGGCGGCGTCGCCAGCGGCGGCGGTCGCGGCAGCAGCGGCGTCGGAGGTCGCGGCAGCGGCGGCGTCGCCGGCGGCAGCAGCGGCGTCGCCAGCGGCGGTGGCAGCGTCACCAGCGGCAGCGGCGGCCTGGTCGGCGGCAGCGGCGGCGTCGGCGGCAGCGGCGTCGGTGGACTCGCTCTTCGTGCAGGCGCTCAGGGCCAGGACGGCGGCGACCAGCAGGACGGTGCTCTTGATCTTCATGTGGATCCCCAAATCGGTATGTGTGTGGAAGGTGGCGCCGGGAAGGCGACGTGTTCGTCCGTTGAGGAGGCCGAACCGGGATGCCGGACCCGGATACAGAAAAAGCCGCCAGCGAACTGGCGGCTTCTTCAGTTTAACGCTAAATCAGGCAACCGCCAGCAGATTACTGCTTGGTGGCTTCCTTGGCAGCGTCGGTCGCAGCTTCGGCGGTGTCAGCAGCCTGGGCAGCGGCGTCGGCAGCAGCGTCAGCGGCTTCGCCGGTGGTGGCGGCAGCAGCGTCGGTCGCGGCGGTCGAAGCAGCGTCGGCGGCAGCGGCAGCGGCGTCGGCCGACTGCTGGGCGGCGTCGGCGGTGGCTTCGCCAGCGGCGGCGGAGGCGTCGGCAGCAGCCTGGGCTTCGGTCGAAGCGGCAGCGGCGTCAGCGGCGGCGTCAGCAGCCTGCTCCTGGTTCGAGCACGCAGCCAGGGCGAAACCCAGAGCCAGCGCGATCAGAGCCTTGTTCATGGTCATCTTTGCATTTCCTCGTCGTTAGTTAGGCAACGCGCAATTGCGCGCCTGCAACATGATGACAAGCCCATTACCGCTGTCAAGCGGTTGGCCGGTTATCTTTGTCAATCCGTTGTTAAACCCTATGGGGCGAAGGAAAACGCGCGCGCCTTCGCCCCAAACTGCGCAAAACCTCAGGCCACCTCGACCGCGATCGCGGTCGCTTCGCCACCGCCGATGCACAGGGTGGCGATGCCGCGCTTGAGGCCACGGACACGCAGCGCGTTGATCAGGGTCACCACCAGGCGGGCACCGGACGCGCCGATCGGATGGCCGAGCGCACAGGCGCCGCCGTTGACGTTGACCTTGGCGTGTGGGATGCCCAGTTCCTTGATCGGCGCCATCGCCACCACGGCGAACGCTTCATTGACCTCGAACAGGTCCACCTGGTCCACCGTCCAGCCGACCTGCTTCAGCAGCTTGTCGATGGCGGCGACCGGCGCGGTGGTGAACCATTCCGGTGCCTGCGAATAGGTGGCATGGCCGACGATCTTCGCCAACGGCTGCAGGCCGCGCTTGGCGGCTTCGTCGGCGCTCAGCAGGACCGTCGCGGCGGCGCCGTCGGAGATGCTGGACGAGCTGGCAGCGGTGACGCTGCCGTCCTTCTTGAAGGCGGGCTTGAGGGTCGGGATCTTGGCGATGTCGGACTTGCCCGGCTGCTCGTCGGTGGCCACCTCGACCTCGCCCTTGCGGGTCGCGACCTTGACCGGGACGATCTCGCCATCGAACGCGCCGGAGGCTTGCGCGGCCTGGGCGCGGGTCACCGATTCGATGGAGTAGGCATCCTGCTCCTCGCGGGTGAAGCCGAACTTGGCTACGGTGGCCTCGGCGAACACGCCCATCGGTTGGCCGTCGTACGGGCTGGTCAGGCCGTCCCACGCCATGTGGTCCACCGCCTGGAAGTTGCCGTAGCGGTTGCCGGTGCGCGAGTTGGGGATCAGGTGCGGCGCATTGCTCATGGATTCCATGCCGCCGGCGACCACGATGCTGGCCGACCCGGCCTTGATCAGGTCATGGCCCAGCATGATGGCCTTCATGCCCGAGCCGCAGACCTTGTTGATGGTCGTGGCGCCTGCGGCGTCCGGGATACCGGCGGCGCGCGAGGCCTGGCGAGCGGGTGCCTGGCCGAGGTTGGCCGGCAGCACGCAGCCCATGATGACCTCGGACACGTCCGCGGCCGGGATCCCCGACTGTTCCAGCGCCGCCGCGATGGCGGCCGCGCCCAGCGTAGGGGTGGGGACGCCGTTGAACTGGCCAAGGAACGAACCGATGGCGGTACGTTTGGCGGCGGCGATGACGATGTCGGACATGGGGGACTTCCCGCGTGGAGTGAGATCCCGATTATCCCGCCCCGGCCCGACGGCGGGCAAATCGGCCGTTCGTACAGGGTCGCATGCCCCGACGCGGCGTATGCTCGGGCCGGAGGGGAGAGCTATATGTCAGAAGAACCGTCCGCAGACACGGTGCCGCGCGCCTTTGTCGTGCCCTGCGCGACCCTGGACGCGGGCGCGCCGTGGCGCTGGCTGCGCGCCGGCTGGCGAGACCTGCGCCGGGCGCCGGGTCTGTCGCTGCTGTTTGGCGGAGTAATCGTGCTGGTGAGCGCCGGTATCTCGTGGCTGGCCTTCGTGCTGGGCCGGTTCGCGCTGCTGGCGACCCTGCTGTCGGGGTTCGTGTTCGTCGCGCCGCTGATCTGCGTAGGACTGTATTGCGTGAGCCGTGCGCTGGAGCAGGAGCGCACGCCGCGCCTGCGCGATTCATTCGTGCTCGCTCGTCGCGTACTGGGGCAGGCGGGCGTATTCGCGCTGGGGCAGGGGGTGATCATCCTGCTGTGGTCGCGCGCCGGGATGATGGTCAGCGCGTTCTTCCCGTTCGATGGAAGCGATCCGGGTGCGTTCTGGGAATTCCTGGCGCTGGGCTCGGTCATCGGCGCGGTGTTCGCCGCGCTGACGTTCGCGGTGACCGCGTTATCGCTGCCGATGATCGCCGACCGCGACGTCGACATGGTCACGGCCGCCGTTTCCAGCGTGCATGCCGTGATGCGCAACAAGGGCGTGATGGCCGTATGGGGCCTGGTGCTGGTCGCCCTGACCGCGATCGGCTTCGCCACCGCGCTACTCGGGTTGGCGATCCTGATGCCCTGGCTGGCCTACGCCAGTTGGCACGCCTATCGGGAAACGCTGGATGCAACGTCGTGGCCAGCCCTGGATGGCGCTGGTGCGAAGTAGGGCGGGCTTCAGCCCGCCATCACTAGATGGTGGGCCAAGGCCCACCCTACGACGGGCAGATCAACCGCGACCGTCGAACAACTCCCGCCCAATCAGCATGCGGCGGATTTCATTCGTCCCGGCGCCGATGGCGTAGAGCTTCGCATCGCGCAACAGGCGGCCGGCGGGGTACTCGTTGATGTAGCCGTTGCCGCCCAGCGACTGGATGGCTTCCAGCGTCACCTGCACCGCGGCTTCCGACGCGTGCAGCAGGCAGCCTGCCGCCGCGGCGCGCGAACCCTGGCCTTCGTCGAAGCCGCGCGCCACCTGGTAGGCGAAGGCGCGGCTGGACTGCAGCGCGGTGTACATGTCGGCCAGCTTGCCCTGCATCAGGCCGAACGTGCCGATGGCCGCGTCGAACTGCTTGCGCTCGCGCACGTAGGGCAGGGTGATGTCGAGCGCGGCCTGCATCAGGCCGATGGGTCCGCCGCTCAGCACCAAGCGCTCGGTGTTCAGGCCGCTCATCAGCACGCGCACGCCCTGGTTGACCTCGCCCAGCACGTTCTCGGCAGGGATCTCGCAGTTCTCGAACACCAGTTCGCAGGTGTTGCTGCCGCGCATGCCCAGCTTGTCGAGCTTCTGCGCGGTAGAGAAGCCCTTCATGCCGCGCTCGACGATGAAGGCGGTCATGCACTTGCTGCCCGCATCCTTGCCCGCGGTGCGCATGTAGACCAGCAGCACGTCGGCTTCCGGCCCGTTGGTGATCCACATCTTGTTGCCGTTGGCGACCCAGACGCCATCCCAGAGTTCGGCGCGGCAGCTCATCGAGCCGACCACGTCGGAGCCGGCGCCGGGTTCGCTCATCGCGAGCGCGCCTTTCCACTCGCCGCTGGACAGCTTCGGCAGGTACTTCGCGCGCTGGGCGGCGTTGCCGTTGAGGTAGAGATTGGACATGCACAGGTTGGAGTGCGCGCCGTAACTCAGGCCGACCGAACCCGACGCCCGCGAGATTTCCTCCATCGCGACCAGGTGGGCCAGATAGCCCATGCCGCTACCGCCGAACTCGGGGTCGACGGTGATGCCCAGCAGGCCCAGCTCGCCCAGCTTGGGCCACAGGTCCTGCGGGAACGCATTGTCGTGGTCGATCTGCGCCGCACGCGGCGCGATCTCGGTCTGCGCGAACCGCTGCACGGCCTCGCGCAGCGCATCCAACTCTTCGCCCAGCGGAAACCCGCTGACGGTATCCGGTCGCATTCGGTCCTCCCTCCTCCGCGGCCCAACTTCCAGGTTTTCGGTAACGCCTTCGGTCTCAGTGCTCGCCGCGCAGGTGGCCCATGAAGCGCGGCGCGGTGCGGCCCAGCGGCAGCTTCAACTTGCCGATGGCCTTCATGCGCGCCTCGGCGATCTGGTCGGCCGCGTACTGCGGCGCGATGCCTTCCTTCTCGGCCAGGTCGAAGATCTTGCCGACCGTGTGGTAGATCGTCCGCATCATGCGCATCGCGCGTTCGCGGTTGTAGCCGTCGATCTCCAGCGACACATTCATCACGCCGCCCGCGTTCACCGCGTAGTCCGGTGCGTACAGGATGCCGCGCTTGGCCGCTTCCACGCCGGTCACGTGCGACATCTGGTTGTTCGCGGTGCCGCAGATCACCTTCGCCTTCAGGCGGGGCAGGGTCTGCTCGTTGATCGCGTACTCCAGCGCGCAGGGGCTGAACACGTCCACCGGCAGGTCGTAGATCTCGTCCGGCTTCACCGCTTCGGCGCCGTACTCCTCCACCGCGTGCTCGACCAGCGCCGGGTTGAGGTCGGTGACGAACAGCTTGGCGCCGCGCTCCTTCAGCAGTTTCACGAACTCCATGCCGATGTGGCCCAGGCCCTGCACGGCATAGCTGTACTTGCCGATCTCTTCGTTGCCGAACTTGCGGTTCAGCGTGGCCATCAGGCCCTGCAGTGCACCGTAGGCGGTGAACGGGGCCGGGTCGCCCGAGCCGCCATGCACCTGGTGCACGCCGACGACGTATTCGGTCTCGCGATAGACATTTTCCATGTCGTTGACGTCGGTACCGACGTCCTCGGCGGTGATGTAGCGGCCGCCCAGCGAGTCCACGTAGCGGCCGAAGGAACGGAACAGCACCTCGGTCTTGTCCTGGCTGCTGTCGCCGATGATCACGGCCTTGCCGCCGCCGACGTTCAGGCCGGCCAGCGCGTTCTTGTAGGTCATGGTGCGGCTCAGCCGCAGTGCGTCGGTCAGCGCCAGCGCGCTGTCGGCGTAGGGCCGCATGCGCACGCCGCCCAGTGCCGGGCCGAGCACGGTGCTGTGGATGGCGATGATGGCCTTCAACCCGGCATCCGGGTTGTGGCAGAAGATGACCTGTTCGTGGCCGGAGGTGTCGAGCGTTTCGAAAATCATGGGTGGGCTCCGGTGCGCGGGTGGAACCGGCGCGGGCTTGCCTTCACGGCTAACGGGTTGTCAGAAAAGAAAAAAGCGACGTTTCCGGATTCCGCCGTGGTCGTCGCTGGCCGCCAGTTTAATCCAATCGTCCTCCGGCGAGATGACAGCCGCCTGGGGGCGGGGTGACCTCCGGCCTATTGTGAGAAGCGAACGACCGTGCTATTTCTGTCACCATGAGTCCCCAGGCCGCCACCCACAAAGGCAATGCCACCCGCGAGATGATCGTCGCGCGGGCCTACGACATCGCTGCCCGGCACGGGTTGGAAGGCCTGTCGATCGGTGAGCTGGCCACGGCCGCCGGCATGTCGAAGAGTGGCGTCTTCGCCCACTTCGGCTCCCGCGAAGACCTGCAGCTGACCGTGCTGGAGTGGACGGCCGAGCGCTACGCCCGTGCCGTGATCGGGCCGGCCATCAGCCAGCCGCGCGGCCTGCCGCGCCTGCGCGCCATCATGGAACACTGGTTCCAGTGGGTCTGCGACAACCCGGATGGCTGCGTCATTCTGGCCGCCGCCCACGAGTACGACGCCCGCCCGGGCCTGCTGCGCGACCGCATCGTCGATTGGCTGCTGCAGCTGCGCCAGCAATTGGTCAAGGCGATCGGCATGTGCATCGACACCGGTGAGCTGTCGCCAAAGACCGATCCGGTCCTGCTCGCGTTCGAACTGTTCGCCGTCGCCCAGGGCCTGCACGACGCCCGGCTTTACGACGCCGAACAGGCACCGTTGCTCGCCCGCCGTTCCCTGGACCGCCTGCTGGCGTCCTACGGCGCCCCCGCTGTCTCCACCCCTGCCTGACGCCCCCGAGGTCCACCGCCATGGCCGCTGTCACTGTCCGTCAAAATAGCACGACCGTTCGTAAACCCCTCGCGTTGCGCCTGCTGAGCGCCCGTCTCGCCGTCGGCAGTTGGTTGGCCCCTCGCAGCACGCTGACCCGGGCGTTCCAGCTGTTCTGCACGCCGATGCCCGGTGCCCGCACGCGGGCCAGGCAGGCCGACACCGGCGGCGCGCGGCTGGGCGAACTGGCCTTCGGCCGCGAACGCCTGACTACCTATACATGGGGCGATCCGGCCCGCGAACCGACCGTGCTGCTGGCCCATGGCTGGTCCAGTTTCGGCCTGCGCTTCCTGCCGTGGGTGGAACCGCTGCGTCGCGCCGGCTATGCCGTGGTGACGTTCGACCAGCCGGCGCATGGCCGCAGCAGCGGACGCCGCGCCACGCTGCCGATGTTCGCCGAAGCGATCGCCCGGGTCGCCGACCACACCGGTCCGCTGGCCGCCGTCGTCGGTCATTCGCTCGGCGGCGCTGCGAGCGCGATCGCAATGGCGCGCGGGCTGCAGGCCGAGCGCGTGATCCTGCTGGCGCCCGCCGCCGATCCTTTCGATGCCGCGCGCCGCTTCGGCGGCATGGTGGGGCTGGCACAGTTCCTCAGCCGGCGGCTGTTCGACGAATACCAGGAACTCACCGCGCACGACATCCGCGACCTGCACGCGCAGACCACCGCGCCGCAGATCGCGCGGCCCGGCCTGGTCGTGCACGACCTGGAAGACACCGACGTGCCGTGGTGCGAAGGCGAGCGTTATGCGCGCTACTGGCCGCAGGCCACGTTGCTCAGCACGAACGGGCTCGGCCACCATCGCGTGACCATCGCGCCGGAAACGCTTGATGCCGCCTTGCGCTTCCTGCGCGGCGAAACCGTCGGCCAGCGCGTCGTATCCACGCGCGAGCTGCCGTTCGGCCTCTGTTGAGCGCTGTCCGCATCGGGGTGCTTGCTAGACTCAGCGCCCCTTCGCGTCGCCGTGCCCCATGCCCATCGATCCGCTGCAGGCCTGGCAGGAAGCCGAACACCTGATGTCCGCAGGGCAGCCCGAGCGCGCGGCTGACCTGTACCGGCAGTTGATCGAGATCGAGGGCTGGCAGTCGCCGGCGGCCTTGCGGCTATCCACACTGGCCGCGCGACGTGGCGCGATGCGCGACACCGTGGCGTTCGCCGTGCGCGCGGCTGTGCCGGACGAAGACGATGCCGCACTGTTGGAAGCAGTGACCGCGCAGCTGTTCGATGTCGGCGAAATCGAAGCCGGGCTCACCTCCACGCGGTGGCCGGCGTTGGCATCGTCCGCGGATCCGGAGGTGTTGCTGGGGGTGGGGCAGGCGCTGCTGGCGCAATCCTTCCCCGTCCCGGCTTTGTCGTTCCTGGAGCGCGCGCAGCGGCTGCGCGATGGCGGCGCCGTTGCGCGCTACCTGATCGGCCTGGCCGCGTTCTATGCCGGCGATGAAGGTCGCGCCGAACAGGCGTGGGAAGCCGCGCTCCAGCATGACCCGCTGATGCCGCCCGTTCACCGCATGCTGGCCAAGCTGCGGCGGCAGACGCCTGCCTCGAACCACGTGGATCGCTTGCGCGCGGCGGTTGCGCGTGTGCCTGACGGGCACCCCGAGGCCGCATGGCTGCATTACGCCCTGTTCAAGGAGCTCGACGACCTGGACGACGTCGAAGGTGCCTGGCAGGCGCTGGACCGCGGACTGCGCACGCGCCTACGGCAGATCGACTACGACGCCGCGAGCGACGCGCGACTGTTCGATCATCTGCAGCGCTTGCCTGTGCGCACGGCACCGACGTCGCATCTGGCTGCCGGCACGCCCACGCCGATCTTCATCGTCGGCATGCCGCGCTCGGGTACGACACTGCTGGAGCAGATCCTCGGACGGCATCCGCAGGTGCAGGACGCCGGCGAACTGCGCGATGCGCTGTGCCAGCTGCGCTGGGTCTGCGACCTCGCGGGCGGCCCGCACCTGGACGAAGCGCTCTGCGTGGCCGCGGAAGGCGCCGACATGGCGCTGCTGGGCCGACGCTACCTGGAGAAAACCGCCTGGCGCGCCGAGGATCGCGCGTTCTTCACCGACAAGATGCCGACGAACTTCCTGTTGGTGGACTACATCGCCCGTGCGTTGCCGCAGGCGCGCATCCTGCACATGGTGCGCGACCCGATGGAGGTCTGCTTCTCCAATCTGAAGGAACTCTTCGTCGACGCCTATCCGCATACCTATCACCAGGAAGAGATGGCGGCGCACTTCATCCGCTACCGCCGCCTGATGCAGCACTGGCATGTGCGGCACCCCGGCCGGATCCTCGACATCGCCTACGAAGACCTGGTGCGCGCTCCCGAACCGACCGCCCATCGCGTGCTCGATTTCTGCGGCCTCGCCTGGACACCGGAGGTGCTCGCCGACGCGCCGCGTGCGTCCGCGGTCGCGACCGCCAGTGCCGCGCAGGTCCGCGAACCCATCCATACGCGCTACATGGGGCAGTGGCGGCGGTACGCGCATCACCTGCAGCCCTTGCAGGCTGCGTTGGCCGATGCCGGCGTCTGATCCGGCTGGATACGGCGCCGTATCCAGCGCCCGCGGTGGTCCACTGGTGTGCAATTGGTGAGGTGATCACGCGCGAGCGGCTACAATCCCGCGTCTGTCCGTCCTGCAAGTGAGCACGCGTGAGTACACCCGCCAGCCAGTTCCCCGCCACCCAGGCCGACGCCACGCCGCTGCGCTTCGTCACCGCCGCCAGCCTGTTCGACGGGCACGACGCGGCCATCAACATCATGCGCCGCCTGATCCAGGGCGAGGGCGCGGAAGTCATCCACCTGGGCCACAACCGCAGCGTCGAGGACGTCGTCCGCGCCGCGCTGCAGGAAGACGCCGACGGCATCGCGCTGTCCAGCTACCAGGGCGGGCACGTCGAGTACTTCAAGTACATGGTCGACATGCTGAAGGAACGTGGCGCCGGCCACGTGCGCGTGTTCGGCGGCGGCGGCGGCACCATCACGCCGGAAGAGATCGCCGAACTGCAGGCCTACGGCGTGGAGCGCATCTACCACCCGAACGACGGCATGAAGATGGGCCTGGTCGAAATGATCCAGGACGTGGTCAAGCGCGCCGAAGAAGGCCGCGTGCAGGTCGCCGCCGATCGCGACGCCGCGCCCGCGCAGCCCAAGCTCACCGACGAGGCCGGCATCGGCCGCGTGCTCAGCGCCATCGAGGATGGCCGCTATTCCGACGCCGACCTGGAGAAGCTGCGCGCGCAGTGGGCCAAGGGCCCGCATGCGCCGTTCCCCGCGCGGCCCACGCCGGTGGTCGGCATCACCGGCACCGGCGGCGCCGGCAAGTCGTCGGTCACCGACGAACTGATGAACCGCTTCCTGTCCTGCTTCCCGCAGATGCATATCGCGGTGATTTCGGTCGATCCCACCCGTCGCCGCACCGGCGGCGCGCTGCTCGGCGACCGCATCCGCATGAATGCGCTGCGCAGCGACCGCATCTACATGCGCTCGATGGCCACGCGCCGCCAGCACGTGGCGACCAATGCGGTGTTGAAGGACTGCATCGCGTTCCTGAAGTCGCTGGGCTTCGACCTGGTGATCGTCGAGACCGCCGGCATCGGCCAGAGCGATTCGGAAATCGTCGACCTGGTCGACTTCCCGATGTACGTGATGACCAGCGATTACGGCGCGGCCAGCCAGCTGGAGAAGATCGACATGATCGACTTCGCCGAGCTGATCGTGCTGAACAAGTACGACAAGCGCGGCGCCGAAGACGCGCTGCGCGACGTGCGCAAGCAGTGGAAGCGCAACCGCGTGGCGTTCCAGACGCCGGACGCCGACGTGCCGGTGTATCCCACCATCGCCAGCCAGTTCAACGACCCCGGCGTCAGCTGGATGTTCGCCAACCTGTGCCGCCTGCTGCGCGAGAAGCTGCAGCTGCCGGCCGAGAAGTGGACGCCCGCGCTCGATACCGAACTGAAGGAGCCGCGCGCCACCGTGCTGATCCCCGGCAGCCGCGTGCGCTACCTGGCCGAAATTGCGGAGCAGGGCCGCGGCATCAACCGCCGCATCGAGACCGAAGCCGAGACCGCCAGCCGTGCGCAGCATTACTGGAACGCGCTGAAGGACCTCGGCGATGCCGCACTGCCGAAGGCGCTGGAGCTGTACGCCAACGACGATCTCGTAGGGCGGGCCTCGGCCCGCCATTCGGAGGCGGGCGAGGTCAACGACGGCGGGCCAAGGCCCGCCCTACAGGTGGATCGTTCGCTGCTGACCTTGCGTCAGCGCTACAACGATGCGATCCAGTCGCTGTCGTCCGACGCTTTGAAGCTGCTGCGCGAATGGCCGGCCCGGCACAAGGCCGTGACCGATCCGGTCAACGAGTACCAGGTGCGCGGCAAGACCATCCGCATCGAGAACTACCGCGAATCGCTCAGCCACCAGCAGATCCCGAAGATCGCGCCACCGCCGTACCAGGGCTGGGGCGAACTGCTGACGTTCCTGCAGAAAGAGAACCTGCCCGGCAGCTATCCGTACACCGGCGGCGTGTATCCGTACCGTCGCACCGGCGAGGATCCCATTCGAATGTTCGCCGGCGAAGGCACGCCGGAGCGCACCAACCGCCGCTTCCATTACCTGTCGGTCGGCCAGCCGGCCGCGCGCCTGTCCACCGCCTTCGACAGTGTCACGCTGTACGGCGAAGACCCGGCGCCGCGCCCGGACATCTACGGCAAGATCGGCAACTCCGGCGTCAACATCCCCACGCTGGACGACATGAAGAAGCTGTACTCCGGCTTCGACCTGTGCGCGCCGACCACCTCGGTGTCGATGACGATCAACGGTCCGGCGCCGATCATCCTGGCGATGTTCATGAACACCGCCGTCGACCAGCAGGTGGAGAAGTACCTCAAGGCCGACGACGCGCGCTGGGCCGAAGCGAGCGCGAAGATCGATGCGTTCTTCGAAGGTCGCGCGCGTCCGCAGTACCACGGTGAACTGCCGCCGACCAACAACGGCCTCGGCCTGGGGCTGCTCGGCATCACCGGCGACCAGCTGGTCGATGAAGACACCTACACCCGCATCAAGACCGAGACGCTGGCCACCGTGCGCGGCACCGTGCAGGCCGACATCCTCAAGGAAGACCAGGCGCAGAACACCTGCATCTTCAGCACGGAATTCGCGCTGCGCATGATGGGCGACATCCAGCAGTACTTCGTCGACCACGCGGTGCGCAACTTCTACTCGGTGTCGATTTCGGGCTACCACATCGCCGAGGCCGGGGCGAACCCGATCAGCCAGCTCGCTTTCACGCTGTCCAACGGCTTCACCATCGTGGAGTACTACCTGGCCCGCGGCATGAAGATCGACGACTTCGCGCCCAACCTGTCGTTCTTCTTCAGCAACGGCATGGACCCGGAGTACACCGTCATCGGCCGCGTCGCCCGCCGCATCTGGGCGCGCGCCATGCGCGAGCGCTACGGCGCCAACGAGCGCAGCCAGATGATGAAGTACCACATCCAGACCTCCGGCCGGTCGCTGCACGCGCAGGAAATCCAGTTCAACGACATCCGCACCACGCTGCAGGCCCTGTACGCGTTGTTCGACAACTGCAACAGCCTGCACACCAACGCCTACGACGAGGCGATCACCACGCCGACGGAAGAAAGCGTGCGCCGCGCGGTCGCCATCCAGATGATCATCAACAAGGAGCTGGGGCTGAACTTCAACGAGAACCCCTGGCAGGGCAGCTTCGTCGTCGACCAGCTGACCGACATCGTGGAAGAGGCGGTCTACAAGGAGTTCGAGGCCATCAGCGAGCGCGGTGGCGTGCTCGGCGCGATGGATACCATGTACCAGCGCGGCAAGATCCAGGAAGAGTCGCTCTACTACGAGCACAAGAAGCACGACGGCAGCCTGCCGCTGGTGGGTGTGAACACCTTCCTGCCGCGCGAGCACGGCGGCGAGATCGCCACCGAGATCGAACTGATCCGCTCGACCGAGGAAGAGAAGGGCCAGCAGATCGCCAACGTCCGCGCCTGGCAGGCCTCGCGCAACGGGCTGGCGCCGGAAGGCGAGACCGACCACAGCCACGCCACCGCGCTGGAAGAGCACGCCGACCCGGACGTCCACGACGGCCACGGCCTGGCCTACCTGCAACGCACCGCCCGCGAACGCCGCAACGTGTTCGCCGCCCTGGTCGAAGCGGTCAAGACGCACAGCCTGGGCCAGATCAGCCACGCCTTGTACGACGTGGGTGGCGAGTACCGGCGGAATATGTAAAGGTCAGTGCACTAGCGGCCTATGTCGGGCCGTTCATTGAAATGCTGGAATCAAGGGATTGATATGAGTGCTTGCATTCTGTGGGTGGCGTTCCGCCGTTTCGGATTTCGCCACAGCCAGATGTGGTCTTCGCTTTTCTTCCTGCTCTCGCTGGTGCCAGCGACCGTTCTAGCCGCAGGATTTGTTGATCAAGTCGATACTGTTGTTGTATCAGGATGGGCTTGCGGTGGATCGGGTGAGTCGCGTTGGATACATATCTACGATGGATCCAACTATGTGGGCTCCACTACTTCGAACACGGTGCGTCGACAGGACGCCGCGGTCTTCTGTGCCGGTAAGGAATGGGTTGGCTTTTCCATGGAGACGCCTCGTCTGACTGGAGGAGTTCACACGATCCATGCGTACGCTAGCGATTCGTCAACGCCAAGCCAGGAGAATTTACTACCGGGCTCTACGAGCCTTGTCGTGCCGCAGGCTGACTTTGTGGGCCCTAGCCCATTTGGTGTGATTGAGTCCGCAAGCTTTTCGGCTCTGTCGGGCTGGGCATGCGATCAGGATGGAAGTGGTCCTGTAAGCATTGAAGTCCTCATCCAATATCACTCTACTGGCCCACTGCTTCCGCTGGCTGACGGACTTGCTCTAGATAGCCGGACAGGAGGGGTGTCCTGTGGCGCGGGCGTTGCAAGAAACTTTATCGTGACGTTACCTGTCGTGCGTGGCGGAACGCATAACCTCGCAGTACGCGCTAAGAACGCGGGAGCGGGCGATGATCGTTATCTCGAGGAATTTGTAACCGGCATTCGACGAGTGTCGTTTCCTGCGGCCCCCAGCTTGAATGTGGATCCTTTGGTGATGCGGGCAGCGGATTGCTGGTATCAGAATGCTAGTTCCATGCGTTACGAAGGGTGCCTCCCTGGCATGGACCCTTGGGTCTTCTCGATCAGCAAGACGGTGTTCACCGGTCAGGCTCCGGCGCCTGAGGCTGGATATGTGGGGCCTCAAGCCAGGGTGCGATACGACGGTCTTTCGCAAGGGACGGTGCTAAAGATTGAGACGTATGACACATCATCTACCATGTACCCGTGGGACTACAACTTCCAGGCTCTCGCCACGAACATGGATGAGCTGCCACTTGGCTCTTCGGATGACTTGACGCTTCGCGTCACTTTAGGCATCCGCGCAGATTGGAGGTACTCCAATCCAGAGAATGGTCCCGCGCCGGGAATTGATACTGGTACTAGCCCTTGGTTGAATCTCATCGTGGCATCTGTTTTTCGTCACAAGACAACGGGTGTCGTGTATTTCATCGAGGCTCTTCCCTACGTGCATGGCCCGTATCCATCCCAAACTGTGGTTGGTGGCCCACCTGAGGCACGCAATGCGCGGGTGCGATTCGCTGATCTAGTTGGAGCAGTCTCTTTGCCCACGCAAATGCTGGTGGGCGAAGTCAGGACATTCGAGATGGATCTCCAAGCGTCGTTCGATACAGCATTTGCAAGTGAGTCTGTTCGACCAAACTGGGAGGACCTGATCTATACGGGCTCCTACGTTGGTACCGAACAGTATGGCAAGCATCGTTTCGCAATCGATGTCAGTCAGCTTTCAGTGACGCGCTAACGATGCTGCTTGGCAGTTGAGAGTAAAAGCGGGGGCTGCTCATGGGGGGCGGCTTGGGACGTTCCGCCATGTGCGGTGCTGGATCTCTCTGCGCTCGTGATGCTGGGTTTATCAACCCAGCTTACGGGTCCATCAGCGATACGCCCCCGGCCCGCGCCAGATCAGTTCGCCGCGGCGATAGACGCGTTCGACGGTGACCACGTCGCGGGCATCGCCGATGCCGGCCATGGCGGGGTCGTTCGGTTGCACCAGGCGGCAGCCGCCGGAGCCGCGACGGGCGACGATCTCCAGCGGGCAGACCATGTATTCGCGGCGGCCGGGCAGCGGGAAGGAGAGCTCGGTCATGCCGCGGGCCTGCCATTCCTGCACGCGGAGCTCGTTGCGCAGGTCGTAATAGATCTGGTGGCCGTCCACATCCATGCTGGGGCTGGCGGCGTTGTCCTGGCCACGGCCTTCGTTGCGGCCGGCGCCGACGGTGCGGCCGCGGTTCTCGGGGGCGGTGTCCTGGGCGAGCATGCCGGGCGGTTGGCCCCATTGGGCGGAGCGGCGCCACGCCGGTTGGCTGGCGGGCGGCCGGGTCTGGGGTTGGGGCAGGGCCTGTTCGGAGGAGGTTGGCTGGGGCGCGGCTTCTTCTTCGGCCACGGGGTTCTCGGCCTCGGTCACGCGGGTGGCGTCGACGGGCGAGGTGACGGGGGTGGTCACCAGGGGTTTGAGGGGCTTGGGGCGTTCGCGCGGGGCCTGGACGCCGGTCGGCGGGACGGGCGGGCGCTGGTCGTCACGGTCGGTCTCGCCCAGGAAGTCCACTTTGACGCGCGCGCCGCCACTGCTGCTGCCCTCGGGCGGGGCCAGTTCCAGCTGGGAGGTGTACAGCAGGGCCAGCACGAACAGGACGTGCACCAACAGGCTGACCAGAACGCCGATCCGGCGCTCCTTCTGTTTGATGTAGACGTCTTCCCTGTCCAGCGGGTGGAGCAACGCCGCGCGGGTGCGGCTGGGGGCGTCGCTCATTTGGGGGTGAGGGCGGCTGGGGTGGGGGACTTCATGAGGGATGAAAGGGAGAGTGGCGGATACATTATAGGTACGAGTCGGCATGGCCATAGGCCTGCCGGCTCCACTGGAGGCCATGCCAACAAGGAACTGATGTTAGTGAACAAGAAGCGAGACAAGGCTAAGCGCAGAAATAGGTCGAAGAGCCATAGCAGCACTCTTGATCAGCACAAGAAGGTTGGTAAGAAGCTGCTTCCGCCCATGCTTCATATGCTCCCTCAGGGGAAGTTGGCCTTCTCTTCTTGGGTCAACAATCGGCTTCCTGAGCTTCTCTGGGCAGCACTAGTTATAAGCTTCATGCCTCGCAAGGAGGCCTTGAAGGCATTCCTTGAGATTGCAGAACGATTGGCCGTTATCGTGCGTACCGCACAGGATGATCCTGTGCTTGATCTTACTCATTCTGGGTTGGAGTCCTTTCCAGCCGGAATTGAGGAAATATGTGTAGTTCTTCTTGCTAGCCCGAATGGGCGAGCCGCCCTTAGGCCAATCCTAATGTTCGAATCGCTTCCTGCCCGCGATCGTTGGGCTCATTTGCTGGGGGAAGATTTGGGGGATGACGATGCTAGGCATTTGGTAGTTGCGGTCACCAAATGTTTGGATCACCAATCTCAAGAGTCAACCGACATTCGCTGGCTGATTCTGATGTTCAAGATTGGCTCTGGAAGAGCGCACTTCCCCGCAGACATGGTCAAAAACCTATTGAGGTATGTCGAGCTAACGCCTGAAATGGAAGAGATGCGACATATAAGGCCATCAATCAGAGCTGCAGAGATGGCCTTCCGGATGATGTCCCCTGATGAGGGTGATGTCGAATCCGACTGGTGTCGATCTTTCTGGAAAGAAAGTCTTGATAGAAGTGATTGCATTCCTATGAATAAGGCGAGTGAGTCCGCGTCGCGGGTTGATGAGGATTCATTGCATCGAGACTGGTTTGAGAAACAGGCGGAACTCGTAGATAGATTCTTGAATCTTCAAACGACAACGGATCTCGATGCTAGGCTCGATGCTGCCTTCGGTATTGCACTGTTCTCTGGAAATGTTCTTCTTGAGGTACTTCATGGAAGGAATAGGAATGGAATTAGCGGTCGACTTCTGCTTAGAACGCTTGTCGAGTGCCGAATAACGTTGGCGTACTTGATACTGAAAGATGATCCAGAGATGTGGGTGAGATTCAGGAAATTTGGTGTTGGTCAAGCGAAGTTGGCGCTTCTGAAGCTTGATGAGTCAGCGGATCCGCCCAAGTTCTTGAGCGAAGAGTCATTGGCTATGATCGCTAATGAGGACTCTTCGGAAGAGTTCGTAGAGGTTTCGCTTGGCCATTGGTGCGATGCTGATCTTAGGAAGATGGCCGATGCCGCCGGAGTTAAAGCAGACTACGATGCTTTCTACGGCTGGTCTTCGGCCTTCGTTCATGGGAGTTGGGCTGCGGTAAGGGATGCCTCACTGACCACTTGTTTGAATCCTTTGCATAGACTTCATCGAATTCCTAGAGGTGTTCAGCGAGAGATGGAGAGTGTGTTGGAAGACGCGGTAAGCTTGTTCAATAAAATTTGCGTCGATGTTGATCGCGTCTATCCCGGAAGCTCTAAGCAGTTGGTAGTTTTCTCGGTACTCTCCGATACCTAGGCGCCCCGTCGATATCTGCGTGCTTTTCTTTTAACGCGTAAGGCGAGCTTAAGCCCGCCCTGCGTAAGGGGTCGCGGGCGGGTGTGGGGGATGGGGTGTGTAGGTTGGGCCTGGGCCCACCTGTTCGTTGTAGTTTTCTGACCGGGATACGCGGTCTGCGGCGAGGGTGGTCGCCCGATGGCGCCGGCACGCTGCTGGCATGTCGAACTATCGACGCGTAACCCGTAAGGCGGGCTTGAGCCCGCCCTACGCTTGATGGGATAGCGGGGTGCGTCGGGCGGTGATGGATGGCGTAGGGTGGGCCCTGGCCCACCGGTGTGCCGCTTGCGCGGGTCGGACTTCTCCGACATGGAAGGGGGATCTGCGGCGACGGTGATCGCGTGATGCCTCCGGCACGCTGCCGCCATGTCGAATTACCGCCGCGTCTGGGTGCCGGGCGGCACCTACTTCTTCACCGTGAATCTGCTGGAGCGTCGCCGCGGCTTGCTCGTCGAACACATCGACCTGCTGCGTGATGCATTCCGGGCGGCGAAGGCGGCGCGACCGTTCCATCTGCTGGCCATCGCGGTGATGCCCGACCATCTGCATTGCGTGTGGCGGTTGCCGGACGGCGACGCCGACAATGCCAACCGCTGGGCGCAGATCAAATCCGGTTTCAGCCGGGCGTTGCCCATCCACGAACGTCGATCATCGCGGCGTATCGCCCGCCGGGAGCGGGGCATCTGGCAACGACGCTATTGGGAGCACCTGGTGCGTGACGACGACGATCTCCGCCGCGTTGTCGACTACGTACACATCAATCCCGTGAAGCACGGGTATGTCGCGCGTGCCGCCGATTGGCCTTACACCTCGTTCCGGCAATGGGCCGCCACGGGTGTCTATCCCTTGGATTGGGCGGTGGAGCCGGTGGTCTTGGAGGGGATGGGGGAGCGATAGGCAGGCGGGGCTTTGTGGCGGGCTTGAGCCCGCCCTACGAAGCTCCGAGCGTGTTTCTTCTCACAGTTGTGGTGTTTCTTCTCTCACTAAGATCCAACGTTCGACCTAAAAGAGTGTTTCTTCTCTCACTAAGGTCCAACGTTCCGCCTAAACGGGTGTTTCTTCTCACACTAAGATCGAACGTTCCATGTAAAACGGTGTTTCTTCTCACACTAACGGTGTCGCGACACCGAAAAACATCGAACGTTTCACCAAATAGGTGCATGCGTCCGTGAAAGAGGGTGGTTCTACTCACACGTAGGCTGGCGCATCAGCCGAAATGCCTGGGTGCGGTGTCGGGCGGGTCGCGTGCTTCGGTCGCGCCGCGCTCAGCTGGGTTTGCAACCCAGCCTACGGGACCGCGAACCTCCGATCGCCGCGACGTCCTCCGACGCCGTAGCATGGGGTAACGCTGGTCGGGAGGGATTCTGGATGCGTATCTTGATCGTGGTGGTGGTGTTGAGCGTGGGTGCATGCACAGGACTCGGTGCCGAGCCGTCAGGTATCCGTGCCGCGTCGGTCACACCGCAGGCTGTTTCGGAGGCGCCAACGGTCGGTGCGTTCGCCGGCGAATGGGAGGCGTGCGAGGGCACGACATCGCCGGAAGAGTGCAGCCGCTACCGCCTGTTCCAGCGCGGCGACCGCATCTGCGGAACTTGGTTCCATTTCGCCTCCGGAAAGGCGTACGCAGGCCGAGTCATCGCGCACGCGATCTCCTCCACCGACGCCAGGCGCACGCACATCTGCGGTCGTCCAAGTTCCGAGACCGACACCGAATGCGAAGACGGGTGGCAGCGCATCGACAAGCCGCTGCAGCTCTGTGAGGGCAGGCTCTCCGACCTCACGCGTGCGAACGGCTCGTGCTTTCCCTATTACCGGGCCGTGCCCATGGCGGACGACCAGCGGGACGCGCTGCTGGCGGAGCCGTGGATGCAGGCCTGCCTGTCCCACGACCCCTGACGACCACGTACGAGGGGCTTCACCGCATGCCCCTCACGCCCCCGACACCCGCGCCTTGTTCCGCAGCGACAGGCAATACGCCACCGTCACCGCGATGCCCAACAGCACCGCCAGCGTGCCGCCGATCACCGCCACGTCCTTCGGCGCCGCGATCCAGAAGCCCGCATAGACCAGGCCGCTGAGCGCCATCGACCAACCGGCCACGCGCTGCGCCTGCCGCGCCCGCGCACTGGGTACGAACCGCTTCGGCACCTGGTTGCCGAACCACGCCACCATCAACCCGATCGCCCCCATCACGATGCGGTCGACCATCTCGCTGTCGATCACCCCCTGCTGGCGGGCGAAGGTCGCGCACAGCGCCAGCACCACGATGCCGATGCCCCACGCCAGACTGGTAGCCACTTCTCTGTTCATCGCGACGACTCCTTCTTGGCCTTCGGCGCAGCCTTGCCCGCACCGAACGAGTGGACGAAGCCGAGCAGCGCGTCTTCCAGCACCGACAGCTTCAAGTGATAGATCACCGACTTGCCGACCTTTTCCGCATGCACCAGGTCGGCCTCCTTCAACACCGCGAAATGCGCCGACATCGTCGGCTTCGACACATCGAACTGGTCGCTCAACTCGCCCGCACTCATCGGGCCCTGGCGCAACAACTGCAGCACCTGCCGGCGGGTGGGATCGGAAAGGGCGCGGAAGACCTGGCTCATGATGCGATAGTTAGCTAACTATCGAAATGTGTCAAGCGCCGTTGGTCGGCCGGGGGACGAGGGCGTGTCTACGCGCTCGAAACACGCGATGTACAGGCGCATGGCACCATGCGCGCCTTCCCTTGTTGTGAGACGACGCATGCTGCGCGCGCTGGTCCTGTCGCTTTGCCTGATGTCCCCCGTGGCGCTGGCCGCCGGCCCCGTATTCGATGTCCACGTGCACCTGCGCGACGGCGAAACCTCCTTGCGGCAGTACCGCGACGACGTGCGCGCCGCCGCCCTGGAACTGTCGGGCATCGGCGTGATGTGGTTCGGCGGTCCGCACCAGGCCCGGCAGGGCGAGCTGGCGAAGATCCGTGCCGGCAACGACACCGTGATCGCGCTGGCCGCGGCGCATCCCGACGTACTGCCCATCGCCACCGTGCACCCCTACGACGGCGATGCCGCCGTGGCGGAACTCACGCGCGTGGCTGCCGCCGGCGTGAAGGTGCTGAAGATCCACGCCCACACCCAGGGTTTCGACATCGGCGACCCGCGCGTGGAAACCCTGGTGCGCAAGGCCGGCGAACTCGGCCTCACCGTGTTGATGGACAACGCCAACATCCTGCCCGGCGACAGCGAAAAGCTGTTCAATCTGGTCGTGCGCGTGCCGAAGACCAAGTTCATCCTCGCCCACATCGGCGGCCTGAACTTCCGGTTCTGGAACATCCTCGCGCTGGCCCGCACCGCCGACGGCTTCGGCTTCGACAACCTGTACTTCGACATCTCCGCCACCGTCCTGGTCGTGGCCGATTCGCCGGTCGAAGAGGAATTCCTCTGGACCCTGCGCAACGTCGGCCTCGACCATGTCCTGCTCGGCTCGGACTATCCGCAGATCGGCCTGGGCCGTACCGTCGACGCGTTCGAACGCCTCGGCCTGACCGCCGACGAGAAAGCGAAGATCCGCAGCGGGAATGCGAGAAAGCTGTTCGGACGCTGATCCGTGCTCAGCTATGCAGCGGTTCGAAACCGCCATCGCGTCCCGGACGATTCGGGTCCGGCGGCGGGGGCGGTGCGCTGACCGGACACACGCGCACCAGCAGGTTGAATTCGGTCAGGGTGAAGTCGTGCACCTTGTACGGCGGTGAACGGCCCTGGTTGAACTCGGCGAGGGCGGTGTCCATGCCGGCCTGCACCTGGTCGCGCAATTGCCGCGCGATGGCCGGGCCGATGAAGCCATCGAAGAACCCGTCGCAGGCGGCTTCCAGCGCCTTCGCCACCGCCGACGAACAGCCGCCGGAGAGGATGGCCGACGCGGTGCCGAACGACACGTTGGTCCGCGCGAAGCCGTAGCGCGCCGCGACCCGGCCGTCCACCGGGAATACCTCGAAGCCCAGGGTCATGTCGATGTCGGCGTCGAACCAGTTCGGCACATCCGCCGTCAACGGGATATCGACGACGAAACTATTGATGCCGAAATCCACGCCGATCTCGCTGCCGCGCAACGTCACCTGGCCCGACGACGGGAAGGCGCGGCGCACTTCCTCGCGGATGAGGTCGCGGATCACGTCGCTGCGTTGCGGCAGCTCGAAGCACGCGCCGAAATCGATGCCCAGCGTTACCTGGCCCATCATCCGTACCGCCAGCGGCGTGCGCAGCGACAGCGTGTAGGTGGTCTCGTTGTACGGCCGCGCCGGCCGCGTGCCCTGCGCCGGCACGATCTGCTCGCCTTCGCCGAACAACACCGCTTCCACGTGCACGCCGGGCAGGAAGGTGGTGGGCATGGTCACGTCCCACGCCAGCGTCGACCATCCCCACGGCGTGCGCGGATTGGGCGACGCCGCGAAGTTGACCAGCACCGCTTCGTTGAGCAACTGGATATGCCGGAAGCGTTCCGGATCGATCGGCGGCGGCAGCACCTCGCCATCGATGGCGGGATCGAAGCGATTGCCAAAAGTACCGCCGGGAAAACGGGGACGGTCGGCCATGATGCGACTCCTTCGGCGACATGCCGTGCATTCGGTCCAACGCCCCGCTTGCGGCACGACGGCCAACCGTACGTCGTGCGCACGCGATGTTCACTTGGTCGTAACAGCGGCGCACCGTTGATTCCGATCAATGCGCCGTCGCAAGGGGCCGCCCATGCTGGCGATACCTTCCGGAGGGCATTGCCATGAAAGCGAACGTAGGTGGTTTCGACAAATGGGCCCGCGTCATCGTCGGCGCGCTGCTGATCGGCTGGGCACTCACCGGCGGACCGGTGTGGGCATGGATCGGCGTGATTCCGCTGGCGACGGGGCTGTTCAATTTCTGCCCGCTGTACCGCCTGCTGGGGGTCAACACCTGCAAGCGGTGAAGCGCGACACCTCGGCCAAGCAGGCTGGGTCTGGCAACCCAGCCTGCGAACGCCATTTTCCGGTGGCCTACAGCACCGGCCACCACATGAAGGCGATCGCCGCTGCGCTGCCTGCTGCGGTGAGCAGCGCGAGCAGCCACAGCAGGGCGCCCATCGCGACCTTCACGCCGGCGTGGCGCGAACGCTCGGCGCCGAAGTACAGCGCCAGCACCGCCAGCGGCAGCAGCCAGCTGCCGAAACTGACCAGGATGAAGGGCGCGCCGGTGTAGTCGATCGTGATGCCCAGCGGCGTGAGCACCAGCCCGGCCAGCATGATGCCGATGCGCAGGAACCACACCCCGTTCACCAGCAGATAGGCGCGCAGTGCGTGGCGGCGATGGCTGGCGAGGTCCTTCGCGCGCGCACTGCGCCAGGCCAGCAGCGCGAAGATCACGATCAGCAACCCGTTCAACGAAATGGACAGGTTGCTGGCCGGCCCCAGCTGCGAGCCGCGCACCCAGACCAGATAGAAGCCAGTGAGCGTGACCACCAGGGCGACCGACAGGAAGACGCGGCCGTTCCAGCGGTGCAGCGCGGGCCAGCGCCGACGTAGCGCCGGCACCAACTGCCAGGCGCCGGCAAAGGTCACCAGCCCGGCCAGCAGCGCATGGCCGACGAACTGCAGGTTGCCCACGACGTCACCGGGCACATAGCCGGTGACGTGCGGCTTGGCATTGAGGGGCGACAGATCGCCGCCGAGCACCGGCCCGCCGAAGAACAACACGATGAACGCGACGAAGGCCCATTGCCCGAACGTGGCGGCGATGAACCAGGCGGTGGCGCCGGTAGAGAGGACGCGGGGCGGGGCAGGCAGGGAACGCGGGACGAGCATGACGAAAGCTCCGGTGGGGACAGCGCGCACGATGCGTAGCGCCCGCCGGGGGCGTCTCGCCGAATCGGAATTCGGCCAGCCGGATCGCGCGTGGCGATTCGGCGCGCGGCCGCGCGGCCATGACCGATGGCGCTTGGCCGGGCAGGGCGGGTGCCGCACCCTGTGCCGGGACCCGCGAGGACGAGACCATGCAAGGCTGGCAGGCAGGCGCAACCGGAGTGGCCGTCGCGGTGGCGGTGGTGTCGTTGCTGGCGCTGCTGTGGCAGCGACCGAAGCGCGATATCGACGTGATTTTCGCCGTGGTCAGCGGCTCGATGGCGCTCTCGCTGATGTCGCCGTGGATGGACGGCGCGCCGACCTGGATGCGGTGGGCGGTCGCCATCGGCGGCAGCGCGACCTGCAATGGCTTCTGGCTGGTGTCGCGGGCGCTGTTCCGTGGCGAGGGCGGCGTGGGCCGGGTGCATGTGCTGGTCGCGGCCGGCGTGGCCCTGCTGATCGCCGGCTACCGCGGTGCGACGCTGGGCGCGCACGGTGCGGTGTCGCCGTGGGCCTCCGGCCTGGACAGCCTGCTGACGCTGGCCAGTTCCACCTTGCTGGTGCTGACCTTCCTGGAAGCGTTGCGCGGCGGTTTCGCATCGCTGCCGCACCCCGAGCGGCGGCTGCGCGTCGCCTTCCTGCTGCTGTTCGCGGGCTGCGTGCTGACCACCACGCTGATGGGCGCGCTGGCCGGCACCTGGCCGTGGCTCGCCTCGGTGCGCGGCGGGGTGATTCCGGTATGCGCAATGGCGATGATCCTGTTCACCCATGCCGCGCTGTGGCAACGCCGCCGCCTGCCGATGGCCACGGTGGACGCGGCACCGGAGACGCGCGCGGCGCCCGGCCCGCTCAGCGACGAGGACGCGCGCCTGGCGCGCGCCCTGCGGCGCCAACTCGACACGCTGCAGGTGTACCGCGAGCCGGAGCTGAAGGTGGCCGATCTCGCCCATCGCCTGGGCACCGCCGAACACAGACTCAGCCGCCTGCTCACGCAGGGATTGGGCGAGAAGAACTTCAACCAGATGATCAACCGCCACCGCATCGCCTATGCGTGCGCGCGCCTGGCGGATGCGGACGACGAGGCGACCATCCTCGACATCAGCGGCGACGCGGGCTTTGCCTCGCTGGGCCCGTTCAATCGCGCGTTCAAGACGGCGATGGCGTGCACGCCGACGGCGTATCGCAGCGCCCATCGCACGACGTCCGATCCAGGAGAGATGCCGCAGGTGGACGTGCGTTCGTAGGCGGCATTGCCGCTTCCGTAGACTGGGTTGCAAACCCGGCGCGCTTCGTCGATCGACTCCGACGCCTGATGGACCGCGCGAGGCTGGGTTGATGGAGCCAACCCAGCCTACGAATACGCCACCGCGCGTTATGGCGGGCCGCTAGCTGCTGTCGCCGCGTACGCGCTCCACGCGCTGGCGGTAGGCGCTGACGTTGTCGCCGTCGATGCCGCTGCGCTGGGTGCCGCGGATCTCGTCGATCTTGCGGTCCGCGCCGGTGACCGGCTTGGCGACGACGTCGGTCTCACGCTCGAAGGCGTGCGACTTGTCGGTGTTGCGGTAATACCGGTACAGCGCCCAATACAGTGCGCTGGCCCCTGCGGGGCCCAGTGCCAGCAGCCATAGACCGTTGTCGTCGCTCATGCGCCCGCCCAGATGATCGCGAGGGCGATGCCCTCGAGGAAGGTGCCCACCGTCAGCGCCGCCAGCAGCAGCTTCCAGTGCTGCACGGGCACGCTGCCCATCGTTTCGCCGGTGCGGCCGTTGACCGCGATGTAATGCAGCATGCCGCCGTTGCGGCCCGGCTGGTGGTACGAGTACAGCCACACCGGCAGGTACATCGACACCCAGCGCGTGCCGTGCACGTCCAGGCGCTCGCGTTCCCAGCGCACGCCGCGGTCGTAGCGGTTCACCGAATCCTCGACCTGCGACCGCGCGATCGACAGCAACTGGTCTTCCAGTCGCGGCCGCAACTGCTCCACGTCGGTGTCGCGCTTCTCGGAGGTGAAGCCGGACAGGTACGAGGCGTTCCACTTCACCGCGTTCTTGGTATCGAACGGCAGGATGGTGTTGATGATGTTCTGGGTGTTGACGGTGGTGTCGAGGTTGCCGCGCTCGCGCGAGGATTCCAGTGGCAGGTCGTCGACGGTGAAATCCACCTGGCGTTCGACCTGGTAAAGGTCGGCGTCGTAGTAGGTCTTCTTGTTCTTCTCGGTGCCGCGGGTGTAGCGCCGGATCAGGATTTCGCCCTTGCCCGACACCTCGGCGCTCGCGTTGCCGTCCACGATCATGTAGGGCAGGTACACGCCGACGACGTTCTCGGGCGTGAACTGCTCCTTGAATTCCTTCAGTGCGAACAGCCGGCGCTTGTCGACGAACTGGCGGATCCGCGCGACCGCATCGTCCTTCTTGATATGGAAGGGCAGCACCGCGTCGGGTACCGCACCGTTGGCGATCTGCTCGTTCACGCCGAACACGTGGCGGCACCAGTGGCAGCGCGCCGTCATCGCGTTCTCGGTGTTGACCGTGACCTCGGCGCCGCAGCCGGTGCACTTGAAGGTCATCAGCGCCGCGACATCGGCGTCGATGTCCTTCGCGCCCGAGGCGATGACGGTGCCGCGCAGATCGGCATGGCCGGTGCCGAAGCCGAAGGCCTCCTCGACGCGCGCGCCATCCCACTCGTTGCGGCAGTACAGGCAGACCAGCAGGTCGGTGCCGGGCTTGTGGCGGATGTCGGTGGCGCCGCACTTCGGGCAGCGGTTCTGCCCGTCGCGCAGTTCGGCGGATGCGGTATCGATGGCCACCGGGTCGGGCGCCTGCAGCTCGTCGCGGATGGCGTCGGGCAGGGTGGCGGGATCGACCGGGAACGTGCCGGGCAGCGGCGGCACGTCCTGCGGTGAGCCGGGCCCCACGGGTGGGGCCGGTGGCAACGGCGGGGGCGCCGGACGGTTCGGGTTGGACATGGGTGGTGTGCGGATTACAGGCCCAGTGCCTTCGCCTTCAGCGCGTCGTAATCGGCCTGGGTGATCAGGCCGAGGTCGAGCATCTGCTTGGCCTTCTGCAGCTTGGCGACCGGGTCTTCGGCGGCAGGTGCGGCCGGCGTGGCCGGCTGCTGCAGGGCACCGAGGCCACCCACCATGCCCGAGGCCATGCCCACGCCGACCAGGCCGGCGGCCCCGCCGGTCTCGCCGGCGGACTGGATGCCCTGCGCGACGCTGGCCTGCAGGTTGGAGTTGCCGCGCGAACCGGCCAGCGCATCGGCGCGCTGCACGGTCTTCAGCAGTTCACGGGTGTTGGCGTCGTACTCGATGGAGACGATGGCGGTCTTGACGATGGCCAGGCCGCGGTCGGACTTCCACTGGTAGCCCTGTTCCACCGCCGCCGACAGGCTCTGCGCAAAGCCCAGCGAATCCTGCTGGATCTTGGTGATGCGGTTGCCCTTGGACGGATCGTTCGTATACAGGCTGAAAGCGGGCGCCAGCGAACCGACGACTTCGTTGAACAGCTGGCCGGCGGCCGCGTTGTCCAGGTCGGTGAAGTCGAACACCTTGCCCGGCTGCAGGTAGGCGGCCGGCACGAAATTCTTCACGAACAGGATCGGGTCGACGATCTTCAGCGTGTACGAGCCGCGGGTGACCGCGCCGACCTGGGTGTTGAGGAAGCCGTCGTCCCAGTAGATCTCCGACTGGGTGCCGAAGCGGTTCTCCGGCAGTTCCTTCAGCGAGACGAAGAAAGCCGCCTGCTGCGAGCCCGGCTGGCCGCCGAACTTGAAGCGCTCCCAGCTCTGGGTGATGAAGGTCGAGACGATGCCGTCGCCGGCGAAGATCGACTTCGAGTTGATGTCGTCCGAACGCCACTCGTAGCCGCCCGGCTCGGCGACGAACGCGGTGATCGCGCCGTCCTGCATCAGCAGCAGGCCGTAGCCCTCGGGCACGACGATCTTCGAGCCGTTGGTGATGATGTTGTTCGAGCCGCTGGTGTTGGAGCCGCGCCCGGCATTGGTGCCGCGCGGCACCGCCGCGAACAGCGCCGCCGTCGCCGGCAGGCCATCCGGGACCGTGTAGAAGTCCTTCCACTGGTCGCCCAACACGCCGCCGACCGCACCCACCACCGCCTGTACAAGACCCATGACATCGCTCCGTGATTCGAAGGCGGGAAGGGGCACCCGCCATGCCGTACCGAGTATACAGAGCGATACGCAGCGTCCATGGCGCAGAGGTCATGGACGTGAGATGCAGGGAAACGTTGCAAAATCGTTACGGCGCGCGCGGTGGCGGAGACGCCCGATGCGGCTACCATGCGGCATGCCTGCCCACGATGCCGACGTTTTCGAAGCCGACCTGCCGCTGGTGCGCCGCGAGTTCCCGTGGCCG
Source organism: Pseudoxanthomonas sp. YR558 (assembly GCF_900116385.1). Lineage (NCBI taxonomy): Bacteria > Pseudomonadati > Pseudomonadota > Gammaproteobacteria > Lysobacterales > Lysobacteraceae > Pseudoxanthomonas > Pseudoxanthomonas sp. YR558. The sequence continues at coordinate 590,394 of NZ_FPCI01000001.1, read as the reverse complement.
ATCCGCGTGGGTTGTGTCGCCGCCGGCGCGTTCGCCATCGTCATGCCGCTGTGGGAACTGGGCCGCGGCCTGTGGCCGTTGAACGTCGCCACGCCGTTCTTCGCGATCATCGTGGGCGGTGCGGCTTACGTGGGGCTGCAGTTCATCCGCGCCGGATTGTCCGGTTGGGGCGACCACTGGACGTATCCGCCGTACACCGTGCTCGTCCAGCGCCGTGCCTGGGGCCGGCAGACGACCACGCGCCTGACCACGACGAACGTGGCGGCCATCGAGGTGCGCAGGAGCGAGGACGCCGACCACGACGACGCGCCCTGGCAGGTCGTCATCGTGCCGCGACCGACGTTCTCCGGGCTGGCGGAGGCGGCCGGTGCCGGCGGCGTGTTCGATGCCGGGCGTTACGGCTCGCAGGGTTATGCCGAGCGGGTGCGTCACGCCTTGATGGCACACCTCGGACTCTGATCCGCCGCGGCATTACCGTATTTCCGTGGGACGTCACTCAGCCGGCAACGCGCGATTGCGCCCTTCTCCCTTGGCGCGGTAGAGCGCCGCATCGGCGGCATGCAGCAACGCATCGGGCGTGCTGCCCTGAGCCGGGCGAAGGCTGGCCGCACCGATGCTGACGGTGACGGTGTCCGCCACGCTCGACGCGCGGTGCGGTAGGGCGAGCTGCTGCACGTCCAACACCAGCTGTCGCGCAAGGCCGAGGGCTGCGTCGGCGTCGCAGTCCGGCAGCAACACGGCGAACTCTTCGCCGCCGTAGCGCGCCGCCAGGTCGCCATCGCCGCGCAGGCTCGCCGCCAGATGGGTGGCGATGGTGGCCAGCGCGGTATCGCCACCGAGGTGGCCATAGCTGTCGTTGTAGGCCTTGAACTCATCCACGTCGACGAGCAGTACCGCCAGCGGCGCATCGCGAAGCGCGTGATCGTCCCAGGCCAGTTGCAGGCAGCGGGTGAATTCGCGCCGGTTGGCGATGCCGGTAAGCGCATCGCTGGCCGCCAGCAGTTGCAGCCGCGCATTGGCCTCGCGCAGCGCATCGGTGCGCTGGGCCACTTCGTGGGTCAGGGCGCGTTCGCGTGCGCGTGCGGCGCGCAGTCGCAACCGTACCAGCGCGGCCAGCAGACCCAGCACCAGCAGCGTCGCCAGTGTGCGCAGCCACCAGGTCTGGTGCCATTGCGGCAGCAGGGTGAAGCGCAGCTGCGCCCCTTGCTCGTTCCACACGTCATCGTTGTTGCTGGCCATCACCCGGAACGCGTAGTCGCCGGGTGGCAGGTTGGTGTAGTACGCGGCGCGACCGGTGCCAGGCTCGCTCCAGGCGCGGTCGAAGCCCTCCAGCTTGTAGCGGTACCTCACCGCCGACGGTGCCACGTAGCTCATCGCCGCGAAGTGCAGCTCCATGCGCTCCACGCCCGGCCCCAGCCGGGCGGCGCGCGACGGATCCACGTCCACGCCATCCACCAGCAAGCGCTCGATGGCGACTGGCGGTGGCTGCGGATTGCCCTGCATGCGGTCGGGGTCGACGATCACCACGCCCTTGGCCGTGCCGAACCAGAGCCGCCCATCGTCGCTGCGGTCGGCCGGCGTCTGCGAGGCGCCATTGCCCTGCGCATTGAGCATGCCGTCGCTGGTGCCGTACCAGTGTGGTTCGAGCTGCTGCACGTCGCCGCGATCGAGCGCGGCGAAGCCGGCTTTGGACAGTCGGCCGATGCCGCGGTTCGAACTGAACCACAGGTTGCCGCGACCGTCGTCCAGCAACGCGAACACCGCATCGCCATGGAAGCCGGCGCGCTGGAGATAGCGGGTGACCTTGCCGTCGCGGACCCGCACGATGCCCACGCTGGTGCCCAGCCACAGGGCGCCGTCGGCGGCACGGTGGAAGGCAAATACGCTGGTGCCGGCGAGGCCGTCGGTGCCGCAGGTATCCACCACGCCGCGATACAGGCAGCGCAGGCCGCTGCGCAGGCCGATCCACAGGCGGCCATCGGGGTCTTCGTACAGCGCACGGGTATCGTCGCCGCGCGTGCCTTCCACCACCTCGACCTGCGCGCCGTCGATCCGCGCGACGCCCTGCAGCGTACCGGTCCACATGCCACCGTCGCGGGCCGGCGCGAAGGCGAACACGATCGTGCCCGGCAGGCCTTCCGCCAGGCTGAAGGTGCGGGCGCGTCCAGCGGCATCGAAACGGGTGACGCCCTCGGTGCCGGCGACCCACAGTTGGCCTTGATCGTCGGAGCGGATGGCGCGTATCAGTTGGCTGGGCAGCTGCCGGTTGTAGTCCGCAGCCGGTTGCAGCACCGCGCCGTCGTATCGCGACAATCCGGCGCCGTCGGTGCCTACCCAAAGCGCCCCATCGGGCGCCTGGTGCACCGCACGCACGGCGTTGGACACCATCTGCCCGGTCACCGTGACCAGCTTGGACGGGCTGAGCCGGTGCAGGCCGCTGGAGGTGGTGCCGATCCACAGGTTGCCTTCGCGGTCCTCGAACATCGACCGCACGGTTTCGCCCTGCAGGCCGGCCAGCGTGTTGTCGCAGCTGAAGTGGCCGGCCACCAGCCGACACAGCCCCATGTCCAGCGGCGCAAACCAGACGCTGCCGTCGCGATCGCCGTACAGGCTGTAGATGCGCCGGCCGTCGAGCGCGGCCGCGCGCGGGTCGCGCTGGAAGCGGCCATCGCGGAAGAATGCGGGACCGGCCTGCGTACCGACCCACGCCGTGCCGGCAGCATCGATGGCGAGGCTGTACACCGCGTTGCTGGGCAGGCCGTCATCCTCGTCGTAGAGCTGCGCCTTCCCGTCCAGCCAATGGACCACGCCCACGCCGTCGGCGGCGATCCAGATGCCGCCGTTGCGGTCGGCGACGATGGCCCGGTAGAAGCCACGCGGCGGGAAGCCATCGGCGTCGCCGAGCAGCCGGGGCTGTCCGTTCGCCATCCGCACCACGCCCGCGTTGGTGGTCAGCCACACACCGCCGGCGGTGTCGGTGACGATGCCGAACACGCTTTCGATGCCTTCCGGCAGGGGAACCTGGGCGAGGGCGCGGCCCTGGCGGTGATAGAGCCCGCCGTTGAGCGTGCCGACCCACATGCCGCCTTTGCGGTCGGCGCCGACCGCCGTGATGGCCGAGCTCTTCAGCGCAGGCGCAACGCGCGGGTCGATCGTTTCGAAGCCATCGCCGCTATGGCGCGCCAGGCCGCCATAGGTCGCCAACCAGATCGCCCCGTCGGCCTGCTGGGCGATGGACAGTACGGTGCCTTGGGGCAGCTCGTTCTCGTACCAGGCGTGGGTGAACTGGCCGATCGCTCGGCGCGGCTCCAGCGCATGGGCGGGAAGCAGGAGGAGCGCGCACAGCGCGAAGGCCAGCAGAGCGTAGGCGCGCCTTGCGTCAGGAAACATGCGGAATTCGAGGCATCGGTCCCCCACCGGTGTCGCTTAATGCTAACAGCTGATAGCGGCACCGATGGCGCAACATTGAGGACCGACGCCCGACGCAGGGCCGGTTCATCCCCGGATGGCAGCCTCGATCTTCGCGATGTCGATCTTGCGCATCTCCATCATCGCCTCGAACGCGCGCTTGGCGACGTCCTTATCCGGGCTGGTGAACGCTTCGGTCAGCACGCGGGGCGTGATCTGCCAGTTCAGGCCCCATTTGTCCTTGCACCAGCCGCAGGCGCTTTCCGCACCGCCGTTGCCGACGATCGCATTCCACAGGCGGTCGGTCTCTTCCTGGTCATCGGTGGCGATCTGGAACGAGAACGCCTCGGTCTGCTTGAACGCCTTGCCGCCATTGAGGCCCACGCAGGGGATGCCGAGCACGGTGAACTCCACGGTCAGCACGTCGCCTTCCTTGCCGGAGGGGAAGTCCGCTGGCGCGCGATGCACGGCACCCACGGCGCTGTCGGGAAAGGTTTTCGCGTAGAACGTGGCGGCGTCCAGGGCATCGGTGTCGTACCAGAGGCAGATGGTGTTCTTGGGAATCATGGGAAGCTCCGTTGTCGGGCAGGGAGGCGCGAAGGACCCAGCATCCGGTTCGCGCGGGAAGGCAGGGTGAAACTGGCGAAGGAGAGGCGGGTCAGTCGTTGCCGAACGAACCGGTGCGGACGTCGCCGTCGCGTTCGTAGCGGCTGACGATCACGCCGGTGGACGTGGTGCGCGAACCCGATAACCGGAATGCCGTCGGCTGCGCACCGTCGTCGAACAGGCGCTTGCCGCGGCCGAGCAGCACCGGATAGACCAATAGTCGCAGTTCGTCGACGACGTCGCTCGCGAGCAGTTGATGCAGCAGCTCGCTGCTGCCCTGGGTCACCAGGTCGGGGCCGTCCTGCTGCTTGAGCGCGCGCAGCGCACCGACCACGTCCTTGCCGAGCGCGTCGCTGCGCGCCCATGCCAGCGTGTCCGGGTGATGCGTGGCGACATGCTTGGTGGCGGCATTGAATGCATCGGCGATGGCGCCGTGCGGCGCATCGCTGGGCACCTTCGGCCAGTAGCCGGCGAAGATGTCGTAGGTGCGGCGACCCAGCACCAGCGCGAAAGGCTGCGAGAACAGGCCGTCCATCGCCTCGCCGTCGCTGGCGTAGGGCCAGACCCAGCCGCCGAGGGCGAAGCCGTTGCTGCGGTCTTCGTCGGGGCCACCGGGGCCCTGGATGACGCCATCGAGACTGACCATGACGGCGACGATGAGCTTGCGCATGTCGTGTTCCTCGCTGGCGGTACGTCCGCCTTTCCCAAGCGACGAACGGGCCACGGCGGAATCGACACGCGATCCGCGCGATCGTTCAGGAAGGTGCGCCGGGCTTGTTAAGCTGGGGCCGGTTCCCTACGACAGGCGGTGACATGCGCAGGCGGAATTTCCTCGGAACAGCGGCGTTGGCCGCCACGACCCTGATGCTGCCGCTGGCGGCCGGATCGAACGCATTCGCCGCGGCGCCGCGCAAGCGATTGCTGCCGTTGGCCTTGAATCCCGGCGATACGGTCGGCCTGGTCAGCCCGTCCGCGGCCACCGACGAGCCGCTGGACCTGCGACTGGCACAGGAGGCGATGGAAGCGCTGGGCCTGAAGGTCAAAGTGGCTCCGCACCTCGCATCGCGACGCGGTCATCTGGCGGGCACCGATGCCGAGCGGGCCGGCGACCTCAACGCGATGTTCGCCGACCGTGAGGTCAAGGCGATCGTCTGCGCGCGCGGCGGGTCCGGCGCGGCGCGCCTGTTGCCGCTGCTCGACTACGCGTCGATCCGCCGCAATCCGAAGATCCTGCTGGGCTACTCCGACATCACTGCGCTACATAACGCGCTGTTGTCGCAGGCGGGGCTGGTGAGTTTCCATGGGCCCATCGGCATCGGCAGTTGGAATGCCTTCAACGCGGACCAGTTCCGCCGGGTGTTCTTCCAGCGCGAGCAGATGGAATACCGCAACAGCGCCGACAAGGGCGATGAACTCGTCCAGCGGCGCAACCGCACCGTCACCCTCACCGGTGGCAAGGCGCAGGGCGAGCTGGTGGGCGGCAACCTGTCGGTGCTGGTGGCGCTGGCCGGTTCGCCGTACCTGCCGGATTTCCGCGGCAAGATCCTGTTCCTCGAAGATGTTTCCGAGGCCCCGTACCGCATCGACCGCATGCTCAGCACGCTGCGCCTGATGGGCGCGCTGGACCAGGTGGCCGGCGTGATCTTCGGCGAATGCACCGACTGCGACCCCGGCAACGGTTACGGCTCGCTGACGCTGCCGGAAATCTTCGATGACTACTTCAAACCGCTGAAGGTGCCGACCTATCGCGGCGCGATGATCGGCCACATCCGCCAGCAGTTCATCGTGCCGGTCGGCGGCCGAGTGGAGATGGATGCGGACGCAGGCACGTTCCGGATGCTGGAGCCGGTGTTCCAGGGATGAGAACCCGGTAAGCTCCGAAGGTCCGCGCGGCATCGTCCCGCGGCACAGGGAAACGAGAGGCGCGCGGGTGGGGCCGCGCGCCGGTTCATCAGGAAGGGGGAATGCAAGGTGATGCGTCTTTTAATGCGCGGCACGGCGGCGTTGCTGGTGCTCATGGCAGTGTGTGGGGGAGCGCCGGCGCATGCGCGGCTGATCAAGCCAGGTACGGTGCCGACGCTTAAAGCGGACGAGGGCCTGCTAGTGGTGGGCATCGACAGCAACATGCCGCTGGTGCGGGTCAAGGTGCGGAAGGACAACGCCGTGTTCGGCGGCGGCGACATGAAGGATCTGCCAGAAGGTCGCAGCCTGCGCCTGTATGCGCTGCCCGCCGGTCGATACGAATGGTCGCAGCTGCGGCCAGTGCGTTACTTCACCTACGACCTGCGGAACGAGCCGGAATTCGAGTTCGTCATCGAGCCTGGCCGGATCAACTATGCCGGCGACCTCCAGTTCCGTGCCAGGACCATCCGCGACAGCAGGTTCCATATCGCCAATCGCAGCCTGGGCGTGATCGACTGGTTGAAGAAAGAGCATCCTCAGGTCTATGCCGGGTACGAACTGACCTATACGGGGCACTACCCGGATCCGTTCCCAGCGTTCTATCGCGACGTGGTGCGGAGCGCGGGGAACGCGCCGGTGGTCGACGCGCCCCTGGCCGCTCCCCCGAAACCCGCAACGCTCCCCTTGCCGGTGCGTACGCTGTGGAAAGAGGATCGCGTGCTCAGCGCACGGATCAACCCCGCCGGCACGCTGGTGGCCGTGCATGTGCACAGCACCGAGAAGCGTTGGGATGTGGAACTGGTGGATCTGATGGCCGGCACGGTCAGTACGTTGGCGAGCAGCAGTTCGGCGTTTGGTGGCATCCGCTGGGCGAACGATCGCGTGGTACTGATGCCTATCAGCGAGGAGGGTGCCGAGGAGATCCATGCTGCCCGGATCCAGGAGCCCGTGGGTGGAAAGCGGGCGATCGAGCGCTACAAGCTGCCGCGCAAGGGCTTTCTCATCGACACACTGCCGGGGGACGAGAACCAGATTCTGTTCGGCAGTATCGGCAGTTACGGCGAACTGTTGGTGCACCGCATGGACATCAGCAGTGCGGATGCGGCGGCCCGCTTCCGCTTTCACCTGCGCGACCGCCTCAACATCGGCGTCAAGGACGACCTGCGCTGGTTCACCGACGGCCGCGGTCGCCTGCGTGTTGCGCTGGCGATGCGCGACGACACGCGGCCGCGCACGCCGGATGGGGACGAGGAGGGCGACGACGAGCCGCCCCAGCGCCTGGTGCTGATGCATGGTGCTGACGGCGTGTTCCGCGAGGTGATGGAGATCGAGGACGAGGAACCTTTCAGTCCCGAGGGTGTGTCGAGCGATGGCAGCCTGATCTACGGCATCACTGAGAAAGATCGCGCGCAGAAGGAGTTGGTGGCATTCGATCCGGTATCGAAGACCATCACCCGTACGGTATTCAGCAAGCCTGGCGTGGACGTGGTCACCGCCCTGTTCGACGACGCCCACAACGTGATCGGCGTGGGCTATTACCAGGGTGGCTTGTTCGTTAGCGAGTATTTCGACGCATCGGCGAGCGCGCAGGGACGTCTGTTGACCGAGGCTTTCCCCGGCAAGACCGTGGTCGTGGGTGATCGCAGTCGCGACGGCAAGCAGATGCTGGTGTGGGTCGAAGCGGGCGACCAGCCCGCGCAGCTCTACCACTTGGACGGCGCCGCGCGCCGCGCAACGCTACTCGACGAGACCATGCCCGATCTTCCGTCCTCGACGCTGGCACCCAGCAAGGCCTTCACCTTCAAGGGTGTGGACGGTACGCCGCTGGAAGCCTTCATCACGTTACCGCGCACACCCGGTCCTCATCCGCTCGTGGTGGCGCCGCATGGAGGGCCGATCGGCATCAGCGACAAGCTGCATTTCGATCCTGAAGTGCAATTCCTCGCCTCGCTGGGCTATGCGGTACTGAGGGTGAACTTCCGTGGCTCGGAAGGCTACGGCAAGGCCTTCCGCGAGAAGGGCCATCGCAACTACGGCACCGCGATCGAAGACGATATCGATGCTGCCATCGGCTACGCGACGGCGAACTATCCGCTGGACGCGTCGCGCATGTGCGCGGTGGGGACCAGCTACGGTGGCTACTCGTCGATGATCATGGCGATCCGCTGGCCGCAGCGCTTCCGTTGCGCGGTCACCATCGCCGGCGTCAGTGACCGCATCCTGTTCTTCACCGCCAGCGATGGCGGGCGCGTGAAGCGCGTGCGCGAGACCATGGAGAAGCTGATCGGCAATCCGCATACCGACCTGGCGGCCATGCAGGCGTCGTCGCCGATCTACCAGTACCGCGACCTCAAGGTGCCGGTGATGATCGTGCACGGCACCGAGGATGTCCGTGTGGACCTGGAGCACGCGCGTCGACTGCAGCGGATGCTGCAGATCGACGGCCGGCCGCCAGTGGGATTGGTGTTCGAGAAGGAGGGCCACGGCGTGGAGAAGATCGACAACGTCGAGACGATGTGGACCGGTATCGCCGGTTTCCTCCAGGCCCACCTGGGCGCGTCGCCCGTCCCCGCCACGAAGGCCGCCGCGCCCTGAGCCCGACCGCGTTCGCATGGCCTGAACGCGGTGGACCTCATCCTCCCGACCCACGGCGACCGAGATGGTCGCCCTTGCATGCAAGGAGCACCCGATGACCACCGCCCCGAAGGACACCAGCGAAGCGTCGCGCCGCATCGATGCGCGCATCGACGAACTGCGCGATTGGCGCGGCGACGTGCTGGCGCGCGTGCGCGCCCTGATCCACGACGCCGATCCGAATGTCGTGGAAGACGTGAAATGGGTCAAGCCAACCAATCCGCACGGCGTACCGACGTGGTCGCATGACGGGCTGGTGTGCACTGGCGAGGTCTACAAGGCCTACGTGAAGCTGACCTTCGCCCACGGCGCCAAGCTCGATGACCCGGACGATCTCTTCAACGCCAGTCTCGACGGCGGGACGCGCCGTGCCATCGACGTCCGCGAACGCGATGTGCTGGATTCGACGGCCTTCAAGGCGCTGTTCCTGCGCGCGGTGACGTTCAACAAGGCCAAGAAGGCCAAGGCCTGAGATGGCGACGAAGAAGGTCGCCGCAAAGAAAATGCCCACGAAGAAGACGGCGGTGAAGACGTCAGCGCCACGCCTGCTGTCCGGCGGCAATCCTCAGATCCCGAAGGGCGAGGGCGATGCACCGGTGCGCGCCTATCTGTCGGCCGTGCCGGGGTGGAAGAAAGCCGTCGCCCAGCGCCTCGATGCACTCGTCGAAGAAACCGTGCCAGGCGTGCGCAAGGCGGTGAAATGGAACTCGCCCTTCTACGGCGCGCCCGCCGCGGAGGGATGGTTCCTCTCGTTCCATTGCTTCGAACGCTATCTCAAGGTGACCTTCTTCCGGGGTCAATCGCTGAAGCCGGTACCGCCGGAAACCTCGAAGGTGGCCGATGTCCGTTACGTCCACCTGCGCGAAGGCGAGGCGTTCGACGAAGTGCAGCTGGCGGACTGGATCACGCAGGCGAGCCGGTTGCCCGGCGAAAAGATGTAGAGGCCGCCGTTACATCATCAGGCAGTCGATGCCATCCAGCGCGACGTGGATCAGCAGGCCGATGCCGAACCACCGGGTCTTCTTCGGCACGGTCAGGCCCGCATACACCGCGATGGCCGGCCAGGTGTGCAGCGGATGGAAGCCGATGCTGCAGCGCCCGGGAGCGTAGATCGGGTCGGCCAGCAGGTGGTCGAGGTCGATCACCCACCCAGCGAGCATCCACAGCGCGGCGCGCCTCCACTGCGTGGGCCAGAACAGGCGCGCCACCGCCAGCGGCACGATGACGTGCAGCACGAGATGGAAGACGGGGCGGAACTCGAACTCGGGCATCGCCGCGTCAGCGCCGAGTGGCGAGCCAGCGATCCAATTGGTTGGCAAACGCTTGGCGGTCGCGTGCATTGAAGGCGGCAGGGCCACCGGTCTGTACGCCGGACCCGCGCAGTTCGTCCATGAAGTTCCGCATCGACAACCGTTCGGCGATGTTGTCCGGCGTGAACCGCTCGCCGCGCGGATTGATCGCTTGCGCGCCGTTGGCCAGCACGCGCGCCGCCAGGGGAATGTCCTGGGTGACGACGAGGTCGCCGCTGCGCGCGCGTTCGGCGATGGCGTCATCGGCCACGTCGAAGCCGCCCTGCACCTGCAAGGCGCGGATGAAGCGCGAGGGTGGGGTGCGCAACCACTGGTTGGCGATCAGGGTGACCTGTACCTGCGCACGCTCGGCCGCGCGGAACAGGATCTCCTTCACCGGCCCCGGGCATGCATCGGCATCCACCCACACTTGCGGCGGCGCCGCGGCGTCGCTCATTCCGGCGTGTCGGCCGGGGCATCCTCGGTGCCGGTCTCGGTCCGGGCGGCGTCGCGCTCGGCGCGCTTCTTGGCGTCTTTCTCTTCTTTCTTCTTCTTCTTGGCCAGCTCGCGCTGTCGTTTCTCGAAGGAGTAGTTGGGCGTAGGCATAAGGGGGTCCAGGTGAGGGAAGGGGGCCGTCGGAGGCGGTCCGTACCCCCACACGATAGCTCGCGGGTGCGGCTGCTGGCTAATGCGGACCCTTCCCGGCTCGCTGCGGCACCGGCCCCTGCGATACCATCGGGTCGTCGGCCGCCTCCGGGGACTGGGGCGGTCAGGACGTCCTTCCATGGGGTGAAGAATGCGGCGGATCCTCTGCCTGGTGCTGGCGGCCTTGGTGCTGGCTGGCTGCGCGAAACGTGTCAAGGAAACACCGCTGCCTCCGCCCGTGGAGACGCCGCTACCGCCTCCACCGCCTCCACCACCCCCACCGCCGCCGCCTCCCAGCAGCGCCGCGGAAGCGGCTGCACTCGCCGAAGCCCAACGCCGTGCCGCCGCCGCCGAGGCGGAAGCGCGCGCCCGCCAGCAACGGGATGCGACCGCCCGGGAAGCCGCCGAGCGCGCGGCACGTGCCCGCGAGGCGGCGCAGGCCGGCAAGGCGCCGGAGCAGGATTTCGTCAATGTCGACGTCTTCTACGCCACCAACCGGCTGCCGGCGGCGGCGTTCGCTTCGTTGCCGCCGGGTGACCGCTTCACCTCGTCGCTGGCGCGCCAGCTCACCTACGGCACGGCGCGGATCAGCATTCCGAAGTCGCACGTGGCGGGCGAGCTCGAGTCGCCGCGCTGGTACCTGCTGGAGTTCAAGGAAGACGCCAAGCAGCACGTCATCCTGCAGGACGTCGGACGGCTGGAGAAATCGCCGTTCTTCGCCCGCCTGTACGGCCGCGTGGGCGAATCGCGCGGCAGCAATGCGTTCGTGTTCGTGCACGGATACAACGTCAGCTTCCGCGATGCCGCCCGGCGTACCGCGCAGCTCGCTTACGACTTGCGCTTCGATGGCGCGCCGGTGTTCTACAGCTGGCCTTCGCAGGCCGCGCTGTCGGGCTACTTCACCGACGAGCAGAGCATCGCGCGTTCGGTGCCGTACATCGAGAACTTCCTGTCGGACCTCGCCGACCGCTCCGGCGCGCAGAACCTGTACGTGATCGGGCACAGCATGGGCACGCGCGGGCTGACCCAGGCGGTGCGCAACCTGGTGACCCGCAGGCCGGAACTGCGCGGGCGCTTCCGCGGCATCATCCTGGCCGCACCGGATATCGACGCGAAGGTGTTCCGCACCGAACTGGCGCCTGCGCTGCAGCGGGCGAGTGGCCGGGTCACGCTCTACGCCTCGTCGGAGGACCTGGCGCTGAAGGCCTCCAAGCAGGTCAACCGCGGTCCGCGCGCCGGCGACACCAGCGAAGGCGTCGTGCTGGTTTCCGGCGTCGACACCATCGACGTCTCCGGCGTGGACCAGAGCGTGCTGGCGCACTCCTACTTCATGGAGTCGGACAAGGTGATGGGCGACATCCGCGAGATGTTCCGCGCCAACCAGCCGGCTGCGCAGCGTAAGCCGCTGCAATCGGTAAAGCTGGGCGCGGGCATGTTCTGGAAGATCCTGCCGCCGCCGTGACGCGGCGGCAGGCCGTGCCCCTCACGGCAGGGTGTAGGTGACTGAGAGCTTGGCGGTAGCGCCGCGGTCGATCCAGAGGTAGTGCGTCGCGGCTGGATTCGCGTTGAAGCGCAGCCGCAGCTGCGTGCGCCCGGTGCGGTTGATCGCAGCACGTCCGACGGTGTCGAACACCGTACTGGTCTGGTTGCCGCCGCTGAAGGCCGGCACCTGCGCGCTGCCCGTCGTGGTGGTGGCAGCGGCCCAGTCCGCCGCCTCGATGGTGCACGCCCCGAGACAGCCGTTGCGCACGTCGACGACCAGGGCGTTGCCGGCCGGATTGTTCCATGGGTCGCCGCTGGCGCTGCGGTAGGCGACCGTCAGCGTGGCCGAGGTGACCACCGCGTTGTCGGGCAGCGCTGACGTATCGAACGACAGCACCGTGCGGTTGTGGTTGCCGTCGGTGCCGCGTCCGATCGCCAGGCCGTAGTAGGCCTCCAGCGTGCCTACGGCAGGGCTGCCGCCCGTGGCGCTGGCCTTCACGTAGCCGTCGTTCGCATCTTCGTTGTTGAAGACGACCGTGACCGGCGAGCCGCCGCCGGTACCGCCGTTGACGGTGACGTTGACCGCGACCGAGGTGCCCGTGTTGCCGGCAAGATCGAGCGCGCGCGCCTGCAGCACGTGCGCGCCGTCGCTGGCGCCGCTGCTGTTCCACGCCAGGCTGTAGGGCGCGCTGGCATCGCCGCCAAGCAACGCGCCGTCCAGCAGGAAATCCACGCGCGCCACGCCGATGTCGTCGCTGGCGGTGGCGGCTAGCGTCACCGTGCCACTGACGGTGGCGCCGTTCGTGGGCGAGGTCAGGGCGACCGACGGCGGTACGCCGTCCAGGTTGTCCAGGCCAAAGAAGCGGGCGATGTGGTAGCTGGAGCAGAGGTTCACGTCGAGGATGTAGGCGCCGGCCGTACCGCATTGGGTCTCGCCGGTACCGGGGTCCACGGGCGTGCCATGACCCATGCCGGTGATGACGTAGGTTTCCACCTTCACGGTGCCGGCCGCGTCCTTGTAGACCTTGTGCGGATAGCCGCTCATGGTGTCAGTCGCATCGGCCACGGTGTCGATGCCGTGCACGTCGGCCCATTGGTCCAGGCTTTCGGTGAGGTTGGCGGGACGTACGGTGTAGTCGGCATCGCCATGCCAGATCGACACGATGGGCCAGGGGCCGCTCCAACTGCTGGCAGCGCGCACTTTCGCACCCCATTGCGCGGGCGTGAGGTCGCTGCCGGGGTTCATGCAGCTGAAGGCGGCGGCCTGGGTGGTCGCGCAGCGATACGGGATGCCGGCCACGATGGCGCCGCCGGCGAACACGTCGGGATAGGTGGCCAGCATCACCGACGTCATCGCACCGCCCGCAGAAAGGCCGGTGACGTAGACGCGCGCGGGATCGATCGCATGGTCGGCGATCATGCGGTCGACCATCTGTTTGATCGACAGCGGCTCGCCTTGCCCGCGCGACGTATCGACGGTCTCGAACCAGTTGAAGCAACGGCTGCTGTTGTTGCCGGTCTGCTGCTCGGGCAGCAACAGCGCGAACCCGAAACGGTCGGCCAGCGTTTCCCAGCCGGTCTCGGCGTCGTAGTTGGCGGCGGATTGTGCGCAGCCATGCAGTGCCACCACCAGCGGCGCATCCGCCGGCAGGCCGGTCGGTACGTACTTGTGCATGCGCAGGTTGCCGGGATTGCTGCCGAAGCCGGTGACTTCGGTCAGCGCGAGCGCTTGGCCGCTGGCCAGCATCAAGCAAACGGAGAAAAAAAACAGCCCCGTGCGGCGAAAGAGGGGGCGGGAGACGGGACGACACAACAGCGCAGCGATCGACATCGACGGCACCTCCGGTGTGAAGTGCCGGCAGTGGGCCACAGGCGTCCGTCCTCGGGCATTGGCCAAAGGGGAAAGCTGCAACGCACCATCACGCAAGCGTGACGCAGGCCCCGCGAGGAGGCCTGCGTGCGGTCAGTCGGCACGCCGGCGAGCCGTGGCAACCACGAACTCGCCCGGCATGCGATAGCCAAGGCCGACGCGCCATGGCCGGATCGCCTGCAGATAGCGCGTGCGGACGCGCCGGCGTGTGGCGTCATCGAAACGCGACCACGCCATCGCCACCGGACCGCCGACGAAGGCGGCATCACACGCGTCTTCATCATCGGCGTAGGCCAGCACCGCTTCGACGCGCTGCTCTTCCACATCGACGAAACCGGCGCGCGCGCAGAGCTCGGTGAGCATGCCTTCATGGCCGAGCTGGAAGAACAGTGGGCAGACGTCGCTGGCGACTTCTTCGTCGACGATCGGGAATACCGGCGACCAACCGCAGCGGGCGCGCTGGCCCCAGACCGCGACCGCGACACGGCCGCCCGGACGGAGCGCACCGTGGATGCCGCGCATCGCCTGGTCGGGGTCGGGCATGTACATCAGGCCAAGCGCGCAATACGCGAGATCGAAGCCGACGCCCGAAGTATCCAGCGCCTCGCCATCCATGCGCAGGAAGCGCGCGTGGTCCAGGCCGCGTGCCTGCGCCAGTGCGTTGGCTTCCTCGACCATGCGTTCGGCGATGTCCACGCCGACCACGCGACCGCTTGCACCGACCGCTTCTGCCGCGGCCAGCGCCATCACGCCGGTGCCGCAGGCGACGTCGAGCACGGATTCGCCCGGGGCCGCTGGCGCCAGCGCCAGCAACCGACGGTGTGCGTCCGACAACTGCGCCTGCCACAGCGCGTCGTAGCGGGAGGCGGCGAGATCCCAGCCGTAGCGCTGGACCCGCCGCTGCAGTCGCGCATGGTCCTTCACCGGCGCACGACCACGATTTCGAGGTACTCGCTGGGGATGACCAGGCCGTTGCCGTTGCCGCGATCCATGCGGTCCATCAGCGCGTGCAGGTCCTGTTCGAGTTCGGCCGCCTTCTCGGCAGGCAGCGCTTGGAAGGCCTTCTGCACCGGCCCGTACCAGGTGCGGAACACGTCGATCATGTGGGCCGCATCGCGGTAGCGGAAATTGAACATGCGCGCGGTGACGCCGATGGCGCCGGCGCGGTCGCCGAACAGCGACTGCACGTGCGCGGTGGTACCCCACAGCGACGGTGGCTGCACGCCGGCCGGCGGTGCGAGGTGGCGGCCGAGCACCTTGAACATCTGGCCGATGAAGCCCTCCGGCGTCCAGTTGGCGAGGCCGATGCGGCCGCCGGGACGGCAGACGCGCGCCAGTTCGCCGGCCGCGCGCGCGTGGTCCGGGGTGAACATCACGCCGAACGTGGACAGCACCACATCGAAACTCTCATCGGCGAAGGGCAGGGCCTCGGCATCGGCTTCCGCGAACGCGACCTGCAGTTGTTCGGCATCGGCGCGGGCGCGGCCCAGGTCGAGCAGGGCGGGTACGTAGTCGGTTGACACGACCTGGCCGCCGCGACGGGCCGCCGCCAGCGTCGCGTTGCCGTTGCCGGCGGCGACGTCGAGCACGCGCTCGTCCCAGCGCAGGTCGACGGCTTCGGCCAGGCGCTCACCGACGATCTGCAGGGTGGTGCCGACCACGGCGTAGTTGCCGCTGGACCAGGCGGCCTGCTGGCGCTGCTTGACGGCGTTCAGGTCGGGCGGGGTGGGGAGGGAGACGGCAACGGCGTTCATGCGGGGGAAACTCCAGGGGTTGGGAGGTGCTCAGCGTCGCCGTCGCACGGGGGCGCCGTCCTGACGGGGCGTCTGCCGGAACTGGCCGGGCGTCCGGCGTCGGTGGCGCGGTTTCCCCGGCTTCCGCGATTCCTTGCCGATCGTCCGGCGGCTGGCCGCGCGGGCTCCCGGCCGGCGTTGTTCCGCTCAGAATCCGCCTGCCCCTGTCGTTCGATGGAGTTGCCCGTCCCATGAGTACCCCCCAAGACATCGCCCAGGCGATGCAACGCGCGGTCAGCGTGTTCGCCCGCCGCCCCGACATGGGCCTGCACGACGACGCGGCGGCTCGCGCGTCGTGGCAGCACGGGGCGCGGATCGTGGCGGCGCACGCCAGCGGCACGCGCATCGAATCCGACATGCCGGTGGAACTGGGCGGCACCGGCGACCGGCCGTCGCCGGGCTGGTTCTTCCGCGCGGGCATCGCGGCGTGCACGGCGACCGCGATCGCGATGGTCGCCGCCGAACAAGGCATTGCGCTCGACCATCTGGAAGTGGACGTCGGCAGCCGCTCCGATACGCGCGGCCTGCTCGGCATGCGCGATGCCGACGGTGCGCCGATCGGTGCCTGCCCCGCGTCGATGCACGTGGACGTGGTGCTGCACGCGCAGGACGTCGAAGACGACCGACTGCGCGCCGTCGTGCAGGAAGCGTTGCGCCGCTCGCCGATGCAAGGTGCGCTGCTCGGCCAGCCGCCATTGACCGTCGGCGTGGCGACGACATCCGCGCGAGCGGCCTGAGCGCATGGATGCGTTGTCGGAAATCCTGCGCGTGGTGCAGATGTCGGGCGCGTTCTTCGTCAACGCGCGTTTCAGTGCGCCCTGGTGCTACCAGTCGCCGAAGGCCGCATTGGCGGCGCCGTGGCTCGACCCAACGGCCGAACAGGTGGTGATCTTCCATCTGGTCACCGAAGGCGAATGCCTGGTGGAGATGGAAGGCATGCCGCCGCTGGCCGCGCGCGAGGGCGACGTGGTGATGTTCCCCGGCGGCGCCGCACATCGCATGGCTTCCGCACCGGGCCTGCCGCCGCCACGCGGCGCGGCCGATCTCAAGAAGCTGTTCTCGAGCCGCCCACGACGGCTGGCGTACGGCGGTGGCGGCGCGCCGACCCGCATCGTCTGCGGCTACCTGGCCTGCGATACCCGGCTCGCCCGCTTGCTGCTGGATGGTCTGCCGCCCGTGGTGCGGATCAGCCTGCGCGATTCCGATGCCGGCGCTTGGCTGGAATCGTCCGTGCGCTACGCGCTGGCCGAAGCCCGCACGCCGCGTCCTGGCGGGGCCAGCCTACTGTCGCGCCTGGCGGAGCTGTTGTTCATCGAAGTGCTGCGTCGCT
The DNA here is from genome assembly GCF_900116385.1 of Pseudoxanthomonas sp. YR558. Lineage (NCBI taxonomy): Bacteria > Pseudomonadati > Pseudomonadota > Gammaproteobacteria > Lysobacterales > Lysobacteraceae > Pseudoxanthomonas > Pseudoxanthomonas sp. YR558. Next base: position 573,435 of record NZ_FPCI01000001.1, on the reverse strand, counting down.
ACGTGCACCAGCATGAGGGCCACGCCGGTTGGCTCGCGGGCCTGGGCGACCGTGTCGTCGGCAAGGCGCTGAATGCGCTGCACCAGCAGCCGTGCCGCGAGTGGACGCTCGCCGACCTCGCGCGCGTCGCCGGTACATCGCGGTCGGTGCTGGCCGAGCGCTTCCAACAGTTGGTCGGCACCTCGCCGATGCAGTACCTGACCCAGTGGCGAATGCTGATGGCGGCCAACCTGCTACGCCGCAGCAATGCACCGTTGTCGCGCGTAGCCGAGGAGGTGGGCTACCAGAACGACACATCCTTCAGTCGCGCCTTCCGCCGCGAGTACGGGCAGCCGCCGGCCGCTTGGCGACGCAACCTGGCCGATGCCGGCCAGGTCGTGCATGCCTGATCGCACGCAACGGTCAAGGCCGCCGCTTGTAGGTGATCTCCATCATCTTCGTTTCCTTGCCGTCCGGGCCCGGGCCGTACATTTCGAGGACCTCGGTGTTCTTGTCGGTCCAGCGCGTGGTCATCCGGCTGCTCTGCGGCTTCTTGCTCACCGCGTCGTTGTGGGTGCCGGTATAGGTGCAGCTGAGCTGTGCGTCGCAGGTGCCTTCGCTGACCATCAGCCCCGTGCTCATGCTGTCGTTCCAGGTGCCCCAGTACTTGCCGGTGACGTTGTCGAACCCATGCAGGCCCTGGCCGCTGAAGGGCTGGCCCATCATCTGCGAGGTCACTTCTTCCAGCATCACGCGATTGCCGAGGATCATCTTGCGCGTGGCGGTGCCGCCATCGGTGCTGGGCGGTGCACCGGGCGCGTACCAGCTCTTCACGACCAGATCGTAGGTGCCGGCCATCGACGCCAGCCTGCCGTGTTCCATGCCCGGCGTACCCGCCTTCTGGTAGGTCTCCATCATGGCCTGCATCTCCGGCGTCATCGCCGGCGGCTTGTCCTGGGCAGTCGCGGAACCTGCGAGAAGCAGGACGGAAACTGAAACGGTCAACAGGATGACGCGGTGCATGGCGGCCCCTCCCGGGCGTGGCGGTGGCGCCGTTGTGCGCCTCGTTGCGCTCAGGTGGCGTGAAGGCCGGCCGCCGGCGGTCAGCGGCGCAGGCCGACCACGCCGTCCAATGCGCGCTGCGCCTTGAAGCCCGCCTTCTCAAGCCGCTTGGCGACTTCCCCCGGCACGTCTCGACCGCTGGTGAGCTTGTTGGGGCTGCCGGTGTAATGGAAGAGCTTGCCGCCGCGACGCAGGACGCGCGCGAGCTGGTCGTAGAACGCCTGCGAATACAGCTCGCCGGCGATGCCGAAGCGCGGCGGGTCGTGCAGCACCGCATCGACGGACGCATCCGCGATGTCGGCGATGGCGCGGGACACGTCCGCATGCATGAGTTCGAGGCGGCCGCCGTGCTCGGGCGCTTCGGGGTCAGGCGACCATGGGTTGAGGGTGCGCAGCCACAACACGTCTTCGTTCTTTTCGAACGAGCGGATGCGCGCCGCGCCGGCCGCCAGGCAGCAGGCGGCGAAATAGCCCAGTCCGCCGCAGGTATCCAGCACCACCTTGCCGCGCGGTTCCACCAGCGCGACCTTGCGCTGCGCGTCGTCCAGCGGCGATTCCTTCGAGGTGGGCAGCATCTTGATGCCGTCGATCTCGAAGGTCGGAGCGCCCCATTCGGTGGGTACGAGCTTGATCAGCGAACCGGCGAAGCGCGAGATCGGCGCGAATGCCTCGCCGTCCCAGTGGTACAGCGTGCGGTCCTTCAGGCCGTCCGGATACGGATAGACCGCGTCCTTCCACTGCCAAGTATCCGCGCCCAACCGGGCTTCGTCCTGCGTGCGGCCGAGGTCGAGCGAACCCCGCCAGCTGCCGCCGCCACGATCGCGCGCGGCGCGCAGCGCGTTCGCCGTGTCGCGGGTGAGAAGGGGGCCGGTGTAGTGGGGCATGCGAGGAGGAAAGGAAGTCGCATCTTGCGACGATGGCCGATTTTCGCCGCTGGCGCGTGATCGCGATAGTGCGGACCGAGCGACGGGGGTTTCGCACGGCCGCTGGTATAGTGCCGGCCCTCGCCGCCAGGTTATTCCGCCGCCATGCACACGATCGAGCGTTTCCACCCCATCGGCACACCCGGTACGCCTTGGGGCGCGGACGACAAAGCCGCATGGCGCGCGCAGCAGCGCGTGCGGCGGCGTTATGCGGATGACGTGGTGGCGTCGCTCGATCGCCTGCGTGAGCGCTTCGACGTGGACACGTATGGTGAGCTCGACTACGGTCCGGGCGAGCGCTATCCGCTGTACGCGGTGCGCAGCCGCGACTGGAACGACGCGCTGCCGCTGATGCTCGTCACCGGCGGCGTGCATGGCTACGAGACCAGTGGCGTGCACGGTGCGTTGCAGTTCCTCGAGCAGCGCGCCGTCGGCTACGCCGGCCGCGCCAACCTGTTGGTGGTGCCGTGCGTGAGCCCGTGGGGCTACGAGCGCATCCATCGCTGGAACGCCGATGCGCTGGACCCGAACCGCTCCTTCCGTGCGAACAGCCCCGCGCAGGAATCCGCGGCCCTGATCGCGCTGGTGGCGCCGGTAAAGGATCGTGTGCTGATGCACATCGACCTGCATGAAACCACCGACAGCGACGAGACCGAGTTCCGGCCCGCGCTCGCTGCGCGCGATGGCAAGCCGTTCGAGCCCGGTGAGATTCCCGACGGCTTCTACCTGGTGGACGACAGCGAGAACCGACAGCCCACGTTCCAGCAGGCGGTGATCGCAGCGGTGGCGCGAGTGACCCACATCGCACCTGCCGACGCCCAGGGCGAAATCATCGGGTCGCCGGTGGTCGCCGAAGGTGTCATCGAGTATCCGGTGAAGTCGCTGGGGCTGTGCACCGGCATCACCGATGCGCGCTACACCACCATCACCGAGGTTTACCCGGACAGTCCGAAGGCGACCCCGGTGCAGTGCAACGATGCGCAGGTCGCGGCCGTGGTCGCCGCGATCGACTACGCGCTGGCCCATCCTTAAGGACGGGTCAGCCCTCGCTCATTTGACGGCCGGCAACAGCTTCTCGGTGATCAGGCGGAACGTCAGCCTCGGCGCGTTCTGCACCTGATAGTTGGTGGTCGTGACGACGACCACCAGCTTCTGTTCCGGGAACACCCGCACGGTATTGCCGCCCGTGCCGTTCATCGCATACGAATCGAACGTGCGGCCGCCGCTGGTCTCGTGGTGCAACCACCACAGGTAGCCGTAGTCGATTCCGTCCTCGATGCGCGCATGCGGGCGAATTGAAGTGGCGACCCAGGCGGCAGGCACGATCTGCTTGCCCTGCCAGCGTCCGCCGTTGCGGTACAACTCGCCGAGTGCGAGCAGGTCCCGGCTGCGCAAACCCAGTCCGCCGCCGGCCTGTGCCAGTCCCTGTGGCGAGAACTGCCACGCCGGTGCGGCGATGCCGAGCGGATCGAACAGCGTGCGCTGCGCGAAAGTGGCCAGCGGTTCGCCCGCGGCGGACTGGACCACCGCACCGAGCGTGGTGACGCCGGCAGTGCAGTAGCGGAAGCTGCGGCCGTACGGGGCGTCCTTGGGCGGGGTCATCCAGGCGGCGTAGCCCTGGATGGGAAGATCGAGATAGAAGCCCACCCAGTCCTCGATCAGGTACATGCGCTCTTCATTGCCGCGCGACCACGTGTTCCAGTCATCGCATTCCAGCGAAGAAGACATCGTCATCAGGTCTTCGACGGTGATCGCATCCTTGCGCGGATCGGGCAGGGCCGGCGATGGGCGCTTGAGTAGCGGCAGGATCCGCGCCTGTGCGCCTTCCAGCTTGCCTTGGCCCACTGCGATGCCGGCCAGCATGCCGGCCACGGTCTTGGTGGCCGAGCGGGTGTTGCGTCGTGCCTCAGAACCCGCTTCGTCGAAGTAGCGCTCGTAGACCAGCACGCCATCGCGGGCGATGAGCACGCTGGTCACCTGCTTGAACTCGCCGGCGGCGATGACGCGCTCCATCTCGGCGAGTGCTGCGGCATCCAGGCCTTGGTCGGCCGGCGCTCCCCGTCGCCAGTCCGCGGCATCGACCGGCGGAGCGAGCAGGGCGCACGACAGCAACAACGGCGTAATCAGGTGACGCATGGGCAGGTCCTTTGAGGGAAGAAGGGGGCACGATGACGAAGCGCGCGAGCGATGGCTTGCACGCGGGCAACGTGCTCGTTCAGACAGTCGAACGGTAGGTCGTGGGCGGCATCCGGTAGGCGCGGACGAACAGGCGATGGAAATGCGCCTGATCGGCGAAGCCGCACTCCGCGGCGATCGTGGCCACCGTAGCGCTCCCCTGCCGCAGCATGCCCGCGGCGCGCGCGATCCGCAGGCGGCGCGAGTACTCCGTCGGTGTGCAGCCGTGACGGCGACGGAACACGCGCGCCAGATGCACGGGGTGCACCTCGCACGCTTGCGCCAGCGTGACCGTGTCGGCGGGCGTGTCGTGGTGGTCATGCAACCAGGCTTCGGCGCGGGCCAGCCAGCCGGGCCAACCATGGCACGCAGGTGCGGGGTTGGCGACCGCGTCGAGCAACTCGTCGAACAAGGCCTCCGCTAGCAATCCGTCATCGCCGCGCCAGTCGATGCAGGCGTGTGCCAAGCCATGCGCGAAGGCCTGTGCGCGGCGACCCGCACGTACGGCGCCCCGGTCCAGGCCACGCTTCAACACGCCTTCCATCGTGGACGGCAGCGCGAGGGTCATGAACTCGCCATCCAGATCATGGAAGCGGTCGCGATGCGTGGTGGCTGGTGGCGTGTAGATGAGCGTGCCTGGAGTGCATTCCGGCGGGCCGCCCGTGGCGGACGTCAGATAGCGGCCACGCAACAACAGAACGAGGTGTGCCTCGTCGTGGGTGTGCCGCGCCAAGGCGCGGGCCGGCACCGTCGGCACGAGTCGCGCGATCTGCACACCATTGGCGAGGCGTCGGACGTTTCCCGCCCCGAGGCTGCCGGCGCGTCGCGTGGTGTCGTCGGGGGTCGCCGCACCGGCACGCGGTAGGAGCGCACGGGAAGCACAAGCGGTGGCAGGCATGCGATCTCGTGGGTGGGGTGGCGCAACGACAATCGCACGCGCGCTCGGCGCGGGCACCGTCGGTGCGACGAAACGGGGAAGGACGCGACGAAAGCCCGACGAGACGGCCTGCCGTTCGTCTGCTACACGCATGAACGTCGTGAACGGTCGGGTTTGCGTGGCCGTGCGCCCGGCAGGGCGGCGTCTTGTCCTTGTGGACGACTCGCTCCGGAGGAACGACTCATGCGTCAGGTCTTGCGTGCAGGATTGATCGTGGCGGTCGGCGTGCTGGTCGGCTGCAAGTTCCAGGTGGTGCCGCGTGCGGTCGAGCCGCAGGCGCAGGGAAAAATCGTCGGGGCCTTCAAGTTCGAGCGGCGTTGGCAGGGCACCGACCTCAACACCGGCGGCGGCTGCCTGGTCTTCCAGAACGCGGCACCGCTGGCCTGCGATGACGGAGCGTTCTGCCAAGCGAACAAGCCCGCCGGTGCCGGCTATGGCTACTGCCTGCGCAAGTCGGTGTCGGTCTGGGGTGCGCAGGGCAACGGGCCGCAGCAGTGCTGGTGGCAGCCGGCGCTCGCGTCCTGCCTGCGCAAGACGCCGCTCGATCCGTTGAAGGTCGGCGAGACCTATCGCACGACGCCCGCGGTCGCGGCCAAACCGCCGGGTACGAAGCCTGTCGTGCGCTGGCGTGTGCTCACCTGCACCAACATCGCACAGGGCAAATGCGCCGACCCGAATGCCGGCGATAGCGAGCGTGTTTACCTCGCGGGCCCCATCTGGTCGGACTGAGGGCCGGGCACGAGTCAGCTGACCGGGTGTAGGCTGCCGGCACAGTGGCGATGTGGGAGCGGGTCATGGCGACCGGATGGGCAGGCGATGGTGCGGTACAGGACCAGATCGATGCGACGGTGAAGGACGGCATCGAGCGGGCGCGGCGCGCGTTGCCGAAGGGCCCCAGCCTCAGCCAGTGCGAGGAATGCGACAAGCCGATTCCCCCGGCGCGACAGAAGGCTGTTCCTGGCGTACGCCTGTGCGTGGGCTGCCAGGAAGCGGCCGACCAGGACGAACAAGCCGGCGGCCTCTACAACCGTCGGGGTAGCAAGGACAGCCAGCTGCGCTGATACGTTCGCACGTACCTGCCTGATTCGATCTGCATGACGACCCTTCATACCGTCGCCGCCGTCATCCTCAATGCGCAGGGCGAGGTGCTGCTGGTGCGCAAGCGCGCATCGGCCATCTTCATCCAGCCGGGAGGCAAGACCGAGCCGGGCGAAGAGCCGTTGTCCGCGCTTGCGCGCGAACTGGACGAAGAGCTCGGCGTACAACTCGACCATGCCTCGGCCGTGTGGCTGGGCGAATTCGAGGCGGATGCGGTCAACGAACCCGGCCTCCGCGTGCGCGCGCATGCGTATCGCTGCGCAGTGCACGGCACGCCCGCGCCCCAGGCCGAGATTGAAGCGATGGTGTGGGTCGATCCTGCGGGCCCGTACCCGGTGCCGATCGCGCCGCTGAGCGCGGGGCACATCCTGCCCGCCTTGCTGGCGTGGCAGGGCAGGGGCACGGCCATCCCGTCCTGATCCGTCCTCAAGTTCCCCGCCCATCCGCCGCTATCGTCTCAACGGGTACGTCTGGGGGCGCGCGTGGCACTGCTGGGGGCACTGACATCGTGGTGGCACCGCGGACGCACGCCGGTGGTTGCGCCGGGCGAGGCTTCGACCGCACCGCCACGCGCCGTAGCGGCCACCATCACGGCACCCGCCGTCGACCGCAACTGGGCAAGCGCACTGCTTGAACTGGCGTACGAAGGTCAGCCAACGCCGCTGTCGCCCGAAGCAACGGTGTGCGTCCGGGTGTCTGCCGAAAAGACATTGGCGCGCTTCGTAGAGGCGCCGCAGCGCCTGCCGCGTCGGCCGCAGTTGCTCCCCCAACTGCTGAGCACCCTCAACGACGATGAGGCTTCCGGTCGCGAGATCGCGGGCGTCATCGCGCGCGACCCCGCGTTGGCCGCGCATCTGCTCCGGCTCGCCAACAGCGCGCTGTACCGCACCCAGCCCGCACCGATCGAAAACCTCGACCGGGCCGTCGCGCTGGTCGGCACGGAAGGTCTCCGCCAACTCGTGGCGATGGCGGTGATGCAGCCCGTCATGCGGATGGATGGCGGCGCCCTCGGTGCCTTGCCCGACCTGATCTGGGACCACACGCAGCGCACGGCGCTGGCCGCCGCACAGTTCGCTAAAACCGTGGAGCGCGAAGACGCCTTCGCCGCCCAGTTGCTCGCGTTGCTCCAGGGGCTGGGCGCGATCCTCGTGGCGCAGGCGCTACGCGACGCGTGCGCGCAGCACGGTGGTGTACCGGATGCCGGGATTGCCGCGCATCTCCTGCAGGATGCGTCACCGCGCTTGGGGCGTGCCGTGGCGCGAGAGTGGGGACTGTCCGAACGCCTGCTGCAAGGCTTGGATGACCAGGCCATCGACGATACCGCGCACATGACCGGCCTCGGGCGTGCGCTGGCAGCGGCGGCCCCGCACGCCAGCGCCGCGATGGCCTCCGCACGGGTTGCCGACGCCGCCTGATCATCCGTTGCAGTGCCAGTCAGACAGCGGGCCGTGGTTTGACGTTGCGCTCATATCCGCTGCGGTATTCCTGCATCGTCAGGGAACCACGCGAGGTGTACCGATGACGCTGGCGCTGCGTTGCCGTTGCGGACAAGTGAAAGGAATCGTTTCGACCGAGCGCGCCTACGTGCGCGCCTCCTGTTACTGCAAGGATTGCCAAGCCTACGCGCGTCATCTCGGCCAGCCTGGCCTGATGGACGCGCAGGGCGGCACCGACATCGTGGCGATGAATCCGCTCGCCGTGCAGTTCACTGCAGGCGAAGAAAACATCGCGGGCCTCTGCCTGCGCAAGGGCGGCCTGTTCCGCTGGTACGCAGCGTGTTGCCGCACGCCCCTCGGCAACACACCGCACGACGGCCGCGTGGCGTATGTGGGCATGGTGACGGCCTGCCTGGCACCCGCGGCGGGAGTCGATGCCGCGTTCGGACCCGCGGGAAGGGTCGTACTCAACACCGGATCCGCGACCGGCGAGGTACGGGGCACGCCCGTCGCGTTCCTACTGGGTGGGGCACGCATTGCCGCCGGCATCCTGGGCGCCAAGCTCCGCCGCCAGACGCCTGGCCTGTTTTTCAGCCCATCCGGGCAGACGCTTCGTACGGCGTATCCGCTCAATGCCGGGGAGCGCCACGCCGTTGGTCTGGAGACCGGCTGATGGGTCGCTTTTCGGATTGACCTCGGATATTTATCTGACTAAAGTCAGATAATGGACGACACCACGCGCCTGCGCCGTTTCAATCGCACTGTCACCCGCCGCATCGGCGTGCTGACCGACGATTACCTCGGGCACGGCCGGCCGCTGGCCGAATCGCGCCTGCTGTTCGAAGTGGGGCGCGAGGGGGCCGACGTCCGCGATTTGCGTGCGCGCCTGGCGCTCGACTCGGGCTATGCCAGCCGGTTGCTGCGCGCGCTGGAAGCCCAGGGCCTGATCCGGGTGCAAGCGTCCCCCGCCGATGCCCGTGCGCGTCGCGTGGTGCTGACGGCGAAAGGTCGTCGAGAAGTGGACGCACTCGACCGCGATTCGCAGGCGCTGGCCGATGCCCTGTTGACGCCGCTGTCGGAACGGCAACGCGCGCGCATGCTGGCGGCGATGGACGAAGTGGAGGCCCTGCTGCGCGCCTCCGCGGTGGAGATCCGGGTGGCGGATCCGGCGAGTGCGGAGGCGCAGGCGTGCATCCGCGCCTATCTCGATGAGCTCGATGCCCGTTTCGAGACAGGCTTCGACGCCGCACGCAGCGTCTCGGCCAACCCGCACGAGTTGGTGCCGCCGCAAGGTGTGTTCCTGCTGGGTTGGCTGGATGGCGTGGCGATCGGATGCGGCGGTTTGAAAGTGACGGGCGAGGACACCGGCGAGATCAAGCGCATGTGGGTCGCGTCGGACGCGCGCGGCCTCGGCGTGGCGCAGCGTTTGCTCGATGCGCTGGAAGGGCACGCCCGCGCGTTCGGGCTCGGGCGCTTGCGCCTGGATACCAACCGCACGCTGGTCGAAGCGCGAGCGCTTTATGCGCGCAACGGCTACCAGGAAATACCCGCCTACAACGACAACCCGTACGCGGACCATTGGTTCGAGAAGTCGCTGCAGGGCTGACGCGGCCAACCTCTGGCACGGTCCCGCCGCGGACGGAGCCGTTACCCTGTCGGGCCCGCGCGCATGCGCGACCGTCCCGGAGCTCCGCTTTGAAGAAGACCCTGCTGGCCAGCGCGACCCTACTGGCCCTCGCCCTGAGTGGCCCGCTCGCCGCACACGACGCCGACACCGGCTGCCTCGACGAGGGATGCACTCTGCAGTCCCTGTTCGAGGACGGCGGCGACACGGGTTCCTCGGGTACCGGCATTGCGGCGCGCCGCTTCGGGGCCTGGGGCCTCGACACCGCCGGCATGGACCGTACTGCCAAGCCGGGCGACGACTTCTTCCGTTACGTCAGCGGCACTTGGGCGGATACGACCGAAATCCCGGCCGACCGTTCCAGCTACGGTGGTTTCGCGATTCTGCGCGACCTCTCCGAGGCGCGCCTGCGCGTGCTGGTGGAAGGGTATGCGCTGGGCGACCCTGCGACGGGCGGCGACGCGGCGAAGATCGCCGCGCTCTACCGGGGTTTCATGGACGAAGCGAAGATCGACGCGCTCGGCGCGAAGCCGCTGCAGCCGGTGCTGGACGGTATCCGCGCGGCGAAGGACAAGCAGGCCGTGGCGGCGCTGATGGGTCAGCGCGGCGGTTTCTACGACAGCTTCTTCAACCTCGGTGTCAGCGACGACCAGAAGGACCCCGACCGTTACACGCTCTACCTCAGCCAGGGCGGCCTGGGCCTGGGCGATCGCGAGATGTACCTGCGCGACAACTTCAAGCCGCAACGCGAACGCTACGAAGCCTACATCGCGCAGATGCTGCAGCTCGCGGGCTGGGACAAGCCGCAGGCAAACGCGAAGGCCATCCTGGCGCTGGAGACTCGCATCGCCGACGCGCACTGGACGCGCGCGGAAAGCCGCAATCGCGACAAGACCTACAACCCGATGGTGATGGCGGACTTCGCCACGACATCACCGGGGTTCCCGTGGGCGTCTTTCTTCAAGGCTGCCGGTGTCGAGGGCGCAGGCCGGGCGGTGATCCGCCAGGACAGCGCGATCCCGAAGATCGCGGCCATCTTCGCCGACACGGACCTCGCCACGCTGCAGGCCTGGCAGGCCTTCCACGCCGCCGACAACGCCGCGTCGCTGCTGTCGAAGGACTTCTCGGTGGCGCAGTACGAATTCCGCGACAAGTTCCTGTCCGGACAGCCGCAGCAGCGCGAACGCTGGAAGCGCGGCGTGTCCTTCGCCGAGTCGGCCATGGGCGAGGCGATCGGTCGCGACTATGTGGCGCTGTACTTCCCGCCTGAGGCCAAGGCCAAGATGGATGCGCTGGTCGCCAACGTGAAGGCGGCCATGGGCGCGCGCCTGGATACGCTGGCGTGGATGAGCCCGGCGACCAAGGCCGAGGCGCATGCCAAGCTGGCCGGCTTCGGCCTGAAGATCGGGCATCCGGACACGTACCGCGACTACAGCGCGCTGGTGGTGAAGAACGGCGACCTGTTCGGCAACGCGCAGCGCGCTGCCCAGTTCGAGTGGGAGTACCGCCGCGCGCGGATCGGTCAGTCCGTGGACAAAGGCGAGTGGGGCATGACCCCGCAGACGGTCAATGCGTACTACAACTCGGTGAAGAACGAGATCGTGTTCCCGGCCGCCATCCTGCAGCCGCCCTTCTTCGATCCGGACGCCGATCCGGCCGTGAACTACGGTGCCATCGGCGGCGTGATCGGCCACGAGATCATCCACGGTTTCGACGACCAGGGCCGCAAGTCCGACGGCAAGGGCGTGCTGCGCGACTGGTGGACCGCCGATGACGCGGCCAAGTTCGAAGTGCAGGCCGCCAAACTCGGCGCCCAGTACGAGGCGTACACCTTTGCGCCGCTGCCGGGCATGCACATCAACGGGCGTGTGGCGATGGGCGAGAACATCGGCGACCTGGGTGGCCTGACGATCGCGCTGGAGGCCTACCGGCGTTCGCTTGGCGGCAAGCCGGCGCCGGTGGTCGACGGCTTCACGGGCGACCAGCGCTTCTTCATGGGTTGGGGGCAGATCTGGCGCACCCTGTGGCGCGACGATGCCCTGCGCCAGCAGTTGGTCAACGGCACGCATTCGCCGGGCCACATCCGGTCCTTCGCACCGCTGCGCAACATCGATGCCTGGTACGACGCGTTCGGTATCAAGCCGGGCGATCCGCTGTACATCGCGCCGCAGGACCGCGTGCGGATCTGGTGATGCGGTGAGGGCGGGACGGTGGGACGCGTGCGTCCCACCGTCCGCCGCGGCTTGCACGACATGGCCATCGCGCCGATGATGCGCGGCATCGTCGTCGTTCCCGTGCCTTTCGCGTCATGCCCGCCACACCCGCGCCCTCCCAACAAGGCGATCTGTTCGGCGGCCCGCAACCGGGCCGGCTGCACCGCCTGTTCTTCGCCCTGGTGCCATCGCCCGGCGAAGGCGAGGCGCTCCGGCATCGGGCCGAGGACCTCAAGGCGGCGTTCCCGCAGGCGCGCTGGGTGCGGCCGGAACGCTACCACTTGACCCTGCATTTCCTCGGCGAAAGCGACGGACCGCGCGACGACATGGTGGCCGCGGCGCACGAGGCCATGCGCGACTGGCAGCCGGAACCGGTGGGCATCACCCTCGACCACCTGCTGTGCCTGGGCAACCCGAAGAACCCGGCGCTGACGCTCGCCGCCCTGCAGCCCTCGGCGTCGGTGGTGGCGTTCTGGCGCAGCCTGCAGCAGCGCCTGCTGCGCGCGGGCTTCAAACAGCATGTGGGCCGCAGCTTCGTCCCACACCTGACCCTGGCCTACGTGCCTCCGCGTACCGCGCCGGTGGACGTGCTGCCGATGGTGCTGCATCCGCAGGCGATCCATCTGCTGCAGAGCGTCGAAGGCGAGGCGGACTACACGCGCCTCGGCGAGTGGTCGCTGGCGGAGTAGGCGGACCCTCCACGCCTGTCGGTACGGAGAATCTGTAATACAGGGTTGCCTGCGGCTACGTCTGTCGGTCCGACACGACGATGGCGTCTTCGCGTGGCCGGCTGCGCGCGTCTGGTTGCGTTCGGGAGGACACCCGGAATCCTCCGGGCAGCCTTGAACGAGGACACCGACATGAGACGCTTGCCGATGCTGTGGGCGCTGTTGCTGTGCGCGCTGTCATTCCCGCTGTCTGCGCAGGATCGCAGCTACACCGAGGGGCCGGTCATGGAAGTCACGGCGGTCAAGATCAAGGACGGCCAATTCGACAACTACATGAAGCACCTGCAGACCCAGTACAAGCGCGTCATGGATGCGCAGAAGGACGCAGGCATCATCCTCGGCTACACGATCTATTCCGCCGATCCGCGGCGTCCGGAGGATCCCGACCTCTACCTGACCGTGGTCTATCCCAACATGGCCGCCTTCGATGGCTTGCGGGACCGATCGGAAGCCGTGTCCAGCAAGGTCACCGGACAGAACACCGCGCAAGCGAACACGGCGTTCGCCGATCGCGGCAAGATGCGCCAGATCCTCGGTAGCCAACTGATCCGCGAGTTGAAGTTGAAGTGACGGCACTTCGCGGGGCCGCGCAGCGAGCGTGGTCCTGCGATCCCGAACCCGGCTCAGTGGCCCTGTCTGCGCAGCGTATCCAGCTTGGCCTGGTAGAGCGCACGGGTATCGCCCTGGCTGAGTTCGCGCGCGCGCGCCAACTCACGGCTGGCGCGATGGTGATCGCCCTGCTGGAAGTAGACGCGCGCCAGGCCGAAGTGGAAACGGTGTTCGCCGTCATACAGGTGGATGGCCTTGCGGTAGTGTTCCGCCGCGCGTTCCAAGTCGCCGTCGCGCTCAAACCCGGCAGCGAGCAGGAAATGATGGAACGGGTCGCGCGCCTGCACGTCGTCCAGGCGCTTCTGCAACGGCCTCGCGGCATCGGCGTTGCCCGCCCGCAGGTAGAACGTCACCAGGTTGAACAACGCACCGGCATTGTCGTGATCGAGTTTGAGGGCATGCAGGTACGCCTGCTCGGCGCGCGCGTGATCGCCATTGCGCAGGTAAAGGACGCCGGTGTTGCTCCAGCTGGTCGCATAGCCGGGATCCAGCTTCAGCGCGATCTCGGCATGGCGGAGCGCATTATCCAGCGCGCCCTGTTCCAGTAGCTGCGCCGCGCGGTTGTTGTAGTAGTGGGCGATCATGCGGTCGTCACGGACCGGTTCGGGTGGTTCGCGGGTGATGACTTCGTTCCAGGCCACGTCGACGGTGAAACGCCTTTCGCGGATGCGCACGCCGGCGTTGACGTGCTGGCTGCGGTAGAGCGTGTTGTGGTCCTGGCGCCAGGCCAGGGTTTCGTCGACTTGCTGCGCATACGCCGTCAGTCCGGCTTCCCGCGCCAGCGCCACCGTCAGCAGGGTGAAGCTCATGCAGTTCGCCTGGCGCGTGGCGTAGGCCTCGGCCACGGTGTGGTTGGCGTCGGGTTCGTAACGCATACCCAAGCCCTGGGGACTGAACAGGAAATCCACCAGCCGCTCCAGACGGGCGTTCGGCTGCCGGGTGTGGTCCAGAACCTGTTCCCGGAATTGCTGTCGAAGCGGCTCCGGGATCGCCAACACATCGTTGGGGGCAGGGGGACCGACAGGCTGGGCGAGCGCCGACAGGGCCAACGACGCCAGCAGCAGGGTACCTAGCCACTTCGTCCACATCACCCACCTCCGGGTCCCGCATCGGGACGCGTCCGCGCGGCACGAGTGTAGTCCTGCATCGCAGTGCGGCATGGACCGTCCGGCTGCGTTGACGCGATCGTGGCGGGGCGGCTAGCGTCATGGCCCTTTTGCCGGAAGCTCCCGCATGCGCGCCGCCATCCTCCTGTTCCTGATGCTGGCCGGCCTGGCGCCGGTCTCCCATGCGGCATCGGTGCCTGACCAGGGTCGGGACGGAATCACCGTCGGGGCGGTGCTGTCGCCGCGAGAGCGGGTGGAGCCGGAGAACCGCATGCTCCGCGAGCGGCTCGACACGCTGCTGCCTCGTTTGATGAAGGAGGCCGACCTCGACATGTGGGTGGTGATCGCGCGGGAATATGCCGAAGACCCGGTGTACTTCACCCTTGTGCCGCAGCCGGCACATGCGGCGCGGCGCACGACGATGCTGGTCTTCCACCGGCAACCCGATGGCAGCGTGCAGCGGCTCTCCATCAACCGCTATCCGTTCGGTGCGCCCTACGAGACGGCGTGGTCGGGCGGCGACCTCAAGACGCAGTGGGAAGCGCTGGGTGCACTGATCGCCACGCGGGATCCACGCAGGATCGGCATCAATGTCTCCGGCGAGTGGGCGATTGCCGATGGCCTGACGCATGCGCTGCATGAGCGTCTGCGCTCGGTGCTGCCGGCCGCGCTGCAGGATCGGCTCGTGCCGGCTGAAGCGCTGGTCGTGCGCTGGATGGAAACCCGTAGCCCTGGGGAACTCGCGGCGTATCCGCATATCGTGTCGCTCGCACGCGGCGTGGTCGCCGAGGCGTTTTCCAGCCAGGTCATCACCCCCGGCGTCACCACCACGGACGACGTGGCGTGGTACATCCGCGAGCGTTTCGAGTCGCTGGGGCTGGCGCCCTGGTTCATGCCGGACGTCAACTTCCAGCGCGCCGGAACGGCCTGCGCGGACGATGCGCCGTTCTGCGGCGAGGAAGGCGTCATCCAGCCTGGCGACGTACTGCACACCGACGTGGGTCTGTGCTACCTCAAGCTGTGTACCGACACGCAGGAAATGGCCTACGTGGTGCGCGCCGGTGAAACGGAGGCACCCGCCGGGCTGCGTGTCGCGCTGGCCCAGGGCAACCGCTGGCAGGACGCGCTGACGACCCAGTTCATCGCCGGCCGCACGGGCAACGAGATCCTGGCGGCGACGCAGCGCGAAGCGACCCGGCAGGGGCTGCGGGCGGCGACCTATTCGCACCCGGTGGGTTTCGTGGGCCACGCGCCCGGGCCGACGATCGGTATGTGGGACAACCAGGGGCCCACCGTGGGGCAGGGGGATTGGCCGCTGCATGCCGATACCGTCTACGCCATCGAAGGCAACGTGAAGGCGCGCGTCCCGGAGTGGGGCGGGCAGAACGTGCAGGTCAAGCTGGAGCAGATGGCGGTGTTCGACGGGCGCAAGGTGGTCTATCTGGCCGGGCGCCAGGTGGTCTGGCACGTCGTGCGGTGACGCGCCGGACGCACGGACGGTAGGATGCCGGCATGAGCGCCGACGTCCACCTGATCGCCTGTCCGCACTGTGCGGCGATGAACCGTGTGCCGCCGGCGCGCCTGGCAGAGGCACCGAACTGCGGGCGCTGCCACCACCCCTTGTTCACCGGTCTGCCACTGGCGCTGGGCGAGGCGGACTTCGACCGACATGCACTGCGCAGCACGCTGCCGTTGCTGGTCGATTTTTGGGCGCCCTGGTGCGGCCCCTGCCTGCAGATGGCCCCGCATTTCCAGCAGGCGGCGGGCTTGCTTGAACCGGCGGTCCGCCTGGCCAAGGTCGACACCGAAGCGTGCCCGGGGCTGGGCAACCGCTTCGGTATCCGCAGCATCCCGACGATGGTGCTGCTCCAGGGCGGCCGCGAGATCGCCCGGCAGAGTGGCGCGATGGCGATGGAGGCGATCGTGCGGTGGGCGCGGGGACACGCGGGATGAAGCGAACGGGAACGGAGGCATCGAAGGGCGGGGTGGTCCGTCGCTTTCCCAGCGTGCTGCACGGTGCGGAGGCATGCGCGCCGATGCCGCGCTCACCAGGATGACGACGCCGGACCTGGCGGGGGATGGCGTGTACCTGCGTGCACTTGCCCGGGCTGATGAGGCGCTCTACGTCCAGGTGCACGCATCGCCTGAGGCGATGCGACACGTAGGCGATCCGCTGGATGTCGTCACGGCGCGCTCGCGATTCTCCAGGGCGATCGAGCTGGCCTCAGCCGCAGATACAACCTATCGGATGTGGACGGTCGTCGTGCCCGGCGAGGAGGCCGGCATCGGCATCTCGCTCCTCATGACGACCGGTCCCTGCGCGGAAATCGGCATCATGCTGCTGCCGGCATGGCAGCGGCGGGGCATCGGGCGTCGCGTCCTGGACGCGATGGTGGAGTATGGTTTCGACAGGTTGGGACTGCCGGCCATCGAATCGCGCCAGCGGAACGGCAACATGGGCTGGCAGCGTGTGATGGAGCAGTCGGGCTTCAAGCGTATCGAGGGGACGCCCATGCCGCACGAGTGGCTGGGATGGCGCCGCGATCAGGAGATGTCGGTGTCAGTGGTCTGAATCAGGGGAAGCAGTAATGAAGTCGGGTAGTTTGGCGTGCGTCGGCCTGGGCATGACGCTGGGGGCGCATCTCGCGCCGCGTGCGAGGAGTTTCATCGAGGAAGCCGACGTGGTGTTCGTGGCGGCCTCTGACCCGTTGGTGGAGCTATGGGTGCAGCAGATGCACTCGGATGTCCGCAGCCTGCAACCCTATTATTCGGAAGGAAAGCCGCGCAGCGATTCCTACGCTGAAATGGTCCACGCCATGTTGGAGCGGGTCCGTGCGGGGGAGCGGGTCTGCGGCGCCTTCTATGGGCACCCTGGCGTGTTCGCATGCGTGCCCCATCGTGCGATCGAGCAGGCCCGTTCCGAAGGGTTCGACGCGGTCATGGAAGCTGCGGTATCCGCGGAAGACTGTCTGTACGCGGACCTCGGGATCGACCCCGGAACCTATGGCTGCCAGCACTACGAAGCAAGCCAGTTCATGGCCTATCGCCGCATCGTGGATCCCACGGCTGTCCTGGTCCTGTGGCAGGTGGGCGTGGCGGGCGATCCGACGCTGGCACGCCTCAGCACGGGCCGTGCCCAGCGTGAAATCCTCGTGGACATCCTTTCTAGGGACTACCCCGGGGACCACGTCGTCACCGCGTACGAAGCAGCCACGCTGCCGTTCGCCCGTCCTCGCATGGAGCGGTTCCCGCTGAAGGAGCTGGTTGGCGCGCAGCTGAGCGGCCAGACGACCCTCGTGGTCCCCCCTTCAAGACCGATGGAGCTGAATCGCGAGGTCGTCTCCCGGTTGGCGGAGTTGGCTGATTAGGCCCTCTTCCCCACTGAAAAACCGCTAGAGAGTGGCCTGAAAAGAGGTTATCTTCCGCAAACGAGCCCGTTTGCTTGGGGAGCAGGGGCCGTTCAACACCATTTTTGCCCAGGGGGAGTCGTGTCAGCAGTTATCCGTTTCATCGAATCTATCGGTCAGAATTCGTCGGCCCGCCACATGACCGCAGCGGACTACAACGCCGCCATCGACGCCCTCGGGATCGACGAGCCGGAAGCCACAGCCCTCCGGGGCAGGGACAGCACCGCGATCTCGGACCTGTTGGGCGGACGAAGCAAGATGATGTGCATGATCTGGGCGCCTGATCAGCAACCGGCCAAGGAAGACGATCAGCCCCTGGAAGGTGACGTACCCGTGGAAGACAACCCGCCGGAAGAGTGAGCTTCCGTCGAGGGCAGTAGATCAAGGGAGTAGAGCTATGTCTGCGCAATGGAAGGGTTACTGGCTGCTGGGCGCTTTGCTGGTGTCGATCTCGATCGGGCCTGCATATGCGGCCGGATCGCTTGACGCGCTTATCGCGAAGGCGGAGACCGCCCGCAGTTCCGATCCGAAGTCCTTCCAGCGGCTGCTCGGGCAACTCGAAGCCCAGGTCGATTCCGCGGACGAAGCGCAGAAAGACCGTATCGCCTACCTGAAGGCGTACGGTCTGATCTTCGAAGGAAAAGCAGAAGCCGGCATCACGGTGGCGAAAGCGTTGGGCGAATCGACCAAGGACGCTGATCTTGCCTTGCGCGCGACCCTGCTTACGGTCAACGCCTATGCGCTGAACCGGCAGTTCACCGAAGGCCTCCGCCAGCTCGAAAAAGCCATGCAGCGGCTTCCTGCGGCGCGCTCCAAGGAAATTCGCCATCAGGGGCTGGGTGTGGCGGCAGTGCTCAACCAGCAGATCGGGCAGTATCGACAGGCGCTGGACTATGCCGATCGCATCCTGAGGGACGTGCCCGATGGTCGGACACGCTGTCTTGCATCCCAGGTGCAGATCGAGAGTCGCCAGTTCCTGGGGCTCCTGCCCGCCGACGATGCGACCATCCATGGCGCGATCGAGCATTGCAACAAGCAGAAGGAATTCGCGGCAGCGAACTTCATCCGTATCGCGCTGGCCAGGAAGTGGGTGGAGGCGGGGGAAACGCAGCGTGCGATCGATCTGATCGAAAAGCATCTGGGCGAGATCGAACGAGCCAAATATCCGCACCTGGTGGCAGAGGCGAAGGCGTTCCTCGCCGAGCAAACGCTGGAGAAGGGCGATCTCTCCGCCGCCGAGAATTATGCGCGTGGCGTATTGAGCCAAAGCGCGGGTGTCACCAGCACGCTCCCTCTGGTAAAGGCCTACAGGACGCTTTACGACATTGCGGAACGCAATGGCGATACCAAAGGGGCACTGGTGGCTTATCAAAGCTACGCCGAGGCCGACAAGGCCTACCTCAATGAAGTGAAGGCGCGCGAACTGGCTTACCAGATCGTGCGCCAGGAAACCCTGCAGAAGACCCAGCAGATCAGCCTGCTCGACCAGCAGAACCAGGTGCTGCAGCTGCAGCGCAAGGTCGACCAGCAGGCGGCGCAGAACACGCGGCTGATCGTGATCCTGCTGATCGTGCTGGTCGCGTCCATCGGCTACTGGGCGTTCAAGATCAAGCGCGTGCAGCTGTCGTTGAAGAAGATGGCCGAGACCGACGCCCTGACCGGCATCTGCAACCGCCACCACTTCACCATCCGCGCCGAACGCGCGCTGGCCGAATGCGCGCGCAACGGCGAGCAGGCTGCGCTGATCATGTTCGACCTGGACCACTTCAAGAACATCAACGACCGCTTCGGCCATGGCACCGGCGACTGGGCGCTGAAGGAAGTCTCCGAAGCCAGCAAGGGCTTCTGCAGGCGCATCGACGTGATCGGCCGCCTGGGCGGCGAAGAGTTCGCCATCCTGATGTACGGCTGCGACCTGCGCGCCGCCGCGCGCGTGGCTGAGGATTGCCGCGTGCGCCTGGCCCAGATCGACACCCGCGAGACCGGGCACGTGTTCGCCATCACGGGCAGTTTCGGCGTGACCTCCAGCATGCAATCCGGCTACAGCCTGGCCAAGCTGCTCTCGCACGCCGACAAGCAGCTGTACCGTGCCAAGCACCAGGGCCGCAACCGCGTGTGCGTCTACGAGCCCACGCAGGAGCACGCGCGCGAAGCCAGCAACGTGCTGGAACTGCCCACGCGCGAAGGCCGCGCCGAACACCACATCGGCGCCTGACGGCCGGACCGCCCGAGCGGCGGTCCGCGTAAACACGGATCGACGGAAACCCTGACGACGCGTCAGGGCGTGACAGTGGCCGTATGCAGCCCTTCGTGGATGGCCCACTGGTTGCGGCCATTGCTCTTGGCCCGATAGAGCGCGCGGTCGGCCGCTTCCAGCCAGACGCGCAGTCCGGCGGAGGGGGCATCCGCCCGCGCCAGCCCGAGGCTGACCGTCGGGTGCAGGCCGGGCGCGCTCTGCAGGCGGAGCGCTTCCACACCCTCGCGGATACGCTGCGCCACGTTCTCGGCGGCGACCAGGTCGCTGCCGCGCAGCAATACCGCGAACTCGTCGCCGCCCAGCCGGCCTGCGCAGTCCAGTGTGCGGATGCTGTGGCGGATCACGCCGGCGACGGCACGCAGCACATCGTCGCCGGCCGCGTGGCCGTGACGATCGTTGATGGTCTTGAAGTGATCGATGTCGATCATCATCAGCGTGGCCTGCTCGCCGGTCTCGGCGCATTGCGCGAGCAGCATCGATGCCTGTTCCTGCCAATGGCCACGGCTGTCCAGCCCACTGAGGGTGTCGCGCCGGCTGAGTTCGTCCAGCAGGCGGTTCTGCCGCTTCACCTTGCGCACCAACCGGTAGCTGGCCTGGCTGACCGCAATCGAGTGGATCAACAGCATCGGCAGGCACGCCAGCATCACCGGCATGCTGGTGACGGGGCGCATCTCGAAGCCGGTGAGCGCACCGGCCAGCAGCGCGCCCGCCAGCATCAGCGGCAGCGACCAGTACCAGAGGCGATCGATGCCGGTGCTGATCTTGTCCACGGTGGCCAGTGTCACGAGCAGTACGCTCGGCAGCAGGTTGAACGCCATCAATGGCACCCACATGCCGGCGAGCATCGAATCGAAGAGCAGGTTGCGGATTTCGCCACGGAAGGGTTCGCGGTGCCGCAGCGCCAGACCGTAGGCCACTTGCGGCCATAGCAGGGCGGTGAAACCCAACCACGCCCACAGGCCCCAGCCCGCCCCGTTCTCCAGCAGCACGGCGCCGACGGGGAGGGCGGCCAAGCCCATGCCCAGCATGCGCAGCCGGTAGATCCGGCGTGGCAGGCGCTGGGCGTGGTGGCGCGCCGGGTGGGCGCCGGATGGCGATACGTCGAACGGCATTGGCGCGTGGAGTCCCCTCGCTCGTGGCGGCCAGTCCCCCGGTACCCCGGGAGAGGATGGAGTGTAGGTCAAACCGTGACGGCGGGCACGCCACGGACTTCTGCCCACGACAACGGCCTGCATCCGGCGAACTTGAGCCCTGGCGGATAATCGGTTCGACACCCGCCAAGGTTCCGTCATGCCCGCTGCCGCGCCGACCGCTTCCACCTCGCAGACCCGTACGATCCGACTGACGGCGATGCTGGCGATCACCGGAGCGGTCTTGTTCCTGCTGGTGGCGGGGGCGCTGCAGGTCGTTCGCCACGATCTGGCCTGGCCCCAAGCCACCCTGAGCCAATATCTGAGCGGACCTTACGGTCTGCTATTGCGGTCGGCCTATTGCCTGCTGGCGGCCACCATCGTGCTGCTGGCGTTGGGCCTGCGCGCCCAGCTGACACCGCAGGCGCGGAGCGGCGCTCCGGTATTGCTGTTCGCCCTGGGCGCTGTCGCGCTCGCTGGCGTGGCGGTCGGCGATTCCTGGTTGCCCGCGATTGCGCCGGAATTCCACGTCTGGTTCCACCACACCTGTGCGATCACGGCGTTCCTGAGCGTCACCGCGGGCATGGTGCTGCAGGCGTGGCGCTTCCGTCTCGATGCGGCCTGGCGGCCGTATTTCCCGCTGGCCGCGGCCTGGTCGCTCGCGTGCTTCGCCTTGTTGTGGGTGCACGCGCTGTGGGCGCCGGCCGGAAAGGGTTGGGTGCAGAAACTGCTGATCGCGCTGATCGTCTCCGCGATGCTGTTGGCGGGTACGTGGCTCTGGCGTGCCGCCCGCCGTGCGCGGCGCTAAGCTTCGGGTAATCACACAGGAGATTCCCTCATGATCCAGCGGTTCGACGTCGGCGCACGCCTCTCCGAAATGGCCATCCACAACGGCGTGATCTACCTGGCAGGGCAGGTGGCGGAAGACGCCACACAAGGCATCGCCGGGCAGACCCAGCAGGTGCTCGCCGAGATCGACGCGTTGCTGGCGCGTGCGGGCAGCGACAAGGCGAAGATCCTGCGGGCGGAGATCTTCATCAAGGACCTGCAGGACTTCGAAGCGATGAACCGTGTGTGGGACGCATGGGTGCCGGAGGGCAATGCGCCCCCGCGCGCGACGGTGCAGGCGAATCTGGCGCGTCCGGGATGGCTGATCGAGATCGTGGTGACCGCGGCGGTCTGACCGATGGCGACGCGCAAGCCTGGCCCGTGGCAGCGTCCCGCACCGAAGAGGCGCGGCGGCGGCCTCAAGCTCACGCCGGCCCAGGTGGAAGAAGCGCGCGCCCGCGCCGAAGCCGCGGGTCGGCGCTACCCCAACCTGGTCGACAACATGTATGTGGCCGCCAAGGCGCGACGCGAGGGTGAGGGAAAACAGACCGTCACTGACGAGTCTGAATGAGCATTCAGCCGCCTCAGGCACAGCATGCACATCCGGCCGTAAATGTCTGTAATAAAACTGCTTTGAAACGCTAACCGGACTTCAACAACGGCTCGCGTATCGTGCGCCCACGTTCCGCAGCCGCTGCGGCACGCACTTCCCGGGGTGCGCGCCGCAGCCCCTGCGGACGACCAATCAGGCGTTGCGTTGCGCCAGCCAGTCGACCACACCCAGCGCGGCCTGGCGGCCGCTGGCGAAGCACGCCGTCAGCAGGTAGCCGCCGGTGGGTGCTTCCCAGTCGAGCATTTCGCCGGCGGCGAACACGCCGGGCAGTCCGCGCAGCATCAGGCCTTCGTCGAGTGCTTCCAGCGGCAGGCCACCCGCGCTGCTGATCGCTTCCTCGATGGGGCGCGCGCGCTGCAGGCGGAACGGAAACCGCTTCAAGGTACGCGCGATGCGTGCCGGATCAGCCAACGCCGTCTTGTCGAGCACTTCATAAAGTAGCGCGGCACGCACGCCGCTGACCCCGGCTTCGCGGCGCAGGTGTTCGCTCAGGCTCCGCGAGCCCCGGGGCTTGGCCAACCGGCGCACCAGGTCGTGCTCCTCGCGCCCGGGTAGGAGATCCAGTACCAACGTGGCGTGACCCTCGCGTGCGATGTCGTCGCGCAGCATCGGCGACAGTGCGTAGACCAGACTGCCTTCGATGCCCGTGGCGGTAACCACACACTCGCCCTGTCGTTGCTGTGGTGTGCCGTCAGCGGCATGCCAGTGCGCGGTGACGGGCTTCAGGGGTTCGCCGGCGAAACGCGTGGCCAGATGCTCGCTCCAGCCGATGTCGAAACCACAGTTGGACGGCTGCAGTGGCGCGGTCTCGACCCCACGCGCTTGCAATGCCTCGACCCAGGCGCCGTCCGAGCCCAGTTCCGGCCAGCTGCCGCCGCCCATCGCGAGCAAGACCGCATCGGGCCGTACGCGGAGGTCGCCTTCCGGCGTGGCGAAGCGCAACGCGCCGGCCTCGTCCCAGCCGTACCAGCGATGCGACACATGAAAGCGCACACCCTGTTCGCGCAGGCGTCGCACCCAGCCGCGCAGCAGCGGCGCGGCCTTGAGGTCGGTAGGGAACACGCGGCCTGACGTCCCCACGAACGTCTCCACGCCGAGTCCGCGTGCCCAGGCACGGAGCGCATCCGCGTCGAAATCGCGAAGCCACGTGGCGACGTCATTCGCGCGTTCGCCATAGCGCGTGACGAAGACATCGAAAGGATCGGAGTGGGTGAGGTTCATGCCGCCTTTGCCGGCGATCAGGAACTTCCTTCCCACGGAGCCCTTCGCGTCGTACAGATCGACCTGCAGCCCTGCGGCGCGCAATGTTTCGGCGGCCATCAGGCCGGCGGGGCCGCCGCCGATGATGGCGACGGTGGATGGCGAATGCGGGGTGTCGGGGCTCGGCGAAGGCATCTACATAGTATGCCGTGCCCGATCAGCACTCCCGGCAGGCGCGTTGGCTGCGGTATCGTCGCGCTGAATGTTCGAACGGGAATGCCTGATGCCTCTGACGTCGCCCGCGGCCCTGCGCCGCGCCCTGTTGTTGCTGTGCCTGGCCGCGCCTGCAGCCGTTGCGAAGGACGCAGCGCCACCGCCCGCGTTGCAGGACCTTGACGCGTATGTCGAATCCGTGCGCCAGGCGTTCGACGTGCCCGGTATCGCGGTCGCGGTGGTGAAGGACGGCGAAGTGGTCTTGGCGAAAGGGTGGGGAGAGCGCGAGCTCGGCAAGCCGGCGAAGGTCGACGCGCACACGATGTTCGCCATCGCGTCCAACACGAAGGCGTTCACCTCGGCGTCGCTGTCGATGCTGGCCGACGAAGGCAAGCTCTCGCTGGACGATCGTGTGATCGACCACCTGCCGTGGTTCCGCATGGCGGACCCGTACGTGACCCGCGAGATGCGCATCCGCGATCTGCTCGTCCACCGTAGCGGGCTCGGCCTGGGCGCCGGTGACCTGCTGTACTGGCCCACCACCACGTACAGCAACCGCGAAGTGGCCGAGCGCCTGCGCGACGTCCCGCTGACCGGTGGCTTCCGCGAGCGTTATGCCTACGACAACATCCTCTACGGCATCGCGCAGCTGGTGGTCGAAGAGGCCAGCGGCCAGTCCTATGAGCATTTCCTGCGCACGCGCATCTTTCAGCCGCTGGGCATGCGCGAGACCCGCTACAACAGCGATGCGCTGAAGGCGGGTGACAACGTCGCCACCGGCCATGCCAAGGCCGACTTCACCACGCTGCAGCCCGCGCCGCGGATGACGTGGAAGAACGTGGCCGGCGCGGGCGGCGTGTATTCCAGCGTGTCGGACATGGCGCGCTGGATGAACGCGCAACTGGCTGGCGGCACCTACCGCGATGCGAACGGTCGCGAGCAAGCGCTGTTCACGCCTGCACGACAGAAGGCGATGTGGTCGCTGGTCACGCCGATTCCGATTTCCGAGCCCAAGGTGGAAGCGCTGAAGGCCGCGAAGCCGAATTTCCTCGGTTACGGCGAAGGCTGGATGGTGTCCGACTTCCAGGGCCGCAAGCTGGTGTGGCACACCGGTGGCTGGCCGGGCATGGTCTCGCGGGTGACGCTGGTGCCGGAACAGAAGCTCGGCGTGGTGGTGCTGACGAACCAGGAAGTGGGCGCCGCGTTCCACGCGATCACCCTGAAGGTACTGGACGCCTACCTTGCTAATAGCGGCACCGACTGGCTGGCCGCCTACCAGGCGCAGGTGGCGCAAGCCAATGACAACGCCGACGAACACTGGCAGAAGCTGCAGGCCGCGCGTGATGCGACGTCGAAACCGTCGCTGCCGCTAGCGAAGTACACCGGCACCTTGCGCGACCCCTGGTACGGCGACGTCACCGTGGCCCAGGAGGGCAAGGGGCTAGTGTTGCGCTTCAGCCGCACGCCAGAGCTGGTCGGTGACCTCCAGCCCTGGCAGCACGACACCTTCGTGGTGCGCTGGCGCGAGCGTTGGCTCAACGCCGATGCCTTCCTGACCTTCTCGCTGAAGCCCGATGGCGGCATCCGCGAAGCGCGGATGGAAGCGATCTCGCCGCTGACGGATTTCAGCTTCGATTTCCACGACCTGCGGCTGGCGCCGGTCGCGGAAGGCAAGGAGTGAGGGATCAATCGTGCGGTTTGACGTCGAGCAGTTCGACGTCGAACACCAACGAGGCGCCGGGCGGAATCACGCCGCCCGCGCCACTGGTGCCGTAACCGAGGTCCGACGGGATCAGCAGGGTGCGCTTGCCGCCCACCTTCATGCCGGCGACGCCTTCATCCCATCCGCGGATCACCTGGCCCGCACCAAGCAGGAAGGTGAAAGGTTCGCCGCGATCCACCGAGCTGTCGAACTTCATCCCGTGCTTGTCCGGCGCGTTCTCGTCGTACAGCCAGCCGGTGTAGTGCACCGTGACATCGCTGCCGCTGGTCGCGACGGTACCGGTGCCCGCCTGGCTGTCCAGACGCTGGAGTTCGGCGACGCTGCCACCGGGCGGCGGGCCTGACGGAGCGCAGGCAGCAACGAGGGTCAGCGAAACAGCGAGCAACAGGGAGCGCATCGATCATCCTGGAATACGGGGGCGTGCAGGGTAACCCACGCGGATGCGCCGGAAGCTGACCGGCTACACTGTCGCTATGGCGAAACTCTTCCTCAACCTGCGCAACGTGCCGGCCGATGAAGCCGATGAGGTGCGCGACCTGCTGCGGTCGAACGCGATCGACTTCTACGAAACGCAGGCGAGCCCGTGGGGCATTTCCGCGGGCGGTTTGTGGATCGAGGACGCCGACCAGTTGGCGCGTGCGAAAGTCCTGATGGCCGGCTACCAGGCGCAACGGCGCGACCACGCACGGTCCGAACGCGCCGCCGCCGAGCGCGAAGGGCGCGCGGACACCTTCGGCGGACTACTGCGCGAACGCCCGCTCTACGTGGCCGGCATTCTCGCGGCGATGCTGTTCATCGTCGCGGTGACGTTGGCCTTGCCCTGGCTGCTGCTCTGAGTCTCAGGTCGCGGCATCGCGCGGCAGGCGCTGCGCGTAGTCGGCTTCCAGTGCCTCGTGCGAGGTCCAGAAATTGGCGGGCGCGCGGCCTTCCAGGTGATCGATCAGGATGCCGATGTGCGCATGCCAGCCTGCGGAGACGCTGAGCAGCGCATCGCGATCGGGCAGGCGGCTGTGCGTGATGGTCAACAGCACACGCTCGCCTTGCGGCTCCAGGTCGAAGCGCACTTCCGACGAGGTGCCATCCGCTTCGCCCCAGGTGTGCGCCAGCAGCCGCGGCGGTTCGCATGCGGTGATGCGTCCGGACTGACGATGGCAGCCGTCCTCTGTGCGGTAGCGCTCGGGCGTGGGCACCTGCACGTCGGAGAGGTCGTCGTGGCGGAAGACCAGGGCTACGTCGCCGCCGACGCGCAGGTCCATCGGGCCACTTGCCAGCCAGCGTCCGCGCGCTTCGCTGTCGGTGAGGTAGTGCCAGACGCGTTCGATGGGTCCGGGTAGCGAACGCTGCAAGCGCAAGGTGTTGGGTGCAACCAGCGTGCCGAAACGGGCATTGATGTCGTTCATGTGAACTCCGATGTCGTAAGGGGTATTGCGACGAGATCAGAACAGCGCGTGCAACGCCTCGAGCATGTGGGCCCAGCCTTGTTGCGTGCGGCGGGCGTAGTCGGCCCAGGCGCGCGGCAGCGTGTGGGCAAGGTGGAGCACGCACCCGGTTGGAACAGGCGAGATGACGATGTCCACGCGGCTGCCGTCCTGGTCCGACTGGCCTGCGATGCCCCAGGTGAAAGACAGCCGATGCGGGCGATCGATCACGAGATATTCGCCGACATGATCGATGCGCGTGCCATCACGTTCGACCAGCATCGAGAAACGACCGCCGACACGCGGATCGACATCCAGTCGCAGCACCTTCTCGTCGCGTACGCCGGGTCCGAACATCCATTGGCCCAGCAGGCGTGGCGTAAGCCAGGCATCGAACACGCGCTCCGCTGGCGCGGAGAAGCGACGCTGAACGGTGATGTCGATCGTGTCGGGGGGAGGAGGTGCGCTCACGGTTGTTGCCTGCGCCGGTTCGTGGAGGGGGTCGCCACGTCGGCCTCCGCCTGCAGGACGGCGTCGAGTGCGTCGAGGCGATCACCCCAGAATTGCTCGTAGTGGCGCAGCCACGCCTGGCCTTCAGCGAGCGCCTGGGGCTGCAGGTGGCAAAGATGGGTGCGCCCCCGGATCTGTCGCGTCACCAGCCCGGCGCGCTCAAGCACCTTGATGTGTTTGGAGGCCGCCGCGAGCGAGATATGGAAGGGAGCCGCCAGTTCGCCCACGCTGCGCGGCTGCCCACCGAGGCTGCGCAGCATGCGCCGGCGGGTGCCGTCGGCGAGGGCGTGGAAGACGGCATCGAGCCGGGGGGATTCATGTTCAACCATGTGGTTGAGTATTGGTTGCTGCCCATGGACTGTCAACCATTTGGTTGAATGATGGGGCTGGCTGCCGACGGACGGTAAAATCACCGCATGGTCACCAACATCGCCGCCTACCACTTCACGCCCATCGACGCCCCCGAGGCCTTCGCGGCCGAGATCCGCGAACGCGCCGAAGCGCTGGTGCTGCGAGGCTCGGTGCTGGTGGCGGGCGAGGGCGTGAACTTGTTCCTTGCCGGCTCCGCCGACGCCATCGAAGCGTTCCTCGCGCCGTTGCGTGCAGACCCGCGCTTCGCCGGTTTGCGGATCAAATACAGCACCAGTTCGCAGGTGCCGTTCGCGCGGCTCAAGGTCAAGGTGAAGCCGGAGATCATCAGCTTCCGCCGTCCCGGCACCACGCCGGAAGACGCGCGTGCACCCACGGTAGAACCCCG
Source organism: Pseudoxanthomonas sp. YR558 (assembly GCF_900116385.1). Taxonomy (NCBI): domain Bacteria; kingdom Pseudomonadati; phylum Pseudomonadota; class Gammaproteobacteria; order Lysobacterales; family Lysobacteraceae; genus Pseudoxanthomonas; species Pseudoxanthomonas sp. YR558. The sequence continues at coordinate 545,489 of NZ_FPCI01000001.1, read as the reverse complement.
CACCCTGGCCCGCTGGTTGGCGCAGGGCCATGACGACGCCGGACGTCGCGTGGTGATGCTGGATACGCGCAATGCGCAGGAAGTGGCCTACGGCACCTTCACCGGCGCGCTGAGCTTGCCGATCGACAAGTTCACCGACTTGCCGGCTGCGCTGGAGCCTCATCGCGATGCGTTGAAGGACGCCACGGTGGTGAGTTTTTGCACGGGCGGTATCCGCTGCGAGAAGGCCGCGTTGTGGATGCAGGCCGATGGCATGGACAACGTGCTGCAGCTGGATGACGGCATCCTCGGCTATTTCGAGCAGGTGGGCGGCTTCGGCTACGACGGCACCTGTTTCGTCTTCGACGAACGCGTCGCGCTGCATCCGGACCTCACGCCGCTGGTGGACGACGCGGCCGACGCCGCGTGAGCGCGATGCACGCGCTTCACTTCGACAACCGCTACGTCGACGAACTGCCGGGCGATCCCGAGCAGTCCCCGCATCGCCGCGAGGTGCGCGCTGCGCTGTGGTCGGCGGTAGCGCCCACCCCGGTCGCCGGGCCCGTGCTGCTGGCGCATTCACCCGAGGTGGCCGCGCTCGTGGGTATCGCTGAAGCGGATGTGGCATCGCCCGACTTCGCCCGGGTCTTCGGCGGCAACGCGCTGCTGCCGGGCATGCAGCCTTACGCGGGCAACTACGGTGGCCACCAGTTCGGCCAGTGGGCCGGGCAACTGGGCGATGGACGTGCCATCACGCTGGGCGAAGTGGTAAATGCCCATGGCCAGCGCTGGGAACTGCAGCTCAAGGGCGCCGGGCCGACGCCGTATTCGCGTACCGCCGACGGGCGCGCGGTGCTGCGCTCGTCCATCCGCGAGTTCCTTTGCAGCGAGGCCATGCATCACCTGGGCGTGCCGACGACGCGCGCGCTCAGCCTGGTGGGAACCGGCGAACAGGTCGTGCGCGACATGTTCTACGACGGTCACCCCGTGGCCGAGCCTGGTGCGGTGGTGTGCCGGGTGGCGCCTTCCTTCCTGCGTTTCGGTCACTACCAGTTGCCCATGTCGCGGGGCGAAACCGAGGTGCTGCGCATGCTGGTGGATTTCACCATCCGGCGCGACTTCCCGCACCTGGAGGGCGAGGGCGAAGCGCTCTACGGTGCGTGGTTCGCCGAGGTCTGCGAACGCACAGCGGTGATGGTGGCGCACTGGATGCGGGTAGGCTTCGTCCATGGCGTGATGAACACCGACAACATGTCGGTGCTGGGCCTGACGATCGACTATGGGCCGTATGGGTGGATCGACGACTACGACCCGGACTGGACGCCGAACACCACCGATGCGCAGGGCCGTCGCTATCGCTTCGGCTGGCAGCCGCGCGTGGCGGGGTGGAACCTGACCCGCCTGGCCCACGCGCTGTCGCCATTGTTCGATGGCGTCGATGCCCTGCAGGATGGACTGCAACGGTTCGCCGATGGCTACGCGCGCGAGGAGCGCGACACCACCGCGCGCAAGCTCGGCCTGGCGGCGCATCGCGATGGCGATACCGAGCACATGCAGGCGTTGCAGCTCCTGCTGCAGCAAGGCGAGATCGACATGACGCTGTTCTTCCGTGCGCTGATGGATGCGGATCCGGGCGACGTGTCGCTGTCGGCGTTCGATGCTGCCTTCTACGATGCGTCGAAACGCGAGGCGGTGGCGCCCGCGTTGCGCGACTGGCTCGCCTTGCACGCGCGACGGATCGAAGACGATCCGCAGGATCCTGCGATGCGCCGCGAGCGGATGCGTCTGGCCAATCCCCGCTACGTGTTGCGCAATTACCTGGCGCAGCAGGCAATCGATGCGGCGGAGACCGGCGATCTGTCCGGCGTGCACGAATTGCTCGAGGTCATGCGCCGGCCCTACGATGACCAACCCGGTCGCGAACGTTTCGCGCAGCGCCGGCCGGACTGGGCCCGCGATCGCGCGGGGTGTTCGATGCTGTCGTGCAGTTCCTGAGGGTCGGCGCGCGGTAGGATGCGGCATCCCCGCGGAGTGCCGGCATGATCACGGTCCACCATCTCAACAATTCCCGGTCCCAGCGGGTGCTCTGGCTGCTGGAGGAACTTGGGTTGGACTACACGGTGGTGCGCTACCAGCGCGACCCGCAGACGATGCTGGCGCCGCCGGAACTGAAGAAGGTGCATCCCCTGGGCAAATCGCCGGTGGTGGTCGATGGCGAGCACGTGCTGGCCGAATCCGGTGCGGTGCTGGAGTACCTGGTGGAGCGCTACGATGCCGCACGGCGCTACGCGCCGTCGCCCAGCACGGCGGAGCATCTGCGCTATCGCTATTGGCTGCATTACGCCGAGGGTTCGGCGATGCCGCCGATGCTGCTGAGCCTGGTGTTCTCGCGGTTGAAGAAAGCGCCGATGCCTTTCTTCGCCCGACCGATCGCGCGCGGCATCGCCGACAAGGCGCTGAAGACCTTCGTCGGGCCGCAAGTGAAGCTCCATTTGGGTTACATGGAAAGCGAACTTGGCAAGGCGGCGTGGTTCGCGGGCGAACAGTTCAGCGCCGCGGACATCCAGATGAGTTTCCCGGTCGAAGCCGCCGCTGTGCGCGCCGGCCTGGAGGCGTATCCGAACCTCGCCGCCTTCCTGCAGCGCATCCATGCGCGACCGGCCTACCAGCGTGCGCTGGAGCAGGGTGGCCCGTTCGACCTGCTGGGGTGAGCGGGATACAGCATCCCGCCCGCTGAGGTGGAATCGCGCCACGCGCGACCCCATGACGATGGTATCGTCATCGCTGGTGGACCCATGATTCCGTATTCGCTCCTCGATCTTGCCCCCGTCTGCGAAGGCAGCGACACCACGCAGGCCTTCGTCCACATGCGTGACCTGGCGCAGCACGCCGAGCGCTGGGGCTACACGCGCTACTGGCTGGCCGAGCACCACAACATGCCGGGCATCGCCAGCGCGGCGACGGCCGTGCTGATCGGCCATGTGGCGGGCGCCACGTCGACGATCCGCGTCGGTGCGGGCGGCATCATGCTGCCCAACCATTCGCCGCTGCAGGTGGCCGAGCAGTTCGGCACGTTGGCCTCGCTGTATCCGGGCCGCATCGACCTGGGCCTGGGCCGCGCGCCCGGCACCGACCAACCGACCGCGCGCGCTTTGCGCCGCTACTTCGACAGTGCCGAGCAGTTTCCGCAGGATGTGCAGGAGCTGTTGCGCTATTTCGAGCCGGTGCAGGAAGGCCAGGCGGTACGTGCCGTGCCGGGCGCGGGCTTGGACGTGCCGGTGTGGCTGCTGGGGTCCAGCCTGTTCGGCGCACAGCTCTCGGCTGCGCTCGGCTTGCCGTATGCATTCGCGTCGCACTTCGCGCCGGATGCGATGGACCAGGCGCTGCTGCTGTACCACCGCGATTTCCGTCCGTCGAAGCAGCAGCCGAAGCCGCACGCGATGCTCGCGCTGAACGTAGTGGCGGCGGAAACCGATGCCGAAGCGAAGCACCTGTTCACCACCCAGCAACAGGCCTTCGTCAATCTGCGGCGTGGCCGTGCAGGCCTGGTGCCGCCACCGATCGACGATATCGAAACGTTCTGGGAGCCGCATGAAAAGGCAGGCGTGGCACAGGCGCTGGCCTGCGCCGTGATCGGCAGCCGCGAAACCGTGCGCAAGGGCATCGCGGACTTCATCCAGCGGCATCGTCCCGACGAGCTGATGCTGACCGCCAACATCTTCGATCACGCCAAGCGGCTGCGGTCGTTCGAAATCGCGGCCGAAGTGATGGCCGGCGGCTGACGCTCAGAAGGTGCCGCGTTGAACGAAGGGCGCCTGTTCGTAGAGACGCCGTTCGCCCCCGCGCGGATCGTCCTGCAACCGTGAGGCGTCGTCGAAGACCATCGTCTGCCGCTGCGGCAGCGTGTACGGCGACCACGCCGGCAGACCGGCGTGGTTCGGGTCGCCATGGCGGGCGAGGGCGATCAGGGCCTCGCTCATGCGCGAGGCCATCGCGTGCGCGCGCGCGTCGTCGCCGGTTCTCGATCCCTCTGCCGCGACGTTGTCGAAGACCAGCGGAATATCGAGCGTGTGGAAGGCGCGCAGGCGACCATCCTCGGCGGGCGAGCGCCAGTCCAACTGGTAGACCCAGGCAGGCGCGCCCTGCAACGCACGCGCTTCAGCTTCGATGATGGCGCCGCGCCACGAACGGCCGGCGGTGGTGGCCGCGAAGAACACCTCCGACGGCGTGTAGTCCGGATACAGCCGGCGGTACTCGGCGATGACCGCGTCCGGGGACAGATCCACGTATTGCTGTTCGCGCAGCTTCTGCGGCAACGCGTCCCACGTCAGGGCGAAGTTCGCCTCGTCGTTACCCAGGAACGCGCGGGTTTCGTCGCGCGTGTTGCCGATGACCATCGGGATGCGCGCCGATAGCGCAGGTGCGTCGGGATAGAACGGATGCCGCGGGAGGTTGTGCGTATCCAGCACGGGGCCGAAGTAGAGCGAGGTGTTCTCCACCCGCGAGGGATCGCGCACGCGCGTGGCCTCCAGCAGGCGCGCGATCGGCATCGCCAGCAGTACGTCCGTGTCGCGTGGGCTGAGTCCGAGTTCCGCCAGGAACAGCGCCGTACGCTGGGCCGCGGCGCGTGGACCGGCGGCGGTGACCTGTTGCCCGCTCATCGTCATCGCCTTGTGGAACAGGCCATCGGCCTCGGGCATCGCCATCAGCGTGGCGATCTTGGCGCCGCCGCCGGATTGGCCGAACACGGTGACATTGCCTGCATCGCCGCCGAATTCATGGGCATGCTCGCGCACCCAGTACAGCGCGTCGATCAGATCCAGCTGGCCGGCGTTGCCGGCGTCGCGCAGGCGTTCGTCGCCGCTTTCGCCCAGGTAGAGATAGCCGAACGCGTTGAGCCGGTGGTTGACGGTGACCACGACGACGTCGCCTCGTCGGCACAGGTTTACGCCGCCGTAGAGCGGATGCGAACCGGAGCCGTTGTTGTAGCCGCCGCCATGGATATAGACCAGGATCGGGCGCTTCCGCCCGTCCCGCAGTGCTGGTGTGTGGATGTTGAGGAACAGGCAGTCTTCGCTGATTGGCTGACCGTCAGCATCACCGCGCTGTGGGGCGGAGGCGCCGTGGCGGGTCGCATTACGTACGCCGGTCCATGCCAACTCGCGGGACGCGCGCTGGAAGCGGCGTGTCGAGGTATCCGCGCCGTAGGGCACGCCGAGGAAGGCATGGATCCCGCGCTCGGTCCGGCCGGCGATGCGGCCACTGCGTGTGGTCGCGACGGGCGCGCCTCGCGTGGCCGCACCGACAGGCAACGCGGCTGACAGGGCGGCGAGCATCGACGTGCCGGCGCACTGGATCAGGAACTGACGGCGTGACGTGTAATAGGCAGGAGCCATGGAAACCCTCGAATGACACCGGTTTCCAAAGGGTAGCAAGGCCGCTGCGGACAGGAACGCCGCAGTGCGTCAGACCGCCATGCCGGCCGCATGGCCGGACGCCCAGGCCCACTGGAAGTTGTAGCCGCCCAGCCAGCCGGTCACATCGAGCACTTCACCGACGAAGAACAGGCCGGGCACATGCTTCGACATCAGCGTGCTGCTGGATACGCCGTCGGTATCCACGCCGCCCAGCGTCACCTCAGCGGTGCGATAGCCCTCGGTGCCACTGGCGACCAGCGGCCAGTCGGCCAGCAGCGCGGCGGCTTCTTTCAGCTGCGGCGTGTTGAACTGCTTCATCGGCCGGTTGGGCAGCCAGACCTCGCACAGGCGCTGGGCGAAGCGGCGCGGCAACGCGTCGGACAGGACCGTCTTCAGTTCGGCATCGGGCCGCTGCTTCTGCTGGGTTTCCAGCCAGTCCAGCGCATCGCGGTCGGGCAGCAAGTCCAGGCGCAGGTCGTCGCCAGGTTGCCAGTACGAAGAGATCTGCAGGATCGACGGTCCGCTGACACCGCGGTGGGTCAGCAGCACGAAATTGCGAAAGCGGGCCTTGCCGCAGCGCGCTTCCACCGGAAACGACACGCCGCTCAGGTCGGCCAATCGCTCCTGGTGCTTGCCGCTGAGCGTCAGCGGAACCAGCCCCGCGCGCGTGGGCAGCACCTCATGGCCGAACCGCTTCGCCAGGTCGTAGCCGAAGCCGCTGGCGCCCATGCTGGGGATCGACAACCCACCGGTGGCGACGACCAGCGACGGCGCAGCGAAGCGGCCCAGCGAGGTGTCCACGCGGAACACGCCATCGGCCTGTTCGATGCGCTCCACGCGGCAATCCGTCTCGATGCGGACACCCGCGGCGAGGCACTCGTCCACCAGCATCTTCACGATGAGCTTGGAGGAGACATCGCAGAACAGCTGCCCGAGTTCCTTCTCGTGGTACGAGATGCGGTGCCGCTCGACCATCTCGATGAAATCGGCGGGCGTGTAGCGGGCGAGCGCCGACTTGCAGAAATGCGGGTTGGCGGACAGGAAGTTGGCCGGCGTCGTGCCGGTATTGGTGAAATTGCAGCGCCCGCCGCCGGACATCAGGATCTTCTTGCCCACCTTGTTGGCGTGCTCGACGACCAGCACGCGCAGGCCGCGCTGGCCGGCGGTGAGGGCGGTCATCAGGCCGGCCGCACCGCCGCCGATGACCAGCACGTCGTGGGTGGGCAGCACCTCAGCGACCGCGCGGGGTGCCGGCCTGGCGCACGACGGGGCGAAGGTCCAGCGTGCCCTCGTCTCCGATCCAATGCAGTTCGCCGTCCTGGATCATCACGTTGAAGCGCATCGTGCGGTTCATCCACGTTTCCAGGGTTTCGACCGCAGGAAAGGGGATGTCGATGACGGTGAGGTGGGCGTGGCGGGCCAGCGCGCTGGCATTCTTGTCCCACCACAGATCGGCCGCTCGGCCACCGTAGTTCACCACGATGACCTCGTCGGCCCGGCCGCAGGCCTTACGGATGCGGGATTCGTCCGGCTGGCCCAGGTCGATCCACTGGGTGATGTCCCCGGTGTAGTCCTTGCGCCAGAGGTCCGGTTCGTCCTCGGTGCTCAGGCCGCGGCCGAACTCCAGGCGTTCGTCGGCGAACAGGGCGAAGGCCAGCAGGCGGACCATCAGCCGTTGGTCGGTCTCCGAGGGGTGCTGGGCCAGGGTGAGGGTGTGGCCGCCATAGTAATGACGGTCCATGTCGCTGACCTGCATTTCGGCTTTGACGACGGTGGCTTTGAGCGCCATGGCGGGGGTTCGCGGAAAGGGGCGCCATCATACGCCGCGCGGCGGGGCGCCCACCGTGGGCTGCAACCGGTTACACGGGCCGCTTGGATCGCCCTGTTCAGCTTCGATCGTGGAGGGATTCGCTTTTACGTCAAAACCCCGGTAGAGTGCGCGGCACTGTGCTTGCCAGGGTCACCGTGAATCGTGAGCCTGATGCGGTAGATACATCTGCTACATCTTCCCGCTTTACCAACGCCTGCAAACCCAGTCCCGTTCCAGCCAATGCTGGAATCGTGGTCCTTTCATCCATGTTTCAGGAGTTAGTAAAGATGTCTGATCGTCAGACCGGCACCGTCAAGTGGTTCAACGACGCCAAGGGCTTCGGCTTCATCACCCCGCAGAGCGGCCCCGACCTGTTCGTGCACTTCCGCTCGATCCAGGGCAATGGCTTCAAGTCGCTGAAGGAAGGCCAGCAGGTCACCTTCGTCGCCGTGCAGGGCCAGAAGGGCATGCAGGCCGACCAGGTGCAGGCGCTGTAATCCAGCCCTGAACCCTACGGTTCAAGAAAACGCCGGTGCGCAAGCGCCGGCGTTTTTGTTTGTGCGCATTACAGCTTGCGCACGCGGAAGCTTCGTCCCTTGATCTTGCCCGCGTTGAGCCGCGCCAGTGCGGCGCCAGCCTTGTCGCGTGCAACCGCCACGTAGGTGCGGGTGGGGAAGACGTTGATCTTGCCGATCGCCGCCGCGGACAGCCCCGCATCGCCGGTCAGCGCACCTAGCACGTCGCCCGGGCGAAGCTTGTCGGTCTTGCCGGCGTCGATCCGCAGCGTGGTCATCGCCGCCGGCGGTGCGGCGTGCGCCTTGGGCGCGACCGGCACGTTGCGGTCCCACAGCAGCGGCGCGCCGAGGCGCTCTTCCAGCATCGTCGCGCGCGGCAGTTCGCGTGGCGTACACAGGCTGATCGCCAGGCCGTCGCGGCCCGCACGACCGGTGCGGCCGATGCGGTGGATGTAGGTGTCCGCATCGCTGGGCATGTCGAAATTGACCACCAGGCCCAGGTCTTCGATATCGAGGCCACGCGCGGCCACGTCGCTGGCCACCAGCACGTTGCAGCTGCGGTTGGCGAAGCGCACCAGCACTTCGTCGCGGTCGCGCTGCTCCATGTCGCCGTGCAGGGCGAGGGCGGAGAAGCCGAAGTGCTGCAGCGAGCCGGCGACTTCGTCGACATCCTTGCGCATGTTGCAGAACACCACGCAGGTTTCCACGCGTTGCTGCGCGATCAGCCCCGCCAGTGCGATCTGCTTGCGCGCCGGTTCGACCTGCACGAAGCGTTGCTCGATCGTCGCCTGTTCCTGCGGAGCATCCACGGTCACCTCCAGCGGATCGCGCAGGGTATTGCGGGCGATCGTGCGGATGGCGTCAGTGAAGGTGGCGGAGAACAGCAGGCTTTGGCGGTCCTTCGGCGTCTTGCCGGTGATTTCGCGGATCGGCTCCTCGAACCCCATGTCCAGCATGCGGTCGGCTTCGTCCAGCACCAGCGTGCGCACGCCGCCCAGGTGCAACACCTTCTTCCGCAGCAGTTCCTGGATGCGGCCCGGCGTGCCGACGACGACATGCGGGTCGTGCGCTTCCAGCGAGCGGATCTGCGGCTCCAGCGGCAGGCCGCCGCACAGCGTCAACACTTTCAGGTTGGGCAGTCCGACCGCGAGCTTGCGAATCTGTTGCGCGACCTGGTCAGCGAGTTCGCGGGTCGGGCACAGCACCAGCGCCTGGGTGCGCACGCTGGCCAGGTCCAGCCGGTGCAGCAGGCCGATGCCGAACGCGGCGGTCTTGCCGCTGCCGGTCGGAGCCTGCGCGATGACATCGCGGCCGTCGAGAATGGCGGGCAGGCTCTGCGCCTGGATAGGGGTCGGCTGGGTGTAGCCGAGGGCGTCGACGCCCTGCTGCAGGCCGGGCGACAACGGGAGATGGGAGAAATCGTGCATGCGCCATTTTCGCAGATCGGCGCGTGCCTCGCCGGCCGCTATTGCAGGTCCGGGAAATCTTCCTCGGGCAATGCGATGAAGGACCAGAAAGGCACTTCGTCGGCGGCCCAGGCCTGCGAGGCTTCGTCCAGGATGTCGAGCAGGGTGTCGAAATCGGCTTCGTTGCGCTCACGCAGCGCATGCGCCTCTTCGAACAGCAGCACATAGCCCGGGGCGGGCAGCCAGGAGAGATCGCGCAGGCTGTCCGACAGGGCATCCCAGTTCCGGCCCGAGGTATCGGGGAAGTCCAGTACCGTCGCGATGCGCAGCAGCAGCGCCGCCTTGCCGTCGCACCCGGAAAGATCGATGCGGCGCGCGAGCAGGCCGGCATCGCGCCCGACGGCGGCGAGCGCGCCCAGGTCGTCCTCGGTGACGAAGAACACACCCGCGTGCGCGGGATCGGTCAGGCCGGGATCGAAGCCGGAGTCGCTCATGGCGTGCTGCCCTGGCCGATCTCGAACCGGCGGAAGCTGTCGTAGTGGTCGTCGGTGTAGTAGTACTCGCTCGGCGGCGTACCCCCGGTGACGATGCGCCGCGTGCCGCGGTGATCGAGGCCGGGCGTATCCACGGTGTACTCGTGGTAGTAGCCACGCGCCTGTCGCGGAAGACGGCCTTCGCGGTTCTGGAAGACGGCGCCATCCTGTCGGTGCGGGAAAGGACCACCGCGCTGGATGAGGTCCAGCGTGGTGCGGGCCTCCGGCGGCAGGAAAGCGGGCAAGGCATCCGCCGCCTGCGTCGCGGCCGGGGGCGAACGCGCCGGTTCCGGTTCAAGCGTGGGCACCTGCCCGGCAAGACCGCCAGGCCGCGTGTCCTCGACCGGCGGCAGCGCCAGCGTTTCATTGACGCGCTTTGGGTCGCCGGCGTCCTGCGCGGCGACAACCGCAGGCGCGTCGGGCGCAGCGTCGCGCTGGGACCACCACCAGGCGCCGGCACCGATCAGGAGCAACGCCACGAAGGCGAGCAGGGGAAGGCGCAGACCGGAGGACTGGCGGCGGCGGGAGCGTCGGCTCATCAGGGGCTCATTCGTTGAGGAAGCGGCCGCAGCCGCGGTAGGTCTGTTCGCCCACGACCAGCGTCATGGAGACGGGGTACTCGGTATCGCTCATGCCGTCGCTGCAGGGCTCGCGCCGGGTGGTCAGCGACACGGCAGTCTGATCGGCGGTCTTGCCCCGGTAGCCCTCCGGCATCCGATCCAGGCGCGCCACATCGACCTTGCGCTCGCCGTAGTCGAGCTCCGCATGCAGCGGCGGGTTGGGGCCAGCGCCGACTTCGACCAGCCAACCGGGTTCGGTGCCGATACCGCGGAAGACGATGCCACGCGCCTTCGCCTGATCCCAAGGGGAGCCGGTCGGCGGGACCGGATCGCCACCGGCGCGCACCATGCGGAATTCCACCGGGGACGACGTGCCCAGCGTGACCGGCACGCGGGTATCGGTGACGAACCACAGCTTCCCTTGCGCATCGCGCAGGCCGGCATGCAGGCCGTACTGGCCGTTGGGCCGGAGCTTCGCTGGGTCGTAAGTCAGCGAAAAAGCGTAAGGCGGGCCGGACAAGTCGGTGAATTCCTGACTGGCGATCACCGCCGCGGGGGTGTCGGCCAACTGGGCGTCGACCAACTGCACGCTCAGGCGTGCGCCGGGCGGCGCTGCGATCCGTTCCAGGTAGGTGGCGCGGCCTTCGACGGTGGCGGTCTGGCGAGGCGCATCAGGCGCGGGCGCCGGTTGGCCTGGATGGGTGTCGGGGCGCGGCGTGCACGCCGCCAGCGACAAGCAGGCGACGGCCAGCAGGGGACGGATCATCGAGGGCGCTCCCGCGTTCGAGGTGGCCCAGCATAGCCACGAATCACGTAATGGTTCGTCAATGCGGGAAGGGCGCAGGCCGCGCTACAGTGCGCCAGCCCATCGGGAAGCCCGACATGCCGACGACCGATCCGCGTATCGACGCCTACATCGCCAAGGCGGCCGACTTCGCCCAGCCGATCCTGTTGCATGCGCGCGCCGTCGTGCACGAGGCGTGCCCGCAGGTCGTGGAAACGGTGAAGTGGGGCATGCCGACGTTCCAGTACGGGGGGCGCATCCTGTGCGGGATGGCGGCGTTCAAGCAGCATGCGTCGTTCGGCTTCTGGCAGCACGCGCAGGTCATGGAGACGGGCGAGCGGGCCGGCATGGGCAGCTTCGGCAAGATGACGAAGGTCGGCGACTTCCCCGCGAAGCGCACCCTGGTCGCGTTGATCCGCAAGGCGATGGCCCTGATCGATGCCGGAACGAAGCCGGGGTCGAAAGACGCCGCACGTACCGCACGCCCCGCGTTGCGTGTGCCCGCCGACCTGCGCGATGCGCTGGCGGGCAACGCGGCTGCGAAGACCACATTCGACGGCTTCAGCCCCAGTGCCCGTCGCGACTACATCGAGTGGATTACCGAAGCCAAGCGCGCGGAGACGCGTGCGCGCCGCCTCGAACAGGCCATCGCTTGGCTTGCCGAGGGCAAGACCCGCAACTGGAAGTACGAGCGACGCGGATAAGCCCCGGAGATTGAACTCGTCCATCGCATCGATTCAGTTTTGCGATGACACGAGCGCGGGCGCCGGCGCTACGATGGAGCGACAAGACGAAACGCATCGCGAACCGGAGCCCCCGGCATGAACCGCGTCCTGCAGCCGTTCGCCCATACCCGCACCCAGACGTCCTGGCCGTATCTGCTGGCCGTGGCCGCGATCATCGCGGTCGCGCTCTGGTGCGTGGTCGGCATGCCCGCCGATCCCGCGCAGGGTGGCGTACGGCAGGCCCTGCGAGGCGGCGCTCTGTGCGCACTCGCAACGGCCTTGGGCGCGTTGCCCGTGCTGGTGGTGCGGGCGATCCCGCAGCGCGTGTCCGATGGCCTGTTGGGATTTGGGGCCGGTGTGATGCTGGCCGCCACCGCCTTCTCGCTGGTGCTGCCCGGCCTGGATGCGGCCACCGGTGCGGGCTACTCGCCGTGGGGTGCTGCGGCACTGGTCAGTGGCGGCATTCTGCTTGGCGCAGGCGTACTGCTGGTGATGGACCGCGTGCTGGTGGACGATCCGCTGGATGCGCAGCGGCACTTGGTGCCATCGCGGGTGATGTTGTTCGTGCTCGCCATCGTGCTGCACAACGTGCCGGAAGGGATGGCGGTAGGCGTCTCGGCCGGCGGCCGCTTGAGCGGTGCGGAAGGGCTCGCCATGGGTATCGCCCTGCAGGACGTGCCCGAGGGGCTGGTCGTGGCGCTGGTGTTGGCGACGGCGGGCATGGCGCGCAGCAAGGCGGTCTTCATCGGCGCATTGTCCGGCGTGGCCGAGCCATTGGCGGCCGTGCCCAGTGCATGGGCGGTGGGCCTGTCCTCGATGCTGCTCCCGTGGGGTCTGGCATTCGCCGCGGGCGCCATGCTCATCGCGGTGGGGCACAGCGTGATTCCCGAATCCAATCGCCATGGCCACGGCGCGATCGCTTCGTGGGGCCTGGCCATCGGCTTCTGCCTGATGATGGCGTTGGATACCGCCCTGGGTTGACCCGGCTGCGGCGAGTGCGCACGCTGCCTGCCATCCCGACGGAGCAGGCACATGGCGGAACCGCTGACGATCATCGGCAATTACATCTCGCCCTACGTGCGGAAGGTGCTGGTCTGCCTCGAGCTGAAGGGCATTCCCTATCGCATCGATCCCATCGCGCCATTCGTGGGTGATGAAGACTTCAGCAAGCTCAGTCCGTTGCGGCGCATCCCTGTGCTGATCGACGGCGACCTGGTGCTCAACGACTCCACGGTGATCTGCGAATACCTGCAGGACCGCTTCCCATCGCCGTCGCTGTATCCAGCCGATCCGGTGGAGCGCGCGAAGGCGCGCTGGCTGGAGGAATACGCGGATTCCTACCTCGGCGACGTGGTGATTTGGCGGATGTTCTTCCAGAAAGGCGTGCGCCGCTTCCTGTTCAACGAAGGTACGGACGAGGAAGTCTTCCGCAAGGCGCGCGAGGAAGAGTTGCCCGTCGCGCTGGACTACCTGGAGGCTCGCCTGCCGGAAGCGGGCTGGCTCTTCGGCGACCTCTCGATCGCCGACATCAGTATCGCCAGCTTCTTCCGCAACGCGGCTTTCGTGAAATACCAGGTGGACGCGCAGCGCTGGCCCCGCACTGCGGCCTTCCTCGATCGCGCGCTGGGGCTCCCGGCATTCGCCAGGCTGGCCGCGTTCGAGGACCGCACGTTGCGCACGCCGTTGCCGGAGCAGCGCACCGTGCTCGCCGAGATGGGGGCGCCGCTTACCGAAACGACGTGTGGCAATGCGGCGCCGCGCTATGGCGTGATGCGGCTGGGGTGAAAGCGCGCATTCCGCGCCTTACGGTGCGGCGTCCGTCCGCAATACCGGATACAACTGGTAGCGCTCGTCCCACGAAGGATGGCGACGGTAGAAGAACTCCAGGCGCGCAGAAGGATCGTTGGCGAAGGCTTTGTCTTCGCGCAGCCGCCGCTCGAACTCGGCCTTCACCGCAGGGTCCCGCAGCATCTCGCGCGCGACGCTCTCGGCGACGTAGTCCTCCATGTACTCCTTGCGTTCGAACGCATTGTTGAAGCGCCCCCAGGCCAGCAGCGAATCCGGCGCCTTGGGCTCCAGCAGCGCCATCACCAGGCGCGCCTTGGGTTGCGCGATCGGCACGAATAACGCCCCGGTGGGGGTGGCGCGTTGTTCACGCGTCCAGTCGCCCTCGACGGTCAGGCGCTGGTGCGTCTCCACGGAAGCGCCACCGAAGCTGCTCTTCGTCGCGCGGAACACCTGCGCGTCGCCTTGCCACGGTTTGCCGAGCAGGCGGTACTCCACCCCATGTGTCTTCAGAACGGGCGCGACCCAGGCGGCTTCCGCGGCGGGGACCAGATAGCCGCCACGCGGCGCCTCCACGACGACGCCGGGACGGATCTCGTCCTTCAGCGGCACCTTCCAGATCTGCGGCGTTTTTTCGTCATAGCGCGTCATCAACGCGCCCGAGACGTCGGACTTCGTCCGGGTGTAGGCATAGCCACGGAAGTCGACCGTGTGCGACGTGGGTGCCGCGGCCCAGGTCAGCGGCTCGGCGGTGCCGGCCAGCTGCGCGGCGGACGCATCCGCCTGCTTGGCTGCGGCGTACCACGCCGCGCCATCGCGGGCGACGTGCTCCAGCACCGAGACGACGGTGTTGCGGGTGATCCGCACGCGTACCGGGTACTCCTTCCACGAATGCGTTTCCACCAGCATGCCGATGCGGTTGCGCAGCAGGAAATAGCCATGCGAGAAGCGGGGCGGCGGCACGCCGTCCTCGAAGCCGGAGGTGGGATCGTCCTGCACGACGAACGACGGGTAGTAGGGCAGCGGCAGCGACCCCTGCTTTGCGAGATCGTCGATCACGCCGCTGCGCAGTGCGAGTCCGGCTTTGCGCAATCCGGCATCGCCGGCATGCACGGGTTCGACCTGGATGGAGATGTCGTGTTCGAACTGCGCACCGTTGGTCGCGTGCAGGTCCACGGCGACGATCGGGTCCCAACGCTGCACCAGTTGCAGCATGGCCTGCATCTCCGGCGTGTCCGCTTTCACGTAGTCGCGGTTGAGGTTGTAATTCTGCGCGGTGGTCCGCCAGCCCATCTCCTTCGGGCCGCGCTGGTTGGGGCGGTTCCAGGCACCGAAACGCTCGTGGCCATCGACGTTGAACACCGGCACGAACACCCAGACCAGTTTGTCGAGGGCGCCTGCGGCCGCCTTGCCTTCCAGTACCTCGCGTAGCGCGAGGAAACCCGCATCCTTGCCATCGATCTCGCCGGCATGGATGCCGCCTTGCACGAGCACGACGGGTAGCTGGCGGCGTTGCGCCTGTTCCGGCGTGAGCGCACCGCTGGTGGACGCGACCAGCGCCTTCATCGGCCGACCCTCCGGCGTGGTGCCGAACGTGGTGCAGCGCACGGCCTTCGGATATTGCCGCGCGAAGGCATCGCAGAGCGCGACCACTTCATCGTACCGCCCGGTGTCGACGAATCCCGAACGCTCGGACACAGTGGTGAGGGCAGGCTGGGCCTGCGCGAGCGGCGCAAGGGCCAGCAACAGCGTGGTGCAGAGCGGTCGCAGCATGGTCATATCCTGAACAGGGCAGGGCGCATGATGCCGCGCAATCGCGGTCAGTCCCAGTCCCTATTGGCTGGGCTAACGCAGGTCTGGTGGTTCGACCCGCCGCGGGCCAATACGGTAACCTTCCGGGACTTTTTCACCGGAAGATCGGATGAGCACGACCGCAGAAGCCAGCCCGGGCCGCATGCCCCGCCAGATCCCCTACATCATCGGCAATGAGGCGTGCGAACGGTTCAGCTTCTACGGGATGCGCAACATCCTGGTGCCGTTCCTGATCAGCTCGGTGCTGCTGGCGTACCTGCCGGACCAGGCGACGCGCGAAGGCGCGGCGAAGGACCTGTTCCACAGCTTCGTGATCGGCGTGTATTTCTTCCCGCTGCTCGGCGGCTGGCTGTCGGACCGTTACTTCGGCAAGTACAACACCGTCCTATGGTTCTCGCTGATCTACTGTGCGGGCCACGCGTGCCTGGCGCTGTTCGAGAGCCATGCCGCCGGCTTCTACACCGGCTTGTTCCTGATAGCGCTGGGTTCCGGCGGCATCAAGCCGCTGGTCGTGACCTTCTGCGGCGACCAGTTCGACCAGACGAACAAGAGCAAGGCGAAGGTGGTCTTCGACGCCTTCTACTGGATCATCAACTTCGGTTCGTTCTTCGCCTCCCTGCTGATGCCGCTGGTGCTGCGCAACTGGGGAGCGGCGTGGGCGTTCGGTATCCCGGGCATCCTGATGTTCATCGCCACGCTGATCTTCTGGGCGGGGCGCAAGAAGTACGTCAACGTGCCGCCGTCGCGCGGAACCGACCCGGACTCCTTTCTGAACATCGTGCGTAGCGCGCTGTTGGGCAACGAGCGCGGCCTGGGCACCGCGATCGCCGCCGTTGGCGTGATCGGCGCCGTGGCGATGCTGGTGTTGTGGGCGTTGAAGTTCGCGGGGGTTGGCCTCTGGCCCGACGCCTGGGGTTTCGTGATTACCGCTTGCCTCGCACTCGGCGCAATCATCGCCGGCGTCGGTTTCGGCGCATCGTTGCAGCTCGAACGGGCGCGTGGCTTGCATCCGGATGCCGCCATCGAAGGTGTTCGTTCGGTGCTCCGCATCCTGATCGTGTTCGCGCTGGTCACGCCCTTCTGGTCGCTGTTCGACCAGAAGGCGTCGACCTGGGTGATCCAGGGCCGGGCGATGTTCGTGCCGGGCGACGCATGGTGGTGGCCCAGCTTCCTGATCCAGCCGCCCACCGCGTTGATGGGCACCGAGGAATATACGAAGCAAATATCCGCGGCCGCTGCGCAGATGCAGTCGCTCAATCCGCTGATGGTCATGCTGCTGATCCCGTTCAACAACCTGGTGCTGTACCCGGCGCTGCGGAAGATGGGCTTCAATGTCACCGCGCTGCGCCGCATGGGGTGGGGCATCGCGATCTCCGCGTTATCCTGGATCGTGGCAGGCTTGCTGCAGTTGCAGATGGATGATGGCGAAAAGGTCTCGCTCGCTTGGCAGACGCTGCCTTACTTGTTGTTGACCTTCGGCGAAGTCCTGGTGTCGGCGACAGCGCTGGAGTTCGCCTACAGCCAGGCGCCGATGGCGATGAAGGGCGTGATCATGGCGTTCTGGTACCTCACCAGCACCTTCGGCGGCTTGTGGGTGCTGCTGACCAACGCCAGCGTGCGCGACCCGGCCGTGATCGGCTGGATCCAGGGACAAGGCTGGACGGAGAACGCGTTCCTGATGTTCTTCTTCGCCGGCTTCGCGTTCGTTGCGGCCTTGGCGTTCGCGCTCTATGCCCGCACCTATCCGATGCAGGACAACTACCGCACCGCGGCCTGAGGACACGATGAGCGCACCGATCACCCTGCTGTTGATCGCGGTCACCTGCGTGGTGAGTTTCATCGCGTTCCGCACGCCCTCGCTGCTGATGCGCTTGATCCTCTGGCCGCCGGCGATCGACCGCCACCGCCAGTACGACCGGCTGGTGACCTACGGCTTCATCCATGCCGATTTCTGGCACCTGCTGTTCAACATGTTCACGCTGTTCTTCTTCGGGCGGCTGATGGAGCAGATCATCACCCAGCTGAGCGGTAGCCGGCTGACCTTCGTCGCGTTCTATTTCTCGGCGCTGGTGGTGTCGATCCTGCCCACCTACCTCAAGCACCAGAAGGATCCGAATTACCGCAGTCTGGGCGCGTCCGGCGCGGTATCGGCCGTGCTGTTCGCGTACATTTTGATCGATCCCTGGGCGATGATCGGGGTGTTCTTCATCCCCATGCCGGCGATCGTGTTCGCCGTGCTCTACATCGCGTACAGCATCTGGATGGACAAGCGCGGCGGCGACAACATCAATCATGGTGCCCACCTGGCGGGCGCTGCTTACGGCATCCTGTTCCTGATCGCGTTGGAGCCGGCCGTGCTGACCCACTTCATCGGCGCATTGTCGCGGCCCAGCTTCGGTTAAGCCGCCATTGCGGTAGTGATCACCTGCACTGAAGGTTCTCCGTGCTATTCCGATGTCATGTCCCCACGTGGAGCAGCGCATGGCAACGGCACGCAAGGCGACGGGTAAGAAAGCCGCCAAGAAGGTGGTGAAGAAGGCGGTGAAGAAGGCCGCAAGGAAAGCCGTGAAGAAACCGGCCAAGAAAGCGGTAAAGAGAACGAACGTCCGCACCACGAAAAAGGCGGCCAGCAAGGCCGCGAAGAAAGTGGTCAAGAAGTCCGTTGTACGTAAGCCCGCGAAGAAAGCGGCGGCGAAGAAGACGCCACGCAAGATGGCGAGCAAACGCGCTCTCGCGAAGAAGGCGGTAAAGAAGGTCGTACGCAAGGCCGTCGCGAAGAAGGCGGTCAAGAAGGTTGTGAAGAAAGCGGCGAAACGCATCGCCGCGGTGCCCCGCGCCAAGCAGGTCGTGAAGCCGCAACAGGTCGCGACATCCCCGCGCAAGGCCCCGGTACGCAAGCGCGCACCGAAGAAGATCACTCCCGAGCAGGCACTGCAGACCGCGAAGGCGTTGCTTGAGCAGAAGCAGGAGCATGATCGCCAGCCGGCACCGTGGCAGCAACTCGACGAAAGCGGTCACGGTTCGACGCAGGGCACCGGCTTCGTGTCATCGGAAGCCGCTGCGAAGGCGCTGGAATTGCACGCGGCAGAGAGCCGGATGAAAGCCATCCAGGGCAGTTCCGGCACACAGGACCGGCGCAACCAGGGCAAGCGCGATCATCGCGGCGAGTGATGCCACGGTTTCGTTGAAACGAGTGAGGTGGATCCGGTGCCTCCCGCGAAGGCGGGAGGGACGGGACTCCGGCGCGGCAGTCGCACCCGAAGGCGGACCCCTGCGCCGCGCCGGAGCGCCCGGTAGGGTGAAGCGTCTTGCGGGGCTGCTCAGTCCATCAGCGAGTGCACGGCGTGCACGCTGCCGATCTCGGCGCTGGAGTAGGCAGACATCAGACGCTCGTACACGGCGTTGTTGAGGCGCTCGAACTCCCAATCGCTGGTGTGGCCAGTGACGGTGAGTTGGAACAGGCCTTCCAGCAGCGTGAAATCGCTGGCGTTGGAGACGTCGGGCAATTCTTCGATCAGGCTCATGGCGGAACTCCGAAGTGCGGGTCTATGGCCCAGTACACGCAGCAATCGTGCCAACTCCTGTTTCGCGAACCGGGTCACGTTTCAGGTCCGCGAAGAATCCTTTCACAAGCATGAATGTGACGCGCTACGTCAGTTTTGCCTCTGGCGCCGCTGGGCAGTGCGTCACAATGCGGATGAGCCCCCCACCACGGAGATCCCATGACCCCCGACGCGCCTCTCACGGATGTCCATCACGACCCCGATGCCCGTCGTTTCCACACCCGGGTGGACGGCCATGAGGCCGAACTGCTGTATTCGCTGCGGGACGGCCGGATGGTCATCAACCACACGGGCGTGCCGAACGAGATCGGCGGCCGCGGCGTGGCCGCGTCGCTGGTGAAGTCCGCGCTCGACCATGCGCGCGCGCAGGGCTGGCGCGTGGTACCCGCCTGTTCCTATTCCGCGGCCTACATCGAACGGCATCCTGAATACGCGGAACTCATTGATAGATGAGCCAGCTGGAGGCAGCGGGTGGTGCGCCCTAGAATGACGGCCATCACACGCGGAAGGAGCCCGAACGTGTCCCCCTGTAAGACCCCCCACACCTTGCGATTGG
The DNA here is from genome assembly GCF_900116385.1 of Pseudoxanthomonas sp. YR558. NCBI lineage: Bacteria > Pseudomonadati > Pseudomonadota > Gammaproteobacteria > Lysobacterales > Lysobacteraceae > Pseudoxanthomonas > Pseudoxanthomonas sp. YR558. The sequence continues at coordinate 526,044 of NZ_FPCI01000001.1, read as the reverse complement.
CCTGTCTGGCCGTGTTGTTGGCTGCCTCGCTGGCGGCCTGCAAGCGCGAATCCCCGTCCGGCGCGCCCGCCGATGCGCCCGCGACGCCGGCGGCATCGGCCCCTGATGCCACCACCGCGCCGGTGGCATTGAAGGATGTCATCGAGACGACGGATCACTATGTGGTCGGCATCAGCTATCCCGCGTCCGTGAACCGCTATCCCGGCTTGGCGAAGGCGCTGGCCGACTACTCGGCCGCCGAGCGGGCCGAACTGATGGAGGCGGTGGAGGCGTTCGGCAACGACAAGCCTTCGGCGCCTTACGAACTCTCGCTGGCGTTCGAGCAAGTGGTGGATACGCCGCAGATCGTCGCCGTGGCCGCCGATGGCAGTCGCTACACGGGCGGCGCGCACGGCCAGCCGCTGATCGCGCGTTTCGTCTGGCTGCCGCAGCAGGACCAGCGCCTGACATCGGCCGCCCTCGTCACCGGACCCAAAGGCTGGCAGGCCATCAGCGATTACGTGCGCGAGCAGTTGCATACCGCCGTGGTTACGCGCGCCGATGAAGACGAACTGGCCGCGGTGGACCGCGCCGCGCTCATCAAGAGCACGTCGCGGATGATCGACGAGGGCACGGAGCCTGAGGCCGGCAACTTCAGCGAGTTCGTGCCGGTGCTCGACGCCGCAGGCCACATCACCGCACTGCGTTTCGTGTTCCCGCCTTACCAGGTGGGGCCGTATGCGGACGGCACGCAGACCGTCGACGTGCCCGCGGCGGTCCTGCTTCCGCACGTCGCACCGGAGTACGCGGGGCTGTTCGCCCGCTGAGTCCGCCATGTCGCACACCCGCTTCGAGCACAGGATGCGATCCCTGTTGGCCGAAGCGGATGTGCGGATCGACGGCGACCGGCCATGGGACTTCCGGGTCAACGACTCCCGCGTGCATGCGCGCGTGCTGGGCCAGGGTTCGCTGGGGCTGGGCGAGAGCTACATGGACGGCTGGTGGGAAGCGGAGGCGTTGGACGGCTTGCTGTTCCGCCTGCTGGATGCCCGGCTGGACGAGCGGTTGCACGGGCCGGGCGAACTCTTCGATGCACTGCGGGCACGCTTGACCAACCTGCAGTCGCGTCGTCGCAGCGGTGAAGTCGGACGCCGCCACTACGACCTGGGCAATGACCTGTATGCGGCGATGCTCGGTCGCCGTCTGGTGTACAGCTGTGCCTATTGGCGCGACGCCCGAAACTTGGACGCTGCCCAGGAAGCCAAGTTGGATCTGGTCTGTCGAAAACTGCGATTGGCACCCGGCATGAGGGTGCTCGATATCGGCTGTGGTTGGGGCGAGGCGTTGAAGTTCGCTGCCGAGCGCTATGGCGTCAGCGGAGTCGGCGTGACGATCTCCGTCGAGCAGGCGGAGTACGCACGCCGGCTGTGCGCGGGCCTGCCGATCGAGATCCGCCTGCAGGATTACCGCGATCTCGACGAGCGCTTCGATGCGGCTTTCTCGCTGGGCATGTTCGAGCACGTCGGCGTGAAGAACTACGCCACGTTCTTCGATGTCGTCCGGCGCTGCCTGCCTGCCGATGGCCTGTTCCTGCTGCACAGCATCGGCACGAACCGTTCGGTGCACCGCACCGATCCTTGGATTGCGCGCTATATCTTCCCCAATTCGATGCTGCCGTCCGCGGCGCAACTCACCCATGCGATCGAAGGGCGGTTCGTGCTGGAGGACTGGCACGGTTTCGGCGCCGACTACGACCTGACGCTGCAGGCATGGCGCAACAACGCGGAGGCGGCCTGGCAGGATCTCGATCCGCGCTACGACGCGCGGTTCCGCAGGATGTGGCGCTTCTATCTCAGTGCCTCGATGGCCACGTTCCGTGCACGCCGGTCGCAACTGTGGCAACTGGTGCTGTCGCCCCGCGGCGTGCGCGGGGGATACACCGCACCACGCTGAACGGACGCGTCCGGAAACGAAAAGAGCAGGCTCGCGCCTGCTCTTCGGTCTGCATGTAGGCCTGGGTCAGGCGGATGGCGGGGAGGGCAGTTCGCGCGCGTTGAAGATGCGTTCGATGACCTCGGCCAGCTCGTCTTCCGAGAATGGCTTGGTCAGGTAGGCCTTGGCGCCCTGGCGCAGGCCCCACATGCGGTCCGTGTCCTGGTCCTTGGTGGTCACCAGGATCACCGGGATGTGCTTGGTCGTGGCTTCACGGCTGAGCGTGCGGGTGGCCTGGAACCCATTCAGGTTGGGCATCACCACATCCATCAGGACCATGTCGGGCAGTTCGCGCTTGGCGACTTCCACACCTGCGGCACCGTCTTCTGCGGTGATGGATTCGTGCCCCAGTTTCTCGACGATACGCTGGATGCCCAGCAGCTGCGACGGTGAATCGTCGACGATCAGAATCTTTGCCATGGAGTTCCCCAAGTTGTCCCCGCCGAGGATTGTAGAGCGAGTTTGAGACAAGACAAATGGGGATGGCGGCCAGGCTATGACGCCTGTCGTGCCGCCACTGCCGTTCATCCCATTCGCACGAGCGTGCGGCCGAAGGACTGGCCGGCCAGCATGGTCCGGAAGACCTCGGGCAGGCCGTCCAGGGTGGTTTCCCGGCTGCAGATCGTGTCCAGGTGGGCGGGCTTCCAGTCGCTGGCCAGGTGGGACCAGACCGCCTCGCGCACATCCCGCGCGGTGCCCGCGGAAGCCACGCCCAGCAGGGAGACGCCACGGATGATGAAGGGCATCACCGTGGTCGGCAGGTCGTGGCTGGCGGCGAGTCCGGCCGTGGCGACGTTGCCATAAGGCGTGGTCTGCGCCAACAGGCTGGCCAGCATCGTGCCGCCGACGTTATCGAGGCCGCCGCCGAAGCGCGCCGATTCCATCGGGCGCGTCGTAGCCAGGGCATCGCGTCCAAGGACCTGAGTGGCGCCGATGGAGGTCAGGTAACCCGTGTTCTCCGGCTTTCCGCTGATCGCGTGCACCTCGAACCCGGCCTTGCTGAAGATGTCCACCGCCAGCGAACCGACGCCGCCGGTGGCGCCGGTGACGGCGAGCGGCCCCAGGTCGGGGGTCTGCCGGTTCTCGCGCATGCGGAACAGGGCCAGCGCCGCGGTGAACCCGGCCGTGCCCAGGATCATGCTCTCACGCAGGCTCAGGCCGGCGGGCAGGGGAATGATCCACTTGGCCTCCAACCGCGCGTACTCGGCATAGCCGCCGTCGCGGGTCTCGCTGAGGCCGCAGCCGGTGACAAGCACGGCATCGCCTTCCTTGAACGCGGGATCGGTCGAGGCCACCACATGACCCGCGACGTCGATGCCGCCGACCAGCGGGAAACGCCGCAGGATCTTGCCCTCGCCGGTACCGGCCAGTGCGTCCTTGTAATTGACGGAGGAGTACGCCGTCTTGATGACCACGTCGCCCGGATTCAATCCGTCGAGCGTCAGCGTCTCGATGCCGGCGCGATAGCCGGCATCGTCGTTGTGGATGCGGAAGGCGTTGAAGGTCGTTGGCAGGCTCATGAGGGTTTCCTTGTTCGCGCCGTCGCAGTGGACGACAGGGAAGGGCTTGATACCGATTCTGCCTGCCGCCCGGCGGTGAGTGCGCCGGACTTTGGTCTAACGCGCGATCAGCGCAACGATTTGCGCCGCTTCTCGTCCATCCACTTGTCCGCCTGCGCCGGCGAATAGGCGCGCATCCAGGCGACCATCGCATCGAGGTCGTCGCCATGCCACAGGTCGTTGCGCTGTTCGGGATGCAGGAAGCGTTCTTCGACCATGCGGTCGATCATGCCCATCAGCGGCGTATAGAAACCTTCGACATCGAGGAAGGCGCAGGGCTTGTCGCCGATGCCGAGCTGGCGCCAGGTCAGCATCTCGAACATCTCGTCGAGCGTGCCGAAGCCGCCGGGCAGGGCGACGAAGGCGTCGGACAGATCAAACATCCGCTTTTTGCGCTCATGCATGTTGGCGACCACTTCCAGGCGGGTGACGCCCTTGTGCGCGACTTCCCAGCCCACGAGCTGTTCGGGGATCACGCCGATGACCTCACCGCCGGCGGCGAGTACCGCATCGGCCACGATGCCCATCAGGCCGACGTTGCCGCCGCCGTAGACCAGCTGCAGGCCTTCCTTCGCGATACGGTCGCCCAGCGCGATGGCGCGTTCGGTGTAGACCGGCTTGCTGCCGGCGTTGGAGCCGCAGTAGACGCAGATGCTCTTCATGGTGGTGTCCTGTCGTGCCTGTTGTCTGAAACGCAAAACGCCAGGCTTCGCCTGGCGCATGCGGTGTTGTCTCGACGGCCGTGCGATGCGCAGCCGCCGTGCGGCCTCAGTTGGCCTTGTGGATCGAACGCTTGTGCACGGCCATCGCAGCGTCGTGGATGGCTTCGGACAGCGTGGGGTGTGCATGGCAGATACGCGCCAGGTCGTCGGCCGAACCCTTGAACTCCATCGCGATGACGCCTTCGTGGACCAGTTCCGAGACGCCCACGCCGACGGCGTGCAAGCCCAGGATCAGGTCGGTCTCCTCGTGGGCGATGACCTTCACCAGGCCGGCCGGCTCGCCCATGGCGACCGCGCGTGCGATGGCGGCGAACGGGAACGTGCCGACCTTGTACGGCACGCCTTCGGCCTTGAGCTGCTGTTCGGTCTTGCCCACCCAGGCAATTTCCGGCTCGGTGTAGATGACCCACGGCACGGTGTCGAAATTGACGTGGCCGGGCAGGCCTGCGATCAACTCGGCCACGGCGATGCCTTCCTCGAAGCCCTTGTGCGCCAGCATCGGGCCGCGCACGCAGTCGCCGACCGCCCACACGCCGTCCACGCCGGTGTGGCAGTGGTCGTCGACTTCGATCTGGCCGCGGTCGGTCAGCTTCACGCCGGTGCCATCGGCCAGCAGGCCCTTGCTCGCGGCCTTGCGGCCCACGGCGACCAGCAGCTTGTCCACCGTCAGCGTCTTCTCGCCTTCGGCGTCGCTGTAGGTGACCACGACTTCCTTCTTCTTGCCCTTGCCGGTGACCTCGGTCTTGCTGACCTTGGCACCCAGGCGGATATCCAAGCCCTGCTTCTTGAATTCCTTGGCCGCGACCTTGGCGATCTCGGCGTCGGCGGCGGCAAGGAAGTCCGGCAGCGCTTCCAGGATCACGACCTCGGCACCGAGGCGCTTCCACACGCTGCCCAGTTCCAGGCCGATCACGCCGGCGCCGATCACGGCCAGGCGCTTCGGTACTTCGGTGAAGTCCAGCGCGCCGACGTTGTCGACGATGGTCTCGCCATCGAACTTGGCGAACGGCAGTTCGATCGAATCCGAACCGGCGGCGATGATGACATTGGTGCCCTTGAGCTCCACTTCGCTGCCGTCGTGCTGCTTCACCTTGACGACGTTGCCCGGCTGCAGCTGGCCGAAGCCGTAGTACGGGGTGATCTTGTTCGCCTTGAACAGCATCGCGATGCCGCCGGTGAACTGCTTCACGATCTTGTCCTTGCGGCCGACCATCGCTTCGACGTCGATCTTGGCGTCCTTGAAGCTGATGCCGTGGTCGCCGAACAGGTGGCCCATGTTCCAGAACTGGCGCGAGGAATCCAGCAGCGCCTTGGAGGGTACGCAACCCACGCGCAGGCAGGTGCCGCCCAGCGCGGGCTTGCCGTCCTTGCCCAGCGCGGCGTCGATGCACGCGACCTTCATGCCGAGCTGCGCGGCGCGGATGGCAGCGTGGTAGCCGGCCGGGCCGGCACCGATGACGACGACGTCGAATTGTTCAGCCATTTCAGTGTCCTTTGCCTTGTGCGTCCGTCATCGGACGGTGGCGGTGTCTCGTGGAAGGAAATGGGGCCCCGCAGGGCCCCTTTCCAGCTCCCCGCGGGGAGCCGCGTGGATCACATGCCCAGAAGCATGCGGTGCGGGTTTTCCAACTGGTTCTTGATGTCGACCAGGAACAACACCGCGTCCTTGCCGTCGATGATGCGGTGGTCGTAGGACAGCGCGATGTACATCATCGGTGCGGCGATGACCTGGCCGTTCTCGACGATGGCGCGGTCCTTGATGGCGTGCATGCCCAGGATGGCGCTCTGCGGCGGGTTGACGATCGGCGTGGACATCAGCGAACCGAAGGTGCCGCCGTTGGTGATCGTGAAGGTGCCGCCCTGCAGGTCTTCCAGGCCCAGCTTGCCGTCGCGCGCCTTCTTGGCGTACTCGGCGATGCCCTTCTCGATGTCGCCGAAGCCCATGCGCTCGACGTTGCGCAGCACCGGCGTGACCAGGCCCTTCTCGGTGGAGACGGCGATCGAGATGTCGGAATAGCCGTGGTAGATGATGTCGTTGCCATCGACCGACGCATTGACGATCGGGTGGCGCTGCAGCGCGTTGGCGGCGGCCTTGGCGAAGAAACTCATGAAGCCGAGCTTGATGCCGTTGGCCTTCACGAAGTCGTCCTGCAGTTCCTTGCGCATCTCCATGACCTTGCCCAGGTTGACCTCGTTGAACGAGGTCAGCATGGCGATCGAGTTCTTGGACTGCATCAGGCGCTCGGCGATGCGGGTACGGATGCGCGTCATCGGCACGCGCTCTTCAGGACGCGCGCCACCGGACACGCCCGCGGTCTTGCCGCTGGCGTAATTGACCAGGTCTTCCTTGGTCACGGCGCCGCGGCGACCGGTACCTTCCACGGCGGCCGGATCGATGCCCTGGGTGATGGCGGTGAAGCGCGCACCCGGCGGCAGCGCATCGGCGCCGGCCGGGGCCGGCTTGGTGCTGGACGGGGCGGCGGCGTCGGCCTTGGCGGCTTCGGCCTTCGGCTGTACTTCCTGAGCGCCGGCGGCCGGCTTCTTCTCTTCCGCGGCGGGGGCGGGCGCAGCAGCTGCTGCACCTTCTTCGATGATCGCCAGCAACTGCTGGCTGGTCACCGTGTCGCCTTCCTTGAACTTGATCTCCTTCAGCACACCGTCGACGGGCGAGGGCACTTCCAGCACGACCTTGTCGGTTTCCAGGTCCATCAGGTTCTCGTCGCGCTTGACGGCATCACCCACCTTCTTGTGCCAGGCGGCGATGGTGGCGTCGGAGACGGACTCGGGAAGAACCGGAACTTTGACTTCAGTGGCCATTGGATGGGACGTCCTGGTGGTGTTGTTGTTCGTTGGAATGGGTGAGGCGTACTTACTCGGCGACGTTGTCGCTGCCGAGCTTGTTGACCAGCGCATCGGCGACCAGCTTCAGCTGTTCCTCGACGTGCTCGGCGAAATGGCCGGCAGCGGGCGAGGGCGAACGCGAGCGGCCCGCGTAGTGCAGCGTCTGCTTGTCGGCCAGGCAGGCCTGCAGGTGGTGCTTGATCTGGTACCACGCGCCCTGGTTCTGCGGCTCTTCCTGGCACCAGATGACTTCGGTCGCCTTGCCATAGCGCTTCAGTTCGGCGGCCAGCTGCTCGCGCGGGAACGGATAGAGCTGCTCGACGCGGAGGATGGCCACATCGTCCTGGCCCCGCTTCTGCGCGTCTTCCAGCAGGTCGTAGTAGACCTTGCCCGAGCAGGCGACGACGCGCTTGACCTTCTTGGCGTCGGCGGCGGCGTCCGGGATCAGGTGCTGGAACTCGCCGTTGGCGAGTTCGTCCAGCGTGGACACGGCCAGCTTGTGGCGCAGCAGCGACTTGGGCGTCATCACGACCAGCGGCTTGCGCGTGGTCATGCGCATCTGCCGGCGGAGCATGTGGTAGCACTGGGCGGGCGTGGTCGGCACGCAGACCAGCATGTTCTCCACGGCGCACAGCTGCAGGAAGCGCTCCAGGCGCGCCGAGCTGTGCTCGGGGCCCTGGCCTTCGTAGCCGTGCGGCAGCAGCAGCGTCAGGCCGCTGATGCGGCCCCACTTGGCTTCGCCGGCGGCGATGAACTGGTCGATCACGACCTGCGCGCCGTTGGCGAAGTCGCCGAACTGCGCTTCCCAGATGCACAGGGTGTTGGGATCGGTGGTCGAGAAGCCGTATTCGAACGCCATCACCGCTTCTTCGCTGAGCAGCGAGTCGATGATGGTGGCCTGCTCGGCCTGTTCCACCAGCTGGCGCAGCGGCAGGTAGTAGCTGTCGGTCTTCTGGTCGTGGAGGATCGCGTGGCGGTGGAAGAACGTGCCGCGCCCCGCGTCCTGGCCGACCAGGCGCAGGCCGTTGCCTTCCGCCAGCAGCGTGGCGTAGGCGAGGTTCTCGGCGAAGCCCCAGTCGGCGAGCTGTTCGCCGGCCGCCATCTTCACGCGGTCCTCGTAGATCTTCGCCACGCGCGGATGCAGCGCGACGCCGGCCGGGATCGTGGTGATGATCTTGGCCAGCGAGTCCAGCGACTTGCGCTTGACCTTGGTGTCGACCGCATCGCTGAGCTTGCCCGAGAGATAGCGCGACCAGTCGATCGCCAGCTCGTCGCCCTTCTGCTTGGCGAGTTCGGTGGTGACTTCGCCGGAGTCCAGCTTGTTGCGGTATTCGTCCGCCAGCGACTTGCCGCCCTCGGCCGGGATCACGCCAGCGCCTTCCAGCTTGGCGGCGTACATCTCGCGCGTGGTCGCGTGCTTGCGGATGGTCTGGTACATGACCGGCTGGGTTGCGGCCGGCTCGTCGGCTTCGTTGTGGCCGTGGCGGCGGTAGCACACCAGGTCGATGACCACGTCCTTCTTGAACTGCTGGCGGAAGTCGTAGGCCAGCTGGGCCACGAACACCACCGCTTCCGGATCGTCGCCATTCACATGGAACACCGGCGCGCCGACCATCTTGGCCACGTCCGTGCAATACAGCGTGGAGCGCGAGTCTTCCTTGTTGCTGGTGGTGAAGCCGATCTGGTTGTTGATGACGATATGCAGCGTGCCGCCGACGGCGAAACCGCGCGCCTGCGACATCTGGAACAGCTCCATCACCACGCCCTGGCCGGCGAACGCGGCGTCGCCGTGCATGATGATCGGCAACACGGCTTGGCGCGCGGCGTCGTTGCGGCGCTCCTGGCGCGAACGGACGCTGCCGGCCACGACGGGGTCGACGATCTCGAGGTGCGACGGGTTGAAGGCCAGGGCCAGGTGGACCGGGCCGCCCGGGGTGGCGATGTCGGCGGAGAAGCCCATGTGGTACTTCACGTCGCCGGCGTGCGCGAGGCTGTTGTCGTGTTCGAACTTGCCTTCGAACTCGTCGAACAACTTGCGCGGGTTCTTGCCCAGCGTGTTGACCAGCACGTTCAGGCGGCCGCGGTGGGCCATGCCGACCACGATGTCCTTGACGCCGCCTTCGCCGGCGCTGCGGATCGTGGTGTCCAACAACGGGATCAGCGCGTCGCCGCCTTCCAGCGAGAACCGCTTCTGGCCGACGTACTTGGTGTGCAGGTAGCGTTCCAGGCCCTCGGCGGCGGTCAGGCGCTCGAGCGTGCGGCGCTTGGCGTCATCGGACAGGCCGAACTGGCCGCTAGCCGTCTCCAGGCGCTGGTACAGCCACTGGCGCTGGTCGACTTCGGAGATGTGCATGAACTCGACACCGATCGGGCCGGTGTAGGTCGCCTTCAGGCGCGCCAGCAGGTCGCGCAGCTTCATGCGCGAGTTGCCGCCGACGTTGCCGGTGCTGAACTCGCTGTCGAGGTCCTTGTCGGACAGATCGTGGAACGACAGTTCCAGGTCCGGCGGGTTGACCGGCGGGGTCAGGCCCAGCGGGTCGATCTGCGCGCCAAGATGGCCGCGCGAACGGTAGGCCGTGATCAGGCGGCCGACATTGCGCTCGCGCTCGTCGCCGCCGGCGGCCACGACGTGGCCGTTGTTGGCGGCCTGACGGGCGGCTTCGGTGATCTGCTGGATGACGACCGAGTGCGGTACGTCACCGGCTTCGTGGCCCTTGAAGCCATCGAAGTAGGCCTTCCACTTGGGGCCCACGCTGTCCGGGGCGACGAGGTACTGCTCGTACAGGTCTTCGACGTAGGAGGCATTGCCTCCATTGAGCTGCGAGGATTGCGCGAACTGCTTCAGGAGATTGTCCACGATGGCGATGGCGTGCTGTGGGGTAGTCGAGGAGGCGCTTACGGTCCATGTCGCGCGATGTCCGACGGACATGGACGAAAACCCAGAAATTATACCCCCATGCCGGGAAGGGGGCGTAACCGGATTGGACTAAAGACGCAGGGCATGGCCCCGCGGAGGCCTCTGTGGCGCGGTTCTCGAGGCGCCGATCAGAGGCCGAGCGCGCGGAATTCCGTCACCGGGCGTGCGCGTTCCCACATTTGCGTGAACTCGTCGCGCAGTTGGCGGGCGCGCCCCGCATGCTCCAGGCCGGCCTCGCCATCGAAGCGATGACCCAACGGGCGGTGGTAGTAGCCGTGATCGTCGTTGGCGACGAAGGCGGCGGTGTAGGAGAGGTCTACAGGATCCTGCACCTCGCGGAAGGCGAAGACGCTGGACAGGCGTTGGCCGAGGCCGATCAAGGGAGCCAGGGCGCGCTGAGGGGTTGCCGCATCCTGGAGGAGGACCTGGACCTGCACGCCCGTGCGGTGCGTGGCGAAGCGGCGCAGGGCGTCCAGCACGGGCGGTGCATCCCACAACCCCGGATCCAGCGCGCGGCTGTAGATCACGAGCGAGCGGCGTGCCTGCACGATGACGGCGGTGGTGATCGCGACAGCTTCGGCCCGATGGGCGATGGTGGCAGTGCCGCCCAGCAGCCGGCGCATGCCCTGGTGCTCGATGCCGTCTTCGAAGAAGCGGTCACCCTCGGGCAGGAACCCGTGGCGGGCATAGAACCGTTCGGCGTCCACCTGGGCGTGCAGGGAGACGGCCGGCCATTGGCGCTGGCGGGCCTCGGCCAGCAGGGCGCGCAGCAGGGCCTCGCCGACGCCGCGGCCGCGCCAGGCCGACAGCACGGCCATCCGCCCGATCCGGTGGTCCGGAGTGAGCCGGGCGGTCCCGATGGGCGCCCCGTCGGCATCGCGGGCGATCATGTGGTGGCAGAGCGGGTCGAGCGCGTCCTGTTCGAGGTCGCGCGGGACGCCTTGTTCCTCGATGAAGACCGCCTCGCGGACGCGCCGCAGGTCCGGCAGCGCGGTAGCGTAGTCGACCGCTTCGACGCGGACATCGACGGTGGTCATGGGTCTTCGTCCTCCAGGGCCGCGTCGTCGTCCAGGGCCAGTTGGTAATGGCCTTGTGCCGCGAGCGCCATCACCGCGTCGCGCCCTGCGTCGCTCAGGGCCGCGTAGCTGGGACCGTCGAGGCTTTCCAGTGCGGCGAGCGCCTGTGCGTCCTTGACCGGCAGGGTGTAGTCCAGGCCGTTGCAGAACAGGGTGGCGGCCTTCTTGCGCCGGCGCCAGGCGAATCGCGAGAACGGGTGTCGCAGCAGGCGCGCGCCTTGCTGCAGGTCCCACTCCATCTCGATCCGCGAGGGCGTGTCGGGCGACGGCATCACGTCGCCGGAGGCGCGGTAGGTGGTGATGAAACGGCCGAACCAGTCGCCGACCAGGTCGGGATCGTTCATGCGCAACGCATTCAAGGCTTCGACCACGCGCTCCATGGCGCGCGCGTCGATTTCGTTCGGGTCCTGCGGCGCGGCCAGGTCTTCGTCGTGGTAGCGCACGGCCTCGTCCGCTTCGGCGATCAGCGTGTCCAGGTAGTCGCCGATCAGTTCGGCCGACGAAGGCGCACGCATGCCCACCGAGAACGTCAGGCACGGGTTCTCGGCCACGCCGTGATGGGGGACCAGCGGCGGCAGGTACAGCATGTCGCCGGGAGAGAGGACCCATTCGTGGGTGGGTTCGAACGTGCGCAACAGCTTGATCGCCACGTCCTCCTGGAAACCCAGGTCCGGTGCTGGCTGCCCCATCGCCACGCGGGCGTCGATCGCCCAACGGCGTTCGCCCTGCGCCTGCAGCAGGAACACGTCGTAGTGATCCACGTGCGCGCCGACCGAACCGCCGGTGGCCGCGAAGCTGATCATGATGTCGTCCACCCGCCAGCGCGGCAGGAAGCGGAACTGCTCCAGCAGCGCACGCACGTCGGCGTCCCACTTGTCCACGTCCTGCACCAACAGGGTCCAGTCGTGGTCGGGCAGGCCAGGAAAATCCTCTTCCTGGAAAGGGCCCGTGCGGACATCCCACACGCCGGTAGCGCGGTCCAGGCTGATCATCCGCGCCAGCACGCCTTCTTCGCAGGCGAGCCCGGCGAGATCCTCCGGCTGCACCGGGGTCTCGAAGCCGGGGAACGCGTTGCGGATCAGCAGCGGCCGCTTGTGCCAGTAGTCGCGCAGGAAGCGGTCGGCAGGCATGCCCAGCGGGTAGTCGCGCGTGGCGTCGATCTCGAACGGAAGCGAAGTGGTGCGTGAGGAGGTCTTCTTGTTCATCGGGAGGTGTTCGCGCGGCGATGCGTCATGCGGGAAAGGAAAGGCCAGCGTCGCCGAGGGCGGCACGCCGGGCATTGATGCTGATCAAGGATGGGCGGGCGTCGTCGTGGCGGCTTCGTCGGCCAGGCGCTTGTCGAGTCGCTGGGTGGCGGTGTCCGCGTAGGCCCGGCAAGCGCCGGTGTCGGAGAGTGGTGCGCGGGCGCCGGGGCCGATGCGCGACCACAGCTTGCTCGCCGATGGGTGCGGCGTGATCAGTACGTCGCAATCCAGCGAGGCGATCCGCGCCAGCGTGTTGCGGAATGCCGCCACGTAGCCCGGGTGTGCTTGCTCGTCGCTGTAGCGGTACACGTCGTCGGAGATCGCGGTCAGGCTGTCGGCATAGACCATCTGGTGGCACGCGTCGCCTTCGCACGAACGCCAGGTCCAGCTGGTGCCGCCGGGTGTGTGGCCGGGCGAAGCGACGGCGTGCAGGGCCAGCGGCCCCACGCGCACGACGCCGTCGTCGGCGAGGGTGACGACGCGCTCGACCGGGGCGATCGGTTCGGACACCTCGAGCTGCGGATCGCTGCGGTCCGGGGTGCCGCGCTTCAACGTGCCGACCGCGGGCGCACGTGCGTACACCGGCGCTCCGGTGGCGCGCTGCAACGCGGCCAGGCTGCCGGTATGGTCGTAGTGTTCGTGCGAGAACACGATCGCGCGCACATCCTCGGGCTTGAAGCCGAGCGCGCGGATGTTGGCCAGGATCTGCGGGCCGGCTTGTGGCGTGGCGGCGTCGATCAGGATGTGGCCGGCATCGGAGGTCACCAGCAAGGCGCTGATGCCACAGGTGCCGACGAACCAGGTGTTGCCGTAGACCCGCAGGGGCGTGGCGGGATCATTCCAGCCGGCGTCGTCCTCACAGGCCTTGCCAGGCGGCGCATCGGCCGCGTGCGCGGCGAACGGAAGCGTGGAGACGAGCAAGCCACCAACAAGAAGGAAGGCACGGAGCATCATGTAGCGATCTCGTCGTAACCACGATTGACGAACTGCAGCAGGCACCAGCCATGGCCCCAAGGATCGGCCAGGCGGACGATGCGGCCCCAGTTCGCGTCGCGGATGTCGGATTCCTGCACCAGTCCGGCCTCCACGGCACGGTCGAGGGCAGGCTCGAGGTGGTCCACCACCACGTCCAGGTGCACGGGCGTCCAGTGGCGGGCGTAGTCGCGGCGCATATCCGCGGCGGCAGTGGTGCCGGCCGCATTCTGCAGCACGTAGATCGGCGCCTGAGCACCCAGCAGCTCCACGCCGCCGCTGCCGAAGCGTCGCCCGGCGGAGAGCCCGAAGGCGCGGGTGTAAAGCGCTTCCGCAGCGGGAAGATCGGGGACGTCGATGTTGATCAACAGGTGCATCGCCGTTCCCGTCTCCGCAGGTCAGATGTCCCGGGCGAGGCGCTCGGCCAGGCCGGTGTAGCTGCCCGGCGTCATGTCGCGCAGGCGCTGCTTGGCGTCCGCCGGCAGATCGAGCGATTCGATGAAGCTGCGCATGGAGTCGGCGGTGATGCCCTGGCCGCGCGTCAGCGCCTTGAGCTGTTCGTACGGGTTCGGCAGGCCATGACGGCGCATCACCGTCTGCACGGCCTCGGCCAGCACTTCCCAGGCCGCATCGAGGTCGGCGTCCAGGCGCTGCGGATTCACTTCGAGTTTGCCCAGGCCCTTCGCCAGCGAATCCAGTGCTACCTGCGTATGGCCGAACGCGGTGCCCAGCGCACGCAGCACGGTGGAATCGGTCAGATCGCGCTGCCAGCGACTGATCGGCAGCTTGGCGCTGAAATGCTCGAACAGTGCGTTGGCGATGCCGAAGTTGCCTTCCGCGTTCTCGAAGTCGATCGGGTTGACCTTGTGCGGCATGGTGGAACTGCCGACTTCGCCTTCCTTGAGCCGCTGTTTGAAGTAGCCCAGCGAGATGTAGCCCCAGATGTCGCGGGCCAGGTCGACCAGAATGGTGTTGGCGCGACGCGCGGCATCGCCGATCTCTGCAACGTTGTCGTGCGGCTCGATCTGCGTGGTGTACGGGTTGAACACCAGGCCCAGGCCTTCGACGAAGCGTTGCGCGAACACCGGCCAGTCCACGTCCGGGTAGCTGGCCACATGCGCGTTGTAGTTGCCCACCGCGCCATTGATCTTGCCGGTCAGTTCCACCGCGGCGATCTGCGTGCGCTGGCGCTCGAGGCGGGCGACGACGTTGGCGATCTCCTTGCCCAGCGTGGTCGGCGAGGCGGTCTGTCCGTGCGTGCGCGACAGCATCGGCTGCGCCGCCTGCGCATGGGCCAGCGCGCGCAGCGTGGCGGCGACGCCGTCCAGCGCGGGCAGCAGCACGTCGCCGCGTGCCTGTTCCAGCATCAGCCCGTAGGACAGGTTGTTGATGTCTTCGCTGGTGCAGGCGAAATGGACGAATTCCAGCGCCGGTGCGAGTTCGGCATCGTCCTTCAGCTGCTCCTTGATGAAGTACTCCACCGCCTTGACGTCATGGTTGGTGGTGCGCTCGATCTCCTTCACGCGGGCGGCATGGGCGACGCTGAAGCCGTCGGCCAGCGCACGAAGGCGCGCCTTCGCACCGTCGGAGAAGTCGGGCAGCTCAACGATGCCGGGCTCCGCGGCCAGCGCCAGCAGCCACTCGACTTCCACCTTCACGCGGGCGCGGATCAGGCCGTATTCGGAAAAGATCGGGCGCAGCGCATCGACCTTGCCGGCGTAGCGGCCATCGAGCGGGGAGAGGGCGAGCAGGGACGATTCCGACATGGGGGGCGGGGAGGGCTGAAAAGGATCGTTTCATTTTACCCCGGGAAGCGGCCGAACCGGCCTGGCGTATCCTGTCGGCCCCCGCCAGCCACCGGCCTTCGCCGGCGCGCAAGCCGTGAATTCCTTCCAGGAGACGGTGATGACCAGCAAGAAGACCGTGGGCCGGACCCGCGTCGAACACGACAGCATGGGCGAGCTGCAGGTGCCTGCGGAGGCCCTCTGGGGCGCGCAGACGCAGCGCGCGGTGCAGAACTTCCCGATTTCCGGCCGACCGATGCCGCGCGGCTTCATCCGGGCGCTGGGCCTGGTGAAAGCCGCGGCGGCCGAGGTCAATGCGGGCCTGGGCCTGCTGCCCAAGGGCATCGCGAAGTCCGTGCAGGGCGCCGCGCTCGAGGTTGCCGAAGGCGCGTACGACACGCATTTCCCGATCGACGTCTACCAGACCGGTTCCGGCACGTCGTCCAACATGAATGCCAACGAGGTAATCGCCAACCTGGCTTCACGCGCGGGAAAGGCGCAGGTGCACCCGAACGATCACGTCAACCTGGGCCAGAGTTCGAACGACGTCATCCCCACGGCGATCCGCGTCGCCGCGCAGCTGGCAGCGGTGGAGGATCTGCTGCCTGCCATCAAGCATCTGCGCAAGACCATCGATGCGCGTGGCCGTGCGCTGGGCAAGGTGGTCAAGACCGGGCGCACGCATCTGATGGATGCGATGCCGCTGACCTTCGGCCAGGAGTTCTCGGCCTGGTCGGCGCAGCTGTCGTCGGCGCAGGCGCGGATCGAAGACACGCTCAAGCGCGTGCGCCGGCTGCCGCTGGGCGGCACGGCGATCGGGACCGGCATCAATGCCGATCCGCGCTTCGGCACACGCGTGGCCAAGGCACTGTCCGCCCGCACAGGTACCCGCTTCGAAAGCGCGGCCAACAAGTTCGAGGGTCTGGCGGCACAGGACGACGCGGTCGAGCTCTCGGGCCAGCTCAGTGCACTGGCCGTCGCGTTGACCAAGATCGCCAACGACCTGCGCTGGATGAACTCCGGGCCGCTGGCGGGCCTGGGTGAGGTGGAGCTGCCGGCACTGCAGCCGGGCAGTTCGATCATGCCGGGCAAGGTGAACCCCGTGATTCCCGAAGCCACGGTGATGGTCTGCGCGCAGGTGATGGGTTACCACACCGCGGTAACGGTGGCGGGCCAGACCGGCAATTTCCAGCTCAACGTTACCCTGCCGCTGATCGCACACAACCTACTGGATGCGATGCACCTGCTATCGAACGTGTCGCGACTGCTCGCTGACGACTGCATCGCCGGATTGAAGGTGCGCGGCGATCGCGTCAAGGGAGCGCTGGACCGCAATCCGATCCTGGTCACCGCGCTCAATCCGGTGATCGGTTACGAGAAGGGCGCTGCCATCGCCAAGCAAGCCTACAAGCAGAATCGGCCGGTGTTGGAGGTTGCGCGTGAGGTCACCGGGCTGCCGGAGAAGACGCTCAAGCCGCTGCTGGATCCGGCCCTGCTCGCCAAGGGCGGCATTCACGGCAAGGCGGGCGGCGGAGGCGGCTGAGTCCGTCTGCCGCGATGCAGCGGCAGACGGTGTTCGACGAGATCAGGGCTTGGCAGGTTCCGCAGCGGCGGCATCCGCTTCGGACGCAGCATTCTTCTCGTCGCCGGTCTCGCCCTTGATCGCCTGGCCAATGGCGCGGCCGACATCCTCGCCGGCCTCGTGGCTGTCGTTCTGGTTCGTGCGGCAGTCTTCCACGTCGCCTTCGTCCATCGATGCGTACGGCTGGAACGCGGGCAGGGCGGCGGCGAGTTCCTGCTGCGCCTTGTACAGGCCCGGCAGGAGGTCGCAGATCTTCATCGCTTCGGCTTCGACCTTCTTGGCTTCGGCCTCGATTTCCTTGTCGATCTGGTCCGGGTTGCCACTGAAGATGCCCTTCACCGCGGCGCCCACGGCCTTGCCGGCGAGCTTGGCGCCTTCCTTGCCGGTCTCGATGCCGGCATCGGCGATACCACCCAGTTGGCGGTGATACGCCACCAGCAGGGCGCGCTGGGCGTCGTTCACGTCGACCTTCTTGCCATCGACGATGAAATCGCCCTTGGCGGAGATCTCCGCCTTCGGCTGGCCGGTGGCGTTGAGCGTGAGGTTCTGGCCCCACAGCGCTCCCGAGGCTTCGATGCTGTTGCCGCTGTCGGGCGCCTTATCCTTGCCGGAGCAGGCGGCCAGGAACACGAGGGAAAGCGCGAGAGCGAGCGGTGCGAATCGGGTCATGGTCATTCCTTGGAACTCAATGGTGTTTCGGGAGGTCGATGGCGCCCTTGACGCCCTCGTGGTGCACGTCGCCGCTGCCGACCGACCGCACGGTCAGGGCGCCCGCGACGTTGCGCGCTTCCACGCCACCGGAGCCGACCGAACCGACGACGATGTTGCCACCGACATCGCGCAGTTCAGCGTCGCCGGAACCGATCGAGCCGATCTCGACGTCGCCGGTGCCGCGCACGAGCGTGAAGTCGCCCGACCCGATGCTGCCGACATGCACGGCGCCGCGCACGCCGCGCGCAGTGACGTCGCCCGAGCCGATGGAGATCACGCGCAATGCGCCGACGTCGTCGAGTTCGATATCGCCCGAGCCGACGGAAACGGCGGCCAGGCCGCGGATACCGCGCGCGGCGACATCGCCGGAGCCCACGTCGGCGCTGAGCACCGGTGCGCCGGTGACGACCGCATCGCCGGAGCCGACCTTCAGCTGCACGGGGAGCGTATCCGGCAACGTGACCGACAGGGTTTGGTAAGCGTAGTTGTTACCGAAGAACACGCCGCTGAAACGGCCCTCGCGCCAGACGCGCACCACTAGCTTGTCGCCGACGCGCTCCTGGGTCAGCTTCAGGCTGGGAAGCGCATCGGCCTGCGAAGCGCATGCCTTGCCCTGCAGCGAAACTGCTGCACCCGGCGACGCGTCGACACGCAGGTCGTTGTGGCCGATGTCGAACACGATGGCCTTGGCGCCGGCAGTGTCCAGCTTCAGCTGGCGCGGAGCGGAATGCTTGCAGTGTTCGTCCTGCGCGAACGCGGGCGTCGCCAGCAACGTGGTCGCGAGGAGCAGCCAGGGAGCGGTGGTGGAAATACGCATGCGGCGGTTCTCCGTGTCGCGGGAATCAGAAGTTCCAGTCGGACTGGCTGGCGCAGTCGTCGACGTCGGCCTGGTCCATGCTGGCATAGGGCTTGAACTCGGGTACGGAGGCCGCGAGCGCCTGCTGGGCGGTGAGCAGCGCCGGCAGGCGACCGCAGAGCTGGTCCACCATCGGCTTCATCTTGGTCTTCGCTTCCGCGCCGACCTGCTTGCCGATCTCGTCGCCGGACTGTCCGGCCAGGACGCCCTTGAGCGCGCTGGCGGCGGCATCGATGCCGACCTTCGCACCTTCCATGCCGATCGCCATGCCATCGCCGACCACGGTGATCATGGCGCCGCGATAGGCAAGTACCTTTTCCTTCTGCTCCGGCGTGGTCGCCACCGACTTGCCTTCGATCAGCAGCTCGCCCGCCGGGGTGATCTCCGCCTTGGGCAGGTTCTGGTTCTCGTTGCGGTTGAGCGTGAGGTTCTCGGTGGCCAGCTTCTGGCGTGCCGCGTCGATCTCGCTCTGGGCTTTCTGCAGTTCCTGGCTGGCTTCACCCAGCCCCTTGCGGGCTTCGTCCATGGCCTTGGCGGCGATGCCGTTCGGTGCGTTGTCGTTCTTGTCCGGTGCGGGTTGGCAGGCGGCCAGTGCGATCACGACGACGAAGGGCAGCGTGCGCAGGAGGGCAGGTGTGCGGGGCATGGGTTGTCCTCTCGGTATCGGGGGAGGTGGCGGCCGGGGCCGCCACCGGGGTCGGGCTTATTCGCTTTCGCGCCAGCGGCGCAGGTAGATCGCACCGACGATCAGGGCCACGCCGATGGCCGCACCGATCCACAGGTCGGCCGAGGCGAAGGCTTGCCAGCTGCGAGTCAGATCGATCGCATTGGCCAGTTCGTCAGGCGTGTTGATCTCGGTGTGCGGGTTGGCGGCACCGCCCTGCAAGGTCGGGAACCACGCGCCCGGCACCACGCTCAGCAGGCCGCGGTAGACCACCGTGTACCAGACCAGGTCGTGGCGGATCTTCAGGCCCGGCAGGATGTCGGTCATGCTGATGATCACGCAGGCCAGCACCGGCACCAGCACGGCCCACAGGAACGGCTTGCTGCGTGCCCAGGCGGAGCAGAACATCAGCCAGCCGATCGCCGGCAGCGACCAGAACATGTAGACCGGCAGGGAGCTGACCACGCCGCCGATGACGCGCAGCGGATGCGAGTGGGTGAAGATCGCGCCGCCGGCGGGCAGACCGTTGATGCTGATGGTCAGCGCCGAGATCAGCCACATGCACAGTCCGATCAGGATGCCGACGCTCACGGCCAGCAGCGGTGCGAGGACCAGGGCCCAGGCCAGCTTCGACAAGACCATGTGGGTGTCGGAGACCGGCAGCGACTTCCAAAACAGGACGCTGCGATCGCGACGGTCGTCGTACAGCGTGCCCAGTGCGTAGAAGAACACTACGAAAGCCAGCACCACGCAGGCCAGGATCACGCCACCGAGCAGCATGCCGTCGCCGATGCCGCCGACGATCATCTCCGCTTTCCGGGGCGCTTCCTCAACGCTGAAGCCGCCGCCGTCCATGGAGCCGCGCGCGGCGATGCTGCCGATGACAGCCAGGATCAGGTTGAGTACCACGAAGATGCCGCCGGTGATCACCGGCGCCCAGAAGAAGCCGCCGCGGTTCTCCCAGAACTCGCGCTTGATCAGCCACTTGAACGCGCCCGGCTTGGAGGATTTGCCCAACGTCGAAGTCACGGCGTTCATGCGTAGGTTCCTTTCATGATGGCGACGAACAGGTCGGCCAGGCCAGGGGTACGGGTTTCACCCAGCGGGGCGAGTTGCGCCTTCGGCACGCCGTCGAACAGCAGCACGGTCTTGCCGAAGGGCAGGGCACGCTCGTCGATGGGCTTCAGGGCACGCGCCTGGTCGGCCGTATCGCTGCCGCTGACGAGCACTTCGGTGTAACGCTCGGCCACTTCGTCCATCTGCGCGGTCAGTGCGATCTTGCCGTCGCGGATGAACATCACGTCGGTGAGGATGTGTTCGATCTCCTCGACCTGGTGGGTGGTGACGATGATGGTCTTCTGCTCGTCGAAGTAGTCTTCCAGCAGGCGCTGGTAGAACTGCTTGCGGTAGAGGATGTCCAGGCCCAGCGTGGGTTCGTCCAGCACCAGCAGCTTGGCGTCGATGGCCATCACCAGGGCCAGGTGCAGCTGCACGATCATGCCCTTGGACATCTCGCGGACGCGCAGGTTGGGCTTGAGCTGGGTGTTGGCGATGAAACGCTCGCACTTGGCGCGGTCGAAGCGGGGGTGTACGCCTTCGACGAAGTCGATGGCTTCCTTGACCTTCATCCAGCGCGGCAGCACGGCGACGTCGGCGATGAAGCAGACATCCTTCATCAGCTCGTCCCGGTCCTTGCGCGGATCCAGGCCCAGCACCCTGAGCTGGCCCTCGAACGGCGTCAGCCCGAGAATGGCCTTCAGTGCGGTGGTCTTACCCGCGCCGTTCGGACCGATCAGGCCGATGATCTTGCCCGCTTCGATCTCGAAGCTGGTGTTGTCCAGCGCGAGCTTGTTCTTATAGGCCTTGCGTAGACCGTGGGCGGTCACCACGGTGTTGGCGATTGCGGCATTCATCACTTGTTCCCCTTGGATTGCAGCAGCTCTTCGATGGACAGGCCCAGGCGCTCGATGCGCTCGGCGACGGCCGGCCACTCTTCGGTCAGGAACCGTTCGCGCTCGGTGCCGCGCAGCTTTTTGGACGCTTCGTCGGTGACGAACATGCCCAGGCCGCGGCGTTTCTCCACCAGGGCCTCGTCGGCGAGCTCCTGGTAGGCGCGCGATACGGTAATCGGATTCAGCTGGTACTCCGCCGCCACCTGACGGACGGAGGGCAGGGCATCGCCCGGCTTCAGGATCCCGTCCAGCATCATCGCGATCACGCGATCCTTCAGCTGGCGGTAGATGGGAGCGCCGTCGCTCCATTGGATGGACGTCATGGCTTAGCTCCTCGGACGCAGCGATTGGCCAAAGGAAAAGTAGGGCATGGCCAGCGAGGCCCGGGCGCGGCGCTTGTGCTGCCGCGCGTCCGGGTTGCGGTCATCCCCTGCGATCTCGCGGGCATCGGATTCCAGCGCGCCGACCAGCGCGGTGGATTCTGCTTCGGCCGTGCGGGCACCGGTGACGGTCGCCAGCACCCCGATCGCCAGCAACAGGCCGCCGACGGCCAGGCTGGGCAGTGTGTGGGTCAGTTTCTGGTTCATGGCATCCCCCGCTGCGTTGGGTGAGTGGTGTTGTATTCAACTATAACACCAAAACACAGGGCGTCAACTCCCTTGCAAAGTTTTGTCACCCAACTGAAGGCATACTTGTCATGTTCGTAATACCGGAGCAGAAGACGATGTCTAAGTTATTGAAATTATTTGTTTTTGTGGCGCTTCTGGGCGCCGCTTCAGTGGCGTTGGCGGCGGGTCTGTTGGATCTCAGCTATCGCCCGCTGACGGGGAAGGCTCCCGTGAACCTGAAGAAACAGTACGCAGGACAGGTGCTGTTGGTGGTCAATACCGCCAGTAAGTGCGGTTACACGCCACAGTACGAGGGCCTGGAAGCGCTCCATCAGCGCTACGCCGGCAAAGGTTTCGCAGTGCTCGGATTTCCCTCGAACGACTTCAAAGGCCAGGAGCCCGGCACGGAGAAGGAGATCCAGGAGTTCTGCACGCTTACTTACGGCGTGAAGTTCCCGATGTTCGAGAAGGTGTCCGTGATCGGCGACAACGCCACGCCGCTGTACAAATCGCTGGCGCAGGCGACTGGCACCGCGCCGGGATGGAATTTCCACAAGTATCTGATTTCGCGCGACGGACGCGTGGTCGCGAACTTCCCGAGCAAGATCAAACCCGACGATCCCACGTTGGTCGCTGCGATCGAACGCGAACTGGCGTCCCCCCGCGCCAAGCCCTGACGCCTGCTGCCGTGCGGGGCGGCGGGCGTGCCACAATAAGAGGTTCGCGCCATCTTCCCGGCGCAGGTTCCAGGAGTGAGAAGGATGAAGCGGTCGGTCCGCGGCATTGCCGCGTTGTTGGGAATCTCGTTTTCGATGCTGGGAGGCAGCGTGTCTGCACAGGAAAAAACCGCGCTTGCCACTGAGCGCGACAAGGTCAGCTACGCCATCGGCGTGGATGTCGGCAGTTCGCTACAGCCCGTGGGTCAGTTTCTCGATACCGCTGCGTTCGAGCGCGCGATCGTCAACACCTTCGCCGGCAAGCCGCCGCTGATCACCGAGCAGGAGGCGCAGGCCACCGACCAGCTTCTGCGCGTGAACCTGGCTGTGGCCGATGGCCAGCCGATCCCCGGCATGCCGCCGGGCAGCACGCCGCCGCCGGTCGACAAGACCAAGGTAGGCCTGTTCCTGGGTACCTACGTCGTCGGTCCGTCGCTGTTGCCGTTCAAGGATGAAGTCGATCCGTCGGTCCTCGCGAAGGCCGTGCGCGCCGTCGCCGGCAAGGACGGCACACCGTTGATGACGGTGGAGCAGGCGCAGGCCGAGATGAAGGCCTACCTGACCAAGCGCCAGGCGGGTGCCGCCCAACGCAACCGTGACGAGGGCGCGAAGTTCCTCGCCGAGAACAAGAGCAAGCCGGGCGTCATCACCACGCCGTCGGGCCTGCAGTACATGGTGCTGCGCCAGGGCAACGGCCAGCGTCCGATGGCGACTAGCCGCGTACGCGTGAATTACGAAGGCAAACTGTTGAGCGGCGATGTGTTCGATAGTTCCTATGAGCGTGGACAGCCGGCTGAATTCCCGCTCAATGGCGTGATCGCGGGTTGGACCGAAGGCGTCTCGCTGATGCCAGTGGGCGCGAAGTACCGCTTCTGGATTCCGTCGGGGCTGGCTTACGGCGCGAACGGCGCGCCCGGCGGCAAGATCGGCCCCGATGCGACGTTGACGTTTGACGTGGAGTTGATGGGCATCCTGCAATAGTCGTCGGCTGTAATAGCCAAGACTAGGTCCAGGAGGCCGCTGCATGCGAGTAGCCATTTTCGGCACGGGTTACGTTGGGTTGGTCACAGGCACGTGCCTGGCGGAAGTCGGACATGACGTGGTGTGCGTCGATATCGACCCGGCCAAGGTCGATGGTCTGAACCACGGCATCGTGCCGATCTACGAGCCCGGCCTGTCGCCGATGGTGAAAGCCAACCACGCAGCGGGCCGTTTGCGCTTCACGACGGATGCGGCGGCTGCCATCACGCACGGTGACGTGCTCTTCATCGCGGTCGGCACGCCACCGGACGAGGATGGCAGCGCGGACCTGCAGTACGTGCTGGCCGTGGCCAAGACCATCGGCCGTCATATCGAACGGCCTTGCACGGTGGTGAACAAATCCACCGTGCCGGTCGGTACCGCGGACAAGGTGAAGGCGACGATCGAGGCCGAGTTGGCATCGCGCGGCGTCGATGTCGCGTTCGACGTGGTGTCCAACCCGGAATTCCTGAAAGAAGGCGATGCGGTCAACGACTGCATGCGACCGGATCGCATCATCATCGGTGCGGCGCGGCCACAGGCAGTAGACAAGCTGCGTCGGCTGTACGCCCCGTTCAATCGCAACCACGAACGCATCGTGGTGATGGACGTGCGTTCGGCCGAGCTGACCAAGTACGCGGCCAACGCGATGCTGGCGACGAAGATCAGCTTCATGAACGAGATCGCCAACATCGCCGAGCGCGTGGGGGCGGACGTGGAACACGTGCGGCAGGGCATCGGTTCGGACCCGCGCATCGGTTGGCACTTCATCTACCCGGGCGCCGGCTATGGCGGCTCGTGCTTCCCGAAGGACGTGCAGGCACTGGCCAAGACTGCGCAGCAGTATGGCTATGCGCCGGAGTTGCTGCAGGCCGTGGAAGGCGTTAACGAACGCCAGAAGGGCCACCTGTTCGAGCTCATCCAGCGCCACTACGATCGTGGCGAGGACGAAGGTGTACGTGGCAAGACCTTCGCGGTCTGGGGCCTGGCCTTCAAGCCCAACACCGACGACATGCGCGAGGCGAGCAGCCGCCGGCTGCTGGCGGAGCTGTGGGAGGCCGGTGCGCAGGTCCGCGCGTACGACCCGGAAGCCCGGGAGGAAGCCTCCCGCATCTTCGGCGAGCGCGAGGACTTGGTGCTCTGTACCGACGCCCGCGCCGCGTTGGAGGGCGCCGACGCGCTGGTGGTGGTGACCGAGTGGAAGCAATTCCGTAGCCCTGACTTCGCCCGTTTGCGCGAAACACTGGCCGACGCCGTGGTGTTCGACGGCCGCAACCTTTACGATCCCGCCGAAGTCGAGGCGGCAGGCGTCGCCTATTACGGGATCGGACGAGGGAGATCGATAGATGCAGGCTGACCTGCCGCTCCAGCGCGACGCGCTGGAGCATCGCCTGGTGGAACTGGAAACGCGCCTCGCGTTCCAGGAACACGCGCTGGGCGAACTGAGCGAGGCGCTCGCCGATGCGCGCGCCGAGAACCAGCGCACCGCGTTGCTGCTGAGGCACATGGTGGAAGAACTGGGCAAGGTGCGGTCCTCGTTGTTCGAGGACCCCGCCAACGAGCCGCCGCCCCCTCATTATTGATACGCTGTGGGGACAGCACGTCCCCCTCTGAAAGACCATGAGCGATTCCCTCCGCGACCAGTTGATGGGCCTGGGCTTCAAGCCGGCGCCCAAGCCCGAACGCAAGCCCGACACCCGCAAACCCGACACGCGCAAGCCCGGACAGAAGCCGCATGGGAAGGGTGCCGCGCCGCCTCGTCCTGGCCATGCGGGCAAGCCGCGTCCTCCGCAAGGCCCATCGCGCAAGCCGAGGTCGCAGGAAGACATCGACTTGGCCAAGGCCTATGCCATCCGCGCACAGCGTGAGAAGGATGAGCGCATCGAAGCCGAGCGCGTGAAGCAGGAAGAGGCGCGCCTGCGTCGCGAGGCGAAGGCCAAGCTCGAGGAGTTCCTCAAGGACAAGGCATTGAACGATGCCGAAGCCGACATCGCCCGCCATTTCCCTTATGGCGGCAAGATCAAGCGCATCTACGTCAATGCCGAGCAGCTGAAGTCGCTTAATGCCGGCGACCTCGGTGTGGTGCAGCAGAACGGACGCTACCTGCTGGTGTCGTCCGCCGTGCTGGCCGAGGCCGAAGCCATCTTCGCACCTGCCGTTGCCTTGAAGGTCGATCCGAACGCGCCGGCGGGGGACGATCCCTACGCCGATCCGCAGTACCAGGTGCCTGACGACCTGGTGTGGTGAATCGATCAGGTGCCGCTTAAACCGGCAAGCGCGTCCGGACGAACCAGCCACCGCCACACGATGACCGCGGCGAGCAGGGCGATGCCGGACGATGCCATGAAGGCGGTTTCGCCACCGAAGCGCCAGAGCTGGCCGGCGAGCAACGCGCCGCACACCCCGCCGACACCGGACGACAAACCATAGAACACGCCCTGGCCGTGGCCGTTGAGGCGGCCCGGGAAGAACCGCACCAGCAACTGCATCGCGGCCGCGAAGAACGCGCCAAAGTTGAGCGCATGAGTCAGCTGCGCCAGCACCATCACTGGCGTGTTGTCCGGGAACAGCGCCGTCACCAGCCAGCGCACGGAGGCGCTCAGCAGCGCCACCATCAGCACACGCGATGCGTCCCAGCGCCGGAAAATCCGGCTGGACAGGAAGAACACGACGATCTCGGCCAGCACGCCGACGGTCCACAACATACCCTGCGTGCCGGTGCTGTAACCGTGTTCGGAAAGGTAGATCGAGAAGAAGGTGTAGAACGGGCCGAACGAGATCTGGGTGAGGAACGCCGCGACGAAGAAAGCGATCACGTGCGGTTGCCGCAGTCGTGTCCGGAATCCTTCATGCGCCGTCTCCCGGTGAGCATCCGGCTCGTGCGCGTAGCGGTTGACCAGCGCCGAGCCCAGTACGGCGGCCAGCACGGGCAGCATCAGCCACGGCAGGGCGCCGATGCCCAGTCGGCGTGCATCGATCAGCCAGCCGAACGAGGCGACCACCACGATAAAGCCGATCGATCCCCAGACGCGAATCAGGCCGTAGCGATCGCTGCGTGTGGCCAGGTGCGACATCGTGATCGATTCGAATTGCGGCATCACGGCGTTGTAGGCGAAGCAGAAAGCCGTCATCACGACGAACAGGCCGACGTAGCTCCACGGCAGCAGGAACACAGCGAAGCTGCCCACGGCCAGCGCGCACCCCAGGTGCAACCAACGGATCGGACGCGGCGAGCGCGCGGCGAGCGTCGTCCATAGCGAGGGCGAGACGATGCGCGTGGCGTACCACAGGCTCATCAGAACACTGATGGCGGTGACGCCGAGCCCGCGTGACTCCAGGTACAGGCTCCAGTAGGGCGTGAATGCGCCCAGCACCGCGTAGTAGAAGAAATAGAAGCTGGAGAGCCGCGCGGCGGGGTAACCCGTTGGATCCGTCGTTGCCTTCATCGCGCACGCCTCGTCAGGCCCGCGCTGCGCATCGCGGGACTGGGGCAGGCGGGAACAAGGGACGGCATGGTGCGCTGGCCTGGGAAAGGGTGGCGCATTCTAGCCGGGAGCAGCCTGGCTTACTCGGGATCGTAGTCCAGGTTCGAGGCCAGCCAGCGCTCCACCTGCGCGATCTCAACGCCCTTGCGCTTGGCATAGTCCGCCACCTGCTCCTTCGAAACCCGCCCGACCACGAAGTACTGGCTCTGCGGATGGCTGAAGTAGTAACCGGATACGGCCGCGGTCGGCAGCATCGCGAAGCTCTCGGTCAGTGACATGCCAGCATTGGCGCCCGCATCCAGGAGGCGGAACAGCGTACCTTTCTCGCTGTGCTCCGGGCAGGCCGGATAACCGGGCGCCGGACGGATGCCGACATACTTCTCCGCGATCAGCGCCTCGTTGTCGAGGGTCTCGTCGGCGACGTAGCCCCAGAATTCGGTACGCACGCGCTGGTGAAGGCGTTCGGCGAGCGCTTCGGCCAGGCGGTCGGCCAGCGCCTTCAGCAGGATCGCGTTGTAGTCGTCGTGGTCGGCCTCGAAGCGGGCAACGTGCGTGTCGATCCCGATGCCGGCGGTGACGGCGAACATGCCGATCCAATCCTGCCGGCCGGAATCCTTCGGGGCGATGAAGTCGGCGAGGCAGAAATCCGGGCGTTCGACCGGCTTGTCGACCTGCTGGCGCAGGAAATGCAGGCGCTCTGCTGTGCCATCGGCCTGCAGTTCGACGTCGTCGCCGATGCTGTTGGCCGGCCACAGTCCGAAGACCGCCTTCGCCGTCAGCCATCGTTCTTCGACGATCTTCGCGAGCATCGCCCGGGCATCCCGATACAACTCGCTGGCCTGCGTACCGACCACATCGTCGGTGAGGATCGCCGGATACTTGCCGAAGAGCTCCCAGGCATTGAAGAACGGCGTCCAGTCGATGCAGTCCACCAGCTCATCGAGCGGGTAATCCTCGAGCACGTGCAGACCCGGCTGGCGCGGCACGGGCGGCACGTAGTCGGCCCAGCCGCCATCGAACTTCTGCCCTCGCGCCTTCTCCAGCGACACCAGGCGCTTCGCATCGCCGCGGTTCTTGTGGCGCTCGCGGATCTCGGCGTAGTCGGCGTCGTTGGCGGCCACGAATGCCGTGCGCATGTCGCGCGAGATCAGCGATTGCGCAACACCCACCGCGCGGGACGCGTCCTTCACCCAGACCGTGGGGGCCTTGTAGTGCGGGTCGATCTTCAGCGCCGTATGCGCGCGCGAAGTGGTCGCGCCGCCGATCAACAGGGGCGTTTCGAAACCCTGGCGCTGCATCTCGCGCGCCACGTGGGTCATTTCTTCCAGCGACGGCGTGATCAGGCCCGACAAGCCGATCAGATCGGCGTTCTCGGCGCGCGCGGTGTCCAGGATCTTCTGCGTGGGGACCATCACGCCGAGGTCGACCACGTCGAAGTTGTTGCAGGCCAGGACCACGCCAACGATGTTCTTGCCGATATCGTGCACGTCGCCCTTGACCGTGGCCATGACGATCTTGCCGTTGGACTTGCCGACGTCGCCCGTGCGGAGCTTCTCGGCTTCGATGAAGGGCAGCAGGTAGGCCACGGCCTTCTTCATCACGCGTGCGGACTTCACCACCTGCGGCAGGAACATCTTGCCTGCGCCGAAGAGGTCGCCGACCACGTTCATGCCGTCCATCAGGGCGCCTTCGATGACATCGAGTGGACGCGATGCCTGCTGGCGCGCTTCCTCGGTGTCCTCGTCGACGAAGGCGTCGATGCCGTGCACGAGCGCATGGGCCAGGCGCTCGCGCACCGGCTTCTCGCGCCAGGCGAGGTTCTCCACCGGCGCTTCGCCCTTCTTGCCCTTGTAGCGGTCGGCGATCTCCAGCAGGCGCTCGGTTGCGTCCTTGCGGCGGTTGAGGATGACGTCTTCGACACGCTCACGCAGTTCGGTGTCCAGGTCGTCGTAGACCGGCAACCCGCCAGCGTTGACGATGCCCATGTCCATGCCGGCCTGGATGGCGTGATAGAGGAACACGGAGTGGATGGCCGCGCGGACCGGCTCGTTGCCACGGAACGAGAACGACACGTTCGACACGCCGCCCGATACGTGGCAGTGCGGCAGGGTCTGTTTGATGATGCGCGTGGCTTCGATGAAGTCCACCGCGTAGTTGTCGTGCTCCTCGATGCCGGTGGCGACCGCGAAGATGTTGGGGTCGAAGATGATGTCTTCAGGCGGGAAGCCCACGTCATCGACCAGGATGCGATAGGCGCGCGTGCAGATCTCGACCTTGCGCGCGCAGGTATCCGCCTGGCCGGTTTCGTCGAACGCCATCACCACCGCCGCGGCGCCGTAGCGAAGCACCTTGCGCGCATGGTCGATGAAGGCCTCTTCGCCTTCCTTCAGTGAAATCGAGTTGACCACGCCCTTGCCCTGCAGGCACTTCAGGCCGGCCTCGATCACGCTCCACTTGGACGAGTCCACCATCACCGGGATGCGCGCGATGTCGGGCTCGGAGGCGATCAGGTTGAGGAAACGGACCATCGCCTTCTCGGAATCGATCAGGCCCTCGTCCATGTTGACGTCGAGGATCTGCGCCCCGTTGGCGACCTGTTGGCGCGCGACCTCGACGGCTTCCTCGTAGCGCTCTTCCTTCACCAGCTTGCGGAACTGCGCGCTGCCGGTGACGTTGGTGCGTTCCCCCACGTTGACGAACAGCAAATCAGGCGTGATGACCAACGGCTCCAGGCCGGACAGGCGCGTATGACGTGCGGCGGTGCTCATGCGGCCTGCTCCAGGGCAGTGCGCAGGCCGCGGGGCGGCAAGCCGGCGACCACGTCGGCGATGGCCTTGATGTGGGCCGGGGTGGTGCCGCAGCAGCCGCCCACCAGATTCAGCAGGCCCGACTCGGCGAACTCCTTCAACGTCGCCGCCATCTCTTCGGGCGTCTCGTCGTACTCGCCGAACGCGTTGG
This sequence comes from Pseudoxanthomonas sp. YR558, assembly GCF_900116385.1. Classification (NCBI taxonomy): domain Bacteria; kingdom Pseudomonadati; phylum Pseudomonadota; class Gammaproteobacteria; order Lysobacterales; family Lysobacteraceae; genus Pseudoxanthomonas; species Pseudoxanthomonas sp. YR558. The sequence continues at coordinate 496,406 of NZ_FPCI01000001.1, read as the reverse complement.
GCAGGCCGGCATTCGGGTGCGCACTGACATAGGCGTCGGCGACGGTGGACAGTGTGTCGACGTGTTCGCGCAGATCCTTGGCGCCCAGCGCGCAGTTCAGTCCCACCGACAGCGGACGGCTGTGCGCGACGGAGGTGTAGAACGCTTCCGCAGTCTGGCCGGACAGCGTGCGGCCCGATGCGTCGGTGATCGTGCCCGAGATCATGACCGGCAGGCGGCCGCCGCGTGCGTCGAAGACTTCCTCGATGGCATACAGCGCTGCTTTCGCGTTCAGCGTATCGAAGATCGTTTCCACCATCAGCGTGTCGGCGCCGCCGTCGATCAGGCCTTCGATGGCCTCGCGGTACGTGCCGCGCAGCTCGTCGAAGCTGGTGTTGCGGAAGCCTGGGTCGTTGACGTCAGGGCTGATGGAGGCGGTGCGGCTGGTAGGGCCCAGCACGCCGATGACGAAGCGCGGCTTGTCCGGCGTCCTGGCCTCGGCGTCGTCGCAGCACACACGCGCGACACGGGCGCCGGCCTTGTTCAACTCGTAGACCAGGTGTTCGAGGTGGTAGTCGGCCTGGCTGACGGACGTCGCGTTGAAGGTGTTGGTTTCGACGAGGTCCGCGCCCGCTTCGAGGTAGGCGGCGTGCACGCCAGCGATTACCTCCGGTTTGGTGAGCAGAAGCAGATCGTTGTTGCCCTTCAGGTCGTGGTCGCAGCCCGGGCCGTGTTCGTGCGCATGCTGCGCGTCGCAACCGTCGGCGAACCGCTCGCCGCGATAGTCGGCTTCCTGCAGGCCGTGGCGCTGGATCATGGTGCCCATGGCGCCGTCGATGATCAGGATGCGCTCTTCGAGGGCTTTCAGCAGCAGCGCGGCACGGGTGGGATGCAACCAGGGGAGAGTCTTCATGGCTTCTGGGCAGTCAGCGACAACACTTCGAAATGGGGCGGGCGGCGTTCACGGGTGACGGTCTCTGCGTTGGCGATCTCCAGTCCGGCCTTCTCGGCGAACTTGCGCAGTTCCTTTTCCGAAAAGCCCAGATTGACGTGGCTGTAGGCTTCGACCACAGAGCGGTGCTCGTGCTTCGCCAGGCTGCTGAGCAGCAGGCGGCCGCCTCGCCGAAGCACGCGCGCAGCTTCCGCGACGGCCTGCGCCGGCTTGGTGGAGTAGGTGAGCGCATGCATCAGTACGACCAGGTCGAAGCTGGCGTCCTTGAACGGCAAGGCATGCATGTCCCCTTCACGCACTTCCACGTTGGGGAAACGGCGCAAACGCTCGCCAGCGGCCGCGACCACGCGGGCGCTGGTATCGATGCAGATATAGCGGTTGGAGTGCGGGGAGAGCAGTTCGGCCAGCACGCCGTCGCCCGATGCGATGTCGAGCACGTCGCCGGTCTCGAGCAGCGGCAGTGCGGTGCGCGCCAGGGCTTCCCAGGTACGACCGGGCGAATAATGGCGCTCCATGTCCCCGGCGACGCTGTCGGCCCAGTTCTGGTCGGCGGCGCGGTTGGCCAGCACGCTGGCGACGCGCTCGGCATCCTGGCGCAGCAGCGGATCGTCGCTGCCGCCGCGCAGGCTGCGCCAGAGTTCGCGCTGGACCGTATCGAGGTTGTCTTCGTCGAAGCGGTAGTACGCCGACACGCCGGCGCGCCGGTCGCGCACCAGGCCGGCTTCCTTGAGCTTCGCCAGATGGGTGGATACGCGCGGCTGCGCCAGCTGGGTGATGGCGGAAAGCTCGGCGACGGTCAGTTCCTCGCCGGCCAGCAGGGCCAGCAGGCGGACACGGGTGGCGTCGGCAAAGACCTTCAGCCGGGTGGACCAGGCTTCCAGATCCATAAATATCTTCCTATCGCGATATAGAGATATTTTGACTGGGCGGCCCCGGCCGGGTCAACCCTTGGCATACGGCCGCGGATGGTCCGCGGGTTACAATTGGTATTCAAAATTTGCTTGCCGAGGGGTAGCCGTGGATTTCGCGTTTAACGAAGAGCAGTTGATGATCCAGGACGTGGCGCGCCGGATCGCCCAGGAAAAGATCGCCCCCAGTGCCGAGCACCATGACAAGACCGGCGAGTTCCCCCTGGAGAACATCCGCCTGCTCGGCGAGAACGGCCTGATGGGCATCGAAGTGCCGGCCGAGTACGGCGGAGCCGGCATGGATCCGATCGCGTACGTGCTGGCCATGTTCGAGATCGCCGCAGGCGATGCCGCCCACTCGACCATCGTGTCGGTCAACAATTCGCTGTTCTGCAACGGCATCCTGACCTTCGGTACGGAAGAGCAGAAGCAGAAGTACGTGCGCGCGATCGCCGAAGGCCGCGAGATCGGCGCGTTCGCGCTGACCGAGCCGCAGTCCGGCTCCGATGCCACCGCGATGCGCTGCCGCGCCGTGAAGCAGGCCGATGGCAGCTTCGTCGTCAACGGCAAGAAGAGCTGGATCACCTCGGGCCCGGTGGCCAAGTACATCGTGCTGTTCGCGATGAGCGAACCCGACAAGGGCGCGCGTGGCATCACCGCATTCATGATCGACACCACCCAAGCGGGCTTCCACCGCGGCAAGACCGAGCCGAAGCTGGGCATCCGCGCGTCGGCCACCTGCGAGATCGAGTTCACCGACTACGTGGTGCGTCCGGAAGACGTGCTGGGCAAGGAAGGCGAGGGCTTCAAGATCGCCATGAGCGTGCTGGATGCCGGCCGCATCGGCATCGCCAGCCAGGCCATCGGCATCGCGCGCGCCGCGTATGAGGCCACGATCGCCTACGTGAAGGAGCGCAAGGCTTTCGGCGCGCCGATCGGCACCTTCCAGATGACGCAGGCCAAGATCGCCGACATGAAGTGCAAACTGGACGCCGCCACGCTGCTGACGCTGCGCGCGGCCTGGGTGAAGGGGCAGGGCCAGCGTTTCAGCAACGAAGCGGCGATCGCCAAGCTGACCGCGTCCGAAGCGGCCATGTGGATCACCCATCAGGCGCTGCAGATACACGGTGGCATGGGCTATTCGAAGGAAATGCCGATCGAGCGCTACTTCCGCGACGCGAAGATCACCGAGATCTACGAGGGCACCTCGGAGATCCAGCGCTTGGTGATCGCGCGCAACGAGACCGGGCTGCGCTGAGTTCCGCTGCCATCCCGCCTGAAGGAGAGCGCCGCCGCGAGGCGGCGTTTTCCGTTCTGGGCGACGGGTATCGGCGACCCCCGTCTTTGGTCATGGGACCACAGGGCCGACCGTCCGCTACAGTGGCCTGATGCGGGGGTGCGTCCCCCGTTTTCCTCCTGGAGACCCCGATGCGCAAAACCCTGATCGTCTGTGCCCTCACCCTGGCCCTTGCTGCCTGCGACAAGGGCAATGCCCCGGCGGCTGGCGCTGCCGACGCCGCAGCCCCGGTGGCGTCCGCCGCCGACATCGCCGCCGAGAGCAAGCGGCTGAACGAGTGGTTCGACAAGAAGTACGAGGAGCAGTTGAAGTTCAGCCCCATCCAGCTGAGCTTCCAGGGCCGCAAGGACCTGTACGACCAGGTGGACGACATGTCCGAGAAAGCCACGCGCGACCAGGTCGCCTGGCAGAAGGCCAGCGTCGAGGAAATGGAAAAGACCTTCGCGTACGCCAAGCTCGACGACGAAGCGAAGCTGTCCTATGACCTCTGGAAGTTGCAGTACGAGAACGCGCGCGACGGCCTGCCGTTCTTGGTCGACGGCTACGCGTTCGACCAGATGAACGGCGCCCAGGGCTTCTGGCCGACCTTCCTGATCAGCTTCCACAAGGTGGAAGAGGAATCCGACTACACGGCGTATATCGCGCGCATCACGGCGACTGGTCGTGCGTTCGACCAGTTGCTGGAGCGCGCACGCGCCTCGGCGACGCAGGGCATCCGTCCGCCCAAGTTCGCGTACGAAGGCGTCATCGACCAGGCGAAGAAAGTCATCACCGGCGCACCGTTCTCAGCCGGCGCCGACGCAGCGATCTGGGCCGATGCCCAGGCCAAGGCCGATGAGCTGGTGAAGGCGGGCAAGATCGACGCCGCCCGCGCCACCGCGTTGAAGGACGAGGCCCGCAAGGCGCTGCTGGAGCAGTTCAAGCCGGCCTACGACCGCGTGATCGCGTGGAGTGAGGAAGAGCTGCCGAAGGCCGCAGTGAATGCCACCGGCGTGGGCAGCACGCACCCGAACGGCAAGGCGTACTACGAGTACCAGCTGCGGCAGATGACGACCACCGGCATGAGCGCCGAAGAAATCCATGCGCTGGGCCTGAAGGAAGTCGAGCGCATCAAGGGCGAGATGACGGCGTTGAAGGACAAGGTCGGCTTCAAGGGCGACCTGGATGCATTCTTCGCCTTCATCGACAGCGACAAGCAGTTCAAGTATCCCAACACCGATGCGGGTCGCCAGGCCTACATCGATGACGCCACGCGCGCCATCGACAACATCAAGAAGGTGCTGCCGGAGTACTTCGGCCTGAAGCCGAAGGCGGACCTGGTGGTGAAGCGCGTCGAGGCGTTCCGCGAGCAGGACGGCGCCGCGCAGCACTACTATCCCGGCACACCGGATGGTTCGCGCCCGGGCGTGTACTACGCGCACCTGTCCGACATGAACGCGATGCCGAAGCCCGAGCTGGAAGTCATCGCCTACCACGAGGGCATCCCGGGCCACCACATGCAGATCTCCATCGCCCAAGAACTGACGGGCGTGCCGAAGTTCCGCACCCAGTACAACACCACGGCCTATGCCGAGGGCTGGGGCCTGTACGCGGAATGGCTGGCGAAGGAGATGCCGGGCACCTATCAGGATCCGTATTCGGAGTTCGGTCGCCTGAGCTCGGAAATGTGGCGCGCGATCCGTCTGGTGGTGGACACCGGCCTGCACGCCAAGGGCTGGACCGAACAGCAGGCAGTGGAATACTTCGACGCCAACAGCGCGGTGCCGCGCGCGGCGATCGAATCCGAAGTGAAGCGCTACCTGATCATGCCGGGCCAGGCCACCGGCTACAAAGTGGGCATGATCAAGATCCAGGAACTGCGCCGGAAGGCCGAGACGGAACTGGGCGACAAGTTCGACATCAAGGGATTCCACGACACCGTGCTGGGCGGCGGTGCATTGCCGTTGACGCTGCTGGAGCGACGCGTGGACCAGTGGATCGCGAAGGAGAAGGCCAAGCAGGCCTGAGTCATTCCTTCCACGGTAAGAAAGGAACCCCGGCTCAGGCCGGGGTTCTTTTTTCAGCCGTCATTGCGGCGTGGTCAGCAGGTCGACGTGTGCGGGGAGCCACGCATCGAACGTCGCCGGCGCCCGACCGGTCAGCGCGGCGTAATCATCGGTCACTTCGCCCAGGTCGCCGGCCGCCGTCGCCACATCGAACGAAGTGAACACGTCCGCCAGCACCGGCGGAAAACCATGTCCGCGCAATCCCTCGGCCAGTTGGTCCGGCGTGACGCCGACGATCGCCAGCGGCTTGCCAAGAGCCGCGCTGACCTTCGCGGCGATCTCGCGGGCGTTCAGCGCTTGCGTGCCGGTGAGCGTGAACGTGCGGTTCCCGGTGCTGTCGGCGGCGAGCGCGACGGCCGCGGCATGCGCCAGGTCTTCGCGCGCGATGTAGGCGACGCCACCCTCACCGGCGGCGGTGACCCATTCGCCCGATGCGAGCGCGGACGGAAGCGAGTACGCCAGGTTCTCGGCATACCAGGCATTGCGAAGCACGGTCCATGCTAGACCGCTGGCCTCCAGTGCTTGTTCGGTACCCAAATGGTCGGGGGCGAACGAGACGTGCGAGGTGGCGGGCGAGGGCAGCGACGTATAGACGACATGCTTCACGCCGGCCTCGACCGCCGCCTGCACGGCGGTACGGTGTTGCGCCAGGCGCTTGCCTGGTTCGAGCAGTGCGTCGGTGCTGACCAGCAGCACCCGGTCCGCGCCGGCGAAGGCGGTCGCCAGCGTGGCGGGCGCGTCAAAGTCGGCGGCCCGCACAGTCACGCCTGCGGCGGCGAGGTCGGCGAGGGCCTCCGGCTTGCGGCTGGTGGCGATGATCCGGACGGGCGGAACCTTCAGGGTTTCCAGCAGGTGGCGCACCACGGCGCGGCCGAGGTGACCGGACGCGCCGGTGACGAGCAGGGTGGGGGAAGACATGGCGGCTCCTGGGTTTGGTAACGGAAAGGATATTGGTTACCCTATGGTAGTAATGGACGCCCGTACAAGCAGGGTGTTCGAAGTAACCCGGTTACCCCGAGGTAACCGGTCCCGGAGATCCTCATGACCTTGCATCGCCAATCCCTGATCCTCGTCGAGAACTGCCCGATCCGGGACGTACTGGACCGCCTCGGCGACCGCTGGACGGTGCTCGTCCTGCACGAGTTGGCCATGGGCACGCTACGTTTTTCCGAGGTCCGCAAACGCGTGGCCGACATCTCGCCGCGCATGCTCGCGCAGACGCTGCGGCACCTGGAGCAGGATGGCCTGGTCAGCCGCGCGGTGTTTCCCACGGTGCCGCCGCGCGTCGACTATGCACTGACGCCGTTGGGCGAATCGTTCTTCGAACGCGTGGAGATGCTGGCGCAGTGGGCATCGGATCACCACGACGAAGTCCGTGCTGCGCGCAAGGCCTATGTGGCGCCGGCGGCGAACGCGCCGAAGTAGTCGCCATTGCGGTGGAGTGCCCGTTCGGGTCCGACGTCCGACGATCGATGCGGGTGCTGTGGGCTAGAGAAGAAGACTGCGCAAGTTGAATCGCCACCCGAGAAGTCACGATTCATCCGCATCAAGCGATGTCGGTGGCTTTGGTTCGATCTGAAAGTGTTTGCGCCTCGCCACATCGCCGTGGCATTGAAGTTAATCAACTGACATTAGCGGGAAAAAACCGTGTCCTGGCTGGACGCGGTAATCCGCTTGTTTCATTCTCGCGAGGCTGAGTGCAGAAGACACTTGCATACAGTTGCAGTGATACATGGAATGTGACAACGGGAAAGGAACATGGGACGAAAGAAGGGAATCTTTCTGTCGGCAATGGGATTGCTGGCTTTGATCGCGGGTGTCTACTTGGCCGGATACGCGACCCTGTGGTTGCTCGGGCTGGATGCTTCGCTCCGATGGGACACCTATTTCCGCTACCTGCGAGCCCTCGACCAGCCCCAGGTTGCGCCTTACGCCACCAAGATCAAGGCCGGTGGAGCGTTGGGGTTCGGTGTGCCATTGCTCGCGTGGCTGGCGATGGTGATCCCCGTCCTCAGGTCGCCAAGAGCCGCACTGCATGGAGATGCGCGTTTCGCTCGCGCCGGCGACCTCGCCAGGCATGGCATGTTCGCGCCTGCGCCGGAAGGCATCGTGGTTGGAAGGCTGGGTGGAAAGCTGATCCGGCTGTCGGGTCAGCAATTCGTCATCCTGGCTGCGCCGACGCGCTCGGGAAAAGGCGTGGGTGTCGTGATCCCCAACCTGCTGGAGTACCAAGGCTCCGTGGTGGTCCTGGACATCAAGCAGGAGAACTTCGACCTGACTAGCGGCTGGCGCGCCAGCCAGGGCCAGGAGATCTATCTGTTCAACCCTTTCGCCGAAGACCGGCGCACGCATCGCTGGAATCCGCTCAGCTACGTGTCGTCCGATCCTGCGTTCCGCATATCGGACCTGCAGGCGATCGCCGCCATGCTGTATCCGGATGGTGACGGCAAGGACAAGTTCTGGATCAGCCACGCGCGGAATGCGTTCCTCGCCTTCACTCTGTACCTGTTCGAGAATCACGACGAAGAACGCCGGAGAAAGTGTCCTCCGGAGCTTATGGCTTTCCCCACGCTGGGGCGCGTGCATCGGCTTTCGGCGGGAAACGGCTCGCAACAAAAGCAGTACCTGCAAGAGCTTTCGGCCAAGCCATTCCTCAGCGAGCACGCCAGGACTGCGTTCGCAAACCTGCTCTCGCAGGCCGAAGAGACGTTCTCCTCCATCCTGGGTACTTTTAAGGAGCCGCTGAACGCTTTCGTCAATCCGGTCCTTGACGCGGCCACCAGCGGCGACGACTTCCTGATCACCGATGTCCGCAAGAAGCGCATGACCATCTACATCGGCATCCAGCCCAACAAGCTGGCCGAGAGCAGGGTGCTGGTGAACCTGTTCTTCAGCCAGTTGATCAACGAGAACACGCGCGAACTGCCGCAGTCCAATCCGGCGCTAAAGCATCAGTGCCTGTTGCTGATGGACGAGTTTACGGCCATCGGCAGGGTGGACATCATCGCCAGCGCAGTGAGCTACATGGCAGGCTACAACCTGCGTCTTCTGCCGATCATTCAGAGTATGTCGCAGTTGGACGCGGTGTACGGCAAGGAAGTGTCGCGGACCATCATCACCAATCACGCGTTGCAGATCATCTACGCGCCCCGCGAGCAGCAGGATGCCAACGACTATTCCGAGATGCTGGGCTACACGACGGTGCACCGTCGCAACCGCTCGCAATCGCACGGGCAGCAGGGCAGCGTGTCATTCACGGAATCGTTGGAGCGCCGGGCGCTGATGCTGCCGCAGGAGTTGAAAGCGATGGGCCCGGAAAAGGAGGTCTTCCTGTATGAGGGAATCCCACATCCGGTGATGTGCGAGAAGATCAGGTACTACCAGGACAAGCATTTCACCAGGCGGCTGTTGCCGAAGGTCGATGTGAAGATGATCGATGTCGGACAATGAAACGATTGCTCTCCTTTAAGGGCAGGAGGATGTGATGGCGCAGGAGGGATGCAATGACGATGCCATCGTTGCGCGGATGAAGCTGTGTGCCAACAAGGGCGACAAGCTGCACGACCTGCAATTGCTGCGCGATCTGGAAATCATCAATGTCCGCACCGTGGCAGAGTTGGGTCCGCTGCCGGTAGGAGGGTTGCCAGCCGCTACAAAGCGCAAGCCAAACCTTCCATCTTGCGAAGCGGCGAAGGCGTTTCCGATAGATAGTGACGATAATCAGGAGAGCGAGATGAGTATGAAGTCGATGGTCGTCGCGACCAGCATGGCATTCGCGGCTTGTGCGCCGGTGCAGGAAGAGAAGCCATTGCACAAGCTAAATAAGAATCCAAAACACGGCTATATCATAACCATGGACATAGTCGACGCATCTGGACCGTATGAGGTATCCAGGAGTAGCTTGCAATACGACATCTCGAATCAACAATGTCTGCCCCCGATACGTAATTTCGCTGGCGTTCAAACTGAGCCAAAGAGTGCTTCAATCCCGTTTTCTTTGACTAAGGTCGCGGATGGCAGATACGTTGGCACGATCTATCTGGACGCGATATATGAGGAGGATTTTTATGGGCGAGGAATTTGCCAATGGGAGCTCGCCGGCATCTTTATTGCCGCCGATATGCAGTTTAATTCAAGACATTTTTACCCGGAGCTTGCGCTCTGGTATACGCCAGAAATGATGATTTCCGAACAAGTAGAAACTTTCTATTTCTGGAAGGATGGGCGTGGTAGGTCAGATCCTGCCGATCCGACTATATGGGAAGCCCAAGGCCCTAAGGTTTTTCGCGCAGAGCTCGAGGCAGAAGTTTTTTCTGTTGTTTTTTCTTCTAGGGCAGCAGTCCAATGAGCCTAACTAGCCAGCAGTATGCTTATCTGGCAAATGACGCGTACAAGTTCTATCCGCCAGAACCACAGCCAAAAGGTAAAGAGCAGAATATTGTTCTCGGTGGAATAACCTACAAAATACTCGAACACGCCAGCAGCCCTATCAACGGCTACCAGGGCACCATCTACCAGCGCGTAGACACCGGCGAGATCATCGTTGCTCACCGTGGTACCGAGGGCGAAAAGAAGTGGGAGGGCTGGGTCAAAGATGGCCTGATTACCGATGGCGCGATGGTGCTTGACCGCGTCAATCCTCAGGTGCAGGACGCCATCGCGTTGACGCGGCGTGCGATTGAAAGAGCCCGGGATATCGGCCGTGAAGGGGGCCACGTCCCGGAAGTCACCGTTACAGGACACTCTCTGGGTGGCACCCTGGCGCAGATCACGGCGCACCATTTCGACCTGCGTGGCGAGACCTTCAATGCCTATGGTGCGGCGAGCCTGGGTTACGGGATTGGAGAAGGAGGCGGCAGCGTCCTCAACCACGTCAAGGTCGGGGATGCAGTCAGCGCCGCCAGCCCGCACTATGGGCAGGTGCGGGTGTACGCCAGCGCAAACGAGATCGCGGCCCTGCACGGCGCGGGCTATGCCAGCGACCGTGATCCTCTCGATCCGCGTGCCCCCGGCGTTGCTGGCTTGCTGCTCGGATCGCACAGCATGCATCACTTTCTCGGCATTGACGGCGAGGGCAGGCCCGACCGCTCCATCCTGTCGGATCCGGCCGCACGCCAACTGGCCGAGGTGTTCGACCCCATGATCGACAAGTTCCGAGGCGATGTTGCCGCAGGCCGGGCCATCGCCACGGTGGTCGCGCGTGGTCCCTACGGCAACGCGCTGGACACCCTTGGCGAACTGCGCGGCCCGTTGCCGGCCGGTGAACCGGCGGCACGTGCGGAGCGCAGCGCAGCGGCGGAGGCCGCGGCGACGCAGCGGCTCGCGGATTATCACGAGCAGCGTCAACAATTCTTCTGCGACCGACTTCCTCCGATTGACCGCGATGCACGGCCGCCAGAGCAGCTGCGGCGACCCGAAACAGACGACGGGTCTGGGCCGACCATCCGCTTCCGGACGCCTGACTATCTTCAACCTGCGTCACCCGAGCACAGAGGGCGGGGGTCGGTTGGCTCGGACCATGAGCGGACTACGCCATCGTCGGACACCCGGCTTCAACGCGACGATCACGCACAAACGTTTCCCACGGACCATCCTCGCTACCCGTTGTATTCCGCTCTGGAGGAACGTCTGCCAGGCGTGGCGAAGGAGAAGATCGCCGAGATCACTCATCAGGCCGTGTTGGGGGGCGTGACCGATCCCGGCCAGATCCGAGCCGTGGTGGTCCATGAAGACCAAGTCTGGGTAGCTGGCCGGATACCCGGCGACCGCGCCAACGTGTCGCTGTCCGAACCGTCTCCCTCTTTGCAGGAGAGCTTGCGCGGAATCGAGTCGTCCGACCGGCTGCAGGTGCAGCAGATGGCGCACCTCCAGGAGCAGCAAAGATCGGCCAGCCAAGGCCAGGCATTGAGCTGAGTCGCGCGGATCAGGACAGGACAAGCATCTGTCCCGGCGGCGCCCAAAAGGAAGCCCCGGCATGGCCGGGGCTTCCTATTTTTCATCGGGCGTGGCCGTACTCAATGTCCGGGCGCGGCTTCACTCTCCAGGGATGGTGCCGCCTCTTTGGCATCCTTGCGGTCGTGCGCATGGTCGCGTGCCAGGTACAGGTAGAACGCCGGCAGCACGAACAGGGTGAACATCGTGCCGATCGTCATGCCCGAGGCGATCACCACGCCCATCGAGAAGCGCGACGCCGCACCCGGACCACTGGCGATCAGCAGCGGGATCATCGCGAACACAAGCGCTGCGGTGGTCATCAGCACCGGCCGCAGGCGGATCGCCGCCGCTTCCTCGATCGCCTCGCGCTTGGACAGGCCGCGCTCGACCTGCAGCTTGTTGGCGAACTCCACGATCAGGATGCCGTGCTTGGAGATCACGCCGACCAGCGTCACCAGGCCTACCTGCGTGTAGATGTTGATGCTCATGCCGGGGAAAGCTTCGATCTGCATGAACCCCAGGATGCCGCTGAGCAAGGCCAACGCGTTCAGGGTCAGTAGCGCGCCGCAGATCGCCATCGGCACCGTCAACAGCATGATCAGCGCATCGCGGAAGCTCTCGAACTGGGCCGACAGCACCAGGAAGATCACGATCAGCGCCAACGCCAGCGTCACCAGCATCGCTGCGCCTTCCTGCTTGAACTGGCGCGACTCGCCGGCGTAATCCACCGAGTAGCCCTGCGGCAGTACTTCCTTCGCCGCCTGGTCGAGGATGGCTAGCGCCTCGCCCTTGCTCACGCCGGGGCGAGGGGCGAAGGTGATCGACACCGCGTTCAACTGCTGGAAGCGCTTGAGCGACTGCGGCTGCGCGCTCTCCTTCAGCGTCACGATGGTGGAGAGCGGGATCAGCTCGCCGTTGCGGGCGCGGGTGTAGTAGTTCTCCAGGTCGCTGGCGTTGAGTCGGTCGCTGCGCTGCACCTGCGGGATCACCAGGTACGAGCGGTTCTGCATCGCGAAGCGGTTGGTGTAGCCACCCGACAGCATCGCCGCCATGTCGGCCGCCAGCGTACGCATGTCGATGCCCAGGCTGGCCGCCTTGTCGCGGTCGATGTTGACCTCGATGCGCGGCTTGTCGATCTTCAGGTCCTTGTCCAGGAAGATGAAGCGCTTGCTCTCCATCGCCTTCATCAGGATCTGGTCGGCCAGCTCGGCCAACTGGCTCAATTCGCCGACGCCGCCGATGACGAACTCGCCGCCACCGCCGTCGCCGCCTGCGCTCGGGAGCGAGGGGGGCACCAGCGCGAAGATGTTCAGGCCGCTGACCTGGCTCATCTTCGGCTGCAGTTCCTGCTGGAGCACGGCATTGGTCGAGCGGTCGCGCTCGCTCCACGGCTTCAGCACGAAACCGGCCATCGCCATCGGGCTGGCGCCACCACCGCTGCCGCCGAAGCCACCATTGAACAGGAAGTAGTCCTGCACTTCCGGCACGCCCTTGGCGATCGAGGTGACCTCTTCGGTGTAGCGCTCCACGTAGTCCAGGGTGGAGTAGGGGTCCGCGCTGGCGACCGAGAAGATGAAGCCCTCGTCTTCCAGCGGCGCGGGTTCCTTCGGCGCGGTGATGTATAGGAACACGCACGACACCAGCACGATCAGGCCGAGCACGCCGATCACCGACTTGGTTTCCAGCGTGCCATGCAGGCGACGCTGGTAACCGGCGTTGAGTTTGTCGAAGCGCGTGTCCAGCCACTTCTCCAGCTTGCCCTTGCCGCCTTCGGTATGCGGCTTGAGCAGCTTGGCGCACATCATCGGGCTCAGCGTCAGCGCGATCACGCCGGACAGCAGCACCGAGCCGGCGAGGGTGAACGCGAACTCGGTGAACAGCACGCCCGTCAGGCCACCCTGGAAGCCGATCGGCAGGTACACGGCCACCAGCGTGGTGGTCATCGCCACGACCGGCCAAGCGAGCTCGCGCGCGCCCTTGATGGAGGCATCGTAAGGCGACATGCCTTCTTCGATGTGGCGATGGATGTTCTCCAGCACGATGATCGCGTCGTCCACCACGATGCCGATCGCCAGCACCATCGCCAGCAGGGTCAGCAGGTTGATGGTGAAGCCCATCAGCAGCATCAGGAACAGCGCGCCGACCAGCGACAGCGGCACCGTCACCGCGGGGATCAGTACGCTGCGCAGTGAGCCAAGGAACAGGAAGATCACCACGATGACGATGATCACCGCTTCCACGATCGTGCTGACGACCTCGTCGATGGCGTCCTGGATCTGCTCGGTGCTGTCGTACGGGATCGTCGCCTTGATACCCTCGGGCAGCTGCGGAACGATCTCGTTGTCCCACAGGGTGCGCACGTTCTTGATGACGTCCAGCGAGTTCGCGTCGGGCGACACGAAGATGCCCATGAACGTCGCCGCTTCGCCATTGATGCGGACCGAGGTGCCGTAGCTCTCGGAACCCAGCTGCACGTCGGCCACGTCGCCGAGGCGGACGATGGCGCCGTTCTGCTCACGGATGATCAGCTGGCGGAACTCGTCGGCATTGCGCAGATCGGTGCGGGCCGTCATGTCGATGGCGACCATCTGGCCCTTGGTGGAGCCCACCGCCGCCAGCACGTTGTTGGACGACAACGCCGTGGACACGTCGCTGGCCGTCACCTGCAGGGCCGTCATGCGGTCCGGCTTCAACCAGACGCGCATGGCGAACGTGCCCGCACCGAGGATATCGGCGCGCTGCACGCCCGACACGGTGACCAGCTTGGGCTGGACGACGCGGGTCAGGTAGTCGGTGATCTGGTTGTTGTCCAGGGTCTCGCTGGCGAAGGACACGTACATGGCCGCGATCTGCTGGCCCTGCTGCAGGTCGATCACCGGGTCCTCGGACTCCGGCGGCAGCTGGCCGCGCATCTTGTTGACCTTGGCGGCGATCTGGGTGAGCGCCTCGTTCGGGTCCTGGTCCAGGCGGATGTAGGCCTGGATCTGGCTGACGCCGGCGGAGCTGGTCGAGCTGAGGTACTCGATGCCTTCCGCGCTCGCGACTTCCCGCTCCAGCGGCGTGGTGATGAAGCCCTGGATCAGGTCCGCGTCGGCACCGTAGTACACCGTGCTGATGTTGACCACGGCGTTGCGCAGCTCGGGGTATTGGCGCACGTTCAATTCGGTGAACGAGCGCAGGCCGAACAGCAAGATGAACAGGCTGACGACGATCGCCAGTACCGGTTTATTGATGAAGATGTCGGTGAATTTCATGCCGGCGCTCCGTCAGCGGTTCTCGGGCTTCGGCTGGGCCTCGGTTACCGGCTGCACCTTGTTGTTCACCACCACTTCGGCGTCGTTGCGCAGCTTGAGCAGGCCGGTGGTCGCCACGCGCTCACCCGGCTTCAGGCCTTCGGTCACGGCGATCAGGTCGCCGCGGGTGGCGCCGGTCTTCACGAAGCGCTGGCGCACGACCAGCTTCTTGCCGGTGAGCGGCTTGCCCTGCATGTCCTTCTCGCCTTCGGCGCGCTGCACTTCCTGGATCACGTACACCGCATTGCCGTACGGGTTGAAGCTGATCGCCGTCTGCGGCACCACCACGACCTTGCGGCTGTCGCCCGTGTCGAAGCCGACATGCGCGAACGCGCCGGGGCGGAGGTTGTACTCGCCGTTGTCCAGCGTTGCCTGCACCTTGAAGTTGCGCGTGGCGGCATCGACCTGCGGTTCGACGGCGGTCACCTTGCCTTCGAATACCTGGCCCGGCAGTGCGTCGACCGTGGCGCGGATGGCGGTGCCCGGCAACACCTGGCCGACCTGGCGCTCGGGCAGGGTGAAGTCGAGGTAGATCGGGTCCAGCGCCTGCAGGCTGACGATGGGGTCGCCCGGGTTGATGAACTGGCCGAGGTTGACCTGGCGGATGCCGAGCACACCGTCGAACGGCGCGCGGATGGTCTTCTGCGCGATCAACGCACGCTGGGCCTCCACCTGGGCCAGCGAGGTCGCGGCGACCGTGGCGCGCTCTTCGGCTTCGGCTTGCGAGACTAGTTTGTCGCGCGCGAGCGCCTGCCAGCGGTCGCGCTGCACGGCGGCCAACTTGGCCTGGGCTTCCAGCGATTTCAGTACCGCCAGTTCATTGGCCGTGTTGAGCTGGGCCAGCACCGTGCCGGCCTTGACCGGCCTGCCCACGTCGATCGACAGGCTACGGACCACGCCGCCGGCTTCGGTGGTGACGTCGGTGCCGTTGATCGCCACGAACGTGCCCACCGCCTGCTGCGCGTCGACCCATTCCTCTTCCTTGGCCGTCCAGTCGGTGACGGTGGAAGCGGGTTGCGGCATGTTGTCGAAGAAGCCGTTCAACAGGTTACCCATGACCGCCTTGGCGACGAACACGCCGCCGATGATGATCGCGACGGCGATCAGCATGAGGGTCATGCGCAGGGGCGTGGAGGGCTTTTTCCGTGCGGTGGGGTCTTTCCGTGTCATGGGGGAGGTCTTCGGCAGGTCAGGGAGGTCGTCAGGGCGACGAACGGGCGGGGGCCGGTTCGACAGCATGAAGCGCCGGATTATCACGATTTGAGACGCCGGCTAGAAGTGTGTTTCGTTTACCTGGCCCGCAGCCGCGCGCACGGGCGCGAAGGCGGGCGGGTCGGTCGGACACGAGGAAAGCGGGTCATCGCGGTCAATCCAAGGACCGCAACGCCCTCGATGCAAAGAAAAAGCCCCGGCAGGACCGGGGCTTTCTCGTAGCGGACAGGTCGAATCAGCGCGAGGCTGGCTTGCCCTTTTCTTCCAGGTACTCCTTCGACGGCTCGTCCATCTTGTCGCCCAGCATGCGCCGGACCGACACGAAGAACACCGGGATCAGCAGCAGGCCGAGGAAGGTGGCGAACATCATGCCGCCGATGACACCGGTGCCGATGGCGTGGCGCGCGTTGGCGCCAGCGCCGGTGGAGATCGCCATCGGCAGCACGCCCATGATGAAGGCGAACGAGGTCATCAGAATCGGGCGGAAGCGCAGGTGCGACGCCGAGACCACCGCTTCGCGCAGTGTCTTGCCCTGCTTGCGCTCCATGACCGCGAACTCGACGATCAGGATCGCGTTCTTCGCCGCCAGGCCGATGATGGTGATCAGGCCGATCTTGAAGAACAGGTCGTTCGATAGACCGGGGCGCAGCATGGTGAACAGCACCGCACCCAGGGCGCCCAGCGGCACGACCAGCAGCACGGCCACCGGGATCGACCAGCTTTCGTACAGCGCGGCCAGGCAGAGGAACACTACCACGATCGACAGCACCATCAGCAGCGTGGCGCTGTTGCCGGCCAGGATTTCCTGGTACGACATGCCGCTCCAGTCGTAGCCGAAGCCCTGCGGCAGCTGGTCGGTGACGATGTGCTCCATCGTGGTCATCGACTGGCCGGACGAACTGCCCGGCGCGGCGGAACCGTTGATGTTCACCGCCGAATAGCCGTTGTAGCGCGACAGCGACGGCGGCACCGAGGCCCAGCTGGACTGCACCACGTTGGACAGCGGGATCATCGCGCGACCACCGGAGGCATCGGTCTGCTGGCTGCTGGGCGTGTAGATGCGACCCAGCGAGTCGGCGCCCGTGCGGTAGGCAGCATCGGCACGCATGTTCACGCGCTTGATGCGGCCCTCATAGAAGAAGTCGTTGACGTACACCGGTGCCAGCATCAGCTGGATGCCGTTGTAGATGTCGCTGACCGACAGCCCCATCGCCTGCGCCTGCACGCGATCCACGTGCAATTGCAGCTGCGGCGCGTTCTCCAGCGTGTTCGGGCGGACCGCCATCAGGCTCTTGTCCTGCGATGCGGCTCCCAGCAACTGGTTGCGTGCGGACATCAGGGCCTCCTGGCCCAGGCCGGCGCGGTCCTGCAGCCACATGTCGAAGCCACCGAACTGGCCCAGGCCCTGGATGGTCGGCAGGTTCACCACGAAGATCTGCGCACCCTTGATGCCGTACAACCGCTGGTTGGCCTGCTGGATGAACTCCGGCACGGTGACGTCGCGGTCGTCCCACGGCTTGAGCCGGATGAACGCCATGCCGACGTTCTCGCCGCGGCCCAGAAAGCTGAAACCCGCCACTTCCATCACGCCGTCGAAGCCGTCCATCTGCTGCAGCGTGCCGCGGACCTGGTTGAACACCTGCTTGGTCTTCTGCAGCGAATTGCCCGGCGGCAGCTGCACGATGGCCAACGCATAACCCTGGTCTTCTTCCGGCACGAAGCTGCTCGGCAGTCGCGTGAACAGGAAGCCCGCCAGCACCGTCAGCAGGGCGAACACCACCATCCAGCGCGGCGCGTGCTTGATCGCCGAGCCGATGTGGCCCACGTAGGTCTTCTCGATCTTGCCGTAGTACTTCTCGAACGTACGGAAGACGATGTTCTTCTTCTCGTGGCTGTCGTGCTCGTGCTGCTTCAGGAAGGTCGCGCACAGGGCCGGGGTGAAGCCCAGTGCCAGGAAGGCCGAGAACGCCATCGAGATGGCGATGGTCAGCGCGAACTGCTTGTAGATCTCGCCGGATGCGCCGCCCTGGAGCGCCGACGGAATGAACACCGCCGCCAGCACCACGGTGATCGCGATGACGGCGCCGGTGATCTGGCCCATCGCCTTGATGGTCGCTTCGCGCGGCGGGAGTTTTTCTTCCGCCATGATGCGCTCGACGTTCTCGATCACCACGATCGCGTCGTCGACCACGATACCGATGGCCAGCACCAGCGCGAACATCGTCAGCTGGTTGATGGTGAAGCCGATGACGCTCAGGCCCCAGAACGTGCCCAGCAACGCGACGGGGATGACGAGGGTGGGGATGATGGTGGCGCGGAAGTTCTGCAGGAACACCAGCATCACCAGGAACACCAGGATCACCGCCTCGATCAGCGTCTTGACCACTTCCTCGATCGAGATCTTCACGAACGTGGTGGTGTCGTACGGCGAGAACCAGCTCACGCCCGGCGGGAAGCTGGGCTGCAGCTCGTCCATCTTGGCGCGCACGGCCTCGGCCACGTTCAGCGCATTGGCGCCCGGCAGCAGCTGGATGGCGAACGCGCCGACCGGCTTGCCGTTGAACTGGGTGTCGAAGCCGAAGTTCTGGGCGCCGAACTCGACGCGGGCCACGTCCTTCAAGCGGACGGTGGAGCCGTCGCTATTGGCGCGCAGGATGATCTGCTCGAACTGCTGCGGCGTGGTGAATCGCCCTTCGGCGGACACCGTGGCGGTGAATGCCTGGCCTTCTGGCGCCGGATCGGAACCGACCGAGCCCGCAGCGAACTGCACGTTCTGGCTGCGCACGGCGGTGAGCACTTCGGTGGCCGACAGGTTGAAGCCCTGCAGCTTGCCCGGGTCCAGCCACAGGTTCATGGCGTACTCGGAGCCGAAGTGCTGGGTGCTGCCGACGCCGGGCACGCGCGCGATCTGGTCCAGCACGCGCGACGCGACGATGTCGTTCAGGCGGTTGCGGTCGATGCTCGGGTTATCGGACTGCAGGCCCACCACCATCAGGAAGCCGGCGTTGGCCTTGGCTACCACCACGCCCTGCGCGGTGACCTCACTGGGCAGGCGCGGCGTGGCCAGAGACACCTTGTTCTGCACCTGTACCTGCGCGATGTCCGCGTCGGTACCGGTCTGGAACGTCAGGGTGATCGAGGCCTGGCCGGCGGAACTGGAGCTGGAGCTGAAGTACAGCAGGTTGTCGATGCCGGTCAGCTGTTGCTCGATCACCTGGGTGACGGAGCGCTCGGTGGTTTCCGCACTGGCGCCGGGGTAGGTGGCACTGACCGTCACCTGCGGCGGTGCGATCGACGGATAGGACTCGATGCCGAGGTTGAGGATCGAGATCACGCCGGCGAGCGAGATCAGGATCGACACGACCCAGGCGAAGATCGGGTGATTGATGAAGAACTTGGGCATGGGGGAGGGTCCTTCTTACTCGGCCTTGCCTTGCGCGGGCGCCGGCTTGGCCTGCGCGGCCTTGGCGGCGGCAGCCTGTTCGGCGGTGATGCCCTTCGCGGGCGCGCCTTCCTTGACCTTCTGCAGCCCTTCGACGATCACCTGGTCGCCGGCGGCCAGACCGTCGGTGATCAACCAGTTCGCGCCGACGGCCTGCTGGGTGACGACGTTCTTGCGGACGACGTTGCCGTCCTTGCCGACGATCATCGCGTAGGCGCTGACGGTATCGCGCTGGACCGCGCCCTGCGGGATCAGGAAGGCGCCCTTCTGCTCGCCCAGCGTCGCACGCAGGGTGACGAAGGTGCCCGGCAGCAGCGTGCGGCCTTCGTTGGGCACGGTGGCGCGCAGCGAGACGCTGCCGGTGGCCGGATCGACCACGGTGTCGGAGAAGTCGAGCGTGCCGGCCTGATCGATCACCTGGCCGTTTGGCAGCACGATCTGCACCGTGCGCTGGCCTGCGCCCGCCAGTTCGACCTTGCCTTCGCCCTGCGCCTGCTGGATGGCCTGCATCTCGCTGGAGCTCATCGAGAAGTTGGCGTAGAGCGGATCGATCTGGTCGATCGTGGTCAGCAGCGTGGCGTCGCCCTGGCCCACCAGCGCGCCCTCGGTGACCTGCTGCTTGCCGGCACGGCCGGAGATCGGTGCGGTGACGCTGGCATAGCCCAGGTTGATGCGGGCGGTCTCGACGTTGGCGCGCGCCTGCTGCACGGCCGCAGCAGCGCTGCGCTCGGCGGCTTCGGCGTTGTCGAGGTCGGACTTGGAAACGAACTTCTGCGGCGCGAGCTGGCGCGCGCGGTCGGCGGAGACCTTCGCATTGGCGTACGTGGCCTGTGCCGAGGCCAGGTTGGCCTGCGCGGCGCTCAACGACGCCTGCAACGGTGCCGGATCGATCAGGAACAGCACCTGGCCTTCCTTCACGTCGCTGCCTTCCTGGTACACGCGCTTCTGCACCACGCCGGCGACGCGGGCACGCACATCGGAGCTGCGGAACGGCGACAGCCGACCGACGAGATCGCGCTGCAACGGCACGTTCTGCGGCGTGGCGGTCGCCACGACCACTTCAGGCGGAGGCATCTGCTGCTGCTCGGGCTTGCTGCAGGCGGTCAGGACCGCCAGCAGGGCGCTGGCCAGGACGAGGGGACGGACGGGGGACGTCATGGGGAAGCTCCGTTTCTTTTTCTTGAAGACGTGGGAAGGGGGCGCAATGAGCGGATGCGACGGCCAGGGGGCTGGTCCGGGGAAGCAGGTTCGTTGTCGGGCGAGGGCGCGAACGCACGCAGAAAGGTATCGACGGCGAATATCGACCACCGCTGGCGCGCCTGGCGGCTCGCGCGATGGGGGACGCCGAAGCGCTGCCGCTCGAAATCCATCCCGACGATCATGCTGAGCAGCAACTCCGCGGCGTAGTGCGGGTCGTCATGCCTCAGCCATTCCTGGTCCATGGCGTGCTGCAGCCAGGCGGCGAGGCGCTGCACCAGAGTATCGCAAGCGTCGCGATACAGGTCGCGTGCTTCCTGGGGAAATTGGTGCGCTTCTGCGGCCAGCAGTTGGCTGGCGGCGACCACCGACGGGTCGCACAGGTGGCGAAGGTGTTCTTCCGCGAAGGCCAGCAGCGCCTCGCGGGGCGCATCGGCCGTCGGCGACAACTGCGCGGTCGCCAGCTCCTGGTGCTCGGCGATCACGCTGCGCAACAGCTCCTGTTTGCTGCCGAAATGCGCGTAGAGCGTCTGCTTCGAGCAGCCCGCCCGCGCTGCGACCGCGTCCATGCTGATGCGGAACCCCTGTTCGGCCATGAGTTCGCGCACGGCCTGGTGGACGCGAGAGCGACGTTGGTCGGGCGCGGAGAGGGTGGGGGCGGGGCGCATGCGGACTAGACTATACCGTCCAGTTTACAAATTTCACAGCCTTGATTTCAGGGCATTTCCGTGCACAAAGCAGGCGCGTGTCGTTGTTATGGCCGCGTGACGAAGTGCGCGCACCTCCATGCGCACCCGCATGGTGGTGGACGTATCGCGGACACCTGGGCGAGCGCATGCAGATCGCGGTGCCAAACAAATTCGGCATGCGTTTGCAAGCGAAGCTTATGTGGCCGCGCAGCAAGTCTTGTCATGGCGGCGAGGGATACAATGACCATTCGACTACCAATCGTTGAGCCACTCCCTGCATGAACGCTGCACGCAGCCCGAAAAAAGCCTCGAAACAGACGTCTAAACCGGAAGCCTCCAAGGCCACCAAGTCGGTGACCCCGAAGGCGACCCCCACCAAGAAGGTGGCGGCCCGACCGGTGCAGGCGGCGAAGGCCGCGAAGGGCAAGGCAGTGGTGGCGAAGGCCGACGACGCGTTCTCGTTGTCCCCGATCCTCGACGCGATCCGCAAGCGCGTTTCCGGCGCCACAGCGCAGGCCGAAGCGCAGACCTTTGCGGAAGCCTTCTACAAGCGCATGGAGGAGGACGAGTTCCCCCACCACAGTGCGGAAGGCTGGGCGGCCATCGCCGCCGACATGCTGGCGTTCGCGCGGACCCGCAAGGCGGGCACGGCCAACGTCCGCGTGTTCAATGCCACCCATAAGTCGCATGGCTGGGAATCGCCCCACACCGTGCTCCAGATCGTCAACGAAGACATGCCGTTCCTCGTGGACTCCGTGAGCATGGCGCTGGCCGACATGAGCGTGGGCGTGCATGTGCTCGGCCATCCGCTGGTGCGCTTCACCCGCGACAAGGCAGGCAAGGTGTCCGCCGTGGGCGAGGGCAAACCCGAGTCGCTGATGCTGCTCGAGATCGACCGCCTACCGGCAGAAGAGATGGCGCAGATCGAGAAGCGCATCCGCGGCGTGCTGGAGGAAGTGCGCGCGATCGTCCGCGACTGGAGCGCGATGCGCGAGAAGATGCTGGCGCTCGCCGACGACCTGGCCACCCGCCGCATGCCGGTGGACGACGACGGCCGCCGCGAGGCGCAGGAATTCCTGCGCTGGGCCGCCGCGGACCATTTCACCTTCTTCGGCTACCGCGAATACCGCGTGGAGAAGAGCACCGGCATCCTCGGCGCCATCGAGGACAGCGGCCTCGGCCTGCTGCGCGAGGGCGACACCACGCCGCCGCGCAATATCAAGACGCTGGCCGCGCACTACCTGCCGCAGGGCGGTTCGGTGGACGCACTGATCCTCACCAAGACCAACCGCCGTTCCACCGTGCACCGTCCGGGCAACATGGACTACATCGGCGTGCTGGAGTTCGACGCGCAGGGCAATCCCATCGCCGAGCAGCGTTTCATCGGCCTGTACACCTCCAGCGCCTACAACCGCCGTCCGTGGGAGATCCCGCTGGTCCGCGAGCGCCACGAGTACGTGATGCAGAAGTCCGGGCTGTCGCCCAGCGGCCATAGCGGCAAGGCGCTGCGCCACATCCTGGAAACCCTGCCGCGCGAGGAGCTGTTCCAGTCCAGCGACGAAGAGCTCTTCCGCACCTCGATGGGCATCCTCGGCCTGCAGGAGCGCGTGCGCAGCAAGCTGTTCCTGCGCCGCGACCGCTATGGCCGGTTCTATTCGGCGCTGGTCTACATCCCGCGCGAGCGTTTCAACACCGATGTGCGCCTGCGCATCGAATCGTTGTTGAAGGACGCCATGCGTGGCGAGTACGTGGACAGCAGCGTGCTGCTGGGCGAATCGCCGCTGGCGCAGTTGCACATCACCATCCGTCCTAAGGCGGGCGAACAGGTCGATGTCGACACGTCCGCGCTCGAAGGCGACATCGCCCACCTGCTGCGCAACTGGCAGGACGACCTGCGCGAGACCCTGATCTCGCGCCATGGCGAATCGAAGGGCTTGTTGCTGGCCGGTGGCTACGGCCGTGCTCTGCCGGCGGGCTACATCGAAGTGGTGTCCCCCGAGGGCGCTGCGCGCGATGTCGAACTGCTGGCCGCACTGGCGGGCAAGGACGACCTGCGCCTGAGCCTGCACGAGTCGCGTCGCAAGCGTCCGGGCCAGGGCCGCCTGCGCCTGAACCTGTATCGCCAGGAAACCGACATCCCGCTCTCCGATGCGCTGCCGCTGATGGAGAACATGGGTTTGCGGGTGATTTCGGAACATCCCTTCCGTCTGGAAACCGCCCAAGGTGCCCGCTACATCCAGGAGTTCGAAGTCGAGCCGGTCAATGGCGCGTTCGACGTCGAGCGCCTCGCACCCGCCTTCGAGGATGCGTTCGCGTGCATCTGGCGCGGCGATGCGGAGAACGACGGCTTCAACAAGCTGGTGCTGGGCGCCGGGCTGGCCTGGCGCCAGGTCGCGCTGCTGCGCGGCTACTGCAAGTACCTGCTGCAGACCGGCGTGCCGTTCTCGCAGAGCTACGTAGAAGAGACGCTCAACCGCTACCCGCTGCTGGCCCGCTTGCTGGTGGAGCTGTTCGAAGCGCGCTTCGATCCGGCGACCGGCAGCGAGAGCAAGGCGCAGATCAAGGAAGGCCAGGAGCGCTTCGCGGCGCAACTGAAGCCGCTGACCGGCGACGATGAGGCAGCCGCCAAGACGCTGGCCGCGCTGGTCGATGCCCGTGGCGGCAAGCGAGAGCAGCAGGTCGAGGCCGCGCACCAATCGCTGCTGAAGCTGATGGACCGCGTGTCGAGCCTGGATGAGGACCGCATCCTGCGCGGCTTCATGGGCGCCATCGAAGCCACGCTGCGCACGAGCTTCTACCAGCGCGGCAAGGACGGACAGCCGGCCCACACGATCAGCTTCAAGTTCGATTCGGCGAAGGTGCCTGACCTGCCCAAGCCGCGCCCGTATCGCGAGATCTTCGTGTACGGCCCGCGCGTGGAAGGCGTGCACCTGCGCTTCGGCCCGGTCGCGCGCGGCGGCCTGCGCTGGTCCGACCGTCGCGAAGACTTCCGCACCGAGGTGCTCGGCCTGGTGAAGGCGCAGATGGTGAAGAACACCGTCATCGTCCCGGTCGGTGCGAAGGGTGGTTTCTTCGTCAAGCGCCCGCCGGTGGGTGGCGACCGCGATGCCGTGCTCGCCGAAGGCATCGCCTGCTACAAGCTGTTCATCCAGGGCCTGCTGGACATCACCGACAACATCGTCGGCAACAAGATCGTGCCGCCGGTCGACGTGGTGCGCCACGACCAGGACGATCCGTATCTGGTGGTCGCGGCCGACAAGGGCACGGCCACGTTCTCCGACATCGCCAACGGCCTGGCCATCGCGCATGGTTTCTGGATGGGCGATGCATTCGCCTCCGGTGGTTCGGTGGGCTACGACCACAAGGGCATGGGCATCACCGCCCGCGGCGCCTGGGAATCCGTCAAGCGCCACTTCCGTGCGCTCGGCCGCGATTCGCAGACGCAGGACTTCACCTGCGTGGGCATCGGCGACATGTCCGGTGACGTGTTCGGCAACGGCATGCTGCTGTCGGAGCACATCCGCCTGCTCGCGGCGTTCGACCATCGCCATATCTTCCTGGATCCGAACCCGGACGCGGCGAAGTCGTTCAAGGAACGCGACCGCATGTTCAAGGTGCCGCGTTCCAGCTGGGCGGACTACGACGCCAAACTGATCTCCAAGGGCGGTGGCATCCATCCGCGCAGTGCGAAGTCCATCGAGATCACGCCGGAAGTGCGCGCTGTGCTCGGCATCGCGGACGGCGTGAAGGCGATGACGCCCAACGAGCTGATGAGCGCCATCCTGAAGTCGCCGGTCGACCTGCTGTGGAACGGCGGCATCGGCACCTACGTCAAGGCCGCCAGCGAGACCCACGCCGACGTGGGCGATCGCGCCAACAATGGCCTGCGCGTGGACGGGCGGGATCTGCGTTGCAAGGTGGTGGGCGAGGGCGGCAACCTGGGCCTGACCCAGTTGGGCCGCATCGAAGCCGCACAACATGGCGTGCTGCTCAACACCGACTTCATCGACAACTCCGCCGGCGTGGACACCTCCGACCACGAGGTGAACATCAAGATCCTGCTGAACGGCGTGGTGCAGGCGAAGAAGCTGTCGATGGACGCCCGCAACAAGCTGCTGGCCGATATGACGGACGAAGTCGCCGAACTGGTGCTGTGGGACAACTACCGCCAGAACCAGGCGATCAGCCTGATGGAGCGCATGAGCGTCTCGCGCCTGGGTTCCAAGCAGCACTTCATCCAGACGCTGGAATCGCAAGGCCTGCTGGACCGCCAGATCGAGTTCCTGCCGTCCGATGCGGAGCTTGCCGAGCGCAAGGCGCGTGGGCAGGGCCTGACCCGTCCCGAACTGTCGGTGCTGCTGTCGTACTCCAAGCTGGTGGCGTTCCAGCAACTGCTGGAATCCGACATCCCCGAGGATCCGTACCTTTCCAAGGAGCTGCAGCGGTACTTCCCGCAGCCGCTGCAGAAGAAGTACGCCTCGGAGATGGAGAAGCACCGCCTGAAGCGCGAGATCATCGCCACGGCGGTCACCAACACCACCATCAACCGCATGGGTGCGACCTTCCTGCTGCGCATGCAGGAAGACACGGGCCGCTCGCCGGCGGAAGTCGCCAAGGCCTTCACCATCACCCGCGAGACGCTGGATGCGCGGACGCTGTGGAACCAGATCGATGCGCTGGACGGTCTGGTGCCCGAGTCGGTGCAGATCGACGCGCTACAGGTCATCTGGCAGGTGCAGCGCAACTTCACCCGCTGGCTGCTGACCCGCCAAGGACCGATTCCGGCGATCGCCACGGCGGTGGAGCGCTATCACGACGGCTTCAACGAGATCCGTGCGGCGGACGGCGTGCTGCCGGATTCCCTGCGCCCGGCGTACAACGCCAGCCTGCAGGACTGGAAGGACAAGGGCCTGCCGCCTGCGCTCGCCGGCCAGATTGCGGCGCTGCCGTACCTGGAACCATCGTGCGACATCATCGAACTGTCGCGTGCGCGCAAGCTCAAGCCGGTCGAGGTGTCGAAGGTCCACTACCGCTTGGGCGAAGCCTTGCACCTACCGTGGCTGCAGGACCAGATCGAAGCCCTCAAGGTCGACGGTCGCTGGCATGCGGTGGCGCGAGGCGTGTTGCGCGACGAACTCGCCGCGCACCAGCGCACGCTGACCAACCAGGTGCTGTCGCTGCCCGGTGGCAACGCCGACGCCAAGGTCCAGGCCTGGCTGGGTCGCGACGACGCGGGCCTGCGCTTCACGCTGAACATGCTCAACGAGCTGGCGGCGCAAAAGACGCTGGACTACCCGACCGCGTCGGTGGCCGTGCAGCGACTGGGTCAACTGGCGTCGCAGGGCTGAGCATCGCCTGGGACATGAAACGGGGCGGCCTTCGGGCCGCCTTTTTTATGTACGCTGTGCAGGCCCGATGATGGAGCCACGGATGACCACCCCCCGCATCGCTTTTCTCGCCAGTCCGACGCCCGAGGCGCAGGAAGCGCTGGCTGCGCTGCAGGCCGAGCACGGTGCGCATGCGCCCGACCAGGCCGATGTGCTGTGCGCGCTCGGCGGTGATGGTTTCATGCTGCAGACGCTGCATCGGCACGGCGCGCTGGGCAAGCCGGTGTTCGGCATGAAGCTGGGCACCGTCGGATTCCTGATGAACCAGTATCGTCCGGACGGATTGGTCGAGCGCATCGCCGCGGCCGAGCCCGCCAAGCTGCGTCCGCTGGAGATGCAAGCGCTGACCGAGTCCGGTATTACGACCGCGTCGCTGGCGTACAACGAAGTGTCGCTGTTGCGCCAGACCCGCCAGGCGGCCCATATCCGCATCGACCTCAATGGCGAGACCCGACTGGACGAACTGATCTGCGACGGTGTGCTGACCGCCACGCCGGCCGGTAGCACCGCGTACAACTTCTCCGCGCACGGGCCGATCCTGCCGCTGGGCTCGAACACCATCGCGCTCACGCCGATCGCGCCGTTTCGCCCGCGCCGCTGGCGCGGCGCCATCCTCAAGGCCGACACCGAAGTCCGCTTCCGTGTACTCGACCCTTATAAGCGGCCGGTGAGCGCCACCGCCGACTCGCACGAAGTGCGCGACGTGGTGGAGGTGACCATCCGCGAATCCCGCGACCGCATGGTCACCCTGTTGTTCGACCGCGAGCACAACCTCGAAGAGCGCATCCTCAGCGAGCAATTCATGACCTGAGTCGCAATGTCCCCAAGGACAGCGCGATTCCGCCGCACTGCGGCTTGCCGCCTCTGCAAACGCATGTTATCCAGCGCCGCGTAGCGGTTCGGTTCGCATCCACCCGGGGAGGGGTTCCGATGCAGTTGAAATGCACGTTGGCGATCTGCGCCTGTCTTGTCGTGGCCGATGCAGCGGCCTGCAACCTGTCCACCGGCACCACGCCGTTCGCCGTCGCAGCCGCAGCCGCTCCCGCGGCGGACGCGGGCGATGGCTTGCGCGCCCCGGCGCTCGAGATGGTCAGCCTGACACGCGGCATCAACGGACGTGCCTCCTGCGACGCCAGCGGCCTGCTGACGGTCAGCGTGGAGTGGCCGCGGGGCACGGACTACAAACTACGCGACCTCGGCTTCGAGTTCCGGGTGGTAGGTGGCGAGGATCGGCTGTCCATTTTCCCGAAGGCGCCGGTGACCGGTCGCGTCGACGGGCGGCGCAGCGAGTTCGTTTTCCTCTGGCAGGACGGGCCGCCAGCACAGCAGGGCCCCATCGACCTCGTGGTGGAAGTGCGCGCCGTGACGCCGGACAACCGCCGCGGGCCGCCAGCCCAGCTGCGCATCGCCGCCGCACCTGGCAGCTAGCGTCTCACGCCCTGCGCACCGGATGGCGGATACTGTGCGCATGCCCGACAACACCCCCCGCCTACTCACCGTTGCCGTCACCTCGCGTGCGCTGTTCGACCTGGAGGAGAGCCACGCGCTTTACGAGCGCGAGGGCGTGGAGGCCTACAGCGACTACCAGCGTGCGCACGAGGACGACATCCTCGCGCCCGGTATCGCGTTCCCGGTGGTGCGCAAGCTGCTGGCGCTCAACGTCGGTGCTCCGGAGGATACGCCGCGCGTCGAAGTGATCCTGCTGTCGCGCAATTCCGCCGATACCGGCCTGCGCATCTTCAATTCCATCCAGCACCACGGCTTGGGCATCGTCCGGGCCACGTTCACGGCGGGTGAGGCGACCTGGCCCTACGTCAAGCCATTCGGCACGGATCTGTTCCTGTCGGCCAACCCCGAGTCGGTCAGGCGGTCGCTGGAGCATGGCATCGCCGCCGCGACCATCCTGCCGGCCAGCGCGCCGCAGCAGCAGCGCCACGAGCATCAGTTGCGGATCGCCTTCGACGGCGATGCGGTGATCTTCAGCGACGAAAGCGAACGCATCTCCCGCGAGCAGGGCGTAGAGGCGTTCGGCAAGCACGAGCAGGCGCGTGCGCGCGAGCCGCTTTCGGGTGGTCCGTTCCGCAATTTCCTGTCGGCACTGCATCAGCTCCAGCAGGTATTCCCGGCCGACGAACGTTCGCCGATCCGGACGGCGCTGGTGACGGCGCGCTCGGCCCCTGCGCATGAGCGGGTAATCCGCACGTTGCGCGAGTGGGGCGTGCGCCTGGACGAAGCACTGTTCCTGGGCGGGCGCCACAAAGGGCCGTTCCTCGAAGCGTTCGGCGCGGACATTTTCTTCGACGATTCGCAACACAACATCGACAGCGCACGCCAGCACGTCGCCGCTGGCCACGTTCCGCATGGCGTCGCCAACCCCTGACGTTCGGGGAGTTCGCGCTACAGCGGCAGTCGGATATCCGTCAGGCGCCAACGCAGGCCCTGGCGGGTGAAGACGAACACGACGGGGTCGCCCTCGGCATCACGGATGGTGGCGGTGAACCGGGACAGCGATTCGTACCGGTGCGTCGCTTCCTTGAGCGGATCGGCCGGGACGGCAGGCGCGTACGTGTCGCCACCGACCGTCTCGCCGATGGCACGTTTCCACGTCGCGCGGCCTTCCAGGATCGCGGCGATGCCCATCGGCGTCACCAGGGTGTCGACACCACGGCCAAGCAGGCTGTTGGCGATGGACAGGGCGGCGGCGCCGAACAGGTTGGAGGCGACGTCGGTACCCGCGCGCCGTGCCAGCGCATCTTCCACCTGCGCGCGCAGGTTGACGCGCAATGCGGGGAAATCCACGTGTTTCTGCAGCCGGCCGGTGTCTTGTTCGGCCAACGCGGTGCGGATGCCATGGATGGCCAGGTAGGGGCCAGCGGCGACGTAGCTGGCGACGCCGATGATCGCGGCGAGCAGCAATCCGATCACGAGCGACTTCTTCATCGGCAAGGCCTCCGGGTCAGAACTCCAGGTCCAGCGCGGCACACAGATAGTCTACGAACGGCCCCAGTGCCTTGAGGTCGCCGGCGACGGTCTGCCGCAGGCGAGGGCCGGTCATCGTCGCATCATCGAGCGAGCGCCAGAACACGAAGTTGCGGTGCTTCAGGTCCTCGATGAACTCGAAGTCGGCGGGGAACCCGCGCGGCGGGCGTACGAGCTTTTCGCTCTCTTCGAACTCGAAACGACGGCGGAAGGGTGCGTCGTGCGCGGCCTTCTTCCAGCTGCCCGGATTGTCCAGGATGAATTGCCGCACCCGGCGTTGCGTGTCGGGCTCGGGATGCCACAGGCCAGCGCCGACGAAGCATTCGCCCGGCTGCAGATGCAGGTAGAACGAGGGCGCAGGTACTTGCTTGTGACGCTCGTGGAACAGGCGCGCGCCCTGCCAGGATTTGTACGGCGATTTGTCGTTCGAGAACCGCGCATCGCGATAGATGCGGAACAGCGAACCACCCACGGTCTTGGGGTCCGAGCGGAAATGCAGGCTGACCTCGGCGAGGTCGGGCTGGAGATCGGTCAGCAGACGCAGGAACGGTTGGCGGACATGCTCCTCGTACTTCGCCTTGTGCGTGTTGAACCAGGTCTTGTCGTTGTGTCGTGCCAGCCCGCGCAGGAACTTGAAGCTGGCATCTGAGAAGTAGGTGGCCATGCGTGGATTGTAGTCACCCCGGTGTCAAATGGCCGACAAGGCTGTCCTCGAAGACGGCTGCACCCTGGCGGGAGGGCGTCAGAGGGTCTCGCCCAGGTCGTCGCGCCACTGCTGCAGATGGTCGAGCAACGCCAGGCGTGGCCCATCGCCTGCGTGGGCGGTCCGCAACGTGGCGAGTTCCTGGTCGAAGGCAGCGAAGCTCAGTTCGGACAGACCGCTCTCGGTCTGCAAGCGGGTGCGGCGGTAGTCGTCCCAGCGGGCGCGTTCCGTGGCGTCCAGCGTGCCCGGCCAGTTGCGGGCGCGATAGCGGAACAGCAATTCGGGCAGGCGCGGATCGCGGAAGCCGAAATCCCATTGTCCGAGCAGCGCGGGCGGCGTCGTACGCACATCGGTGAAGCGGCGCTTGTCTGCATCGGCAAGGAAGCCGTCGTACAGCGAACCATCGACGTCGCCGGGGGGATACTCCTGTGCGCCTGCGAATACCTGGCGCACCTTCTCGGCCAGGTCCGGCCCGGCCTGGCGCAGGGCTTCGGCATGACGTGCGACACGGTCTGCATCGATCTGCATGCGATGCAGATCATCAGGTCGAAGGTGCGCCCATGCCACCAAGGCCGGGGCTTTGTTGAGGTGGACGTCCTTCAATGGAATGCGCTGCTCGCCTTCCGGCAGGTCGGCGGCCGGCGTGTAGAGCCGATCAGCGATGTCGGTCGGCGACATCGTCAGGAGCTGCGCCGGATCGCTGTCCAGGTCGAACACGATCACGCGGCTGTCGAAGCGCGGGTGTCGGGCAAGCGGCAGTACCGGCGCAGCGCATAGGCGGCTGGCCGGGTAGCGTTGCGAAACGTGCAGGACCGGCTGCATCGCCACGGTGTCCAGCAGGCGTGCCGCGAAGCGTTTGTCGCGGAGCTGCAGCGCGTAGTCCCACAGGCGCGGCTGTGCCTGTCGCATCAGGCGCGCCAGGCCGATGGTGGCGACGACGTCCGACAGTGCCTCATGCGCGTCGCCATCGCGCACATGGTTCGCCAGAGCCAGGTGCTCCAGCTTGAAGGACGTGGCGCCATCCTCGCGCCGGGGCCATGTGATGCCGTCCGGGCGCAGGGCGCGCATCAGCCGCATGACGTCGAGCAAGTCCCAGCGCGAATTGCCGCCGCGCCACTCCCGCTCATAAGGTTCGTGGAAGTTGCGGAACAGGCCATGGCGGACGAACTCGTCGTCGAAGCGCAGGCTGTTGTAGCCGAGGGTGCAGGTTTCGGGCCGCGTCATCTCGTCGGCGATGCGGGCGAACGCCTCTGCTTCGTTGACGCCCTCGCGCAGGGCACGCTGCGGGGTGATGCCGGTGATCAGCGTGGCGACCGGGGAAGGCAGCAGGTCATCGGCAGGTTGCACGAAGAAACTGATCGGTTCGTCGATGACATCCAGCGCGGGCGTGGTGCGGATCGCGGCGAACTGGGCCAGGCGACTGCGGCGCGGATCGGCGCCGAAGGTTTCCAGGTCGTAGAAGAGGAAGCTGGCGCTCACGGCGCCGCATCCTCCAGCGGCGCGAGCGTGGATGCCACGTCCGCATCCACGGCCGCCCAGTCCACCTGGTCGAGCGTGTTCCGACCGGTGGTGTGGCGCACCAGCAAGGCACGCTGCGCTTCGCTGCGATGCTGGGCGACGGAGTAGGGGATACGCATGAAACTGACCATCGTGTAATGAGGCACGAAGCGGTCAGGGTGGCGCTGCTGCAGGGCCAGTTCGAGTTCGCGCTGCAGCAGGAAGCCGCTGTCGTCGACCTTGTCGCGCATCTCCACGTAGTTCTCGAGCGCCATTTCTTGGATCGCGAGTGCGTCGGGTTTGCGTTCGGCTTCGAAGGCGGCGAAGGCAGCGGCGAGGTCCTCGGTGGCCTGCAGGTGGCGGGCCAGCGATACGCAGTCTTCGAAGGCGCAGTTCATGCCTTGGCCGTGGAAAGGCACCATCGCGTGCGCGGCATCGCCCAGCAGGACGGCTTGGCCGCCAAGATGCCAACGGTCCAGGTAGAGCGTGGCGAGCAAACCGACCGGATTGGCTTCCCAATCCTTCTCCAACTCGGGGATCAGCGGCACGGCGTCCGGGAAGTCGCGCAGGAACAGCGCCATCGCCTCGGCACCCGTGCGAACGCTGGCGAAGCTGGGGTCGCCCTCGTTCGGCAAAAACAGCGTGACGGTGAAGGTGCGTTCGTCGTTGGGAAGTGCGATGCACATGTAGTGGCCGCGGGGCCAGATGTGCAGCGCGTTGGGCTCCATGATGAAGCCGCCATCCACCGCCGGCGGGATCTCCAGTTCCTTGTAGGCATGATCGAGAAACTCGGTGCGTTCGCCCAGGTCCTCGCGCGCCATCATGGCAGCACGCAGAGAGGAGCCGGCGCCATCGGCGCCGACGAGCGCGGAGAATCCGGATTCGATGCGACGGCCATCGCGATCATCGACGAAGCGCGCAACGGAGGCATCGAAGTCGACGCTGTCGAGCCGATGGTGGAAGTGCAGGTTCGCGCCCGCTTGTTCGGCCAGATCGAGGAGCGTGATATTGAGGTCGCCGCGGTGGATCGACCAGATCACCTCGGAATCGTCACGCCCGTAGCGCTGCAGCTGCTGGCGGCCATCCAGCGCGTGCACCATGCGCCCGCGCATCATCACCGCATGGCGCATCACCGCACCGTCGGCATCGGCCATCCGCAGCGCATGGCGTCCGCGCTCGGCCAGGGCGAGGTTGATGGACCGGCCACCTTCGTAGCCCTTGACCCGCGGATCGCCGCGCTTCTCGTGTACGTCGACCCGCCATCCCGCGCGCGCCATCAGCGTGGCCAGCAACGCGCCCGCCAGGCCGGCGCCGATGAGGGTGATGTGCCGCGTGCCGTCAACGCCCAAGGTCGTTCCTCCTGGTCAGAAGCCGCGCCACGTCTCGACTTCCTCGACGAAGCGATGGACGTCCATGAAGCGGTTGTACAACGGGGCGGGGGAGATGCGGATCACGTCCGGTTCGCGCCAGTCGCCGACGGTGCCGACCGACAGCAGGTAGTCGAACAGCTCGCGGCCGCGTTCGCGTCCGCCGATCACGCGCAACGACAGCTGCGCACCGCGCTGGGCGGTGTCCGAGGGCGTGACGATCTGCAGGACATCGGACAGTCGCGCCTGGATCAGTGCCTCCAGCAGGCCGGTGAGCTTGAGCGACTTGGTCCGGATCGCGTCCATGCCGCCGGCCTTGTCGAACAGCTCCAGCGACGCGCGCAACGGCGCCAGGCCGAGGATCGGCGGGTTGCTCAGCTGCCAACCCTCGGCGCCCGGCGTCGGCACGAACTCTGGTGCCATCCGGAAGCGGGTGTCCTTCTCATGGCCCCACCAGCCCGCGAAACGCGGACGGTCGGTGTTCGCGTGCCGTTCGTGCACGAAGCAGCCGGCGACCGCGCCGGGCCCGGAGTTGAGGTACTTGTAGTGGCACCACACCGCGAAATCGACACCGCTGTCGTGCAGTGCGAGCGGCAGGTTGCCGACCGCGTGCGCGAGGTCGACGCCGACGATGGCGCCCTGCGCCTGGCCCAGCCGGACGATCTCCGCCAGATCGAACGCCTGCCCGGTGCGGTATTGCACGCCGGGCCACAGCACCAGCGCAAGGCGATGGCCGTGTTCGGCGATGGCGCGTTCGATGGCGGCCATCGAGAACGTGCCGTCCGCCTGGTCGGGCGCCAGTTCGATCAAGTCGGTCGCCGGATCGAAACCATGGAAGCGGATCTGCGATTCGACGGCGTGGCGATCCGAGGGGAACGCACCGGCTTCCATCAGGATCGCCGGACGCGCGGCGGTTGGCCGGTAGAAGCTCACCATCATCAGGTGCAGGTTGGCGGTGAGCGTATTCATCGCCACCACTTCAGATGCCTGCGCGCCCACCAGCCGCGCCAACGGTTCGCGCACCAGTTCGTGGTAGGTCATCCATTGGGCGCTGCCGGTGAAATGGCCTTCGACGGCTTCGTTCGCCCACTTGTCCATCACTTCGTTGATGTACCCGCGCGCCCCTCGGGGCTGCAGGCCCAGCGAGTTGCCGCAGAAGTAGATCTGGTCGTTGTGCTTGTGGCGCGGGATCAGGAATTCGTTGCGGAGCGCGCGCAGCGGATCGGCGGCGTCCAGGGCGATGATGTGGGTGCGGGACAGCGGGTCGGTCATGGAAAGTCAGTTCAGGCGGAACGAAGCCGGTGGCGATGCACCGGGACGGAAGTCGGGATCATGCGAAGCGGGAGGCGGCCAGGCCCAGCCATTCGAGCGCGGTGCCGTGGTACAGGCGCGCCTGCTGGGTTTCGTCGAGGCCGAGCGCGGCAATGCCGGCGCCGGGCTCCTGTTCGCCCAGCGGAAACGGGTAGTCGGTACCCAGCATCACGCGCTCGTGGCCGACGGTGTCGAGCAGGTAGTGCAGGGCGCGCGGGTCGGCGACCCATGAGTCGAAGTACACGCGACCGAGGTAATCGCGCGGGTTGCGCGGGTTGTCGGTGGCCACGAGGTCCGGGCGCATGTTGAAGCCATGCTCGATGCGGCCGATGGTGTAGGGGAAGCTGCCGCCGCCGTGCGCGAAGCACACCTTGAGCTCCGGCAGGCGTTCCAGCACGCCGCCGAAGATCAGGCAGCAGGCCGCGCGTGATTGTTCCGCGGGCATACCGACCAGCCAGGGCAACCAGTACTTCGGCATCGATGCCGCGCCCATCATGTCCCAAGGGTGCACAAGGACGGCGGCCCCGAGTTCGCTGGCCGCCTGGAAGAACTCGAACAGCTCAGGCGCGTCCAGGTTCCAGTCGTTGACGTGGCTGCCGATCTGCACGCCCTGCAGGCCGAGCTGGTCCATGCAGCGCTCCAACTCCTGCACGGCCAAACGCGGCGATTGCAGCGGCACTGTACCGATGCCCGCGTAATGGCGAGGGTACGCACGACACGCCGCAGCGGTGTGGTCGTTGAGGGCCTGGTGCAGCTCGAGCGCATGGTGCGGTTTGGCCCAGTAACTGAACATCACCGGCACGGTGCTGATGACCTGCACCTGCACGCCGAAGCGGGCATAGTCGGCGATCCGCTCTTCCGGGTCCCAGGTTTTGGGCCAGATTTCGCGGAAGAACTTGCCGTCTTTGTAGATGCGGTGGCGGCCGTCGTCGCCGTGGTGGATCACCGGGAAGCGCACGTCCCCGTACTTCGCGGCCAGGTCGGGCCAATCGCGAGGCAGGAAGTGCGCATGGGTATCGATCTTCAGCATCGCCGGAGTGTAGCCGAGGGCTCCGGCGTCGGCACGACGCGGCGCAAGGCGGCGATCAGGTGTCCGGCATCACGTACTTGGACGGCGCCGGGTTCAGGTGTCCGCAAGCCGTGCAGGTACGGTGCTCGCGGGAGGCGTAAAACCGTTCGAACACCGGGGGGAAGTCCGTCTCGATGTTGTGCAGGGTGAAATATTCTTCGTAGAGTTTGTGGTTGCATCGCTCGCAGAACCATATCAGCCCGTCCTGCTCGTGCGGCAGTCGCTTGCGTTCGATGACCAGGCCGACGGAATCAGGCATCCGCTGTGGCGAGTGCGGCACGCGCGGGGGCAGCAGGAAGATCTCTCCGGCGCGCAACGGAATGTCGCGCGGGGCGCCGTCCTCCTGGATACGCAGCACCATCTCGCCTTCGAGCTGGTAGAACCACTCCGGGCCTTCGTCGTAATGGTAGTCGGTGCGCGCATTCGGGCCGCCCACCACCATGACGATGAAGTCGCCGGCGTAGATGACCTTGTTGCCGACGGGCGGCTTCAGCAAGTGGCGATGTTCTTCGATCCAGGCCTGCAGGTTGAGCGGGTTGGGCAGCATGTCAGCGACGCTCCGGCAGGTGCGCGATGCACTTCAATTCGATGGAAATCGGCGTGGGCAGGGCGGTGATGCCGAGCGTGGTGCGGCAGGGTGCGGCGGCGGCATCGGGAAAATAGTCGGCCCAGACCTGGTTGTAGCCAGGGAAATCGCCGGCCATGTCGGTCAGGTAGACCGTGACGTCCACGAGGTCCTCCCAGCGGGCGCCGCTGGCCTCCAACACAGTACGCACGTTGGCAAACACCGCACGGCTCTGCGCCTGGATGCCGGCGGGAATGGCATTCGTCGCCGGGTCGCGCGGACCGATCCCGGACAGGAACAAAAGATCGCCGACACGGCGCGCATGCGGGTAGCGGCCGACCGGCTTCGGTGCATCGCCCGCCTGGACGACCTCACTCATTGCGTTTTCCCTTCGGCGGCACGCTCGACAAGGCCCGTTGGTAGGCTGGCTGGAGGTCTTCCGCACCGGCGACGTCCATGCCCAGTTCGCGTACGCGACCGTCGAACAGGCTGTAGACCCAGCCATGGATCGCCAGCGGCTGTCCGCGCGCCCAGGCGTCCTGGACCACCGTGGTCTGGCAGACATTGAAGACCTGTTCGATCACGTTGAGTTCGCACAGGCGCGCGTGGCGCAGCGATTCGGTGTCGACCTGCTCCAGCAGGTCCGCGTGCTTCATCGCCACGTCGGCCACGTGGCGCAGCCAGTTATCGGCCAGGCCCACGCGCAGGCCGGTCATGGCGGCATGCACGCCGCCGCAGCCATAGTGGCCGACCAGCAGGATGTGCTCGACCTTCAGGATGTCGACGGCGAACTGCACCACCGACAACGCATTGAGGTCGCCATGCGACATCACGTTGGCGATGTTGCGGTGGACGAAGACTTCGCCAGGATCCAGGCCGAGGATCTGGTTGGCCGGCACGCGCGAATCGGAGCAACCGATCCATAGGTAGCGCGGGGATTGCTGCTGCGACAGCCGCTTGAAGAAGCCGGGATCCTCCTGCTTGATGCGGGCGGCCCAGTCGCGATTGTTCTGCAGCAGTTGTTCGAGTTCGGATAGGTCAGACATTCGCTTGATTCGTCCTCAGCGCAACGCCACGCAGACGTTCTTGGGTTCGGTGAAGAAACGCATGGCCTCCAGGCCGCCTTCGCGGCCCAGGCCGGACGCGCCGGTGCCGCCGAACGGCGTGCGCAGGTCGCGGGTCATCCAGGTGTTGATCCAGACGATGCCGGCGCGCAGCTGCGCAGCCAGACGGTGGGCGCGATCGAGGTCGCGTGTCCAGACGGTGACGGCCAGCCCGTAGTCGCCGGCATTGGCCAGGGCCAAGGCATGGGATTCGTCTTCGAAGGGCTGCAACGTCACCACGGGCCCGAAGATTTCCTCGCGGTTGGTGACCGCTTCGGGTCCCAGCCCTTCGATGATCGTCGGCGCGATGAACCAGCCGGGCCGGTCCAGCGCGTGCCCGCCGGTGAGCAGGCGCCCGCCTTCGACGCGTGCACGGGCGATGCAGCCCAGCACCTTGTCGAAGTGGGCCTGCGACACCATGGCGCCGAGCCGCGTGGCGGGATCGTCCAGCGGTCCGGCCTGCAGCGCCCGCGCACGGTCGATCAGCGCTTCGCGGAACTCCTCGTAGATCGCCTGCTGCACGAGCAGGCGGGATCCGCACAAACAAATCTGGCCCGCATTCTGGAACGCCGAGCGGAGCAGGGTGTCCAGGTGCGCGCGCCAGTCGCTGTTGGCGAAGACCAGCGTGGCGTTCTTGCCGCCGAGCTCCAACGAGACCTTCTTCAATAGCGGTCCGGCGAGCCCGGCGATGCGCCGGCCCACCGCCGTACTGCCCGTGAACGACACGGCCTTGACCGCCGGATGCACGACCAAGCGCTCGCCGACGGCGGGCCCGGTTCCGTGCACGATGTTCAGCACGCCGCGCGGGAAGCCGATCTCTGCGGCGAGTTCGCCCAGCATCGTCGCAGTGGCGGGCGTGATCTCCGACGGTTTCGCGACGACGGTGTTGCCGGCAGCCAGCGCGGGCGCGATCTTCCAGGTGAAGAGGTAGAGCGGCAGGTTCCACGGCGATATCGCGGCCACCACGCCCAACGGCATGCGCAGGGTGTAGTTGAGGCCGGCTTCGCCGTGGTGCGACTCGCTGGCGAATTGGGTCGCAGCATGCGCGAAGAAGCGCAGGTTAGCGATCGCGCGGGGGATCTCGATGTCGCGCGCCAGCGCCAGTGGCTTGCCGGCATCCCGCGACTCCGCGGCGGCGAAGGCGTCCAAGCGCGCTTCCAGGGCATCGGCCAGGCGCTCCAGCCAACGCGCACGAACGCTGGGTGGAAGGGCAGCCCATCCCGGGAAGGCGGTTTCTGCGGCATCTATAGCTTGCAGTACATCGCTTTCGGTGCCATCGGCCACCTCAGCATAGACCTCGGCAGAAGCCGGCTCGAAGACGGGACGCCAGGCGCCACCGGCGCGAGGTTCGCCATCGATGAAGTGGCTGTAGCGTTCCATGCCCATTAGCTTAACCCGGCTGACAAGCCCCCCGGACCGACGTCAGAGCGACTGCATGCGGCCGCCGTCGACGGCCAGGCTGACACCGTTGACATAGGCCGCGGCCGGCGTGGCGAGGAAGGCGATCGCGGCCGCCACCTCGTGCGCGTCGGCGAAGCGGCCGGCGGGCACGCTGGCCAGCATGGCGGCGCTGATGGCCGCCTCGTCCTTTCCGGTCGCCTGTACCCGGTCGCGCAGGATCTGCTCCAACCGTTGGGTGCGCGTATAGCCGGGTAGCACGTTGTTGACGGTAATGCCGTCAGCGCCGAGCTCCTTCGACAGCGTCTTGGCCCAACTGGCTACTGCACCGCGGATGGTGTTGGACACGCCGAGGTTGGCGATCGGTTCCTTCACCGAGGTGGAGACCACGTTGATGATCCGGCCCCAATGGGCGGCGCGCATGCCGGGCACCACGGCGCTTGCGAGCACCTGGTTCGCCAGCAGGTGGCGCTGGAACGCGGCGAGGTAGTCGTCGGCGCCGGCGTCCAGCGCGCGGCCGCCGGGTGGGCCGCCGGTGTTGTTGACCAGGATATGGACGGGCCGGTCGGTCACCAACGCGCGGACGCCGGCCTCCAGCGCTGCGGTCTCCGCGACGTCCTGCGCGAGCGCGCCGTGACGCTGGCCCTCCACGACGAGGGGCAGGGCGGCGGCCACCTCTGCCAGTGCGGTCGCGCGACGGGCCAGCACCGTGACGTCTGCGCCCAGCAGTGCGAGTTCGACGGCCGCGGCACGGCCTATGCCCTCGGAGGCGCCGCAGACCAGCGCGTGTCGACCAGCGAGGTTCAAGTCCATGCGGCGTGTTCCGGAATAAGAGTGCGTCGAGTGTACCGGTGCGTGGGTGCGCAGGCCTCAGTCGGTGCGGCGTGCGAGCCGATCGCGCATCAACGCCGCGATTTCCAGGTTGTCCTCGCCACCCAGTCGCTGCAGCGCATCCGCCGCGCCTTCGACATTCGCGACCGGATGGTTCTGGCTGAGCTTGAACTTCAGTTCGATCCGTTCGGCGACGAAGCGGAAGCCGATGATGCCGCGCAACTGGCGCATGTGGTCATCGCGTTCATGTTCGAAGCGCCAGTCGTTGCCGACATGCGCTTCGTTCTTCTGGCTGAGGCGGTCGACGATCGACGCCAGACGCGCGGTGTCGTCGGTGGTTTCCAGCGTGCCATGCAGATGCGCGACCGCGTAGTTCCAGGTCGGGACGCGCGCCGCTTCTTCCTTGTCCGCATACCAGCCGGGCGACACGTAGGCATGGGGACCGTGGACGATGAGCAAAGCGGGACCGGCGTGGCGTGCCTGGGGATTCGGTCGTGCCCAGTGGCCCTCCACGACGACCTGTTCGCCCTCCCGCGCATACAGCACGGGCAGGTGGCTCACGAAGGGCAATCCGTCCGCGACAGTCACCAGGGTGACGAAGGCATCGCGGGCGATCAGCCCGTCGAGTTCGGCGAGGTCGGCTTCGGCGAAGGCGCGCGGCGTGTACACGCGGGTGTCAGGCGCGACCGCCCAGCGACCGCACCATCTGCGGGATCAATGCGGCATCGTCCTCGCCTTGGGGCGGCGCCACGCCAGTCAGGGCGAAGCCGCGCGCCAGCGCGTCGTCTTCGTCCAGGCCATCGAACGCCACGAATTCCGCATCGAACAGGGCCGCGCGGGCGCTGTCCTCGCTGTCGTAGGGCAGGGTATTGCCGTCGCTGTCGAGCACTTCGGCCGTGCCGGCTTCCAACACGCGCAGGCGCGCCCAAATCAGGGTGCGGCCGAGTGAGGCCAGGTACCAGTCTTCGCGGAGGAACGGATTCATGCGAATGCCTCGGCCCACAGGGCCAACAAGCCGGCCATCGCAAGGCCGAACAGGATCACGCAGAGCGAAATCCGTGCCGGCGTCGCCAAGCCCGACAGCGACGGGTCCGGAATCGCGCGGTAACCGCCACCGAGCAGCCAGCGCAGGGCGACGGGCTTCAGGAAAGCGCCTTCGCCCCATTCGGCACCGAGCGCGCCATGACGGTCGCGGACATGCACGAGGGTCAACGGCCAGAAGATGACGAAGGCGCAGAACCCGGCGATCGCCACGCCAACGAAGCACAGGGCGAAGAACAGGATCATCAGAACTCCGCGTTACCGGGCGCGCGCGGGTAGGCGATGGCGTCGCGGATGTTGCTCAATCCGCACACGTAGACCACCAGGCGCTCGAAGCCCAGGCCGAAGCCGGCGTGCGGCACCGAGCCATAGCGGCGGAAGTCGCGGTACCAGCCGTAATGCGCCGGATCCAGGCCGAACTGGGCCATGCGTGCATCCAGTACGTCCAGACGCTCCTCGCGCTGGCTGCCACCGATGATCTCGCCGATACCGGGCGCCAAAACGTCCATCGCGGCGACGGTCTTGCCGTCGTCGTTCAGGCGCATATAGAAGGCCTTAAAGTGCTCGGGGTAGTTGGTCACCACGACGGGGCGGCCGACATGTTGTTCGGTCAGCCAACGTTCGTGTTCGGTCTGGAGATCCAGGCCCCATTCGACCGGGAACTCGAACTTCTGCCCCGACTTCTGCAGCAGCGAGATCGCGTCGGTGTAGTCGATGCGCTCGAACGGCGAGTTGACGAAAGCTTCCAGGCGGGTCAGCGCGGTCGGCTCGACGCGCTCGGCGATGAACGCCAAGTCGTCGGCGCGCTCGGTGAGCACGGCACGAAACAGGTACTTCAGGAAGTCCTCGGCCAGCTGCGCGTTAGCGGCCAGGTCGTTGAACGCGACTTCCGGCTCGATCATCCAGAATTCGGCAAGGTGGCGGGTGGTGTTGCTGTTTTCGGCGCGGAAGGTGGGGCCGAAGGTGTAGACCTTGCTCATGGCCAGCGCGTACGCCTCGGCGTTGAGCTGGCCGGACACTGTCAGGAAGGTTTCCTTGCCGAAGAAGTCGCGCGAGAAATCAACGGCACCTTCCTTGTCGCGAGGCAGATTGACCAGGTCTAGCGTGGACACGCGGAACATCTGGCCTGCGCCTTCGGCGTCGGAGGTGGTGATGATCGGCGTGCTGATCCAGAAGTAACCGTTCTCGTGGAAGAACCGGTGCACGGCCTGCGCCAGCGAATTGCGGATGCGGGTGACTGCGCCGAACAGGTTGGTGCGCGGGCGCAGGTGGGCGAATTCGCGCAGGTATTCCAGCGAATGCTGCTTGGGCTGCATAGGGTAGGTGAGGGGATCTTCCACCCAGCCCACCACCTCGATCGACGAGGCCTGGATCTCGAAGCTCTGGCCCTGGCCCTGCGAGGCCACCAGGGTGCCGGTGGCGACGACCGCGCAGCCGGTGGTCAGGTGCTTGATCTCGGATTCATAGTTGGACAGCGCGTCGGGTGCCACCACCTGGATCGGGGCGAAGCACGAGCCGTCGCTGACGTTGACGAAGGAAAGCCCCGCCTTGGAGTCGCGCCGCGTGCGCACCCAGCCGCGCACCGTGACCTCGCCGCCGGCCGGGAGCTTGCCCGCCAGCGCATGTTCGACGCTTACCACCGTCATGGCTTGAATCCTTCGGTAACAGTCTTATTTATGGAACGCGGAGTTTAGCAAGAGCCGCGCGGCCGACGGCGCACCCGCGGCTATAATCGTCCCGTCGCACAGGAGCTCCCCATGGCCATCACCCTCACCCCGGTCGCACTCGAACGCGTGCAGCGTTTCGTCGCGCAGACGCCGGGCGCGCTGGGCCTGCGGTTCGGGGTTACCCGCACCGGCTGCTCCGGCTGGGGCCATGTGGCGGACCTGGCTCGCGATCAGCGCGACGGCGATACCGTGTTCGAGTTCGCAGGCGTGCGGATCTATGTGGACGCCGACAGCCTGCCGCTGGTGGACGGGACCGAAATCGACTTCGCCAAGCAGGGGCTGTCCGAGACGTTCACCTTCCGCAACCCCAATGCGGCCGCCGAATGCGGCTGCGGCGAGAGCTTCACGACCTCGGCGGACGCCGCCTGAGCCACGTCCAGAGGCAGGACTTGCCCCTAAGTGACTGACCTGCCATACTTTCCTGCTCCCGGCCGCCAGTCTGGCAACCGGGTCCTTGCCCCACCGCGTCCGTTCCGGACGTTCGGGGGGCTGTTCCGCCCACGGGATTTTCCCGGTCGGGCCCACATCCGAAAGGTACAAAACGATGCGTCACTATGAAGTCGTGTTCCTGGTCCACCCGGACCAGAGCGAGCAGGTGCCGGCCATGATCGAGCGCTACAAGGCGTTGATCGAGGGCGGCAACGGTACGATCCACCGCCTGGAAGACTGGGGCCGCCGTCAGCTGGCGTACCCGATCCAGAACCTGGTGAAGGCCCACTACGTGCTGCTCAACATCGAAGCCGACCAGGCCGTGTTGAACGAGCTGGTCGAGAGCTTCCGCTTCAACGATGCGGTGCTGCGCAACCTGGTCATCAAGCGTGATGGCCCGGATACCGAGCAGTCGCTGATCATGAAGAACAAGGACGAGAAGGGCGACAAGCCCGAGCGTGGCGAGCGTCGTCGCCGTGACGACGATGAAGGCGAGGCCGGCAACGCCGCTTCGACCGATTCCGACAACGCCGAAGCCGCCTAAGGAGCCCACCCATGTCCAAGTTCTTCCGTCGCCGCAAGTTCTGCAAGTTCACCGCCGAAGGCGTGAAAGAGATCGACTACAAGGATCTCAACACCCTGCGCCAGTACCTGACCGAGAACGGCAAGATCGTGCCGAGCCGCGTCACCGGCACCAAGTCGCGCTACCAGCGCCAGCTGTCCGCCGCGGTCAAGCGCGCCCGTTTCCTGGCGCTGATCCCGTACACGGACAACCACGACGTGTAATCCAGGGCCTCCCCGCATGGGGAGGCTCCTTCTTCCCACTGTCATTCGGACAGCCAATCGCTGCAGGCCCGCCTGCTAACGAATACGGAGCAATACGATGGAACTGATTCTTCTGCAGAAAGTGACCAACCTGGGCGTCCTGGGCGACAAGGTCAACGTGAAGCCGGGCTACGGCCGCAACTACCTGGTGCCGCAGGGCAAGGCCGTGCCGGCCACCGCCGCCAACGTCGCCGAGTTCGAAGCCAAGCGCGCCGAGTACGAAGCCAAGGCCAAGGCCGTGCATGACGACGCCGAAAGCCGTGCCGCCAAGCTGGAAGGCGCGAGCGTCACGATCACCGCCAATGCCGCGACCGAAGGCAAGCTGTTCGGTTCGGTCGGCCCGCGCGACATCGCCGACGCCTTCACCGCCGCCGGCCTGCCGCTCGAGAAAAGCGAGGTCATCATGGGCGAAGGCGCGCTGCGCAACATCGGCGAGTACGAGATCGTCGTGAAGCTGCACGCCGACGTGCAGACGACCGTCAAGGTCGTCGTGCAGGCCGAAGCCTGATCCACCCGCGCATCACCCCGTGATGCCGACAGACGGGCGCCGCAAGGCGCCCGTCCTGTTTTGTGGGCGCGCCTGTCGCAGGCGCTGAGATGCCCACCGGTTATCCACATACTTATCTGCAACACCCCCGGGCACGGACTGCCTACCATGTCCGGCCGTGCGGGCCTTCGCCCCGCATGCGCCGCAGGAGCTTGCACCGCCCATGTCCGCACGCACCGGTTTCCGCCAGGATCCCCACGATTCGCGCATCGAACAGCTCCGCGTGCCGCCACACTCCACCGAGGCGGAGCAGGCGGTGCTGGGCGGCCTCATGCTGGCGCCGGAAGCCTATGACCGCATCAACGACAAGCTCACCGCCAACGATTTCTACCGTCGCGACCATCAGCTGATCTACCGCGCGATCGCGGAACTGGCCGAGCGTAGCCGGCCGTTCGACGCCGTGACCCTGGGCGAATGGTTCGAGTCCCAGGGCCAGATGGACCTGGTGGCCGGTGGTGCCTATCTGGTCGAACTGGCCAGCACCACGCCCTCCGCCGCCAACATCACCGCCTATGCCGAGATCGTCCGCGACAAGGCGGTGATGCGCCAGCTGATCGAGGTGGGCACCGACATCGTCAACGACGCGTTCCAGCCCGAGGGCAAGGAAAGCGACGAGATGCTGGCGATCGCTGAGCAGAAGGTCTTCGCCATCGCCGAGCAGGGCGCCCGCGGGCGCACCGACTTCGTGGCGATGAACGATGCACTGAAGGACGCCTTCGAGGTCCTGCGCATTCGTTCGGAAAGCGGCGGTACCGTGACCGGCCTGCCGACGGGCTACAACGAATTCGACATGATGACCGCTGGCCTGCAGCCCACCGACCTGGTGATCTTGGCCGCGCGTCCTGCCATGGGCAAGACCACGTTCGCGCTGAACATCGCCGAGTACGCGGCGATCAAGTCGAAGAAGGCCGTGGCCGTGTTCTCGATGGAAATGTCGGCCGGCCAGCTGGCCATGCGCCTGATTTCATCGGTCGGGCGCATCAATGCGACCCGCCTGCGCACGGGCTCGTTGGAAGACGAGGACTGGAGCCGCGTCACCAGCGCCATCCGCATCCTCAAGGACCAAGCGAAGGTCT
Organism: Pseudoxanthomonas sp. YR558; assembly: GCF_900116385.1. NCBI lineage: Bacteria > Pseudomonadati > Pseudomonadota > Gammaproteobacteria > Lysobacterales > Lysobacteraceae > Pseudoxanthomonas > Pseudoxanthomonas sp. YR558. The sequence goes on along the minus strand of NZ_FPCI01000001.1, from coordinate 451,603 downwards.
TCATCGACGATACGCCGGGCCTGTCGCCGGATGTGCTGCGCTCGAAGGCGCGCCGTCTGAAGCGCGAGCACGACCTGGGTCTGATCGTCATCGACTACCTGCAGCTGATGTCGGTGCCCGGCAACAGCGAGAATCGCGCCACCGAGATCTCCGAGATCTCGCGTTCGCTGAAGGGCCTGGCGAAAGAGCTGAACGTGCCGGTGCTTGCGCTGTCGCAGCTCAATCGCTCGCTGGAAACGCGCACCGACAAACGTCCCGTGATGGCCGACCTGCGCGAATCGGGCGCCATCGAGCAGGACGCCGACATGATCGTCTTCATCTACCGCGACGACTACTACAACAAGGAAACCTCGCCAGACAAAGGCCTGGCCGAGATCATCATCGGCAAGCAGCGTTCGGGTCCGACGGGTTCGTGCAAGCTGCGGTTCTTCGGCGAATACACGCGTTTCGACAACCTGGCCCACGACTCGGTGGGCAGCTTCGAGTGACCGCTACTTGCGGATGAAGTAGCTCACGTAGACGTCGCCTGTCTCATCGCCCGCCACCGTCGTATTGGCATCGAAGAACGATTCGCGGAACCAGGGTTCCGGCATCATGTAGGTGTAGATGAGGCGCTGGAAGTCTGCCTGGGCAAGCTGCTGCGGATTCCGCGTGGTCGCCACTGCGGTCAGCATGCACAGGCTCTTACTGCAGCGTGGCCGGCCGATCTCGAGTCGCCCGAACTCATGGGTGTGCCGGTCGATCGTCTGCTGGATCAGCATTTCAAGGCGCGGCGACCAGTCGGGGTCCGCTGGTTCAGAACGGCCCAGCGTTTCGTAGTCCTTCGCATCCGAACTGGTGTTGCGCAGTCCAGCCAGGAATTTGTCCAGCCGGCGTTCTCCCTCGGCCGACAAGGGCCGCGCGCCGGCTCGCGCACCGATGGCCGGCGCGGACAGCTGCGCACGGCCCGGCGTTTCCGCTATCGGCTTCCTGGAGGTGTCGTGCGCGTCGGTCGCGCTGGCCGGCGTGTCGATGTCGGCTGTCGGTGCGGGCAGGGTGGACGACGGGACGGACGCCAGGACAGGAGAGGGGTCATCGGCAGTCGCTCCGCTATCCGTGGGTGTCGTGCGCATCCATAGCCATGCGCCGATGGCGATGGCGAGGATCGCGCCAATGACGATGACCGTGGTCGATCTGGAGCGAAGTGCCATCGGAGCCGATCCCTGGAACCCGGCGCCAGCCTAGCGCACGCACGTTCGTGCTCGCATGAACGGGGACGAAGCGCCGGACGCTACAATCGCTGCATGGATACTCCGCTGGATGCCGCCTTGTCAGCCCCGCACACGCGTCCCGAAGCGAACGACCGCCCCACGCGCATCCGGGTCGCGCTGGATGCGTTGACGCATAATCTGCGCGCCATCCAGGGCCACGTTGGCGTGCCCGTCATGGGCATCGTCAAGGCCAACGCCTACGGCCATGGGCTGGTGCCGGTGGCGCGCCATCTGGAAGCACAGGGCGTCGAACAACTTGGCGTCGCGTTCGTCGAGGAAGGTATCGCGTTGCGCCGCGCAGGCATCACCGTGCCGATTCTCGTGCTCGGTGGCATCCATGCGCCGCAGGTGACGCAGTTCCTGGCGCACGACCTGGAAGTGACGGTGTCGTCGATCGCCAAACTGCGGCAGGTCGAGGCGGCGGCCGAGGCCACCGGACGCAAGGCAGTGGTTCACTTGAAAGTGGACACCGGCATGGAGCGCATCGGCGTGCACAGCGAGAACGCCGGTGCCTTCATCGAGGCGGCCGTGGCGTCCTCGTGGTGCTCGGTGAAAGGCATCTATTCGCACCTGGCGTGCGCGGACGATCCGGCTTCGCCGATGACGGCCGAGCAGCGCGAGCGCTTCCTCGACGCGTGCGCGCACTTCGATCGCCTGGGCGCGCCGATGCCGGTCCGGCACTTGGCCAACTCCGGCGGCGTGCTGCATTTCCCCGAGACCTGGCTGGACATGGTGCGCCCGGGCATCGCGCTGTACGGCGTGCTGCCGGACCCCGCGTCACGCGCCACGATCGACCTGATGCCGGCGCTCTCGCTGGTCTCGCAGGTCGTCTATTTCAAGATCGTGCGTGCCGGCCGGACCGTCAGTTATGGCGCCACCTGGACCGCGCCGCACGACACCCGCGTGGTGACCGTGCCGATCGGCTACGGCGACGGTTTCCCCCGCGCACTCTCATCGCGTGGCGACGTCCTGGTGCGCGGCGAGCGCCGACCCATCATCGGTCGCATCTGCATGGACCAGTTCATGGTGGACCTGGGTACTGAAGGCTCCGCGTACAACGAAGACGAAGTCGTGTTGATCGGCGAACAGGCCGGCGTGGCGATCCGCTGCGAGGACGTCGCGCGGGCGGCGGGCACGATTCCGTACGAGATCCTGACTGGCCTGAATGAGCGGATCCCGCGCGAGTACCTCACGGCGCCTGCATCCAGAACCCTGCATCCTGCGTAAGCGTTCCGTCATCCTGCGCGAGTTCCACCATGCCCCACGCCCTCGTCTGGTTCCGGCACGACCTGCGCCTTGACGATAATCCGGCGCTGCGTGCCGCGCTGGAGGAAGGCTACACGCCGATCCCGCTCTACATTCGTGCACCGCGCGAGGAAGGCGAGTGGGCGCCGGGCGGTGCATCGGATGCGTGGTTGCATCGTTCGCTCACCGCGCTGGATGCCGACCTCCGCAGCCGCGGCTCACGCCTGCTGCTGCGGCGCGGCGCCAGTGAGTCCGTGTTGGACGACATGCTGACGGACACCGGCGCCGAAGCGGTGTTCTGGAACCGCAAGTACGAACCGGCCACCCAGCCGCGCGATGCCGCGCTGAAGAAGGCGCTGCGCGAGCGCGGGCTGCGCGTCGAGAGCTTCAACGGCAGCCTGCTGTTCGAACCCTGGGACCTGGCCACGCAGCAGGGCGGGCCTTACAAAGTGTTCACGCCTTTCTGGCGCTCGGCGCTCGCGCAGTGGCGCGCTCCCGCACCCTGGGATGCACCGGACACCTTGCCCGCCTTCGACAAAAAGGTGCAGGGAGATCTCCTCGATACCTGCCAACTGGCGCCTGCGCTGGGCTGGGATGCCGGTTTCTGGGAAACCTGGACGCCAGGCGAGGCCGGTGCCCGTGAGGCGCTGGAGGTCTTCATCGACGGCGCATTGCACGGCTACCGCACCGATCGGGATCGGCCGGACCGCACCGGCACGTCGAAGCTGTCGGCGCACCTGCACTTCGGTGAGATCGCACCCTGGCGCATTACCGCGGAGCTGGAGCGCGCACGCACAGCCGCCAACAGCGCGGACATGGACGGTTACATTCGCGAAATCGGGTGGCGAGAATTCGCTTACCACCTGCTGCACCACTTCCCGCATACGCCCACGCAGAACCTCAATCCGCGTTTCGAGCATTTCGAGTGGGCGAAGGTTGATCCCGGCGCGCTGGCCGCCTGGCAGCAGGGGCGCACGGGCGTGCCCATCGTCGATGCGGGGCTGCGCGAGTTGTGGGCGACGGGCTACATGCACAACCGCGTGCGGATGATCGTGGCCAGTTACCTGGTCAAGCACCTGCGTTACCACTGGCTGCACGGGGCGCGCTGGTTCTGGGACACGCTGGTCGATGCCGACCTGGCGAACAACACCTTGGGTTGGCAATGGACGGCGGGCACCGGCGCCGATGCCGCGCCGTACTTCCGCGTGTTCAACCCGGTTACCCAGGCGGAGAAATTCGATCCGAAGGGCACCTACATCGCGCGATGGGTGCCGGAGCTGGCGGACGTGCCGGTGCCGTTGCGGTTCGCGCCATGGCAGAAACCGGATGCGCTCGTTCGCGCTGCGCCGGGTTACCCGCGTCGCCCCCTCGTCGACCTCGCCGAGGGACGCGAAGGCGCGCTGGCCGCCTACCGCAAGACCGGCGACTGAGCCGCGTTGACGCCTTTCGTCGCCGCGTGCTTCACTCGACGCGGGAGAGGAGGGCAAGCATGGCCACGAAGAAGGCGCCGGCAAAGCCGCGTCGCGAGCCGATGTCGCGGGTGGACACCGCCTGGTTGCGGATGTGCCGCCCGACCAATCCGATGATGATCACCGGCGTGCTGATGTTCGACGAGCCGATGACGCTCGACACGCTGAAGCAGGTGGTGAAGAAGCGTTTCCTCGCCTATCCCCGGTTCCTGCAGAAGGCGGTCGACACGCCGGCAGGCGCGTCCTGGGTGACTGATCCCGACTTCGACCTCGATTGGCATGTTCGCCTGTCCGCGCTGCCTGGCCGGCACGATCCGAAATCCGAGAAGAAGGCCCTGGAGCGCTTCACCAGCCAGATGGCGTCCACGCCCTTGGACAAGACCAAGCCGCTGTGGCAATTCCATCTGATCGAACGCTATGGCACCGGGTCGGCGCTGGTCGCGCGCATCCACCACAGCTACGCCGATGGCATCGCGCTGGTGCAGGTGCTGCTGTCGCTCACCGACACCAGCCGCAAGCCCGACACCGGCAAGGATCTGCGTTCGGCCTGGCTCAAGAAGGACGGCGCGGAAGTCGTGCGCCGCGTCGGCGCCATCGATCGTTACGTGCAGATCGGAGGCAAGGTGCTCGGCAAGGGCATGGAGATGATGCAGGACCCGACGCTGGCCACGATGCTGGCGAAGGAGGGTGGCGAGATCGGCCGCGAACTGCTGCACGCGCTGTCGCTCTCCGACGACCCGCCCACGCTGCTGCGCGGCAAGCTTGGTGTCAGCAAGCGGGTGGCCTGGGCCGAACCGCTGGACCTGGAAGACGTGAAAGCGGTCGGCCGCGCCTGCGACTGCACCGTCAACGATGTGCTGATGGCTGCCGCCGCCGGTGCGCTGCGCAGCTACATGCTGGAGCGGGGCGAGCAGCTCGATGGCGTCACCTTGCGTGCGACCGTGCCGGTGAACCTGCGTCCGCTCGAGCACGCCCGCAAGCTGGGTAACCATTTCGGCCTGGTCTTCCTGGACCTGCCGGTCGGCGAGGACAACCCGATTCGCCGCCTGGAGCGCGTCGCCCAGTGCATGCGTGACCTGAAGAACTCGCGCCAAGCCATTGTTGCGTTTGGGCTTCTTGCGGCGCTTGGCATGGCGCCCTCGGCCATCCAGGGCGTGGCGCTGGAGCTGTTCTCGCGCAAGGCCACCGCGGTGGCCACCAACGTGCCCGGCCCGCAGCAGCCGCTCTACATGGGCGGCTCGCGCCTGCGGGACATGATGTTCTGGGTGCCGCAGACCGGCTCCATCGGCATCGGTGTGTCCATCCTCAGCTACAACGGGCGCGTGCACTTCGGGCTGATCGCCGACGCCAAGCTGATCCCCGATCCGGATGCGGTCATCCGGCGCTTCGGCCCCGAGTTCGACAAGCTGCTGTACCTGTCGCTGATGGGGAACTGGGAGCACACACTGGATGCCGAAGGCGCCGTGGCGCTGATGGACTGAAGCCCGACGGCACCTGAATGAACAGGGCTCAAATCGCGCGTTGTAAACAATTCGCTGGGTAGGCTTGCGACCGTTCCGGGCATTCCCCGCACGCCACCAAGGAGGATCTATGAATACGATGCTGAAGACTGGCGCCCTGGCGGCGCTCACTGTCACCCTGCTCGGCGGCTGCGCCAGCTACACCGGCCAGACCAATGATCCCAACGATCCGAACCGCACCCGTACCGGCGCCCTGATCGGCGCAGGCATCGGCGCGGTGGCCGGCCTGCTCAGCGGCAGCGATGCCACCGAGCGTCGGCAGCGCGCCCTGGTCGGCGCGGGCATCGGCGGTATCGCGGGCGGCTCGATCGGCGCCTACCAGGATCGCCAGGAAGCGGAACTACGCCGCCAGACGGCCGGCACGGGCATCGATGTCAGCCGCGACGGCGACGTCATCAAGCTCAACCTGCCCGATGGCGTGACCTTCGATTTCGGCAAAGCCGACCTAAAGTCGCAGTTCTATCCGGCCCTCAACAACGTCGCTTCGACGCTGCGCGAGTACAACCAGACCATCGTGGAAGTCAGCGGCCATACCGACAGCATCGGTACGGACGCGGTCAACCAGCGGTTGTCCGAGCAGCGCGCCGCCTCGGTGGGCAACTACCTGATCGGCCAGGGTCTGCAGCGCGAGCGTTTCGAAATCGTCGGCATGGGCAAGCGCTATCCGGTCGCCAGCAACGACACCGACGCGGGCCGTGCGCTCAACCGTCGCGTCGAAATCCGCGTGCTGCCGGTACGTTCGTAATTACCCGCGCACGTTGCACCATCGACGGGCCGCCTCGCGCGGCCCGTCTTCGTTTCAGCGGTCCGCAAACGCGTCCGTCGCACGGATCAGTGCATCGGTGATCGCCGGCTCGGTGGCACCGTGGCCCGCCAGCACCATCTCCAGGCGTGCTTCAGGCCAGGCCTGCGCCAGGTCCCAGGCACTGCGCGGCGGGCAGATGATGTCGTAGCGACCCTGGACGATCACACCGGGCAGGTGCCGGATGCGGTCGACGTCGCGCAGCAACTGGCCATGCGCGAGGAAGGTGTTGTGGCGGAAGTAGTGCGCCTCGATCCGCGCCTTGGCCAGGACCTTGGCGGGATCTTCATCCGACGTGGCATCCGGCTCGTGCAGCAGCGTGGCCGCACCGTCTTCCCAGCCCAGCCAGGCTTGGGCGGCGGCCATCGCGATCGCCGCATCGGGATCGTCCATGCGACGCCAGTAAGCCTCGATCATCGTGTCGCGTTCGTCCGCCGGGATATGCGCCTCGTAGCGCGCCCAGCGTTCCGGAAACACCCAGCGCGCACCGCCGTCGGCCTCGTTGAACCAACGGTTCTCCTCCTCGCGGCCGAGGTAGACGCCGCGCACGATCACGCCGGTCGCACGCGCGGGGTGCGCCTGCGCGTAGGCCAGCGCCAGGGTGGAACCCCACGAGCCGCCGAACACCAGCCAGCGCTCGATGCCCGCGTGCGAACGCACGGCTTCGATGTCCGCGACCAGATGTGCGGTGGTGTTGTCGCGCAGCTCGCCGAACGGTGTCGACCGGCCGGTACCACGCTGGTCGAACAGGACGATGCGGTAGCGCGTGGGATCAAAGAAGCGCCGATGCACCGGCGACAGGCCAGCGCCCGGGCCGCCGTGCAGGAAGATCACGGGGATGCCGTCCGGATTCCCGCATTCCTCCACATGCAGCGTGTGCAGGGCATCGATGGCAAGCCGGTGCGTGCGGTACGGCGCGATCTCGGGATACAGCGTGCGCATGGGCAGGGGTCCTTGCGGGGTGTCCGAGCATAGCCAGCGACGCCCCGTCCGTCAGCCCGCATCGGGCGCGCGTGTCAACCCGTTTCCCGCGCGGCCATCCGTTGCCACAATCCGGGTCCCACCCGATCCATCGGGTTTTCCAGCACCGGACGCAATGCAAGACCGTACGCCCCAGATCGCCCAGCACATCGCCGCCACCATCGCCGCCGAGATCGGCGCCCAGACCGCGCAGGCCAAGGCCGCCATCGCGCTGCTCGACGAAGGTGCCACCGTGCCCTTCATTGCCCGCTACCGCAAGGAAGTCACCGGCGGGCTCGACGACACCCAGTTGCGCAACCTCGAAGTGCGCCTGACCTACCTGCGCGAGCTGGAAGACCGCCGCGCCGCCGTGCTCGCCAGCATCGACGAGCAGGGCAAGCTGACCGACGAACTGCGCGCCGAGATCGAAGGCGCCGACAGCAAGGCACGCCTGGAAGACCTCTACCTCCCATACAAGCCCAAACGCCGCACGCGCGCGCAGATCGCGCGCGAAGCCGGCCTGGAGCCGCTCGCCGACGGCCTGCTCGCCGATCCCACCCAGGCACCGGACGTGGCCGCTGCCGCGTACGTCGACGCCGAGAAAGGCGTGGCCGACGCCAAGGCCGCCCTCGACGGTGCGCGCGCCATCCTGATGGAGCGCTGGGGCGAGAACGCCGCGTTGGTCGGCGAACTGCGCCACTGGATGACCGATGTCGGCGTGATCCGCGCCAAGGTCGCGCAAGGCAAGGAGAACGAAGGCGCGAAGTACCGCGATTATTTCGACCACGCCGAGTCGCTGGCGAAGATCCCCTCGCACCGCCTGCTCGCGCTGTTCCGTGCGCGTCGCGAAGAGATCCTGTTGCTCGATCTCGACCCCGGCATGGAGGCCGAGGCGGGCCACCTGCAGGCCGAGGGACGCGTGGCCGTGCATGCCGGCGTGTCGGCGCAGGGCCGCGCCGCCGACAAGTGGCTGCTGGATGCCTGCCGCCTGACGTGGCGCGCCAAGCTGCACATGCACCTGCTGCTGGACCTGTTCAACCAGGCGCGCGAGAAGGCCGAAGCCGAGGCCATCGCGGTGTTCGGCGACAACCTCAAGGACCTGTTGCTGGCCGCGCCCGCCGGTCCGAAGGCCGTGCTCGGCCTCGATCCGGGCCTGCGCACCGGCGTGAAGGTCGCCGTGGTCGACCGCACCGGCAAGCTGGTGGACACCGCGACGATCTACCCGCACGAACCCAAACGCCAGTGGGATCAATCGCTGCACGTGCTGCGTGCGCTGTGCGCCAAGCACCAGGTGGACCTGATCGCGATCGGCAACGGCACCGCCAGCCGCGAGACCGACAAGCTGGCGGGCGACCTGATCAAGCAGGCGCCGGAACTGAAGATGGACAAGATCGTCGTCAGCGAAGCGGGGGCGTCGGTGTACTCGGCCTCCGAATTCGCGTCCAAGGAATTCCCCGATCTCGACGTCAGCATCCGCGGTGCGGTGTCGATCGCACGGCGCCTGCAGGATCCGCTGGCGGAGCTGGTGAAGATCGAGCCCAAGGCCATTGGCGTGGGCCAGTACCAGCACGACGTGGACCAGTTCCGCCTGGCGCGCGCCCTCGATGCGCGCGTGGAGGACTGCGTGAACGCCGTGGGCGTGGACGTGAACACCGCCTCGGCCGCGCTGCTGACGCGCGTGTCCGGGCTGTCGTCGACGGTGGCCGAGAACATCGTGCGCTTCCGCGACGAACATGGTGCGTTCCGCACGCGCAAGGCGCTGCTCGGCGTGCCGCGCCTGGGCGAGAAGACCTTCGAGCAGTGCGCGGGCTTCCTGCGCATCGCCGATGGCGACGAGCCGCTGGATGCCTCGTCCGTGCATCCGGAAGCCTATCCGGTGGTGGAGCGCATCCTGGCCGGCAGCGGCCGGCAGGTGAAGCAGATCGTCGGCGACACGGCGTTCCTGCGTGCGGTGAGGGCCGAGCAGTACACCGACGCGACGTTCGGCGTGCCGACCATCCGCGACATCCTGAAGGAACTGGAGAAGCCCGGCCGCGATCCGCGCCCCGAGTTCAAGGCCGCGCGCTTCGCCGACGGGGTGGAAGACATCAAGGACCTGCGCGAAGGCATGATCCTGGAAGGCGTGGTCAGCAACGTCGCCGCGTTCGGTGCGTTCGTCGACATCGGTGTGCACCAGGACGGCCTGATCCACATCTCGGCGCTGGCCGACCGCTACGTGAAGGACCCGCGCGAAGTGGTGAAGGCCGGCGACATCGTCAAGGTGAAGGTGCTGGAGGTCGACGTGGCCCGCAAGCGCATCGCATTGACGCGCCGTCTCGACGACGCGCCGGCACCGCAGGCGCCGCGCGAAGCCCGGACGAATGATCCGCGTCCGCCGCGCGGGCCCGACCGTGGCAACCCGCGCGATCCGCGTCGTGGTCCTGCATCGGCGAAGACCAGTGCACCGCCCGCCGACAACGCGCTGGCCGCCGCGTTCGCACGGGCGAAAGGCAACCACTGATCCGAAGCGCCTGCCTCTCCCCGCCGTGGGAGAGGCCTGGGCGTGGACTCAGGGGGTGGGGCGCGCGGTCGCCGTGGCGTACGGCGCCAGATAGCGACTCAGCCCACCGTCGCGCAGGTGCGTGGCGGCCTGATGCCAGTCGATGGGCGCACCGGCCTTGAGTGCGTCCAGCACCGCGACCACCGACAGCTCCACTTCCGGCAGGCCGCTCGCACCGGGCGCGTTGCGGCGCTGCTCGATCGCCTCGAACAGCACGGCATTGGCTTCCGCATAGCCCAGCGGCGCCGTGCTGCCGACGGCATCGCGCCACGCCGGCGTTTCCAGCACGGCGTTGACGTGGGAGAGGATCAGCCAGGTCGCGCGCCCGATCAGTTTCAGGTTGCCCGGCTGCACGCTGGTCATCGTGTTGCCGACCACGCGCCCGCGCTTGGCCATCACGCCGGTGGAGTGCGCGTTGATCAGCATCTTCAGGGCGATGGTCTGGTTGAGTTCGAACGCATCGCGCTGCGGCACCGTCACCGCGATCACCGGCACCGCGCGGGGCAGGGCGGCCACGTCGGCGAGCACCTCGCTCGCCACCGGGCGCGCGGAAACCGACACCAGCACCGGCTCCGCACCGGCCGCGGCGAAGGCCTGCAGCCACTGCCGGTTGGCGTCGGCATGCGCTTCATCGCCGAGCAGGATCAGCGCGCCGGCGTCGCCGGCCTGCGGCCCACTGCGCTGCACGTTGGCGGGCGAGTACGACAGGTCGTACAGCGTCTGTTGTTCGTCGCCCGCATTCGACAGACCACGCAGAGCGGCTTCGCGCAGGTACGGGTCCGGGATGCCGGTCTCGAACGGCGGCAGGTACAGCGCCTTGTCCAGCCCGTGGAACGGGCGGTGCAGCAGCGCCTGCCAGGCCTGGGCGCCATCGGCGGCCGGCGTCCACACCTGGATCCACGAGCGTCGTTCCGGTGTGTTCACCGTATCCAGCGGCGACAGGCGGAACGTGGGCGCGCGTTCGGTCACGTCGACGAATACCGGCATCAGCGCGCGCGTGGCCAGGTAGGTCGCATGGCGTCCGGCCGCGTAGCTCGCCGCCTCGCGATCGGTCCATGCCGCCAGTTTCGGTGCAGCCGCCGCGGCAGTGCGCTGGATCGCGGCGAAACCGCGCAGGCGGTCGGCGATGCCGGCGTCGTTGAAACCGAGCGCGGCGAGTTCGTCGGCCGACAGCACGTCGCGCAGCAGCGCGCGTGTCGCATCCTCCAGCACCACGCCCAGCACGTACAGGCTGGTGGTGGTGGCCTGCATGCGGGTGGAGCCGGTGATCGCCTGCGGCCCGGTGGGCAGCGGGATCTTGGTGATGCGCGCATCGTCGAGCACGCGGCGGCTGCGCTCGAACGGGCGCAGCACCGCATCCGGATTGTTGTAGACGAACCACGTGCGGCGCGCGTCGGCGCCGGCCTGGTCGGCCGCGGCCAGCGCCGTGCCGATCACCGCGGACGTCTCGCCGCCTTCGGTGACGGCGAACACCAGGTCCTGCGGCTGGATGCCGTTGTCCTGCAGTTGCAGGCGGCCGATCTCGGGAATGTCTTCGAAACCTTCCAGCGAGGCGATCAGGGCGCGGTCGCCACCGGTGATCTCGCCGCGCACGCGTTCGCCGAGGCCGGGAAAGCGCGCCTCGATCTTCGCCATCGCGGGTGATGCCGCGGTGCGCTGCCAGAACGGCCGCCACAGGCCGCTTTCGATCGTTTCGGCCAGCCGCCCGGTGGAACCGGTGCCGTAGAAGTAGAGGCGGTGCCCTTCGCGCAAGGCGCGGGTGATCTCGCGGCTGGCGTCTTCCAGCGCGGCCAAGCGCGCAGGATCGTCAGCGACGCCCTGCAGCGCGGCGGTGATGTCCTCATCCACCGACAGCAGCGCGGCCAGCCCGTCGGTGGTGTCGGCGGCGATGCGCGTGCTCAGGTCGAAGCTGCGAGGGTGGCGCTGTTCGGTCAGCAGGCTGTGCAGCTGGAACTGCTGCTTGTTCGCCACGAAGTCCCGCGATTGCGCCGACGGAGCGACACCCAGGCGGTCGGGTGCCGGTTGTGCGGCGGCGGGCAATGCCGCCGAGGCCATCACGAGGAAAGACATGCTGCGCATGATGCGGTTCGCCCTACGGGACATCGGATCCCTCACCTGACAACGGAAGAAGGCGTCGATACCGGCGATGATCCCCTTGCACGGTGCCGCACGCAGGCTGCTATCGTCACGACCACGATAGCAAACGGTCGTGACACTATGCCCCGGTTCGCTCGTCCGCTGCATGCTGCACTGCGCCCCGTGGGCCTCGGCGTGCTGCTGTTGCTCGGTGTGTTGCATGCGCGTGCGGGCGCGGCTGAACCCGTGGATGCGGCGCCGAGGCTTGGCGTCGAGGTCTTGCTCGATGAACGCATGGACCTGCTGCGCGGCAAGCGCGTGGGCCTGGTGACCAACGCCACCGGTGTGGATCGCCAGTTGCGCAGCGACGTCGATCGCTTCGCCGAACGCAAGGAATTCACGCTGGTCGCACTGTTCGGTCCCGAGCATGGCGTGCGCGGCGATGTGCAGGCGGGCGACCATGTGGCCTCCGGACGCGATGCCGCCACCGGCCTGCCGGTGCACAGCCTGTACGGCGAACACCGCGAACCGACCCCGGCGATGCTCGACGGCATCGACGTGCTGGTGTTCGACATCCAGGACGTCGGCACGCGCTTCTACACCTATCCGTACACGCTGGCCGGGGTAATGCGCGCGGCGAAGCGGGCCGGCATTCCCGTCGTCGTGGCCGATCGTCCCGATCCGCTCGGGGGTGTGTTGGTCGAGGGGCCGGTACTGGACCCGGCGCTGGCCTCGTTCATCGGCCAGTTCCCGATCCCGATCCGCCACGGCATGACGCTGGGCGAACTGGCCACGCTGTTCAACACCGCGTTCGGCATCGGCGCCGAACTGCACGTGGTGACGATGCAGGGCTGGCGGCGCGGTGACGACCCGTGGCGCGGCGCACTGCCGTGGGTGCCGCCGTCGCCGAACATGCCCACGCCGGACACCGCCTTGGTCTATCCGGGCATGGGCCTGCTGGAAGGCACCAACGTGTCCGAAGGCCGTGGCACCACGCGGCCGTTCGAGACCGTGGGCGCGCCGTGGGTGGATGCGCAGGCCCTGGCGGCGCGGCTCAATGCGATGGACCTGCCGGGCGTGCGGTTCCGGCCGACCTGGTTCACGCCGACGTTCTCCAAGCACGCGGGCAAGGCCTGCGCGGGCGTGCAGTTGCACGTGACCGACCGCGTTGCGTTCCGCCCGGTGCGGACCGGGCTTGCCGTGCTGAAGGCCCTGCACGACCAGCACCCGAAGGACTTCGCCTTCCTGCCGGGCGAGCCGCCGTTCTTCGACCGCCTCGCTGGCGTGGGCGACCTGCGCGTCGCTCTCGAGCGCGGCGACACCCTGGACGCCATCGAAGCGCGCTGGCAGCCGGCCATCACCGCCTTCGACGCCCTGCGCCGGCAGCACCTGCTGTATCCCTGAGCGCGGGGAAGGGGCCGGGCGCCGCTCTCATCTCACGCATTGCGCCGTCGATGGGGCTCTACGTGTGACGCGCCGGGTGGGGGAGCTCCATCGATGGCACTCGGAGCCCGATCTGTCTCACATGGAGGGCCATCGATGGCCCTCGGAAAGCCATCGATCGCTCTCCGAACGCCATGCCACGGCATTCGGAGTGTGATCTGTCGAGCGATGAGCTTCGTGGATGGGGCTCGGAATCCGATCTGTCTCACACTGAAAGCCATCGATGGCCTTCGGAGCGCGATCGATGGAGCGCCGGAGGCCGGCGAATGACATTCCGAGGGCGATCTGCCGAGCTCGGCGCCTTGCAGATGGAGCTCGGAAAGCCATCTGTCTCACATTGAGCCCGATTGATGGAGCTCGGAGCGCGATCTTTCTCACACAGAGCGCCACGCGCGCGGCCCGTGCGGTATCGCATGCCTTCGCGAGAGGGGTGTCGCAGGCTACGGAGCCGCGGCTTTCTTCTTGCGGGGTGCGCGACGCGCAGGGCGCGGCGCATCCGTGGCCGCCGTCAGGGGTGCCACGGCCTGCTGGAGCTGTTCCAGCGACGACAGGGTGTCGGCGTAGGCGATGAAGTGCTGCAGATAGCCCGGCGATACCGCACGCATCAGGTGCAGGGCGCGGTGGACCAGCATGCCGGAGTTCAACGGGCCGGCATCGGCTGGCACCTCGTGCAGCGACGCGCGCAGTTGGCTGTCGGTGCGCACCTGCGCCCAGACTTCGCGGGCCTGGGTGAGGGCGGAGGGCGCCAGCGATGTTGCACCGGGCAGCGGCTCGCCTTCGTTGCGCGCCTGCAGCGCGGCGACCAGCGCACGCAGGCCGGTATCACGCACGGGCACGGGTGGCGCACCCGCCGGCCGCTGCGCGAGGCCTTCCGCGTACGCGCGCATCAGCCCGGCGAGGCGGGCGTCCAGCAGGCGACGGGCTTCGCCCTGCTGTGTGGGCACGCGCGCGGCCAACGCCAGCAGGATGTCGAAGCGCGTGGGATCCACGCGATCCGCGCCCTGCGCGCGCCACGCCTGCAACTGCGCCGCCGGTGGCAGGGCGTCACCGTCCATCTTCACCGCTGCGCTTGGCGGGGCGGGGAATGGGGGCGATCTCGACCCGGCGGTTCCGCGCGCGGCCTTCTTCGCTGGTGTTGGCGCTGACCGGTTGCTCGGCACCGAATGCCGCGGCGAACACCGACGAAGACGGCACGCCTTCGTCGATCAGCGTGCGGGTGACGGTGAGCGCGCGTTGCGCGGAGAGGTCCCAGTTGTCGGCGAATTTCTGGTTGCTGCCGCTGACCTGGCGATCGTCGGTGAAGCCGCTGACCATCAGAATGTCCTCGCGCGTGCGCAGGTAGCCGGCGAGCGGTGCGGCGAGGCTCTTCAGCAGGTCGCGGCCTTCGGGCTGCAACCGGTCGGAGTTCAGCGCGAACAGCACGTTGCCGCGGATGCCGATGCGCCCGTCCACCAGCGTCACCCGGCCTTCGGCCAGCGGCGCGGCCAGCGCGTCTTCCAGCGCCTTGCGCTGCTGCGCTTCCTGTTCGCGGCGGCGGGTTTCCTCGTCGAGGCGCTGGGCGAGCTGCGCCTGCACGGCGATCACGCCCACCAGCACCAGTACGAAGGCGCCCAGCAGCACCGACATCAGGTCGCCGAAGCTGGCCCAGACGGGCGCGCCGAGGTCGGCGTCGTCTCCGGTTTCCACGCTCATGCGGCTTCGACCCCGGACAGGCGCTGCAGGTCGACCGTGATCTGGCGCTGCGCGGACAGGCTGAGATCGACGACTTCGCGCGCCTGCGCGACGTAGTAGGCCAGCTGCTCGTCGCTGCGGACCAGCGAGCGCTCCAGCGCGCCTTCGATGGCCTGCAGGCGCTCGAGCAACGCGTCGTTGGTCTGGCCGAAGCGTTCCACCACGCTGCCCAGCGCATCGCCGAGGCCGGCGACTTCGGTGGCGCCGGCGGCGACTTGCGCGGCGACGTGTTCCAGCTTGCCGGTCTCGGCCTGCACGTGGTCGGTGAAGCGCGTGCCGACGCGCTCCAGCAGGTCGGCCGAGGTGGCCACCAGCGCATCGATCGCGGTGCGCTGCTCGGTGGAGGCGTGGTTCACCGCGTCCAGCAAGGTCTGCAGCGTGCCCATCATCTGGGTGCGTTCTTCCAGCAGCGCGGTATCGCGGACCATGCTGTCGGACAGCTTCTGGCGCAGTTCGGCGACCACGTCGGCGGCGGCGCGCGGCGCTTCCGAGGCGACCTGCACCAGCTGCGAGATCTCGGCGATGGTCTGCTGCGCGTGCGTCTGCGCCTGGGTGGTGATGTCGCTGGCGCTGCGCGCGAGCGCATCGCAGATTTCCTGCTGCAGGCGCGCGGCTTCGCCCGCGGTGCGTTCCCAGTCGCCACGCAGGGTGGCGCTCATCGTGGCCAGCTGCGCGGCCCACGCGGCGAGGCGCGCCTCGTCCTGCGCGGCGAGGGTCTGCTGCAGCGACGCGTGCGAGGCGTCCACGGCCTGCACCAGGGCCGTGGCCTGCGTGCGGAAGTCGGCACCGGCGGCGGCCAACGCGTCGGTGTTACGCGAGGCGATGCCGTCGGCCGTACTGGCCTGCTGGGCGAGCGCCTGGGTAAAGCCTTCGGCGAGCGTGGTGGCGGTCTGCTGGAGCTGGCCGGACGCCGCATCGAGCCATGCATTGGCGCGCTGGTCGAACTGCGCCGCCTGCTGTTCGGCATCGCCCTGCAGGCGCGCGGCGAGCGCGTCGTGTGCGTGTTGCTGGCGGGCCAGGGCGTCGTCCCACGAGGCGGCGGCCGCGGTCGTGGTGGCGCCGAAGCCGGTGGTCAGCGCGTCGAGCTGCTGCTGCACGGCGGTGGCGACGGTCTGCTGCAGGGCGGTGGTTTCGCGGGCCAGGCCGGCGAGCGTGCTCTCCATCGCCGGCTGCAGCGCGGCGCCGACCGCACGGGCGCTGCCTTCGACGCCCGCCTGCATCGACGCGACCAGCGTCGCCGACAGCTGCGCCTGCGCGGCTTCGGTGCGGGCGTGGAAACTTTCCTGGCGCGCGGACTGCTGCGCGGCGGCGTCGGTGTTCTGTTGTTCGATGGAGGCGACCATGGCCTGCAGGCGCTCGACCAGTTCCGGCATCAACGCGGCCTGCTGCTGCAGCAGGCGGAACGAGGTCTCGCGCTGGAACGATTGCGAATGCACGTGCAGCGAGGTGGCGATCTCGTCGTCCAGCCGCTGCGCGACCAGCACGCGCTCACGGCGCGCGAGGGCGGACAGCAGGCCCAGCACGGCGGAGGCCGCCACGCCGGCGATCGAGGTGCCGAAGGCGAAGCCCAGGCCTTTCACCGGTGCCGCCAGCGAGCCGCGGATGGCGTCGATGTCGGTGGCGCCTTCGAGCGCCAGGCCGGTGCCGCGCAGGGTGACCATCATGCCCAGCAGCGTGCCCAGCATGCCCAGCAGCACCAGCAGGCCGACCAGGTACGGCGTCAGCGCCGGCGCCGGCAGCGCCACGCGCTCGCCTTCCACGCGCAGGCGCACGGCCTGGCGCAGGCTGGCATGCATCGGCGCGAGCCAGGCTTGCAGCCCGTTGCTCGCCGGTGCGGTGTCGTCGAGCGCGTGGGCGAGGGTGGCGGTGGCCTGGCGGTAGCGAAGCAACTCCACCGCGCCGGTGACATAGCAGGCCCCGATCACGAGGGTGACCACCACGCCCAGCGCGTGCGTGCCGACGTAGCCGACGCCGATCCAGCCGACGATGGCCAGGCCGGCGAGGAAGAGGGCGGTGGAGAGGTGCTGTTTCATCAAGGGCATCCAGGCATCACGAAGGCCGAAGCGCGGCGAGCAGCGCGTCGAGCGGGTGGAAACGGAGGTCGAGTTCGGCGAGCAGGGCGTCCTGCAGGTCGCGCCGGAAAAGCGCCCGCCATGCAGGGCCGGAGGCGGCCTCAGCACCGGCGCGGAGGCGGTCGAAATGCAGCCCGAGCAGGGCCGGCGTGTTGGCGAGCAGGGCGTTCTCGCGCGGACTGAGCGTCATTTCCATCACGGCATCGACCTCGGCCAGGCGGGCCAGGTCGCCGCCACGCTGCGCCAGGGCATCGCGCAGGCGCCCGCGCAGCGGGCCGGTGCCGGTCAGCATGGCGCGCTGGCGTTCGAGGCAGTAGCGACGGTAAGACGCGAAGTCGTCGTCGCCCGCATCAGGTGGCGCACCGCGCAGGATCGCGTCCGACAGCGATGCCCGCACCCGCGCGACGGCGGCGTGATGGGTGTCGTCGGACGCCGGCGCGCCTGCCTCGGGCGCGCCGGCGCCATCGAGCGCCCGCGACAGCGAGACCGCGCGGTTCCAGTCGATCCATTGGCCGAGGCGCTCGGACAGGGCCGGCGTGGCATCGGGGAGTTCGGCGCCGCCCAGGCGGGCGAGGAGGCGGACGAAGGCGGGGGCCGCCGTGGGCGTCCGGTACTGCACTGTGGTCACGCGGTGGCTCAAAAGAGCGGGGATTTTACAGGAACCCCCGCCGCGATGACCCGCCGCCGGGCGCCGGAAACGAAAAGGCCGGACCCTCGCGGGCCCGGCCTTTTCGCTGAATGGTGGAGGTGGGCGGAATTGAACCGCCGTCCGAAGGCACTCCATCCCCGGTACTACATGCTTATCCCCCCGTTGGATCTCGTCCTGCAGCAGCACGGTGGGCGAAGCGCACCGCAGGACCAGCCTGTTTTAGGTTGACCGAGCGCTGACAGGCAGCCACCCCCGGCGATTCCGTGATAATGACCTTACGCTGCGAGCACGGACACAAGCAGTTTCAGGGCTTACGCCTTAAGCGGCGAGAGCGTAGTTGTCGTCGTTGGCAACTAGAGTTTTGCCGCTGGATTTACGAGGAAAGCTGCCCCCTCGGCATGCACCAGGCAACTTCGCAACCCCCGTCGAAGCCAGTGCACCCCCGGGAGTCAGAAACGTCCTGACGAGGACAAGTGTAGGGATGGACCCCGGGCTTCACAAGGCGCGCGCCCTGGCACGTTCAGCCAGATGAGGCGAGAGAACGCTGCTATCCAGGCCGATTCGCATGGACGCACATTCGCGCGTTAGCGCGAATGGGGGATCGGCAGCGAGCGTCGGGCCCCAGGATTCGCAAGGTGCATCTTGAGGATTCCATCGCGTCGCGCGATGGAATCACGCGTTCTTATTGTGCTGGCGCATCACGCGCGATTTCTCGCGGGCCCAGTCGCGGTCCTTCTCGGTGGCGCGCTTGTCGTGGGTCTGCTTGCCCTTGGCGAGCGCGACTTCGGCCTTCACCTTGTTGCCCTTCCAGTACAGCGAGGTGGGCACCAGCGTGTAGCCGTCGCGCTCGACCTTGCCGATCAGGCTGTCGATCTCGTTCCGATGCAGCAGCAGCTTGCGGGTACGGCGGTCGTCGGCGACCACGTGGGTGGAGGCCTGGATCAGTGGGGTGATCTGCGCGCCGAACAGGAAGATCTCGCCATGGCGGACGATCGCGTAGGCCTCGGTGATGTTGGCGCGTCCGGCGCGGATGGCCTTCAGCTCCCATCCCTGCAGGGCAAGGCCCGCCTCGTAGCGCTCCTCGAAGTGGTACTCGTGCCGGGCGCGCTTGTTCAGCGCGATCGTGCCCGTTGCTTTATTCTTGTCCGGTTTCTTTGCCATCCGTCCTATTGTCGCCGAAGGCGGAACCCTACGCGAGCCACATGCACACGATCCGCCGCAGCGCCCTGGTCGAACACTCGGCCACCCGGATGTTCGACCTGGTCAACGACGTGGCGGCCTACCCGCGCCGGTTCGACTGGTGCAGCGCCGCGCAGCTGATCGAGCAGGGGGATGAGCGATTGGTGGCCCGGCTCGACCTGGGCCTGGGTTCGCTGCGGACGTGGTTCACCACCGAGAACGCGCTGGACAGGCCGCACCGGATCGACATGAACCTGGTCGATGGTCCGTTCCGCAAGCTGCACGGGCGCTGGGACTTCCATGCGCTGGACGAGTCGGCCTGCAAGGTCACGCTGACGCTGGAGTTCGAGCCTTCAAGCCGATTGCTCGCGCCGGCGATGGCATTGGGCTTCCAGAGCCTGGCCGACCGGATGGTCGATGACTTCGTTCGGGCTGCGGACCGCGGCGCCTGAGATGCGGGTAGAGGCGATCCGGGCGTGGCCGCACCGTGTGGAGTCGGTGGTGCTGGAGTTACCCGAGGGATCGACGGTCGCGGATGCGTTGGCTGCCAGCGGGTTCGACGGCCTTACGCCGACACAGCCGACAGCGGTCCACGGCGTGATGGCGGACGCTGGCGTAGTGTTGCGTGAGGGCGATCGCGTGGAAGTGCTGCGCCCATTGTTGCTGGATCCGAAGGAAGCGCGCCGCCGACGGGCGCGCAGGTAGCGCCTCGCCTCAGCGGCGACGGCCCTTCTTCTTTTCCTTGGCCAGGTTCGGGCCGAACTTGCGCACGTCCTTGGACAGCTGCAGGTCGGCTTCGGGGAAGTATTCGCCTTCCCAGCTGGCGAGCGTGTCGCCGTTGAACAGCAGGGTGAGGTTCTTCACTTCCGTGGTGCCGCGGCGGTTGGTGCGGTTGCTCGCGGTGTAATCCCAGCGCTGCGCGTGGAACGGATCGGCAATGGACGGGCTGCCCAACAGCGACTGCACCTGCTGCTTGCTCTGGCCCACCTGCAATTGGTCCACCGACGTCTTCTCGAGCAGGCTGCCCTGGTAGATCGGCTGCTTGTAGAGGATGCCGCAGCCAGCGGTGGCGGAAGCGAGGACGGCAACCAGCAGGAATTTGCGCATGGGACAGGTACGGTGGGAAACCGGGCCGATGATACACTCACACGGACCGCCGCAACCGAGCTTCAGGCAGCTGGCGCTAAACCGAGAGTGAACGGAGACGCCATGGAATCGCAGGATCTACGCAAAGTCGGCCTCAAGGTCACCCATCCGCGCATGCGGATCCTTGAGCTGCTGGAGCAGAAGAACCATCAGCATCACTTCAGCGCGGAAGACATTTACCGGCAACTGCTGGAGCACGGCGACGAGATCGGTCTGGCGACGGTGTACCGCGTGCTGACCCAGTTCGAGGCGGCGGGGCTGGTGCTCAAGCACAACTTCGAGGGCGGCCAGGCCGTCTATGAGCTGGATCGTGGTGGACACCACGACCACATGGTGGACGTGGACACCGGCAAGATCATCGAGTTCGAAAGCGGCGAGATCGAGAAGCTGCAGCGCGAGATCGCCGCCAAACACGGCTACGAGCTGGAAGAGCACTCATTGGTGCTCTACGTGCGCAAGAAGCGCTAGTTCGAGATCCCCTAAGAAAACGGAATTCAGACCGCGTTGGCGAGCAGCCGCTTCGCTGCCGCGTGCGCTTCCTTGCTGACTTCCACGCCGCCCAGCATGCGCGCCAGTTCCTCTTCACGCTGCTTCGCGCCCAGCTTCTCGACGGCGCTCTGCGTCATTCCATCCACGGGTGCCTTGCTGACGCGGTAATGCGCGTGGCCCTGCGCGGCGACCTGCGGCAGGTGGGTCACGCACAGAACCTGCCGCTGCGCACCGAGCGCGCGCAGCTTCTGGCCCACGATCTCGGCGACGGCGCCGCCGATGCCGGTATCGACTTCGTCGAAGACCATCGTCGGCACCGCGTCCAGACCCAGCGCCGCGACTTCGATAGCGAGCGAGATGCGGGCCAGTTCGCCGCCTGAAGCGACCTTGCGCAGTGGGCGCGGCGGCTGGCCGGCGTTCGCCGATACCAGGAATTCGGTGCGCTCGGCGCCTGACGGGTCGGGCCGTTCGCCGTCGTGCGGTTCCAGCGCCACTTCGAAGCGCCCACCGCCCATGCCGAGTTCGGCGATCAGCGCGCTGGTGGTGTCGCCGAGCGCCTTGGCGGCGCGCTGCCGCGTCCGGCTGAGTGCATCAGCGGTGGTGCGCCACTGCGTGCGCGCGGCTTCGATCTCGTCGTTGAGCTTGAGCAGGCGTTCGCCGGCGCCACGCAGGGATTCCAGCTCCGCAGCCAGCCGATCGTGCTGCTCCTGCAGGCCGTCCAGTGGGACGCGATGCTTGCGCGCAAGATCGTGGACGCGCACCAGGCGGCGCTCGAGCTCGTCGAGCTGGCCGGGATCGACATCCAGGTCATCGCGCACCTGGCCGAGGAGCGCTAGGGCTTCTTCGATCTGGATCGTTGCGCTCTCCAGCAGGTTGTCGACACCCCGCAGCCGCGGTTCGTGTTCGACCTGGCGGGCCAGGTCCGCACGGGTGTGCTGCAACTGGCGCGAGAACGACGGGCCGTCGTCGCCCGACAGGCCGACCAGTGCGGCGTCGCACGCCGCGATCAGGCCGGCCGCATGCGCCTGGCGGCGATGGCCGGCGACCAGGGCTTCGAGTGCGACGGGCGCCAGGTCCTCGCGCTGGAGTTCGGCGAGCTGGTGCTCGAGATAGTTGATGCGGTCCGAGACGTCGCCCTGGCCCGACAGCTGCTCGCGTTCGCCCAACAGCGCATTCCAGTGACGCGCAGCATCGCGGACGGCGCGCGCCTCGGCCTGGTTGCCTGCATAGGCGTCGAGCAGTTCCAGCTGGCTGTGGCGGGCCAGCAACGCCTGGTGCTCGTGCTGGCCGTGGATTTCGACCAGGCGGCCGGCCAGGTCGGTCAACTGGGACAGGGTGACGCTGCGGCCGTTGATCCACGCGCGGGAGCCGCCATCGGCGCGGATGACCCGGCGCAATTGGCATTGGCCGTCGTCGTCCAACTCGTGGTCGGCCAGCCAGGCGAGGGCGGGCGAGCCGGCCACGGGCTGGAACTCGGCGGAAAGCTCGGCGCGTTCGGCGCCGTGGCGGACCACGCCGCTGTCGGCGCGCAACCCGGACAGGAAGCCCAGCGCGTCCACCAGCAGGGACTTGCCTGCGCCGGTTTCCCCCGAAATGACGGTCATGCCCTCGCCGAACTCGAGTTCGGCAGCGCGGACGACGGCGAAATCCTTGATCGCGAGATGGGTCAGCATGGCGATAGTGTAGGGCCGGGCGATGGCGGTTCGAAGGCGCGCGATGCTCGCCCTCCGGCGTCGCACCGGCCGAGACGGCAAGCAAGGTGCTTGCGGGCGCCTCCGCGTTGGCGCTATCTATGCGGCATGTCGTCGACGTCGCCCCCGCTGGACCCACGCGCCCGCCACCTATTGCGCACGCTGATTTCGCGCTACATCCGCGACGGTGAGCCAGTGGGGTCGCAGACGCTGGCCCGGCACGCGGGCCTGGAGGTCAGCCCGGCCACGATCCGTAACATCCTGGCCGAGCTTGAAGAAGTGGGGCTGCTGAGCTCGCCGCACACCTCCGCCGGCCGCATTCCTACCGCGCAGGGCTACCGGGTGTTCGTCGACAGTCTGGTGCAGGTGAAGTCGCTGGGCGAGGGCGAGGTGGCGCGATTGCGCTCCGAGTTGTCCAGTGGCGCCGGCACCCAGGCCTTGTTGGGCAATGCGTCCGAGCTGCTGTCGGCAATGACCCACTTCGTCGGCGTGGTCAGCGTGCCGCGGCGCGAACAGTTCGCCTTCCGCTATATCGACTTCGTGCCGCTGGATGGCAAGCGGGTGATGGCGATCCTGGTCTTCGCCGACAACGATGTGCAGAACCGGGTCATCGAAACGCGCAGATCCTATGAACGTTCCGAGCTGGAGCGCGTCTCCAATTATCTGAACACCCATTTCGCCGGCCGGCCGCTGGCGGACATCCGCTCCACCTTGCTGCGCGACCTGCGCAGCGCCCAGACCGAGATGGAAGGGCTGCTGGCCGAATCCATCGAGCTGGCCGAACAGGCGCTGACCCCCCCGAACGATGACGTCGTCCTGGCAGGGCAGACCCGCCTGATGGGCGTGCAGGAGCTGTCCGACCTGGAGCGTCTGCGCGACCTGTTCGAGGCGTTCGCGCGCAAGCGCGAGATCCTGCAACTGCTTGAGCGGACGATCCATGCGCCGGGCGTGCGCATCTTCATCGGTGAAGACACCGGCCTGGCCCCGCACGATGGCGTCTCGGTGGTGACTGCGCCCTACATGGCGGGTGGCCAGGTGCTGGGCGTGCTGGGGGTGATCGGGCCCACGCGGATGGCCTATGACCGGGTGATTCCCGTGGTCCAGGCTGCCGCCGATGTCCTCGGGGCAGCCTTGAATCCGGAAACGCCGGCCCCATAGGTTCCCGGTTGGGCGGCTGGACCTGCCGCCAGGGAACCGAAATGAACGAACCGCACGATCACGACACCACGCCGGGCGACGCGCCCGAGTCCCCCGATACCGACGCCGCTCTGCTGGCCGAGCTGGAAACGCTGCGCAACGAGCTCGACCAGTTGCGCGCCACCACGCTGCTGGAGCGCGCCGACCTGGAGAACCAGCGCAAGCGCGTCGCGCGCGATATCGAACAGGCCCGCAAGTTCGCCAACGAGCGTCTGCTGGGCGACCTGCTGCCCGTGTTCGACAGCCTTGACGCCGGCTTGGCTGCGGCTGGTGCCGAGCCGAATCCGCTCAAGGATGGCCTCGAACTGACCTTCAAGCAGTTGTTGAAGGTGGCCGGTGACAACGGCTTGGCCCTGCTGGACCCCACCGGCGAAGCCTTCAACCCCGAACACCACCAGGCCATCAGCCAGGCCGACGCGCCCGGCGCGGCGCCGGGCAGCGTGGTGCAGGTGTTCCAGAAGGGCTACGTGCTCAACGGCCGCCTGCTGCGCCCGGCCCTCGTGGTCGTGGCCAAGCACGACTGAACGGCCTCGCGACGGCGCTTGAACCGCGCCATCGCACCCCTATATCGGGACCATCCACCCGGCCGATCGCCGGGTCCAACATCAGCATTCGCTAGGGAGCGACATCCATCATGGGCAAGATCATCGGCATCGACCTGGGCACGACGAACTCGTGCGTGGCGATCATGGACGGCGGCAAGGCCCGCGTCATCGAAAACTCGGAAGGCGACCGCACCACGCCCTCCATCGTCGCCTACACCAAGGACGGCGAAGTCCTGGTCGGCGCCTCGGCCAAGCGCCAGGCCGTGACCAACCCGAAGAACACCTTCTACGCGGTGAAGCGCCTGATCGGCCGCAAGTTCACCGACGCCGAAGTGAAGAAGGACCTCGACCTGGTCCCGTACGACATCATCGCGCACGAGAACGGCGATGCGTGGGTGCAGACCAACGACGGCAAGAAGCTGTCGGCGCAGGAAATCTCCGCGCGCATCCTGGAAAAGATGAAGAAGACGGCCGAGGCCTTCCTGGGCGAAACCGTCACCGAAGCCGTCATCACCGTGCCGGCCTACTTCAACGACAGCCAGCGCCAGGCGACCAAGGACGCGGGCAAGATCGCCGGCCTGGACGTCAAGCGCATCATCAACGAGCCCACCGCGGCCGCACTGGCCTATGGCCTGGACAAGGGTGAAGGCGGCGCCGACCGCAAGATCGTCGTCTACGACCTGGGTGGCGGCACCTTCGACGTGTCGATCATCGAGATCGCCAATGTCGACGGCGAGAAGCAGTTCGAAGTGCTGGCGACCAACGGCGACACCTTCCTGGGTGGCGAAGACTTCGACAAGCGCGTCATCGATTACCTCGTCGAGGAGTTCCAGAAGGACCAGGGCATCGACCTGCGCAAGGATCCGCTGGCCCTGCAGCGCCTGAAGGACGCCGCCGAACGCGCCAAGATCGAGC
This sequence comes from Pseudoxanthomonas sp. YR558, assembly GCF_900116385.1. Classification (NCBI taxonomy): domain Bacteria; kingdom Pseudomonadati; phylum Pseudomonadota; class Gammaproteobacteria; order Lysobacterales; family Lysobacteraceae; genus Pseudoxanthomonas; species Pseudoxanthomonas sp. YR558. The sequence continues at coordinate 426,685 of NZ_FPCI01000001.1, read as the reverse complement.
TGTCCAGCTCGCAGCAGACCGAAGTGAACCTGCCGTACGTCACCGCCGACGCCTCGGGCCCGAAGCACCTCAACATCAAGCTGACCCGCGCCAAGCTGGAAGCGCTGGTCGAAGACCTGGTGAAGAAGACGATCGAGCCGTGCCGCATCGCGCTGAACGACGCCGGCCTGCGCGCCAGCGACATCGGCGAAGTCATCCTCGTCGGTGGCCAGACCCGCATGCCGAAGGTGCAGCAGGCGGTGGCAGAGTTCTTCGGCAAGGAACCGCGCAAGGACGTCAACCCCGATGAGGCCGTGGCGCTGGGCGCCGCGATCCAGGGTGGCGTGCTGGCCGGCGACGTCAAGGACGTGCTGCTGCTCGACGTGACCCCGCTGAGCCTGGGCATCGAGACGCTGGGTGGCGTGTTCACCAAGATCATCGAGAAGAACACCACCATCCCGACCAAGGCCTCGCAGACCTTCTCCACCGCCGAGGACAACCAGTCCGCGGTGACGGTGCACGTGCTGCAGGGCGAGCGCGAGCAGGCCCGCTTCAACAAGTCGCTGGCCAAGTTCGATCTGTCCGGGATCGATGCCGCGCCGCGCGGCATGCCGCAGGTGGAAGTGTCGTTCGACATCGACGCCAACGGCATCCTGCACGTGTCGGCCAAGGACAAGAAGACCAACAAGGAACAGAAGGTCGAGATCAAGGCCGGTTCGGGCCTGTCCGAGGACGAGATCGCGCGGATGGTGGCCGATGCCGAGGCGCACCGCGAGGAAGACAAGAAGTTCCAGGAGCTGGTCCAGGCGCGCAACCACGCCGACGGCCTGATCCACGCCACCCGCAGCGCCATCACCGAGCATGGCAGCAAGGTGCCGGGCGATGTGATCGGTCGCGTCGAGTCGGCGATCGCCGAGCTCGAGTCGGCGATGAAGGGCGACGAGAAGACCCAGATCGAAGCCAAGGCCAAGGCGCTCGAAGAAGCCGGCCAGTCGCTGTACGCGGCGGCCGCTTCCAGCGAGCAGCCGGGTGCCGGCGGCGCGGGTGGTCCCTCTGCGCCGGCCGACGACGTGGTCGATGCGGAGTTCACCGAGGTGAAGGACGACAAGAAGTAATCCCGGCCCACGGGATGCGGCGAACGGGAGACGTGGCCTGCCACGGCCTCCCGTTTTGCCATCCGGCGACCCTGCGAGACCAGCCAGACAGCACATGAGCAAGCGCGATTACTACGAAGTCCTGGGCGTGGCCCGCGACGCCAGCGACGAAGACCTGAAGAAGGCCTATCGCCGTTGCGCGATGAAGCACCATCCCGACCGCAATCCTGGCGATGCCGCGGCCGAAGCGGCGTTCAAGGAATGCAAGGAAGCCTACGAAGTGCTGTCGGACGGGGCCAAGCGCCGTACCTACGACGCCCACGGCCATGCCGCGTTCGAGCACGGCATGGGCGGCGCCGGCGGTCCCGGCGGCCCGGACATGGGTGACATCTTCGGCGATATCTTCGGCAACATCTTCGGCGGCGGTGGCGCGCGTGCCGCGCGGCGTGGCGCCGACGTCGGCTACGTGATGGAGCTCGACCTGGAGGAAGCGGTTGCGGGTGTCGAGAAGCGCATCGAGATCCCGTCGCTGGTCGCCTGCGAGCCCTGCAAAGGCTCGGGCTCGGCGGACGGCAAGGTCGAGACCTGCAGCACCTGCGGCGGTCGCGGTAACGTGCGCATGCAGCGCGGCATCTTCGCCATGCAACAGGCCTGTCCGGCCTGCGGCGGGCGTGGCCAGACCATCAAGAATCCCTGCACCGAGTGCCATGGCGCCGGTCGCGTCGAGGAAGAGAAGGTCCTGTCGGTCAAGATCCCGGCGGGCGTGGACAACGGCGACCGCATCCGCCTGACCGGCGAGGGCGAGGCGGGCCCGCCCGGCACACCCCCGGGCGATCTGTATGTGGAAGTGCGCGTGCGCGAGCACGACATCTTCCAGCGTGATGGCGACGACCTGCATTGCGAGGTGCCGATCCGCATCTCGCAGGCGGCGCTGGGCGACACCATCCGCGTGCCCACGCTGCACGGCGAGGCGGAGATCCGCGTGCCTGCCGAGACGCAGACGGGCAAACTGTTCCGCCTCCGCGGCAAGGGCGTGAAGTCGGTCCGCAGCCGCAGCGAAGGCGATCTCTACTGCCGCGTGGTGGTGGAAACCCCCGTCAACCTGACGACCGAACAGCGCGAGCTGCTGGAGAAATTCGAAGCCACGTTCGTCGGCGACGAAGCGCGCAAGCATTCGCCCAAATCCGCCACCTTCCTCGATGGCGTTAAGGGCTTCTGGGACCGCATGACGTCCTGAGCCCCCGCGACATCCCGCCGCCCGCGCCTGCGCGCGGCTTGTGGCATCCTGCGACGGCCCCGGCGACCCCGGGGCCGTTTTCATTCACGTCCACGAAGAAGGGAGATCGCGTGCGCATGAACATGGGGAAGAGGTGGGGATGGTTGGCACTGGTCGTCATGGCGCCCGCATGGGCGGCCGATGACCGGCCGTTGCAGGTGGAGCGCGAGTCGACGCGCTTCGTGCTCAATGCCGACGGCAGCTTCGTGCAGGAACAGGAAACCGCGATCAAGGTACTGAAGGACAGCGCCCTGGAGGCGGCCAAGGATGCGTCGGTCAGCTACAGCACCAGCATCCAGAAGGCCGAGGTAGTCGAGGCCTATACGTTGAAGCCCGACGGCCGCCGCGTCGATGTGCCGCGTGGCAACTACCAGGTCAGCAGCAGTTCGGGGCGGGAGGGCGATTCGCCGATCTACTCCGACCAGACGACACTCACCGTCGTGTTCCCGGAGCTCGCTGTCGGCGACACCACGGTGTTCACCTACCGGGTGACCGCAACGCAGCCGATGTTCCCGGGCCACTTCTCGGTGATCCGCAACTACAGCCCGGCGGCGTACTACGGCGACGTCAAGGTCACCATCGACGCGCCGGAGGCCATGCAGGCGACGTGGCGCAACTGGCAGATGACGCAGCCCGCCGTAGAAACCCGCGACGGCCGCCGGATCGTGCGCTGGCAATGGAGCAACCGCCAGCCGGTCGACCGCGAGAGCCTGCGCGATACGGTCTTCACCGCCGATCGCTATCCGGGCTACGCATTTTCCACCTTCGCCAGCTACGTCGACATCGCCGCAGCTTATGGTGGCCCGGCCAACGCCAAGGCCGCGCTGACCCCCCGGTTGCGCACGCTCGCCGCGGAGATCGTGGGCAAGAGCAAGGACCCGCGTGAGACCGCCAAGAAACTCTACGAATGGGTCTCCACGAAGATCACCTATGCAGGCAACTGCATCGGCCTGGGCGCGGTGGTCCCGCGCGACCTGGACGTGGTGCTCGACAACCGCATGGGCGATTGCAAAGACCATGCGACCCTGCTGCAGGCGTTGCTAAAAGCGCGCGGCATCGACAGCACCCAGGCGCTCATCAACGCCGGCGGTACATACACGTTGCCGGACATCCCGGTCGCGTCGGTCGTCAACCACGTGATCAACTACATCCCCAGCCTGGATCTTTACGTGGACTCCACCGCGGCGACGGTGCCCTTCGGCAGCCTGCCGGACGGTGCGGCAGGCAAGCCGGTGTTGCTGGTGGACGGGCATCGCGACGGCACCACCACGCCGGTGACGCAGGTGGGTTCGGAATCACAGAAGCTGCGCACGACCCTCCGGATCCAACCGGACGGTTCGATCAAGGGATCGCAGCGGGTCGAGTTGAGCGGACGCATGGCAGTGGCGGCGCGTGCGCAGTTCCGCAACGTCGGCGCCAGCGATGCCGACAAGCTGGTGCGCAATTACTTCCGCGGGAACGCGCTGAACGCGAGTGGCAAGGTGACGTACGACGACCCCGTGCCGATGCTGGAAACGTTCAACATGGATGCGGACTTTGAAGTCGACCGGATGCTTCCGACGAGCGGCGGCTTCCAGGTGCAGCCCTGGTTCCTCAGTTTCACGCCGGTCTCCATGCTGGTCGCCTCGCAACTCGGCGATCCGGACCAGCCGGCGGGCGAGAGCAGCTGTGGTGCCTACCATTCGGATGAGGAGTACACCTTCGAGTTTCCGGCATCGATGCGGATCGTCGCCGTACCGAAGGACGTCAGTGTGCGCGAAGGTACGCTCAGCTACGTCTCAACGTTCCGGCAGGAGGGCGCACGCCTGCATGTACGGCGCACGCTGGACGACCGCACGCCGGGCCCGGTGTGCTCGCCGGAGTACAACGACGGCTTCGCCCGGGTCATGCGCAAGATCATGCCCGACCTGCGCGCGCAGGTGGTCTACCTGACCGGGGAAGGAGCGGTGCAGCAGTGAGCATTGCCCGGTGCAACGCGTGACGCCCGCCCTCCATCCGCTGATCGGCATCGTCGGCAGCGCCGGTGCGTACGGGCAATGGTTGGCGCGGTTCTTCCGCACACGGATGGGTCTGGAGGTCATCGGCCATGATCCGGCCGATGCCTCAAGCGTGGACGAGGTGGAACTGGTCGCGCGCGCCGACGTACTTGTGTTCTGCGCGCCCATCCGCCACACGGCGGCCCTGATCGCGCGCTACGCCGATATCGCAGGCGGCACGGAATCGGGTCGGCTGTGGTTGGACGTGACCTCCATCAAGGCGGCGCCCATCGCCGCGATGCTCGCCTCGCGGGCCGAGGTCGTGGGCCTGCATCCGATGACCGCACCGCCGAAGGCACCAACCCTGAAAGGCAGGGTGATGGTGGTCAGCGAGGCACGGCTAGAGACCTGGCGACCCTGGGTCGCATCGTTGCTTGCCGCGCTGGAAGCCGAATGCGTGCAGGCAACGCCCGAACAGCATGACCGCGTGATGGCGCTGGTACAGGCGATGGTCCATGCCACCCATCTGGCGCAAGCCGGCGTACTGCGCAACGAAGCCGTGCACACCGGCGACCTGGCGGCGCTGATGCCGTTCCGCTCGGCGTCGTTCGAAATGGATGCCGCCATCATCGCCCGCATCCTGTCGCTCAACCCCGCGATCTACGAAGACATCCAGTTCGGCAACCCCTACGCGGGCGACGTGCTGGCGTCGCTGGGTCGGCAGATCGGGCGCATGGCCGAACTGGTGGGGGAGGGAAGCGATGCGGCACGCGCTGCGTTCCGCCGGGAATTCCTCTCCGACAACCACGACGCGATCGGCGCTGCGATGCTCGCGGAAAGCAACTACAGTTATGAGCGGATCGGGTACCTGCTGGCGGACCTCGCCGGGCGCGAAGCGCTCAGCGTGCACCTCCCGCAGGATCGGCCCGGCTCGCTGCGTGCGCTGCTGCACGTGTTCGAACAGCATGGCGTCAGTTTGTCGTCCATCCATTCTTCGCGCACGCCGGATGGCGAAGTGCATTTCCGTATCGGATTCGATGCGGACGTGGATGGCGAGGCATTGGCGCGTGCCGCGCGCGAGATCGATGCCAGTGGATTGGGCAGGGTATTGCCATGAATTCCAAGACCACCACGACGACATGCGTCATCGAAGACGTCCTCGTCGGCAGGGCCGTGCCATTCACGCGCGCCGGGAGCGTTAGCGCGATCGCCAAGGCGAGCGTGCGTGGGCCTCAACGTGTCACCACATTGGGGCTCGCCGCTGACGAGCAGGGGGACTTGCGCGTTCATGGCGGACCCGACAAAGCGATCCACCACTATCCCCACGATCACTACACGCCATGGCGCGAGGACGTCGGGCCCCATCCGTTGTTGGCAAAGGCAGGCGCATTCGGTGAGAACATCAGCACGACGGGCTTGACCGAAGCTGACGTATGCCTGGGGGATCGCTTCCGGTTGGGGTCGGCGCTGGTGGAAGTGTCGCAATCGCGCCAACCCTGCTGGAAATTGTCCGACCGTTTCGAGATTACGGACATGGCGCGCCGCGTGCAGGACACCGGGCGTACGGGGTGGTACTACCGCGTGATCGAGCCCGGGCAGGTACAGCAGGGCGATGCCATCGTGCTGGAAGCGCGCCCACATCCCGCGTGGCCGCTTTCCCGCTTCATCGACCTGCTGTACCAGCGTGCCATCGAGGTCGACGTGCTGCGTGAAGTGCTCGCGTTGCCCTTGGTGCCGTCGTGGCGGACGCTGTTCGAGCGGCGCCTGGAGCGCGGCGCCGTGGAGAACTGGCAGAAGCGGTTGATCGGTGTTCCACCTGTAGAGTGACCCCGCCTGACGGCTCGGTCGTTTCGTAAATGTGTTTACTCGACATCGCACCGCGGCTCGCTCTAGCATCACGGCCTCAATGCATCGGGGGATGCATCATGTTCATCATCCGCAGGGAGTGTCGGAGATGAGTCGCGATCGAAAAGTAACGTCCTTGTCGTCGGTACGAGTGCCACCGTCCACGCCCGATGCAGGCGGATCCGACGAAGAGGCGATTGCACTGCTGACGCGCATCGTCGCAGCGCAAGGGGAGATCGCCGCGGCCGGCCCCGAACCGCAGGATGTGGTCGATGCCATCACTTACCGCGCGCAGGAACTGACGGGTTCGGCGGGCGCCGTGCTCGAGATCCGGGACGGCGACCTGATGCGCTACTGGTCGGCCAGCGGCATCGCGCAGAGCCAGATCGGCATGACGCTGCCGGTCGAAGGCAGCCTATCGGGACGATGCATCGCGGAAGCACAAGTCTTGCGTTGCGATGACAGCGAGGAGGATCCGCGTGTCAATCGCGATGCCTGCCGCAGCGTAGGCCTGCGATCGATGCTGGTCGCACCGCTCCGGTTCCGTGGACAGGTGGTCGGCGTGCTGAAGGTGTTGGCCGCCACGCCGAATGCCTACGATGAGACCGACTGCAAGACGCTCGAACACTTGAGCACGCTGGTCGCGGCCAGCATGTACAAGGCGATCGAACACGCTCAGATGCGCGCGGCGCTCGAGGCCCGCATGGGACACGGCGAGCGCGACCGCAAGCATGTGAATGATGCCCGCGAGCGCCTGTTGGAAGTGCTGGAACGTCGGCAGATCGCGACCGCACTCCAGCCGATCGTGCGCCTCGCCGATGGCGTTGTCGCCGGTTACGAGGCGTTGGCGCGCTTTCCGATCGAATATGACCTGTCCACGGGGCGCTGGTTCGAAGATGCCGCGCGCAGCGGGCTCAGTGTCGAACTCGAACTCGCGGCGGCCGAAGCGGCACTCGCACACTTGGCGTCGTTGCCGGCGGATGCCTTCTTGTCGATCAACATTTCGCCGGAAACCGCCTGCAGCGACCGGCTTCGGAGCCTCGTCGGCAGGCACGACCTGCGCCGGCTGGTGCTGGAGATCACCGAACACACCGCAGTGGACGACTACGGGCGGTTGAACCAATGCCTCTCCGCGCTGCAGGACCTGGGGGCGCGCATCGCCGTGGACGATACCGGCGCCGGTTTCGCGAGTCTGCGACACGTGCTGCGGCTAGCGCCCGACATCATCAAGCTCGACATCACCCTGGTGCGCGAAGTGGACCAGCGGCCGCGCATGCAGGCGCTCATCGCCGCGTTGCTGACGTTCGCGCAGGGTACGCAGGCCGACCTGATCGCCGAGGGCGTCGAGAACGAGCGGCAGTTGGAGACACTCAAGGCGCTCGGCGTCCCGTTCGCGCAGGGCTTCCATCTGGGATATCCGCAGACGCCCTGAGTCGCGGGGCTACGCCGAGGCGCGAGGGGCCGCTACCATGGCCCCATGAACGCTGCCCCCACACGCTTGCTCATCCACGGTGCCTCCGGCCGCATGGGCCAGGCCCTGCTTCGCCTCGCCGCCGAGCAGCCCGCCCTGTACACCGTCGTTGCCGCCGTGACCCGTCGTTCCCCTGCGCAGCGCGTGGTGGAAGGCGTGCCGCATTTCGCCGCTGCGGAACTGTCGGGCGTGCCCGCGTTCGACGTCGCGATCGATTTCAGCCTGCCCGAAGGCTTCGACCCGATCCTGGCGTTGTGCGTCGAGCGGGTCCTGCCGCTGGTGTCCGGTACGACGGGCATCGATGAGGCCCAGCAGGGGGCGCTCGCAACGGCCGCAACGCGCATTCCGCTGGTGTGGGCAACCAATTTCAGCCTCGGGGTCGCCGTGCTGACCGAGTTGGTGGAACGCGCGGCAGCGGCACTGCCCGGTTGGGATGTCGATATCGTCGAATCCCACCACATCCACAAGAAGGACGCGCCTTCAGGGACTGCATTGACCCTCGGGCAGGCGGCAGGCAGTGCCGGGCAGCCCGTTCACTACGCCAGTCTCAGGGCGGGCGACATCGTGGGGGAGCATACGGTGCAGTTTGCGGGGCTCGGCGAGCGGATCGAGTTGACCCACCGGGCTACCCACCGCGACATCTTCGCGAGAGGCGCGCTGCATGTGGCGCGGATGCTGGCTGGCCGCGCGCCCGGCGCTTACCGCGTGCGCGACCTGCTGGAGTGACACGCTGCATCGCGAGCCGCGCCGCTGTTCAACCTGAACACGCAGCCCCGCTGGGACGCCCGTTTCCCGCGGCCGGGTGCAAAAAACGGTGGCGCTGAACAGGCCTTCCCCGTACAATTCCCGCTCGCCTGTTACCCATCGCCACGGACCGGATGAACGCCGCGTCTGCGGTTTCTTGCAGCCGCAAGTTGGTGGGGCAGGGTTCCTTCACCCCAAGGCGAACCCCGTGACTCGACCCGCAATTCTCGTACTCGAAGACGGCACCGTATTCGAGGGCGAATCCGTAGGCGCAGATGGCCTTTCGGTCGGCGAAGTGGTGTTCAACACCGCGATGACCGGCTATCAGGAGGTCCTGACGGACCCGTCCTACGCCCGCCAGCTCGTCACCCTGACGTACCCCCATATCGGCAACACCGGCTGCACCGACCAGGACGACGAAGCCTCCAAGGTCTGGTGCGCCGGCCTGATCGTGCGCGACGTGCCGCGCCGCCCCAGCAGCTGGCGCAACCAGCAGGCCCTGCCGGAGTGGCTGCAGACCCGCGGCATCGTGGCCATCGCGGGCATCGACACCCGCAAGCTGACCCGCCTGCTGCGTGAGCGAGGCGCCCAGAACGGCGCGCTGATGGCCGGCGACGGTATCGATGTCGAAAAGGCGCTGGAAGCCGCACGCAAATTCCCCGGTCTGAAGGGCATGGACCTGGCCAAGGTGGTCACCACCGACAAGGCTTACCCGTGGCGCGACGGCCAGTTGGACCTGGATCGCAATGCCTTCGTGCAGGCGCCTGCCAAGTACAAGGTCGTGGCCTACGACTTCGGCGTGAAGCACAACATTCTGCGCATGCTGGCCGAGCGCGGTTGCGACGTGACCGTGGTGCCGGCGCAGACCAGCGCGGCCGATGTGCTGGCGCTGCAGCCGGACGGCGTGTTCCTCTCCAATGGCCCGGGCGATCCGGAGCCGTGCGACTACGCGATCACCGCGATCCGCGAGTTCATCGCGCAGAAGACGCCGACCTTCGGCATCTGCCTGGGCCACCAGCTGCTGGCGCTCGCCGCCGGCGCGAAGACCATGAAGATGGGCCACGGTCACCACGGCGCCAACCACCCGGTCCAGGATCTGGACAGCGGCCGCGTCATGATCACCTCGCAGAACCACGGCTTTGCCGTGGACGAAGCTTCGCTGCCGGCGAACGTGCGGGTGATCCACCGTTCGCTGTTCGATGGCACCAACCAGGGCATCGAGTTGACCGATGCACCCGCCTTCTCGTTCCAGGGCCATCCGGAGGCTTCACCGGGGCCGCATGACGTCGCACCGCTGTTCGACCGCTTCGTCGCCTGCATGGAGCAGGCGCGGTCATCGTGAGGGGGATGGCCCAGCGCCATCGATTGTCCGTACCGGGCGGCGGGGGACGCCGCCCCATCTCAGGGAGTGGAAGATGAAAGTGATGGTCCGTGTCTTGTTATTGCTCGTGCTGCTGCCGTTACAGGGTTTAGCGCGTGAAGTGCCGATCCAGGATTTCTTCAAGGATCCGGAGTTCACTTCGATCAGCGTGTCGCCGGATGGCAAGCACATGGCCGTCACCGTCCCGCAGGCGGATCGCACCGTCCTTGCGGTGTTGCGTGTTTCCGATCAGGGCGTCGTAGGCAAGTGGGATTACGGTGAAAACCGTCATTTCCGCCAGGTCTTCTGGGCCAACAACAATCGCCTGCTGTTCTTCGTGACGTTCAAGACCGGACGTTTCGATTTCGAAACATCCAAGGGCGACCTTTACGCCTCGAATATCGACGGCACCGGTCGTATCGATATTCCAAACGGCAACTACTACAGCGTTGTCGACCTTACGCCAGAAGATCCCGATACGATCCTGGTCGAGCGATCGGTCGAAACCTCGTTCCTGTTCAAATTGAACGTGAACAACGGCCGCACGACGACGGTCGCTTCCGCGCCCGTGGAGCAAGGCAGCTTCCTCGTGGATCACGACAGGAAGGTACGCTTCGTGTCGGGTGCCATGAACGATGGCCGCAACGTCACCTATCGCCGCGACGGTGAGAAGTGGACGCTGATCCATGAGAGCGAGCGGAACGGTGCGACCTACATGCCACTGGGCTTTGACGCCGAGAACAAGCGCGTCTACATGGCGAAGGGCGAGCAGGGCAAGCCCGAATCCATCGTTCTGCTGGACATCGACAGCCGCGAGGAGACACAGCTGTCTAGCAACGGCACGGTCAGTCCGTCGGGCTATCTTTGGAGCAGTGACGAGAAGACGCTGCTCGGCGTCTGGTACGAAGACGGCGTTCCGTACTGGGACTGGGTAGCGCCCGAACATCCCGAAACCAAGGTGTATGCCGGCCTCGTGAAGGCGTTCCCGGGCAAAGCCGTGCGCTTCCTGCGGCCATCCCAGGATGGGCGCTACTTTGGCATGAGGGTGTTCGCGGACACGTTGCCGTCCGAGGCTTACCTGTTCGATAGGCAGGCAGGCAAGGCCAAGTTCCTGGCAGCCAGCATGGACTGGATCAAGCCCGAGGAAATGTCGCCGATGAAGCCCATCGTGGTGAAGGCGCGCGACGGTCTGCCGTTGCACGGCTACATCACGATCCCCAAGGACAGCAACGGCAAGAACCTCCCGCTGATCATCAATCCACATGGTGGTCCACACGGTCCCCGCGACGACTGGGGTTTCAACCCAGAAGTGCAGCTGTTCGCTAACCGCGGTTTTGCCGTCCTGCAGATCAACTACCGCGGCTCCGGCGGTTACGGGAACGCGTTCGAGGGCATGGGCTACCGCAAGTGGGGTACGACCATGCAGGACGACCTTACCGATTCGGTGAAGTGGGCAATCGCCCAAGGCATCGCGGACCCGAACCGGGTCTGCATTTACGGTGCGTCCTATGGCGGATACGCGGCGCTGATGAGCGTGGTGCGCGAACCCGATCTGTACCGCTGCACCGTCGGCTACGTGGGCGTTTACGACCTCGACGCGCAGCGTAGTGCGGACTTCATGGAGCGCGAGAGCGGCCGGAACTATCTTAAAGACGTCTACCCGCCGACCGCCGCCGAGCGGATGGCGCAGTCGCCGGCTTTCGGCGTAGAACGCATCAAGGTTCCGATCCTGCTGGTCCATGGCGAGAAGGACGTGCGCGTCCCGATCAAGAATATGCATTTCCTGATCTCGCAGCTTGCCAAGGTCGGCAAGAAGCCCGAGGACGTGATCGTGGAGAAGAAGGAAGCGCACGGATTCCGCGACCTGCAGAACAACGTCAACCTCTACACCAAGATGCTGGCGTTCTTTGACAAGTACATCGGGCCCAAGGCGCAACCCGCCGCGGCCCAGTAACCCTGGAAGCAGTCCCCCATGCCCAAGCGCAACGACCTCAAAACCATCCTGATCATCGGTGCAGGCCCGATCGTCATCGGCCAGGCCTGCGAATTCGATTATTCCGGCGCCCAGGCGTGCAAGGCATTGCGCGAGGAGGGGTATCGGGTAGTGCTGGTCAACAGCAACCCCGCGACCATCATGACCGACCCGGAGATGGCGGACGCGGTCTACATCGAGCCGATCAACTGGCAGACGGTCGAGAAGATCATCGCCAAGGAGAAACCCGATGCGCTGCTGCCCACCATGGGTGGGCAGACCGCGCTGAACTGCGCGTTGGACCTGGCGGACAATGGGGTGCTCGAGAAGTACGGCGTCGAGCTGATCGGCGCCAAGCGCGACGCCATCCGCATGGCGGAAGACCGCGAGCTGTTCCGCGTGGCGATGGGTGAGATCGGCCTGGAGTGCCCGAAGGCCGCGGTTGCGCACACGCTCGAGGAAGCGCTGGAAATCCAGACCCGCGTCGGCTATCCCACCATCATCCGTCCCAGCTTCACGCTGGGCGGCAGTGGTGGTGGCATCGCGTACAACCGCGAGGAACTGGTCGACATCGTGACCCGCGGCCTGGAACTCTCGCCGACGACCGAAGTACTGGTGGAAGAGTCGGTGCTGGGCTGGAAGGAGTTCGAGATGGAAGTGGTCCGCGACACTGCGGACAACTGCATCATCGTGTGCTCCATCGAGAACCTGGACCCGATGGGCGTGCATACCGGCGACAGCATCACTGTCGCTCCTGCGCAGACGCTGACCGACAAGGAATACCAGCGTCTTCGCGACGCTTCCATCGCGGTGCTGCGCAAGATCGGCGTGGATACCGGCGGCTCGAACGTGCAGTTCGGCATCAATGCGCAAACCGGCCGCGTCGTCGTCATCGAAATGAACCCGCGCGTGTCGCGTTCGTCGGCGCTGGCGTCCAAGGCGACCGGCTTCCCGATCGCCAAGGTCGCCGCCAAGCTGGCGGTGGGCTACACGCTGGATGAATTGAAGAACGAGATCACCGGCGGCAAGACGCCGGCCTCGTTCGAGCCGGCGATCGACTACGTCGTCACCAAGATCCCGCGCTTCGCGTTCGAGAAGTTCCCGCAGGCCGATGCTCGTCTCACCACCCAGATGAAGTCGGTGGGCGAGGTGATGGCGATGGGTCGCACCTTCCAGGAATCGCTGCAGAAAGCACTGCGAGGCCTGGAAACCGGCAAGGTCGGCCTCGACCCCACCGGACTGGACCTGGCCGACGAAGACGATCTGGCCAAGCTGCGCCGCGAGCTGAAGGCGCCCGGTCCGGAACGTTTGTTCTACGTGGCCGACGCCTTCCGGGCCGGCATGAGCGTCGAGCAGGTGCACGCGCTGTCGTTCATCGACCCCTGGTTCCTCGACCAGATGGAGGAGATCATCGCGGCGGAGCAGCAGCTCGCCGCTGATGGCCTGGGCTCGCTGGACAAGGCGCGCATGCGCCGGTTGAAGCGCATGGGCTTCTCCGACGCGCGCCTGGCCCAGCTGGCCGGCACCGACGAGGCCGCCGTGCGCGTGCTGCGCAAGGCGCTGGGCGTGAAGCCGGTCTACAAGCGGGTGGACTCCTGCGCAGCCGAGTTCGCGACCGACACAGCCTATCTGTATTCGACCTACGAGGACGAGTGCGAGGCCAAGCCCACCAACCGCGACAAGATCATGATCCTCGGTGGCGGCCCCAACCGCATCGGCCAGGGCATCGAGTTCGATTACTGCTGCGTGCACGCGGCGCTCGCGCTGCGCGAGGACGGGTTCGAGACCATCATGGTCAATTGCAATCCGGAAACTGTCTCCACGGACTACGACACGTCCGATCGCCTGTACTTCGAGCCCCTGACGCTGGAAGACGTGCTGGAGATCGTGGAGCTCGAGCAGCCGAAGGGCGTCATCGTGCAGTACGGCGGCCAGACGCCGCTGAAGCTGGCGCGCGCGCTCGAAGCCAACGGCGTGCCGGTCATCGGTACCAGCCCCGACTCGATCGATCTGGCCGAGGACCGCGAACGGTTCCAGCAACTGGTCGACAAGCTCGGCCTGAAGCAGCCGCCGAACCGCATCGCCCGCAACGACCAGGAAGCTCTTCTGCTGGCACGCGAGATCGGCTATCCGCTGGTCGTTCGCCCGTCCTACGTGCTGGGCGGCCGTGCGATGGAAATCGTGTACGGCGAATCTGACCTGGCGCGCTATGTGCGCGATGCGGTCAAGGTATCCAATGATTCGCCGGTGCTGCTGGACCGCTTCCTCGACAACGCGGTCGAAGTGGACGTGGACATCATCGCCGACGCTGAAGGCAACGTCCTGATCGGCGGCGTGATGGAGCACATCGAAGAGGCGGGCGTGCACTCGGGTGATTCCTCGTGCTCGCTGCCGCCGTATTCGCTGTCGGCGAAGACGCAGGACGAGTTGCGCCGCCAGGTGGTCGAGTTGGCCAAGGCACTGAAGGTCGTCGGCCTGATGAACACCCAGTTCGCCATCCAGGCGAGCGAAGACGGCAGCGACGACATCGTCTACCTCCTGGAAGTGAACCCGCGCGCCTCGCGCACCGTCCCGTTCGTCTCCAAGGCCACCGGCATGCCGCTGGCCAAGATCGCGGCACGCTGCATGGCCGGCAAGACGCTGGCCGGGCAGGGCGCGACGAAGGAGATCGTGCCCGACTACTACTCGGTCAAGGAAGCGATCTTCCCGTTCGCCAAGTTCCAGGGCGTGGACCCGATCCTCGGACCGGAGATGCGTTCCACCGGTGAAGTGATGGGTGTGGGCCGCAGCTTCGGCGCCGCGATGGCGCGCGCGCAGGAAGCCGGCGGTATCAAGGCACCGCCGGTGGGCAAGGTGTTCATCTCGGTACGCGATCCGGACAAGAAGCGCGTGTTGCCGGTGGCGCAGGAACTGGTCGCCCGTGGCTACTCCATCGTCGCCACCGCAGGCACCGCGGCGTGGCTGCGCGAGCGTGGCATCGACTGCACCCAGATCAACAAGGTGCTGGAAGGCCGCCCGCACGTGGTGGACCTGATCAAGAACGGCGAAATCGTGTATATCGTCAACACCACGGAAGGACGCCAGGCCATCGCCGACTCGTTCTCCATCCGGCGCGAGGCCCTGCAGCACCGCGTCACCTATTCGACCACCGTCGCCGGCGCCAAAGCGCTGGTGCATTCGCTGGAATACCGCGGGACAGGCCCGGTGCTGGCGTTGCAGGAACTGCACAAGGAGCTTCAAGGGTGAGAGCCCCATTGACGATGCAGGGCGCGCAGCGCCTGCGCCAGGAATTGGACCTTCTGAAGACGGTCAAGCGTCCGGAAGTGATCGCCGCGATCGCCGAGGCGCGCGCGCACGGCGACCTGAAGGAGAACGCCGAGTACCACGCCGCGCGTGAGCAGCAGGGGTTCATCGAGGGCCGCATCAAGCAGCTCGAAGGCGAGCTGTCGCATTCCGAGATCATCGACGTCAGCAAGCTCAACGCCGGCTCGCGCATCGTGTTCGGCGCCAAGGTCGTGCTGGCCGACGTGGATACCGACGAAGAGAAGCGCTACCAGGTGGTCGGCGACCTCGAAGCCGACATCAAGCTGGGGCTGATCGCGATCTCCTCGCCGCTGGCCCGCGCCCTGATCGGCAAGCACGAAGGCGATTCGGTCACCATCGATGCACCCGCCGGCCAGCGGGAGTACGAAATCGTCGGCGTCTCGTACAGCGACGACTGAGTCCCGATGGCCCAGGCCACCCTGCTGCTGCCCGCGCGTACCCGCCTTGTCGGGCAGGCGCTGCCCGATGACGTGGCACGTGCCTTGGGCCGCAGCGACAGCCGTCAGGTGGACGCGGGCGAGCGCGCTCAATTGCGGCGCCAGTTTCAACTGGTGCCCGATCACTGGCCGATCGCCGCGTTGACCCGCCAGCACGATGCGGGTGATGCCGCGGGTGCACGCTGGTTGCGCGCGGACCCCGTGCGGGTGTCGCCCGACATGACCGGCGCGCGCATGCTCGCGCATGGCGAATCGCTCGGCCTCTCGGCGGAAGATGCAGCGAACCTGTTGCCGGTGCTCAAGCCCCTGTTCGGCGACGCGGGCATGCTGCTGGATGCACCGCATCCGGCGCGCTGGTATCTGCGTCTGCCGCTGGATGCACAGCTGCCCGAGTTCGCGCCGGTGGACGACGTGCTTGGCGACGACCTGTTCGCGCACCTGCCGCACGGCGATGCCGGCCGACGCTGGCGGGCCCTGCTCAGCGAGGCGCAGGTATTGCTGCACAACCACCCTTGGAACGCGCAGCGCGTGGCCCAGGGCAAGCCGCCGGTGAATTCGCTGTGGTTCTGGGGTGCGGGCACGCTGCCGGATTTCGTCCGCACCGGCTTCCGCCAGGTGAAGGGCAACGACGTCCTGTTGCAAGCGCTGGCACAGACGGCCGGTGTGGACGCGAGCCATGCGGGTGGCGAGGGCGGGGTGGATGCGCTGATCGACCTGCGCCATCTGCGCAACCTCGACCTGCTGTGTCGTGACGCGCTGCGGCCATTGCTCGAAGCCCTGAAGAAGGGCGAGCTCGATACGTTGACGCTGGATTTCGAGGACGGCGCCTTGTTCGCGCTCCGGCGCGACCAGCGCTGGCGATTCTGGCGCCGTGCGTTATCGCGCCTGGATACGGTGCGCCCCGACCACGTGCCGGCATGAAGTCTGCTGCGCGGATCCGTCGACGCGATGCCGGCGTGGCAGGCACCTGGCCCGCGACCGTGCCCATCCTGCTGCAGCGGGTGTATGAAGCCCGTGGCGCGAGCTCGATGGAGCAGGCGCAGCCCAGGCTTGCACAGCTCCTGCCTCCCGATCTGCTCGGTGGCATGGACGCTGCAACAGCCATGTTGGCCGACGCCATCGTCGCCAACCGCCACATCGTCATCGTCGGCGACTTCGACTGTGATGGCGCCACCGCGTGTGCGGTCGGCGTACGCGGGTTACGCCTGCTGGGGGCTCGCCGGGTTACACCAGCAGTGCCCAACCGCATGGTCCATGGCTACGGTTTGTCGCCCTCACTGGTCGAGGAACTGGACGCGCTATCGCCCGAGCTGCTGGTCACCGTCGATCACGGCATTGCCTGCCACGCAGGCATCACCGCGGCCAAGGCGCGCGGGTGGCAGGTGTTGGTGACCGATCACCATCTGCCCGGCGATGCGCTGCCGCCGGCGGATGCCATCGTCAATCCGAATCTGCGCGGCGATCCGTTCCCCAGCAAGGTGTTGGCGGGCGTCGGCGTGATGTTCTACGTGCTGCTCGCGCTGCGGCGAGTGCTGCGCGAGCGCTGCGCCTTCGACGGTCCCGAGCCTGACCTTTCATCGCTGCTCGACCTGGTCGCCGTCGGCACCGTCGCCGACCTCGTACCGCTGGATGCCAACAATCGTGCGCTCGTCGGAGCGGGCCTGCGTCGCCTGCGCGCAGGCCAGGCCAGCGCAGGACTGCAGGCGTTGGTGCATGTCGCCGGTCGCGACGCGGCACGGCTCACCGCAGCGGATATCGGCTTCTCCATCGCGCCACGCCTGAATGCAGCAGGCCGGTTGGAAGACATGGCGCTCGGCATCGCCTGTTTGCTGACCGACGATGCCACCCAGGCTGGCGAGATGGCGCGCGTGCTCGACGGCATCAATGCCGAGCGCCGTGGCGTGCAGCAGCAGATGGTGGAGGAAGCGCATGCCGCGCTGGCGCGCATCGACGTTGGAGGTGCCGTACCCCTCGCGCCGTGCCTGTTCGATCCGGAATGGCACCCGGGCGTGGTCGGGCTGGTTGCCTCGAAGATCAAGGAGCGCCTGCATCGCCCAGTGATCGCATTCGCACCTGCCGAGCCCGGCAGCAACGTGCTGCGCGGATCTGCGCGTTCCATTCCCGGGTTCCACATCCGTGATGCGCTGGCTGCGATCGATGCGACGAACCCCGGATTGATGCAGCGTTTCGGTGGTCACGCGATGGCGGCCGGATTGTCATTGGACGAAAGCGCATTGCCCGACTTCCGTGAAGCCTTCCAGGAACAGGCCTCGAAGCTGCTCGATGAGGCCATGTTGCAGGAAGTGCTGCTGAGCGATGGCGAGTTGCTGTCCGACGAACTCGATCGCGCCCACGCCGAAGCCCTGCGCGGCGCAGGGCCGTGGGGGCAGGGGTTCCCCGAGCCGATGTTCGACGGCAGGTTCGACGTGCTCGACTGGCGCGTGATCGGTGAGAAGCACCTGAAGCTCTCGCTGCGTTTGCCCGGCCATGCCGGGCCGCTCAATGCCATCCACTTCAACGGCTGGCACGACCAGCCGCCGCCCAGCCGCATCCATGCGGCCTACCAGTTGGAGACCGACGACTGGCAGAACCGTCGCGGTATCCAGTTGCTGATCCGGTATTGGCAGGCCGCGGACTGAGCCCTCACGCGCCTGTGGCTGGCAGAGATTCGGACTTCGACGCGCGCGTGTCGGCTTCTCTCTTTAGGCCGAACAATGGCCGCAACACACTGATCCTGCGTATCGCCTCGTAACCTGCGAAACAGGCGGCAAAGGTCATCGCGACCAGCAGCAGGCCTTCCGCCAGCGGTGGAATCGCCAGGGGCTTGAGGTGATGCGCGACCACCACCGTGACCGTCTGGTGGAGGATGTAGACCGGGAACACCGCGGGCACCAGGTAGCGAAGCAGGCGACTGTCACCGGGGTTCCAGTGCCGTGCGAAGCCGAGCACCGCGACGATGGCGCACCATTGGTCCAGTCCCCACACCAGCCTCATGACCATCCGCAGCGCCTCGGGCGGCTGCACGCCGTCGAATCGGACGAAGTAGGCGATCAGGCCCGCCCAGCTCCCCAGCCAGAGCGCCAGCGCGATCCAGCGCACACGGGCCATGGCTTCCCATATCCCGTCTTTCCTGGCGATCAGGAAGCCGAACAGGAACACGCTGAAGTACTGCGCGTGGTTGTACCAGTCGTCGACCAGCGCGTGCGTCTGTTCGAAACGACCTACCAGCGCCACGCGTACCGCACCCAGGAACACCGCCGGCCACACGAGTACCCCGACGCCGGCCAACGGCCGATCGAGCGCAGCGCCCAAGGCCGCCAGGACGCGTGGCAACAGGCGCCACAGGCACCACAGCAGCACCGTATAGCACCACAGGTAGGCGACGAACCACAGGTGGTTCCACGTCGGTACGTCGAGGCAGCCGTCGCTGTCGCAGAACCCGTCGTAGCCGGTCAGGTAGCGGCGGTAGAAAGCCAGATAGCCCTCGTGGTAGCCCCCGGGGAGTTGCTCCACGACTTCGTAGTAGGACTGCGGGGGCACGATCACCAGCATGCCGAAGACCAGCGGCAACAACAGGCGCCAAGAACGGCCGCCCAGGAAGCGGGCACGCCGCCCTTCGGCGGCCGCGCCACCCTGGACCTTTTCCAGAAGGAAGGCGGTAGCCGCGCCCGAGACGAGGAACAGCAACGCCAACCGCCACGGCGAGCTGAGCAGCATGAACGGTTCCAGCGCATCGCTGGCGGCCGGGCTTTTCACGTGCCAGTCCCAGGTCACGTAGTACATGCCCACGTGGTACAGCACCAGCAGCCCGAAGGCACAGACGCGAACCCAATCCAGGTCGTGGCGGCGTTGCATGAGAGATTCCATCGTCGGCGAGGGTGCCAGCGTGGGTCGTCCTTGCACGCGGGGCCAGTGCGAAGGGATAGGGCGGGGCGGTTGTGGGGCGAATGGACGGCATGCGGGGACGAATTGCGAAGGCGCTTGCAGAGCCCAACGCTAGAATGCGTGCATGACCGAACGCGCCCCGCTTTCCTACGAACGCTATCTGCCTTGGCGGCGCGCGGCGGAGGTCGGCTTCTGGGTCGCGATAACCGGCGCGAACTGCATCGCCAACAGCCTCACGACCCTGATGGAGCTGCGACGGGGGGATTCCTCGATCCAGGCGTGGGAACCGGCGGTGTGGGAAACCAGCAGCGCGGTCATGTGGTTGTTGGTGGTGCTGCCGGCCATGGCGTGGTTCACCCGGCGCTACCCGTTCCAATGGGGCGACTGGCGTCGACAGTTGGCGCGGTACGCGGTCGCCAGCGTGCTGGTATGCCTCGTGCACGTGGTGGGCATGGTGCTGCTCCGCATGGCGGTGTATCGGACGCAGGGCATGTCCTACGAGTTCGGCCCTTGGCCCCGGGAACTGCTCTATGAGTACCTGAAGGACATTCGCAGCTTTGCCTATATCGTGCTGACGATGGAGGCTTATCGCCTGCTGTTACGGCGGTGGCAGGGCGAAGCCAGCCTGCTGACGGAACCGGACGAAGGCCCGCCACTGGAGCCGGTGGACCGTCCCGAGCGCTTCCTGATCCGCAAGCTGGGGCGCGAATTCCTCGTCGCGGCGAACGATATCGAGTGGCTGCAGGCATCGGGCAACTACGTCAACCTGCGCGTACGCGGCCACGACTACCCGCTGCGCAGCACGATCGCTGGGATCGAATCCCGGCTTGATCCGCGCCGTTTCGCTCGTATCCATCGCAGCTATGTGGTGGCGCTGGACCATGTCGCGTCCATCGAGCCGCTCGATACCGGCGACGCGCGTGTGCACCTGCGCGACGGCACCACGTTGCCCTGCAGCCGGCGCTACCGCCAGGACCTACGGGCCCGCACCGGCGCGGAGCCGGCGTAGGCGATCAGGCCGCCCGCATGACCACCTTGGGCAGGCGCTCGATGGCATAGCTCGCCATCAGGTCCACGTGCCCACCGCGCACGGCGCTCTCGGGCTCCTCCAGTACGTTGGCGGCGCTGGTCCCATCGGGTAAGGCGCGGCCCCACAGGCCCGCCCATGCATTGCGACGGTCCTTGGCGGCATAGAGCGCACGATCTGCTAACCGAATGGCGTACTCCCAGCCTTCACGGCCTTCCTCGAAGAATGGGAACGGCGCGAAACCCAGCGAAACGGTGAGGTCCCAGGCGCGTCCCGGCGCGAGTTCACGCGCTCCGCCGAGGCGTTCGTGCAGGCGCGCGGCGACCGTGCAGGCCTGTGCCGCGGTGAGGTCGGGGCAGGCCATCAGGAACTCCTCGCCACCCCAGCGGGCAATCACATCGCCGGGACGGCACAGGGCGCGGAGCGCATCGGCAATGCCCACCAGCACGTCGTCGCCCGCGTGATGACCGAAGCCGTCGTTGACCTTCTTGAAATGATCGATGTCGATCAGGAACAGCACATGGCGCATGCCCGGAGAAGCGCGCTGCGCCGCCATGGCCTGCAGGGCGTCGCCGGCGGCGCGGCGGTTGCGCAGGCCGGTGAGCGGATCCGTCGCACTGACGGCACGCAGTTGGCGGTTCTTGCGCCGCTGCAGCAGGCCGAAGCCCACGCCCGCGATCACCAGCAAGCCCAGCAACGCGCCGCCGGCCCGGCGCAGCAGTTGCGCCTTGTCGTCGTTGAGGGCGCTGATCTGCGCCTGGTGACGCAGCTGTTCCAGTTCGCGCTGTGCATCGGCGCTCTCGCTGCGCGCCTGCAGGTCGGCCAGCAGCTCGAGGCGCTGCTGCTTCAGGGATTCCATCTCCAGCGCATGCAGGCGCGCACCGACGGCGAGCGCCTGGTCCGACTGGCCCATCGCCGCATGTGCGGCCATCCATGCCAGCAACACCTCACGCTGCTTCTGCGGCTGCGGCTGGCCATCGACCAGGGCCCAGGCGCGTCGCGCGGTTGCGAGCGCGCCTGGCGCATCGCCCGACTGCCGCTGCAGGATCGAGCGCTTCGCCAGCGAGCCGGCCAGGCCGGGAAAATCCTGGCTGGCTTCCTGCGAGCGGATGGCGGCGTCGAGCAGTGGTTTGGCCTGCGTACGCTTGCCTTGCAGGATCCAGAGACCCGCACGCTCCGCATGCAGACGGTCCAGCACGGCATGCGCCTGCTTGGCCTTGGCCATGGCCTCGCCCTGCGTGATGACGGCCATGGCTTCAGTATTGCGGCCGAGCGAGATCAGGTTCAGCGCATGGTTGTGGAGGATGAGCGGGTCTTCGAGCCCGACCGTGGCAGCGACGGCCAGCGCCTTGCGGTAGTACTCATCGGCCACGTCGGGCGAATCGAGGTAATCCGCGTGGATCAGGCCGATGTTGGTCAGCGTGGCGGCCTGCACCAGCGCGGCATCATGCGCATCCAGGCGTGACGACACTTCGTAGGCACGCAGATACGCTGCTTCCGCACTGTGGATGTGTCCGGCGCCCTGGTAGATGGAACCGGCCTGCGAATAGGCACGCATCTTCAGGTCGGGCGTCAGGTCGGGGCGCTCGCCCACGCGGCGCTCCATCCGCTCGGCGGCGATGAGCGCCTGTTCCGGCTCGCCGCTCAGGCCGGCCGCGATGCCGAGGCAACTGAGCGTCTTCAGTTCGTCCTCGATCGACAGATCGGTCGCCTGCAGCAGACGGTGCGCGAGCGCAACCGCCTTCACCGGTTCGTCGCGCCGGATCTTCAGGCACAGGCCGACCTGCGCGGCACGATCTTCGGCAGGCGCCGCCGCGGACGAGGGCAGGGTGACCAGCATCGCCAGGCCGAGCAGGCCTGACAGCAAGGGATGGGACGACTGGGCGGAGGTGGACATGACCGACGGCGACTCGGGGCAGGGGCACGCATTTCCCTGCAATTCCTGTTCCGGAAACGCTTCCGGCGGCTCCTGCGCCTGGCTCTGGTATCCTTGCCGGCCGTTTCCGTCCCCCGTTCACGAGCACCATGATCGAGCTGAATCCCATCCGCCAGCGCATCGCCGACCTGCAGGACAGGCTGGCCTCGCTCCGGGGGTATCTTTGACTACGATGCCAAGCGCGAACGCCTGGAAGAAGTAAACCGCGAGCTGGAAAGCCCGGACATCTGGAACAACCCGGACTACGCGCAGCAGTTGGGCCGCGAGCGCTCGCTGCTCGATAAGACCGTCAACGGCATCCGCGAGATCGAGGAGGGCCTGGCCGGCGGCTCAGAACTGCTTGAACTGGCCGAAATGGAGAACGACGAGGACACCGCACAGGCCGTGGTCGCTGACGTCGAGCGCTATGCCGTGCACGTGGGCAAGCTGGAATTCCAGCGCATGTTCTCCGGCAAGATGGATAGCTCCAACGCCTTCGTCGACATCCAGGCCGGTGCCGGTGGCACCGAAGCCCAGGACTGGGCGGAAATCCTCCTGCGCATGTATCTGCGCTGGTGCGAATCGCGCGGCTGGAAAACCGAGCTGATGGAAGCCAGCGGCGGCGACGTCGCCGGCATCAAGTCGGCCACGCTGCGGGTGGAAGGCGATTTCGCCTATGGCTGGCTGAAGACCGAAACCGGCGTGCACCGTTTGGTGCGCAAGTCGCCGTTCGACTCGGACAACCGCCGCCACACCAGCTTCACCTCGGTGTTCGTATCACCGGAAGTCGACGACAACATCGACATCGACATCAACCCGGCCGACCTGAAGACCGACGTGTACCGTTCGTCCGGTGCAGGTGGCCAGCACGTCAACAAGACCGAATCGGCGGTGCGCATCACCCACGTGCCAACCGGCATTGTGGTGGCCTGCCAGACCGGCCGCAGCCAGCACCAGAACCGCGACAACGCGATGAAGATGCTGGCCGCGAAGCTGTACGAGCTGGAGATCCAGAAGCGCAACGCCGAACGCGATGCCGTGGAAGCGACCAAGTCCGACATCGGCTGGGGCAGCCAGATCCGCAACTACGTGCTGGATCAGAGCCGCATCAAGGATCTGCGTACCGGCGTGGAACGCTCGGATACCCAGAAGGTGCTGGATGGCGACCTGGACGAGTTCGTCGAGGCCAGCCTGAAATCCGGCCTGGAAGCCGGCGCCAAACGCATCGACGCCTGATCCTGCGATCCGCCCCCGGGCCGTCGCGACCCGCTGCCGTCCCTTTCCACCCCCCAATCCGCAGACGCCATGACCGACCAGACTCCCGCGACACCCCTCGCCGACGAGAACAGCCTCATCGCCGAGCGTCGCGCCAAACTGACCGCCCTGCGCGGGCAGGGCATCGCGTTCCCGAACGACTTCCGCCGCAGCGACTACGCCGGCGACCTGCAGACGCAGTACAGCGATGCCGACCTGTGGACCGTCGAAGCGCTGGAAGGCGCGGGCCGGCACGTGAAGCTGGCCGGCCGCCTGATGGCCAAGCGCGTCATGGGCAAGGCCAGCTTCGTGCAGATCCAGGACGAATCCGGCCGCATCCAGCTGTTCCTGCAGTCCAACGCGCTGGGCGACACCTACGACGCCTTCAAGGGGTGGGACATCGGCGACATCGTCGGCGTCGAGGGCGGCCTGACCCGCACCCGAACCGGCGAGTTGTCGGTCAAGGCCGGGGCGCTGCGTCTGCTGACCAAGTCGCTGCGTCCGTTGCCGGACAAGTGGCACGGCCTGTCGGATGTCGAGCAGCGTTACCGCCAGCGCTACGTGGATCTGATCGTCACCCCGGAAGCGCGGGACGTGTTCATCAAGCGCTCGCGCATCATCCGGGCGATCCGCGAGTGGCTGGACACGCGGCGGTTCCTGGAAGTCGAAACACCGATGATGCATTACATCCCCGGTGGCGCGGCGGCCAAGCCCTTCACCACGCACCACAACGCACTCGATCTCGACCTATACCTGCGCGTGGCGCCCGAGTTGTACCTGAAGCGACTGGTCGTCGGCGGGCTGGAGCGCGTCTACGAGATCAACCGCAATTTCCGCAACGAAGGCGTCAGCACGCGGCACAACCCGGAATTCACGATGCTCGAGTTGTACGAGGCCTACGCCACGTACACCGAGATCATGGACCTCACCGAGGGCGTCATCCGCGATGTCGCCCACGAGGTGCTGGGCACCGGCCAGGTGACCTGGGATGGGCAGGACATCGACCTGGAGCCCGCCTTCCGCCGCTGGCGCATGGACGAAGCGGTACGCCACTACAACCCGGAGATCAGCGCGGCCGACTGCACCGATCGCGAGGCGCTGGCGGCCCACTGCGCGCGCCTCAAGATCCATGTGAAGCCGGCCTACGGCTGGGGCAAGCTGCTACTGGAGATTTTCGAGAAGACCGTGGAACACACCCTGGTCCAGCCGACCTTCATCACCGATCACCCGGTGGAAGTCTCGCCGCTGGCCCGCGCCAACGACGACAACCCGGGCTACACGGACCGCTTCGAGCTGTTCATCAACGGCAAGGAGCTGGCCAACGGCTTCTCCGAGCTCAACGACCCCGAAGACCAGGCCGCCCGCTTCATGGCCCAGGTCCAGGCCAAGGAGGGCGGGGACGACGAGGCCATGCACTTCGACGCCGATTACATCCGCGCCCTGGAGGTCGGCCTGCCGCCCACCGGCGGCCTGGGCATCGGCATCGACCGGCTGGTGATGCTGCTGACCGGCTCCGACTCGATCCGCGACGTCCTGCTGTTCCCCTACATGCGGCCCGAAAGCCAGGGTTGACGGCAGGCCCGGTGCGTCAAGATAGTGACGCACCGGGGCAGTATCGGCTCCGGCCGGTGTGACGCGGCAGGTCCAACCCCGGCAGCAGGACCCCTGCCGGCCCACCGCTCCCGCAGTGTGTCGCCCGTCACGGATGGACGGAACGGCCTCATTCCGTGACGGAGGTCCCGTTGTTCCAGCCCAAGATGCCCTGGCCCCGGCTGGCACGCTTCCTGCGTGGATTCACACGCAGGGCGGTTAATTTCAGGCCGTCCGCGCCGATAGAGATCGGGGGAGGGGGCCCCGCGATTCGCATCGGTTCCCTTCGTGGATCTCGGACCCCTGTGGGGTCTGCGTCGTCGAACAGGACTGCCGACATGTTAGATGCGAGCGTTGCCACCGCCGGAGTATCCTTGCCCGACAGCCACTTGATGTGGCCCCAAGGGGTGGGTAACGCTTTGAATATCGTCATCGTCGACGATCAGACGTCTGCGCGCACGATGTTGCGCCATGTCATCGAGGACATCGCGTCCGAGTTGGCCGTCCACGATTTCGGCGACCCCCTGGCCGCGCTGGAGTGGTGCGAGAAGAACCGTACCGACCTGCTGCTGCTCGATTACCGCATGCCGGGCATGGACGGTCTGGAGTTCGCCCGCCGCTTCCGCCGGCTGCCGATGCATCGCGACATCGCGATCATCCTGATCACCGTGGTGGGCGACGAGCCCATCCGCCAGGCCGCCCTCGAGGCGGGTGTCATCGACTTCCTGGTCAAGCCTGTGCGGCCACGCGAACTGCGTGCCCGCTGCCGCAACCTGCTGCAGCTCCGCCAGCAGTCCGAGAACGTCAAGCAGCGTGCGCTTTCGCTTGAACAGCGCCTGCTGTCCAGCATGCACGAGGTGGAAGAGCGTGAGCGCGAGACGCTGTCGCGCTTGGCGCGTGCGATCGAATACCGCGATAGCGGCACCAGCGCCTATCTCGAGCGCATGGCACACGTGGCCGGCCTGATCGCCGAACAGTTGGGCCTGCCGGAGGACGAGGTGCGCGCCATCGAGATGGCGGCCCCGCTGCACGACATGGGCAAGATCGCCATCCCGGATTCGGTGCTGATGAAGGCGGGCCCGCTGACCGAGGACGAGACCGAGGTCATGCGCCGGCACCCGAAGATCGGGCATCAGTTGCTGTCCGGCAGCCAGAACCGCTTCATCCAGGCCGGCGCCATCATCGCCCTGCGCCACCACGAGCGCTACGACGGCAGCGGCTACCCCGATGGCCTCGTCGGCGACGAGATCCCGTTGGAAGCAAGGATAGTCGCGGTTGCGGACGTGTTCGATGCGCTGATTTCGCCGCGCCCGTACAAGAAGGCTTGGGAGAAGGACGCCGCCCTGGCTTACCTGTACGCCCAGCGTGGTCGCCTGTTCGACCCCGCATGTGTCGACGCGTTGATCCGCGGGCGGACGCGTTTGGACGACATCTGCGAACGCTACTCGACGGTGCAGAGCCGTCCAGGGATGGAGTGAGCCATGTCCAACGTCTTCTCCTGGGTACGATCCCGGCTGGCACACCGCGGCGACAGCGAGCACGGCCAGGCGCTGATCCGCGTTGCGCTGATCTCCATCATCCTGACCTATGCGCTGCTGCCCTCGTCGCGCGCGGCCCTGCCGGCCGATGAATACACCATCGTCCTGACCATCATCACCTCCGGGCTGATCAATGGCCTGGGCATCTTCGCGTGGCTGTTGGTCCAGCCGGGCAAGTCCCACGCCCGTCGCGCGCTGGGCATGATCGCCGACTACGGCCTGCTGGCCGCAGCGATGAACGGCATGGGCGAGCCGCTGTCGTGGGCCTACGTCGTGCTGATGTGGATTACCGTGGGCAACGGCCTCCGCTATGGCAACCGGTACCTGGTGGTCGCGGTCACCATGGCCAGCACCGCGTTCGCCGCGGTGGTGTGGATGAACGATTACTGGCGCGCGAACGCGACACTGGGCATCGGCCTGGTGCTCGGCCTGATCGCCGTGCCGATGTACCTCTCTGGCCTGTTGCGCGACCTGACCCGCGCCACCGACGAAGCGCGCCGTGCGAACGAGGCCAAGAGCCGTTTCCTGGCCAACATGAGCCACGAGTTCCGCACGCCGCTCAACGGTCTGGCGGGCATGTCCGAGCTGTTGGCTACCACGCGCTTGGATACCGAACAGCGCGAATGCCTGTCGACGATCCAGGCTTCCACCCGGACCCTGCTGGGTCTGGTTGAGGACGTGCTGGACATCTCCGCGATTGAAGCGGGTAAGGTCAAGCTCAATGTCGTGGAGTTCTCGCCACGCGAATTGGTCGAGAGCATCGGCCTGATCCTGATGCCGCAGGCGCGCGGCAAGCAGGTGCGTTATGAAGGCCAGGTCGACGACGCCATCCCGGCGAAGCTGCGCGGCGACGCTGGACACCTCCGCCAGGTCCTGTTGAACCTCGCGGGCAATGCGGTCAAGTTCACCGACGAAGGCGAAGTACGCCTGACCGTGGCACCAACCCTGGTCGACGGCCAACACGTGCGCCTGCGCTTCACCGTGACCGATACCGGCATCGGCGTACCGGTCGCTCTGCGCGAGCGCCTGTTCGAGGCGTTCGAGCAAGCCGACGTCAGCCTGTCGCGCCGCTATGGCGGCACCGGCCTCGGCACGACGATCGCGAAGGGCCTCACCGAAGCGATGGGCGGCACGATCGGCTTCGAGAGCAACGAACAGCGCGGCAGCTGCTTCTGGGTGGAGTTGCCGTTCGACGCTGTGCCGGACCGCGTCATCGTGCCTGCAGTGCAGGGGCATGCGGAGTGGCTGCAGGAAGAGCCAGATGCAAACAGCGCCGAAAACATCATCGCGTTCTCGGATCCGTTCTTGCGCCATCGCGCCCGCGTGCGCAGCATGCAGATCCTGGTCGCCGACGACCACGAGGCGAACCGCATGGTCGTGCAGCGCCTGCTGCAGAAGGCCGGCCACCGCATCACGTGCGTGAATGGTGGCGAGGAAGTGCTCGACGCGCTGGAATCCGCCTCTTACGACGCGGTGATCTGCGACCTGCACATGCCGGGGCTGAGCGGTCTCGATCTGCTGAAGCAATTGCGCGTGATGGAGGCCGGCAGCGGCAGCCGCACGCCGGTGTTGATCCTGAGCGCCGACGTCACGCCGGAGTCCATCCAGCGTTGCGAACAGGCGGGCGCGCGCGCCTTTCTTGCCAAGCCGGTGGTCGCTTCGCGACTGTTGGATGCACTGGCCGACATCGCCACGTCCGGTCGCGTCGCCGCAACGGCTACGGTCGTACCAGCGCGAGCGGAAGTCTCAGATGGCGTTCTTGACGTCAGTGTGCTGGACGAACTCACCGCGCTCGGGATGGGGGATGCGTTCGAACGCGAGTTCATCGAGCAGTGCCTCAATGACGCGGATGGTTGTATCGGCGCGATGGCCCATGCGATGGAGCGGGGCGATGGCGAACATCTGCGCGAACATGCGCATGCGCTGAAGGGTGTGGCCAGCAACCTGGGCCTGGTGAAGCTTGCCGCTGCGGCGGGCGAGATGATGCGCCTGGCGGACTGGCAGATCACGCGCGAATGGCGTCACCGCCTGGCCGCGTTGAACTCGCACCTGAGCCATGGTCGGGCAGCGCTGGAAGCACGCCAACGGTTGCGCGGCACGATCGAGAAAGGCGGCGAGGGTTCTTCGTCCTGATCCCTACCCGGGTCTTCGATACCGCGTTGCGCGGCTGAGCCGGCTGAGCCGGGTGCGACGGAAGCGGCAGGCCCGCCCGATGGGCGGGTCCCAGGCGAGTACGATGATCCGGACTCGCCCTTGAAGCGCGATCAGCGCTTCAACCCCCTGATTTCCCCTGTATTCCCTGTGCGTTACTGCGACAGCGGACTACTGCAGGTGTGTCAAGCCGCGCGGGTCGAACGCTTTTCCTGCGCACGCACGATGCGTTCCATCATCTTCAGCGACTTGTCGCCGAGCGTCAGCGCCGTGTCGACCCACACCTCCGTGATACCCATCAGTTCGTCGTAGCCGACCGGCTGCGCAAGGTTGCGGCAGGCATTCAACGCCAGGTGCGCGTGCGGCGAACGACGCTGCTTGTCGATGATCGTCTGCACGGCCGCGGCGCCCTGGCCCTTCGGCACGAGCACGTCGACCACGCCCATCTTGTACAGCTCGTCGCTGGTGTAGATGTTGCCTTCCAGGATGATCTTCTCGGCCACCTGCGGCGACACGCGCTTGCAGAGGAACGAGTAGGCGCCCATGCCCGGGAACAGGCCGAACAGCACTTCGGGCAGACCCATGTCGACGCCTTCTTCGGCCACGATGGTGTGGCATGACAGCGCGATCTCGAGGCCGCCACCCAGCGCGTCGCCCTGGATCAGCGCGATGGTGCGCACGTCGCCGCCGAGGCCGGTGTTGAGGTGGTGGACGCCATCGATGCAACGACGCGCATAGCTGAGCAGGCGGTCGCGGTTGTTCTCGCGGATCAGCTGAGAGAACAGTTCCAGGTCGCCGCCGAGGTTGAACGCCGTGGCGTCGGACGCGACGACGAGATGACGCAGTTTGCCCGGCTGGCGCTGCGATTCGCGCAGGGTGATCGAGTTCATGAAGCTCAGCACGTCGTCGAGCATCTGGCTGCGGAAGCACGGACGCACGCCTGGCGCGACGTCGGAGTGCATGTACATCCAGTGGGCATCACCGCTGGGTTCGGACTCGACACGGATGGTCGGGAAGGAACGGGTGCGCTGCAGTTTTTCGACGTTGTTCATGGAGAGCTCCTTGGAGGGGTTTTGCCCGCGCGGCAGGGGATGCGGGTGAGGCGGATTTGTGTGACGCAGGTGGCATCACGCGCCGATCCTACACCTGAACGAATAATTAAAATCCAGTGCACGCGCGCGCTTGCAGCAAGGAGACCTCGCCGGACACCCACTAGCCTCCATATTTGTGACGGACGTCAAAAAAAAAGACCCTAAAGTCCTGAACAGAAAAGAAAAAGGCCGGCAATAGGCCGGCCTTTTCTCAAACATGAACAGGGATATCAGCTGCTCTTGGGTGGGTCACGAAGTTCCTTGCGAAGGATCTTGCCGACGTTGGTCTTCGGCAGCTCCGTGCGGAACTCGATCTGGCGCGGCTGCTTGTAACCGGTCAGGTTGTCGCGGCAGTAAGCCTTCACCTGATCGGCAGTGAGCGCGGGATCCTTCTTCACGATGAAAACCTTCACCGCTTCGCCCGATTTTTCGTCGGGAACACCGATCGCCGCGACTTCGAGCACGCCGTCCATGCCGGCGATGACGTCTTCCACTTCGTTCGGATACACGTTGAAGCCAGAGACCAGGATCATGTCCTTCTTGCGATCGACGATGTAGAAAAAGCCGTTCTCGTCCATCTTCGCCATGTCGCCAGTGTGCAGCCAGCCGTCGGCGTCGATGACGTTGGCTGTCTCCTCGGGGCGCTGCCAGTAACCCTTCATCACCTGCGGGCCCTTGATACAGAGCTCACCGACTTCGCCGGTGGGCAGCATATTGCCGTCGTCATCCTTCACGCAGGCGTCGGTCGACGGCACGGGCAGGCCGATCGCGCCGTTGTAGTCCTGCAGGTTCATAGGGTTGATGCAGGCGGCAGGCGAGGTCTCGGTCAGGCCGTAGGCTTCGACCAGCGTCACTCCGGTGACCTTCTTCCACTTTTCGGCCACGGCGCGCTGGACGGCCATGCCGCCACCCAGCGTCATCTTGAGGTTCGAGAAATCCACTTCATCGAAGCCGGGCGTGTTCAACAAGCCATTGAACAACGTGTTGACGCCGGTGATCGCGGTAAAGCGCGTCGCCTTCAGTTCCTTCACGAAGCCTGGCATGTCGCGCGGATTGGTAATGAGGTGATTAAGACCGCCGAGCTTCATGAAGACCAGGCAGTTCGCCGTCAACGCGAAGATGTGATACAGCGGCAGCGCGGTGATGATGACCTCATTGCCGTAGTCCAGTCCGGTACCGACCCATACGCCGGCCTGCTGCATGTTCGCCACCAGGTTGCGGTGCGTCAGCATGGCGCCCTTGGCTACGCCGGTGGTGCCACCGGTGTACTGCAGGAAGGCGATGTCGCCGGAGTCGATGTCGACCTCGGGCAATGTGTGCATCTGTCCCAGCGTCAGCGTGTCCTTGAAGCGCACGGTACCGGGGATGTCGTAGTCCGGGACCATCTTTTTCACGTACTTCAGGACGAAGTTGACGATGGCGCCCTTCGGGAAGCCCACCAAGTCGCCCAGCGCGGTGGTGATGACCTGCTTCACCTGCGTGCCGGCGAGCGCTTCCTGCGCGGTCTTGCCGAAATTGTCGACGACCAGCAGCACGCTGGCGCCCGAATCGGTCAGCTGGTGCTTGAGTTCGCGCGGGGTGTACATCGGGTTGACGTTCACCACCGTCAGCCCGGCGCGCAGCACGCCGAAGATGGCGATGGGGTACTGCAGGCAGTTCGGCATCATGATGGCGACGCGGTCGCCTTTCTTGAGCTTGAGCTCACCCAGCAGATACGCCGCAAACTGGCGGCTGAGCTTGTCGATCTCGCCGTAGGTCAGGGTCTTGCCGAAGTTGCGGAACGCCGGGCGGTCGCGGTACTTGCTTATCGCTTCATCGAACACGGACACGATGGAGCGGTACTGCTCCAGGTCAACCGCATGCGGCACGCCTTGCGGGTAACTCTTGAACCACGGACGTTCCTGACTCATCGTTCTGCTCCCTCCCCAGGGTCTTCGGGCTGCCACGCGGCATGCTTATGGGCGAGCGCCGACAGGGGCGCCTGTCGGGAGCATACCGTTCCGGATGGAAAAGGCGAAGGTTTCGATGGCGAAGACGGCTATGAACTATGTTGCTGTGGTGCTGGCGTTGCTCGCCGGCGTGGCGGGCTGTAGCTCGGAGACGCCAGAAGCGCAGCTGAGGCAGCGTTTCGATGCCATGCAGCAGGCGGTCGAGGAAAAACGAGTAGGCGACTTCATGGACGGGGTCAGTGAGGAATTCACGGGATCGGGCGGGATGGATCGTGCTGCGCTGCACAACCTGATTCGAGCCCGCACATTCGCCAATGCGAGCGTCGGTGCCACGACGGGGCCGTTGGAGGTGCGCGTGGATGGCGACAACGCGACAGCCTCATTCGATGTACTGCTGACGGGCAGTAGCGGTCGGCTCCTGCCGGAGCAGGCGCGCACCTACGACGTTACGACTGCCTGGCGCCGGGAAGAGGGCGAATGGCGGATCTACCATGCCCAATGGGACGCATCGCGCTGAGTGCTACTTCGCGAGGCTGACCTTGCCTGCGCTCCAGCGGTAACGCAGCGTCTTGGGCACGGTTGGGCAGCAGCGGGCGTCGTTGGGGCCCGGCCACTTCGTTTTCAGTTCGATGACGCCGTTGCGGACCACCATGCCCTCCACGCTGCCCAGTGGCTCTTCGGCTTCGCCGGCCGGTGCGTAGTGCTGCCCCTTTCGTGAGAGCACGGTGACACCGTGGTGCCAGTAGGTCGGGCCCAGCATGGTCCACAGCACCACGACCTCGGCTTGCCCGTCGCCGTCGAGATCGGCGACGGCGACATCGCCGGCCTCATAGGCCTCTTGCGGACTGGCCGTTGCCTGCTTGGTGGCAAGAAACTGTTCGGCGATGCGCCGTGCCTGGTCTGCATCGGGCGTGGTCGCACCCGCTGACAAGCTGACGGAAAGCGCGATGAGCGACAGTATCTGACGGACGGGCTTTGCCATGGCGTATTCCCCACGGCCTTCGATGAAGGCCTGCTTATCGGGAAACGCAGGTGGCATGGCTAACCGGCAACAAGAAGCGGGGCCGTTTCCGCCGATGGTCTGGCTTGCCACCATCGGAGCCAGGCAGGATGATCCGGATATCCAATCGGGGAAACCGCTTATGTCGATTCGCTGGAAACTCCTGGCGTGCCTGTGGCTGGCCGCCGGAAACGCCGTCGCGCAGGATGCCCTGCCGTACCAGACACCGCCTGCGGAGATCCTGCAGCTGGCCGATGTGCAGCGTCCACCCAGCGTGGTGACGGACAGTCGCAAGCAGCACATGGTGCTGTTCTACCGCGACACCTTCAAATCGTTGGCAGAGCTCTCGGATGAGGAACTCCGTCTCGGCGGCCTGCGCGTGAACCCGCGCACCAACATCGCCAGCACCACCACATACTTCACCAACCTGCAGGTGCAAAACCTGCAGGGAGGCAATGCACGACAAGTGGCAGGTTTGCCTGCCAATCCGCGCTTGGCGAATTTCGCCTGGTCCCCCGACGAGCGCCGGCTGGCGTTCACCCACACCACGCGGACAGGCGTGGAGGCGTGGGTGGTGGAGCTGGCGACGGGGCAGGCTACGCGCCTGACCGAAGCCCGCGTCAACGGCAACGTGGGCAATCCGCTGACGTGGTTCCGCGACAACCAGGCGTTGCTGGTTCGCATGTTGCCCGCGCAGCGCCCGGCGCTGCTCGATACCGCACGCGCTGTCCCGACCGGGCCGACCGTATCGGTGAGCGATGGCAGCAAGGCCCAGAACCGCACCTATCAGGACCTGCTGAAGAACCCCTCGGACGAAAGCAATTTCGCCGTGCTCGCCACCTCCGAACTGCATCGCGTGCCGTTGAAGGGGCGCGCCACGCTCTGGCGCGCGGCGGCCATGTACACCGGGGAATCGTTCTCGCCGGATGGCCGCTATGTCTTGCTGCACACGCTGAAGAAGCCGTTCTCCTACCTGGTGCCGTATGGCCGCTTCCCGTATCGCGCGGACGTGGTGGAAACCTCGGGCAAGCCCGCAGTGACCGTCGTCGACGCTCCCTTGGCGGAGAACCTGCCGAAGGGCTTCATGGCCGTGCGCGCAGGGCGTCGTGAGATCGAATGGCGCGCCGACCAGCCCGCGACGCTGGTCTGGGCCGAGGCGCTCGACAAGGGCGACCCGGCGAATGAAGTGCCGTTCCGCGACGAAGCCTTCGCCTGGCAGGCGCCGTTCTCCGACGCGCCGCAATCGCTGTTCAAGACCGTCGACCGCGTGCAGGGCATCCTGTGGGGCGACGACACGCATGCGATCGTCACCGACTACTGGTGGAACACGCGTCACACACGGACGTACGTGCTGGATCCCTCCAAGCCGGGCGCAGCATTGCGCGAACTCGTCAGTCGCAGCTACCAGGATCAGTACAGCGATCCGGGCCAGTTCGAGACGCGGAAGAATGCCTCCGGCGAGACCGTGCTCGCACTAGATAGCGGGCACGCGCATCTGATCGGTGAAGGCTTTACGCCCGAAGGACAGTTCCCCTTCATCGACAGGATGGAACTGGCCACCGGCAAGAAGGAGCGCCTGTATACGTCGCGGCTGGAAGGCCAGAAGGAAAGCATCCAGGCGTTGCTGGACCCGCAGCAGGGCACGGTACTGGTGCGGATCGAATCGCCGACCGAGTTCCCGAACTACTACGTGCGTCACCTGAAGCAACGGATCGCCCCGGTTCCAGTGACGCGTTTCGAGAATCCGTTCAAGGCCCTGCAGGGCGTGTACAAGGAAGTCCTGACCTACAAGCGCGCCGACGGGCTGCCGCTCACCGGTACCCTATACCTGCCGGCAGGCTACGACCGCACCGCCAAGCGCGAAAAGCTGCCGTTGGTGATGTGGGCCTATCCCACCGAGTACAAGGACCGCGACAGTGCGGGCCAGAACACGACGAACCCGAACGAGTTCATCTTTCCGAGCTACGGCTCGCCCGTGTACTGGGTCGCGCGCGGCTATGCCGTGCTCGACGATGCCGCATTCCCGATCGTA
Organism: Pseudoxanthomonas sp. YR558; assembly: GCF_900116385.1. Classification (NCBI taxonomy): domain Bacteria; kingdom Pseudomonadati; phylum Pseudomonadota; class Gammaproteobacteria; order Lysobacterales; family Lysobacteraceae; genus Pseudoxanthomonas; species Pseudoxanthomonas sp. YR558. The sequence continues at coordinate 391,775 of NZ_FPCI01000001.1, read as the reverse complement.
GGCGAGGGCAAGGACGAGCCGAACGACACGTTCATCACGCAGCTGGTGGCCAACGCAAAGGCGGCGATCGACGCCGTCGATGGGCTCGGCTACATCGATCGTTCGCGCGTGGCCGTGGGTGGCCATTCGTACGGCGCGTTCATGACCGCCAACCTGCTGACGCACTCGGATCTGTTCGCCGCCGGTATCGCGCGCAGCGGCGCGTACAACCGCACGCTGACGCCATTCGGCTTCCAGCAGGAAGAGCGCAACTACTGGGAAGCGCCCAGCGTCTACAACGACATGTCGCCCTTCATGCACGTGGAGAAGATGAAGACGCCACTACTGCTGGTGCATGGCGAGGCGGACAACAACTCCGGCACGTTCACCATGCAGAGCGAGCGCTACTTCAATGCCCTGAAGGGATTCGGCGCACCGACGCGGCTGGTCTTGCTGCCGAAGGAGAGCCACGGCTACGCGGCGAAGGAATCGGTCCTGCATCTGCTGTGGGAACAGGACCAGTGGCTGGAGCGTTACGTGAAGAACAAGGGACAGGCGGCGGGCGCTGCACCAGCCGCGGCTCGCTGAAACACGGCTGCATGCACGAAAAAGGCCGCCTCAGGGCGGCCTTTTCCTTTCTTCGCTAGCCGGGGTTCAACCGGCCTTGCGCGCCGCCAGCTGGCGCAGCACATAGTGCAGCAGGCCACCGTGACGGAAGTACTCCACTTCCTTCGGGGTCAGCAGTAGGACCTTGGCCTGGAACTCGACCACCTTGCCATCGGCCTTGCGCGCGGTGACCGTGGCGGTTTTCGCCGCACCGTCCTGCAGGCCAGTGACGTCGAAGACTTCCGAACCGTCCAGGCCCAGCGACTGCGCATTCTGGCCATCGACAAACTGCAGCGGCAGCACGCCCATGCCGACCAGGTTGGAGCGGTGGATGCGCTCGAAGCTCTCGGCGATCACCGCCTTTACGCCCAGCAGGTTGGTGCCCTTGGCGGCCCAGTCGCGCGAGGAGCCGGTGCCGTACTCCTTGCCCGCGATGACGACCAACGGCACGCCGGCAGCCTTGTACTTCATCGCCGCGTCGTAGATCGACAACTTCTCGGGCGATGCACTGCTGAAGTACAACGTGTTGCCGCCTTCCTCGCCACCGAACATCAGGTTCTTGATGCGGATGTTGGCGAAGGTGCCGCGCACCATGACGTCATCGTTGCCGCGGCGGCTGCCGTAGCTATTGAAGTCGACCGGCTGCACGCCGCGCGAAACGAGGAAGCGCCCGGCCGGCGAGTCCTTCTTGATGTTGCCGGCGGGCGAGATGTGGTCGGTGGTGATCGAGTCCCCGAACAGGCCGAGCACGCGCGCGCCGTGGACGTCGTCGATGCTGCCGATCGCCATCGACATGCCGTCGAAATAGGGCGGGTTCTTGATGTAGGTGGAATCGCCATCCCACGCGTACAGGTCGCCGTCGGGCGAAGCGATGGTGTTCCAGCGCGTATCGCCCTTGAACACATCGGCATAGTTCTTGGCGAACATCTCCGGACCGATCGTGGCGGCGATGAAGTCGCCGATCTCCTTGTTGCTGGGCCAGATGTCCTTCAGGAAAACCGGTTGGCCGTCGCTGCCGGTGCCGAGTGGCTCGGCCGTCAGGTCGATGTTGGTGGTGCCGGCGATGGCATACGCGACGACAAGCGGCGGGCTGGCCAGGTAGTTCATCTTCACTTCGGGGTGCACGCGTCCCTCGAAGTTGCGGTTGCCCGACAGCACCGAGGCGACGACGAGATCATCGGCGGCGATCGCGGCTGAAACGTCGTCCGGTAGCGGACCGGAGTTGCCGATGCAGGTGGTGCACCCGTATCCGACGACGTAGAAGCCCAGCTTCTCCAGATCGTCGAGGACGCCCGCCTTCTCGAGATAGTCGGTGACCACGCGCGAGCCCGGCCCAAGCGAGGTCTTGACCCACGGCTGCGCCTTCAGGCCTTTCGCCGCTGCGTTGCGCGCGAGCAGACCCGCGCCCAGCATCACCGCTGGGTTCGAGGTGTTGGTGCACGAGGTGATCGCCGCGATCACCACGTCGCCATCGCGCAGCTTCGCGACCGCGCCGCTGTGCGGTGAAGATTCGTGCGCGGCTTCCTGCGCGCCCACCGCCGTACCGCCGCCGCCTTCGTTCTTGAGCCGGTCTTCCTGCACCAGGTCGATGCGCTTGCGGCGGGCATCGGCGAACGGCACCAGGTTGTCGCGGAAGTTCTGTTTCACATCCTGCAGCAGCACGCGATCCTGCGGCCGCTTGGGGCCGGCGAGCGAGGGCTTCACATCGCCCATGTCCAGGTGCAGCGTGGCGCTGTACTCGGCATGCGGGCTGTCCGGCGTATGCCACAGGCCCTGAGCCTTGGCGTAAGCCTCGACCAGCGCGATCTGTTCTTCACTGCGACCGGACAGGCGCAGGTAGTTCAGCGACTCGTGGTCGATCGGGAAGATGCCGCAAGTGGCGCCATACTCGGGCGCCATGTTGCCGATGGTGGCGCGGTCGGCGAGCGGCAGGTGCTGCAGGCCGTCGCCGTAGAACTCGACGAACTTGCCCACCACGCCCAGCTTGCGCAGCATCTGGGTGACGGTCAGCACCAAGTCGGTGGCGGTCGCGCCTTCCGGCAGCTTGCCGGTCAGCTTGAAACCCACGACTTGCGGAATCAGCATCGATGACGGCTGGCCCAGCATCGCGGCTTCCGCCTCGATGCCGCCCACGCCCCAGCCCAATACGCCGATCCCGTTGATCATCGTGGTGTGGCTGTCGGTGCCGAAGACGGTGTCGGGATAGGCGATGGCCTGGCCGTCCTTCTCGCCGGTCATCACGACGCGCGCGAGGTTTTCCAGGTTCACCTGGTGGACGATGCCGGTATTCGGCGGCACCACCTTGAAGTTGTCGAACGCCTTCTGGCCCCAGCGCAGGAAACCGTAGCGCTCCTTGTTGCGGTCGAACTCGATCTTGCCGTTGAGGTCCAGCGCATCGGCGCTGCCGAACACATCCACCTGCACCGAATGGTCGATGACCAGCTCGGACGGGATCAGCGGATTGATCTGGTCCGGGCTGCCGCCGAGTTTCACTACGGCATCGCGCATGGCGGCCAGGTCGACGACGCAGGGCACGCCGGTGAAATCCTGCAGCACCACGCGCGCCGGCATGAAGGCGATTTCGGTGTCCGGCTCCTTGGCGGCTTCCCAGGCGGCGACGGCCTGGACATGCTCCGGCAGCACGGTGACCCCGTCCTCGCAGCGCAGCAGGTTCTCGAGCAGAATCTTTAGGGAATATGGCAGGCGGGCGAAGCCGCCGGCGGGGTCCAGCCGTTCAGCCAGTGCGGGGAGGCTGTAGTAGGCGTAGGACGCGCCGTTAACGTCCAGGGAACGGCGGGTGGCGAAGGAATCACTCATCGCGGAGGCTCCTGTAGCTGGGGGAGGGGCGCAGGAGCAGCATAAGCCGCGAATCCTGGGCGTCTTGTCGATGCTTGCCCGGATTATCCGCCAAGACTGAGACAGCCGTGAGCCGACCAAAGCCGCAGGCGACGGGGCGAAGGTGGGGCAGGTGGGCAGGCTCCTATTTGGGGTATGCCTAAGGAAGTATGTATAATTCTTCCATACTCAAGAGGGCCCGCTGATGGAAGCCACCGTTGCGGAACGCGGCCAGATCACCCTGCCGAAGGCGGTGCGGGACGCCCTGGGCCTCACCAAAGGCAGCGTGCTGAAGGTCGAACTGGAAGGTAGCCGCATCGTATTGCGGAAGAGTGTCGACGACGCGATCTCGCGCGTGCGCGGCAAGTTCGCTCTGGATGCCGCGCCCGGCACGGATACGCCCGCCGAATGATCGCCGTCGATGCGCCCGTCCTGATCGAGTTGCTGACCGACGGCCCGCGCGCGGATGCCGTCGAAGCGGGCCTGCGCCAGAGCCTGGGCAGCGGCCGCGTGGTGGTCTGCGATGCCGCGCTGGCCCAGCTGTGCGCCTCGTTGCGCAATGGCGCCGACGCACTGGCGGCCGTCGAGGAAATGGGCGTGCACTTCCATGCCGTGGAAGCCAAGTCCGCGCTCCGTGCCGGCGAGATGCAGCGTCGTCACCGCCAGCGCTCCGGCGAGGCGAGGCCGATCGCCGACTTCCTGGTGGGCGCGCACGCGCTGTTGCAGTGCGATGGCCTGATCACCTTCGAGACCGCTTTCCACCGCGATTATTTCAAGGGCCTGAAACTGATCGTGCCCGCGAACGAATAAGCCGTACCCGCTTACACCGTTACCCCTTTCCACCGCACCATCGAACGACCGGAGTCACCCATGTTGGAAGCCTATCGCCACCACGTAGCCGAGCGCGCCGCGCTGGGCATCCCGCCGCTGCCGCTGTCGGCCCAGCAGACGGCCGAGGTCATCGAACTGCTGAAGAACCCGCCAGCCGGTGAAGAGGACTTCCTGGTCGAGCTGATCACGCATCGCGTGCCCGCCGGCGTCGACGATGCCGCCAAGGTGAAAGCGTCCTACTTGGCCGCCGTCGCGTTCGGTACCGAGAAGACCCCGCTGATCACGCCCACGCGCGCCACCGAGCTGCTGGGCACGATGCTGGGCGGCTACAACATCCACCCGCTGATCGAGCTGCTCGACAACGCCGAGCTGGGCGCGACCGCCGCCGAAGGGCTGAAGCACACGCTGCTGATGTTCGACAGTTTCCACGACGTGCAGGAGAAGGCGGAGCAGGGCAATGCCCACGCGCAGGCCGTGCTGAAGAGCTGGGCCGACGCCGAATGGTTCACCAGCAAGCCGGAAGTACCGCAGAGCCTGACCGTCACCGTCTTCAAGGTGCCGGGCGAGACCAACACCGACGACCTGTCGCCGGCGCCCGACGCCACCACGCGTCCGGACATCCCGCTGCACGCATTGGCGATGCTGAAGAACAAGCGCCCCGATGCGCCGTTCGTGCCGGAAGAAGACGGCAAGCGCGGCCCGATCCAGGAAATCCTGTCGCTGAAAGACAAGGGCCATCTGGTCGCTTACGTCGGTGACGTGGTCGGCACCGGCTCTTCGCGCAAGTCGGCAACCAACAGCGTGCTGTGGTTCACCGGCGAGGACATCCCGTTCATCCCGAACAAGCGCTTCGGTGGCGTCTGCCTGGGCAGCAAGATCGCCCCGATTTTCTACAACACGATGGAAGACGCCGGCGCGCTGCCGATCGAACTCGACGTCTCGCAGATGAACCATGGCGACGTGGTCGAGCTGCGACCGTACGACGGCAAGGCATTGAAGAACGGCGAAGTGATCGCCGAGTTCCAGGTGAAGTCCGACGTGCTGTTCGACGAAGTGCGCGCCGGTGGCCGCATCCCGCTGATCATCGGCCGCGGCCTGACCGCGAAGGCCCGCGAAGCGCTGAAGCTGCCGGCGACGGACCTGTTCCGCCAGCCGCAGCAGCCCGCCGACAGCGGCAAGGGCTTCTCGCTGGCGCAGAAGATGGTGGGGCGCGCCTGCGGCTTGCCGGAAGGCCAGGGCGTGCGCCCGGGTGCCTACTGCGAGCCGAAGATGACTTCGGTGGGTTCGCAGGACACCACCGGCCCGATGACCCGCGACGAGCTGAAGGACTTGGCTTGCCTGGGTTTCTCCGCCGACCTGGTGATGCAGTCCTTCTGCCATACCGCGGCCTATCCGAAGCCGGTCGACGTGAAGACGCACCATACGCTGCCGGAGTTCATCTCCACCCGCGGCGGCATCTCGCTGCGCCCGGGCGACGGCGTGATCCACAGCTGGCTCAACCGCATGCTGATGCCCGACACCGTCGGTACCGGTGGCGACTCGCATACGCGCTTCCCGGTGGGCATTTCGTTCCCGGCCGGTTCCGGCCTGGTCGCGTTCGCCGCGGCCACCGGCGTGATGCCGCTGGACATGCCGGAATCGGTGCTGGTCCGCTTCAAGGGCGAGTTGCAGCCGGGCGTGACGCTGCGCGACCTGGTCAACGCGATCCCGTACTACGCCATCAAGTCCGGGCTGCTGACCGTGGCCAAGGCGGGCAAAAAGAACATCTTCTCCGGCCGCATCCTCGAGATCGAAGGCCTGCCGGATTTGAAGGTGGAGCAGGCGTTCGAACTGTCCGACGCCTCGGCCGAACGTTCCGCCGCCGGTTGCACCGTGCGCCTGAACAAGGAGCCGATCATCGAGTACCTCACCAGCAACATCACGCTGCTCAAGTGGATGATCGCCGAAGGTTACGCCGACGCCCGTTCGCTCAGCCGCCGCATCGCGAAGATGGAAGAGTGGCTGGCCGACCCGCAGTTGCTGGAGCCGGATGCCGACGCCGAGTACGCGGCGATCATCGACATCGATCTCGCCGACGTGCACGAGCCGCTGCTGGCCTGCCCGAACGACCCGGACGATGTGAAGACGCTGTCGGATGTCGCGGGTACCGTGATCGACGAAGTGTTCATCGGTTCGTGCATGACCAACATCGGTCACTTCCGCGCCGCCGCCAAGCTGTTGGAAGGCAAGCGCGACATTCCGACCCGCCTCTGGGTCGCGCCGCCGACCAAGATGGATGCCTCGGAGCTGACCAAGGAAGGCGTCTACGGTACGTTCGGCACCGCGGGTGCGCGCATGGAAATGCCCGGCTGCTCGCTGTGCATGGGCAACCAGGCGCAGGTGCGCGAAGGCGCGACGGTGTTCTCCACCTCGACCCGCAACTTCCCGAACCGCCTGGGTCGCAACTCCAACGTGTTCCTGGGGTCGGCCGAGCTGGCCGCGATCTGCTCACGCCTGGGCAAGATCCCGACCAAGGCCGAGTACATGGCCGACATCGGCGTGATCAACGAGAAGGGCGCGGAGATCTATCGCTACATGAACTTCGACCAGATCGAGGAATACCAGGACGTGGCGAAGACCGTGGCGGCCTGATCGCCCGGCAGGAAACGAAAAGGCCCGGCATTGCCGGGCCTTTTTCTTGCAGGCTTACTGGAACTCAGTCGAGCCAGGCGTCCACGGCGTCGAGCATCTGCCTGCGGCCGAGCACGAAATCCCACATCGAGCCGCCCAGTTGGCGCCACAGCACGGCCGAACGCACCGCAGCCAGCAGGATGGCGCGGATCTCCGCCACCACGCCCGGCTGGCCAAGGTAGTGCGGGTTACCCTGGACCATCACGCGCGGACGTAAGTGGCTGATGGTGTCGGCGTACAGCCCGCCCAGCGCGGACAGGGTGTCCGGATGCGTGCTTCCCTGTTGTTCCGCACGCGGGGCGATCTCGTTCAACCCGCGCACGACGGCATGCACGGTGTCGTCCTCGCTGACGAAGCGGCGCTCCAATTGCAACACGGACATCGCCAGGCGGGGCAGCGCGTCGTCGCCCGCCTCTTTGGCCAGGTAACCGCGCAGCACGCGCAGGCCGGGCGTGATGTCGCCGAGGCGGCCATAGACCGCCATCGGAGAAGCCGCGTCGATGCGGAACACGCTTTCCAGCGATGCCTGCACGGCCGAGGACTCGGACTGGCCGGTCTCTGCGATGCGGCGCACCTGGTGGAGGGCCTGCGCCAGCCCGGCGAGGGCCAGCACACGGTCGGAATATCGGTTGCTCAAGCTGCTTGCTCCGCGAGTTTCATTTCAAGAGGGGCATCGGTGCGCGCGATGACCGCGCCGCCCAGGCATTCGTCACCGTCATACAGCACCAAGGACTGCCCCGGCGTGACGGCGCGCTGCGGCGTGGAGAACTCCACGGCCACAGTGCCATCGCTGAGCACCTGCACCTGGCAGGGCTCGTCCGGCTGCCGGTAGCGGGTCTGAGCCGTGCAGTCGAAACGTTCGGCGGGCGGGCTGCCGGCGATCCAGTGCGCCGATTCGGTCCACAGGCGCGTGGACATCAGGTAGGGGCTTTGCGTGTCCTGATCGACGTACAGCACGTTGTGGGCGACGTCCTTGCCCACGACATACCAAGGCGCCTGTGGACGGCCCCGCACACCGCCGATCTGCAGACCTTCGCGCTGCCCGAGCGTGAAATAGAAGACGCCGGGGTGCTCGCCGATCACCTGGCCCTGCGGGTCGCGCATCTCGCCACGCTTCGCAGGCAGGTAGCGGCCCAGGAACTCACGGAAGTCGCGCTCCCCAATGAAGCAGATGCCGGTGGAGTCCTTCTTGTCGTGGGTCTGTAGGCCGGCCTCACGGGCGATCCGGCGCAGATCGGACTTCTGCAGTCCACCGATGGGGAACAGCGTGGCCGACAGTTGCGCCTGGCCGAGCTGGTGCAGGAAATAGCTCTGGTCCTTGCCGCGGTCCACGCCGCGCAGCAGGCGCCAGCGACCGCCCACCTCGTCCACGCGCGCATAGTGCCCGGTGGCGATTTTCTCGGCCCCCAGGTCGCGGGCTGCATCGAGGAAATGCTTGAACTTCACCTCGCGGTTGCACAGAACGTCGGGATTCGGCGTGCGGCCCGCGGCGTACTCGGCCAGGAAGTGTTCGAACACCCCTTGCCAGTACTCCGACGAGAAATCGCGGAAATGGAAGGGGATGCCCAAGCGGCCGCAGACGGCCACCGCATCGCGACGGTCGTCCTCGGCACGGCACTCTCCGGTGCCGTCGTCGGCCCAGTTCTGCATGAAGAGGCCGGCGACCGGTTCTCCTTGCTCGACCAGCTGCAGGGCGGCCACCGATGAATCGACGCCCCCCGAAACCCCGACGATGATGCGTGGCGCGCTCACGGCACGTGCTGGAGCAGGGACAGCGGCGACCGGCGACCGCCCAGGTAGTCCTGGACGACCTGCCAGACCAACGGACTGCGATGGCGTTCGGCCTGCTGTTGCAGCTCCTCCGGCGTCAGCCAGTGCGCCTGCACGATGCCGTCGTCCAGCGGACGGTCTGGCAGGTGCCGCACCGGCGTCGCAGCGAAGGCGAAGCGCAGGTAGTGGCGGCCGCCGCTTCCATCGGGATTGGTGGCCTTCCACTGGTAGGCGCCGATGAACGCTGTCAGTTCGACTTCCCAGCCGGTTTCCTCGAGGGTTTCGCGGCGGGCCGCTTCCAGCAGGCTCTCGTCCGGCTCGAGGTGACCGGCAGGTTGGTTGAACACCAAACGGCCTTGGGCGCGCTCCTCGACCATCAGCAGTTTTCCGTCTCGGACCACCACCGTGGCCACGGTGACGTCGGGTTGCCAGAAGCGGCCTTCGCGGTAGCTCACTTAGAGGTCGTCCTTGTTGCCGGAAAGTTGGATTTCCTGGTTGTCGGCGGTTTCCGCCGCGATGTCCATGGCGGCTTCCAGCGCGGCAGCGTCCACGCTGTCGGGCAGCTTGATTACGAAGACAAGCACGTCGCCCTCGATCTCCCAGGCCCCGAGCTTCTGTGCGCGGCTGGCAGCCAGCAGGGCGAGCGCCTTTTTGCCGTCGATGCCATCGGCCCCTACGCGACCAGCAGGCGAGAAGACCTCACGGATGCTCAGTCCGCTGACCTGTTGCGTAGCGCCGGAAACGAAGACGAGCTGAGTCCGGTTCTCCTGCTGATAGGAGTACATCACTCGGTAGTCGCCGTCGGCATCGACTTCGAACTTCAGGCCGCGGGCATTCAGGCGCGCCTCCACCGAGGCATCGGCGGCATGCGCTGGCCCAGCAAGGAAGGCAGCGCAGGCGAGAACGGCGGCGGCGGATCGGGCAAACGTCATGGTCTAGGCGGAATCGGGGTGGGGGAGTGCGCATTGTGGCCGTGGTCACGCATGGCGTCCACGCGCGGCCGCGACGGCGGCGGTGAGCGACGCCAGCGCCTATAATTGCGTCATGGCCCGCAAGAACGAAAACGAACGCGACCACGGCTTACTGGTGGAGACCAGCCGGCCCGAGGTCGCGCCGCCGCCCCTGTACCAGGTGTTGCTGCTCAACGACGATTACACACCCATGGACTTCGTGGTGACGGTCCTGCAGCAGTTCTTCGTCATGGACCTGGAAAAGGCGACCCAGGTGATGTTGCACGTGCATACCCGTGGCCGGGGCGTCTGCGGCGTCTACACGCGCGAGGTCGCCGAGTCCAAGGTGGCCCAAGTCAACGAGTTTTCCCGTATGAACCAGCATCCCTTGCTGTGCACGATGGAGAAGTCCTGAGGGATCCGGCAGGGGCAGCCGGGCCGGCATGAACGGTGTTGGGGGCGCCGCCGCAAGGTACAAGGTAACGATCCCTGAACACTGAAATCCGGTAGGGTGATGGAAAACCGCCCGCCAAGCCGCATATTGTCGGCATCGGCCCCGGAGGCAACCATGTTCAGCAAAGACCTCGAGCAAACCATCGGCCAGTGCTACAAGCGCGCCCGAGAAGCTCGGCACGAATTCATGACCGTCGAGCATCTACTGCTCGCGCTCCTAGAAAATCCCTCGGCACAGGCCGTCCTGAAGGCGACCGGCGCGGACGCGGGCCGCCTGCGCGCGGACCTGGAACAGGCGATCGAAGCCTCGGTCTCCCGCCTGGCGGAAGACGATGGCCGCGACACCCAACCGACGCTCGGCTTCCAGCGCGTGCTGCAGCGCGCCGTCTACCACGTGCAATCCTCGGGCAAGAAGGAGGTCACCGGCGCCAACGTATTGGTGGCGATCTTCGGCGAGAAGGATTCGCATGCGGTGTACTTCCTTAACCAGCAGGACGTGACCCGGCTGGACATAGTCAACTATCTGTCCCATGGCATCGCCAAGCAGGGCGAGGAAAACGACGCCGCGGGGCACCCGGAAGGCGAGGGCAAGGCCGAGGGAACGGACGGCGAAGGCAAGGGCGACGCCCTTACCGAGTTCGCCAGCAACCTCAACGACCTCGCACGGCAGGGCAAGATCGACCCGCTGGTCGGCCGCGGAGACGAGATCGAGCGCACCATCCAGGTCCTGTGCCGCCGTCGCAAGAACAACCCGCTCTATGTCGGTGAAGCCGGCGTAGGCAAGACCGCGCTGGCGGAAGGTCTGGCCAAGCGCATCGTCGAGGGCGACGTGCCCGACGTGCTGCTGGATGCGGTCATCTACTCGCTGGATCTCGGCGCACTGGTGGCGGGCACCAAGTACCGCGGCGACTTCGAGAAGCGCCTGAAAGGCGTGCTCGCGTCGATCAAGAAGATCCCGGGCGCCATCCTGTTCGTCGACGAGATCCACACCATCATCGGAGCCGGTTCCGCGAGTGGTGGGACGATGGATGCTTCGAACCTGATCAAGCCGGCGCTGGCATCGGGTGAGCTGCGCTGCATCGGCTCGACCACGTTCCAGGAATACCGCGGGATCTTCGAGAAGGACCGCGCGCTCGCACGACGCTTCCAGAAGATCGACATCGTGGAACCCACGGTCGGCGAGACCTACCAGATCCTGCAGGGACTGAAGCCGAAGTACGAAGCGCACCACGGCGTGACCTATGCCGATGACGCGTTGCAGGCCGCGGTCGACCTGTCGGTCAAGCACATCGGCGACCGCCTGCTGCCCGACAAGGCCATCGACGTCATCGACGAAGCCGGCGCGCGCCAGCGGCTGCTGCCGCTGGAAACCCGCAAGGAACTGATCGACGTCGAGGAAATCGAAACCATCGTCGCCAAGATGGCGCGCATCCCCGCCAAGCAGGTGTCCTCGTCCGACAAGGACGTTCTGCAGCACCTGGAGCGCAACCTGAAGATGGTGATCTTCGGTCAGGATCCCGCTATCGAAACGCTAGCCTCGGCGATCAAGCTCGCGCGTAGCGGCTTGGGCAACCCGGACAAGCCGATCGGCAACTTCCTGTTCGCCGGCCCCACGGGCGTGGGCAAGACCGAGGTGACCAAACAACTGGCGCTGCAGCTGGGCATCGAACTGGTCCGCTTCGACATGAGCGAGTACATGGAGCCGCATTCGGTCAGCCGACTGATCGGCGCGCCTCCTGGCTATGTCGGTTTCGACCAGGGCGGCCTGCTGACCGAGAAAATCGTCAAGACGCCGCACTGCGTGCTGTTGCTGGACGAGGTCGAGAAAGCGCACCCCGACATCTTCAACATCCTGCTGCAGGTCATGGATCGCGGGGTACTGACGGATACCAACGGCCGCGAGGCGAACTTCAAGAACGTCATCCTGGTCATGACGACCAACGCGGGTGCTGCGCAGGCCTCGCGCCGTACGATCGGCTTCATGCAGCAGGACCACTCCACCGATGCGATGGAAGTGATCCGTCGGAGCTTCACGCCGGAGTTCCGTAACCGTCTGGACGCCATCGTCCAGTTCCAGGGCCTGGGCTTCGACCACATCCTGCGCGTGGTGGACAAGTTCATCATCGAGCTGGAAATGCTGCTGCAGGAGAAGCATGTCAGCCTGTCGGCCACGCCGGCGGCGCGCGACTGGCTGGCCCAGCATGGCTTCGATCCGTTGATGGGCGCGCGTCCGATGTCGCGTCTGATCCAGGACAAGGTGAAGCGGCCGCTCGCCGACGAACTGCTGTTCGGCAAGCTGGTCAACGGCGGCCGGGTCAGCATCGATGCCCGCGACGGCGAACTGGTGGTCGATGCACAGGCGGAGCCGGAGCGGCTGCTGCCAGCAACGGTCTGACCTGACCACGGATCTTCCAGAGCGAAAAGAAGAAGGCGGCCAGAGGCCGCCTTCTTTCATTGCGTTGAGACTTCAGCGGGAGGCGCGCTTCTTGCGCTGGGCGAATTCTTCGGCGCTGATCAGCTCCACGGCGTTGACGTCGCAATTGGCTTCCTTGGTGATTACCTTCGTGCCTGACGGACACAGGCGGTTCTCCTGTCCGTCCGTACTGATCTTGATACTGGACGTAATCTGGATCGAGCTACAGGCACGCGCGAAACCGATCCGGTATTGGGCCTGGCCATCGCGCAGGAAGATCTGTTGGCCGCTGCCAGCGCGCACGATGTCCTGGCGGGCCCCTAGGTCGATGCACTCGGTGACGGGTTCGTTGGCGGACGCCGCGAAGGCGTTTGAAGCTAGCCCCAACAGGGCTAGGCAGAAGAGGGAACGAACATTCATGGCGGGGGTCAGGTGGCGGCCCGGATTGGCCGGCGCCCACGTTAGTGCCGGCTTCTTTACAGCGAATCTGCCTGAGGGACCAATGACGAGTGACCCAATGAAGGAAGTCACGGGGTCTTCTTGCGCCAGCTTCCATGGCGCCCAAAACGAGCAAGGCGGCCATTGGCCGCCTTTGAAATCAATTGCTTAATGCAATTATTTCATGCGATAGGTGATGCGACCCTTGGTCAGATCGTAGGGGGTCATTTCGACCTTCACCTTGTCGCCGGTCAGGATGCGGATGTAGTTCTTGCGCATGCGGCCGGAGATGTGGGCGATGATCTCGTGCCCGTTCTCCAGCTTGACCCGGAACATGGTGTTGGGCAGCGTCTCGGCGACGGTGCCTTCGAATTCAATGGAATCGTCTTTCGACATGTATGCCTGTGCTGTGCCGCTAGGGATGGCGCGAGCCATGAAGCCGGGCATTGTACGCCTGACACGCGCCAGGTGCAAAAATTCCGTTATGGCCCCGATGCTTGCGCCAATCGGGAGGCTTCACGGCCTCCGAATCCCTCGGTCCAGGTGCCTTCCGGGGAGGACAGGTCCACGAGCTCGGCGATGGCCCCGGTGAAGGCTTCGCGCGGCATGAGCGAGGCGCCCAGCGAGGCGAGATGAGGGTTCTCCACCTGCGCATCGATTAGCGGCCAGCCCGACTCGGCCAAGTACGCCGCCAACGAAGCGAGCGCTACCTTCGATCCTCCGCTGCGGGCGCTGAACATGCTTTCGCCGAAGAACATTCGCCCGATTGCCACGCCATAGATGCCGCCAACGAGAGCGTCTTCGTCGAAGACTTCGACCGAATGCGCGTGCCCTTGCCGATGAAGATCGAGGTAGGCCTGCCGCATCCCCGAGGTGATCCAGGTGCCTCGTTGTCCGGGACGAGGCGATTGGGCACACGCGGTGATCACCTGCTCGAAGCAGGTGTCGGCACGGACATGCCAGGTGTTCTGCCTGAGCGCGCGACGGAAGCGCGAAGAGAGCCGGACGCCATCGGTGCGAAACACCATGCGGGGATCCGGCGACCACCACAGCGGCGGCTGGCCCGCGGAGAACCAGGGGAATATCCCGTGGCGGTACGCGTTGAGCAGGCGCGGCAATGACAAGTCGCCGCCGATCGCCAGCAGCCCATCGGGATCGCGCATGGCGTGCTCGACGGGAGGGAAGGGTGCGTACGGGTCGGGCGAGAGGACGATGGGCCGGGTGTTCATGCTGGAATTCCAGGAGTCCCCGGGGCGGGCCGGCCCTGATCCTTGAAGGGCGTGTGCGAATGCAATGTGCGCACGTAGCGGCGCACGGCCGCCGTCTCCTGTGCGCACCAGTCGGCGAGGGCGGCGGCGAAGTCGGAATCGGCGACCCAGTGCCGGGAATGCACGAAGGCCGGCAGGAAGCCGCGCGCGATCTTGTGTTCGCCCTGCGCGCCGGGCTCGAACAGGGTCAGGTCTTCGCGAAGGCAGTACTCGATGCCCTGGTAGTAGCAGGTCTCGAAGTGCAGCCCAGGCAATGTCGTCTGCGCACCCCAGTAGCGGCCGTACAGCGCATCACCGCCGCGTAGGCACAAGGCTCCCGCGATGGTGTCGCCCTCATGGTCGGCAAGGAACATGACGAGATTGCGCGACAGGGTGCGTGCGAGGTGGCGCAGGAACCCGAGCGTCAGCGCAGGCGAATTGCCGTAATCGCGGAACGTGCGCAGATAGAAGCCGAACATGGCCTGCAGGTCGGCCTCGCTGGCCTCGTCGCCGTGCAGCACGCGGAAGCTCACGCCGGCACGTGCGACTTTCGCTCGTTCCTGACGGATGTTCTTGCGGTGCTTGTGGTCGAAATCGGCAAGAAATCCATCGAACGTCCGCCAATGGCCCGGGTTGCGCCAGTGATACTGGACGTCGGTACGCGCCAACCAGGCATCGGAGAAGGCGGCATCCTCGGGTACCGGGTGGAAGTTGACGTGCGCCGACGATAACCCGAGGCGACGCGCTTCCTCTTCGATCGCCTGCAGCAGTGCCACGCGATGGCGGGGATCCGACGCCAGCAGGCGCGGGCCGGTGACGGGCGAATAGGGCACGGCGCCCAGCCACTTGGGGTAGTAGTCCGTCCCGTGCTGCGCATAGGCATGCGCCCATGCATGGTCGAAGACGAACTCACCGTGCGAATTGTCCTTGAGGTATCCGGGCGCTGCGGCGATCAGGCGATCGCCTTCCCACAGCGATGCGTGGTGGGGACGCCATCCCCAGTCCGCGCGCAGGCAGCCTTCGGCCTCCATTCCGTGCAGGAAAGCATGGGATACGAACGGATTGCGGCTGTCGTGCAGCGCGTCCCAGGCAGGGGCGGGCACATCGGCAAGCGAGGCGAGAAAACGGACGACCGGCATCGCCACGATGCTACGGACGCAGGTCCAGCACGTCGATGGTCGGCGGGTTGAACAAGCGCATCGGCAACCCGATCTCGCCGGTACCGACCGTGGTGAACACCCGAACGTCGCCGCGGGGCGTCTTGAGTGTCTGCAATCCGCGATCGAATCCGTACTGACTGGGAATGACACGGCGATACAGCCACGGGATGCGGATCTGGCCGCCGTGGGTATGCCCAGCAAGGACCAGTGCAGCATCGTCGGGCCCGAGCTGGATGGCGCTGTCAGGATTGTGGGTCAGCACGACAACGGGGCGCCGCGCGCTTGCCGCGAGGAAGCCTGCATCGTCCTTCTGCGCCCAGCGATCGCCAAGCCCGGCAAGCCGGAGATCGCCCACGTCGGCGAAGCTGCCTTCAATGACCTGCACGCGATGAGCGGCGAGCGCGTGACGCAACGCCTGATCGATATCCGGGCCGGGGGCTTGCTGGTCGTGGTTGCCCAGGACCGCATAGACCGGCACGTTCACGCGTGCCAACGGCGCGAACATGAGCTCCAGCGACGCATCGTCGGGCTCATAGGTGAAATCGCCCGCGATCACTACCGCATCGACGGCCTGGGCATTGATGCGGTCCACCAGTCGATCGAGGAACCCCGGCCCCTTGTAGATGCCGAGGTGGATGTCGCTGACCAGCGCGATCCGGGCCGCCGCGCCGGTGCCGGCGACGGTGGTGTGCTGCACCCGGATCATCTGCGGTTCGATGAAGCGGGCCCAGACGAACACCAGGGCGCCCACCAGCAGCAGCGCCGTCCACGCGCGGGAGGTGCGCCGACGCAGACGCCACAGCAGCCAGACGATGGCCGGCCAGGCCAGCCAGCTGCCATAGAACAGGCACTGCTTGATCAGCAGCTTGTCCACGCTCCGCGCGCGCCCGGGTGGGTCAGGCGTCCTTGTCCAGGAAGCGTTCCGCATCCAGCGCCGCCATGCAGCCGAAGCCAGCCGAAGTGATGGCCTGCCGGTAGTGCTGGTCTGTCACGTCGCCGGCGGCAAACACGCCGGGGATGGTGGTCGCGGTCGCGTTGCCTTCGATGCCGGAACGGATCTTCAGGTAGCCATTGCTCATGTCGAGCTGGCCTTCGAAGAGGCTGGTGTTGGGGGTGTGGCCGATCGCAACGAAGAACCCGTGGATGTCGATTTCGCGCGTGCTGTCGTCCAGCACCGACTTCACCCGCAGACCCGTCACGCCGGCTTCGTTGCCCAGCACCTCGTCGACGGTGTGGTGCCACACCGGCTCGATCTTGCCCGCCTGGATCTTGGCGAACAGCTTGTCTTGCATGATCTTTTCGGCGCGCAGTGTGTCCCGGCGGTGCACCAGGTAGACCTTGCGCGCGATGTTGGCCAGGTACAGCGCCTCTTCCACGGCGGTATTGCCGCCGCCGATCACCGCCACGTCCTGGTCGCGGTAGAAGAAGCCGTCGCAGGTCGCGCAGGCGGACACGCCGCGGCCCTTGAACGCCTCTTCCGACTCCAGGCCCAGGTACTTGGCGGTTGCACCGGTGGCGATGATCAGGGCGTCGGCGGTGTATTCGCCGCTGTCGCCGATCAGCTTGAACGGGCGCTTGGACAGGTCGGCGGTATGGATGTGGTCGAAAATGACCTCGGTCTCGAACCGTTCGGCATGCGCCTGCATGCGGGTCATCAGGTCCGGCCCCATCAAGCCATGGGCATCGCCGGGCCAGTTGTCCACTTCCGTCGTCGTCATCAGCTGACCGCCCTGCTGCAGCCCCGTGATCACCACGGGCTTGAGGTTGGCGCGGGCTGCATAGACGGCAGCGGTCCAACCGGCAGGGCCGGAGCCCAGGATCAACAGGCGGCAGTGCTTGGAAGTGCTCATGTATACTCGCGAAAGGTGGTAAACGGGCAGGCAACGACGCGTTCGCGCATCGTTCGCAGGCACATAGAGTGGCGTTGCGTATCCGGCGAATCAAGGCGCGCAGATGGAAAGCGGTGATGCAGGCCGGACCACGAAGGAAGGGATCGAAGACGCTGCGCGACCGCGCGGCGTTTTTGCTATCCGGTCTCTGGCCGGGGTCCGTGGCGCCAGAGAAGACCGGCTGTTGCGCCGCACACGATTCGTTTACTATCAATCACTAACAGAAATTTCCTAAGGTCTGGTCCAAAGGTGGCGAAGCAGCTCCCGGACAACGGCAAATCAAAGGCGGCACCCGCCGCTACGCGCAAGCAGGCGACGCCGCCCAATCCGCGTCGGCAGCGCCTGTGGCGCGACCTCGCGCTGATCGCCATCGCGCCCTTGCTGCTGTATCTGCTGGCCAGCCTTTTCACTTTTTCGCCGCAGGACCCCAGCTGGTCGCAGTCCGGCAGCCTCACGGCGCCCGTGCACAACATGGGCGGCCTGGCGGGCGCCTATCTGGCCGACATGCTGCTGTGGCTGTTCGGCTATGTGGCCTTCCTGCTGCCGTTGATCCTGGGTGCGATCGCCTGGATCGCCCTGTTCGGCATGGATACCGATGGTGACGGAAACGCCGATCTCGGGCCCGCATTGCGGCTGATCGGCATGGTGGCGTTCCTCATCTCCGCCACCGGCCTGCTGCACCTCCGGGGCGTACCGGCTGAGCATTTCTCTGCGGGTGCCGGCGGTATCCTCGGCACGCTGGTGGGCAAATCCTTGCTCAAGCTGTTCGGCGGTCTGGGCGGCAACCTGTTCCTGCTGGTGCTGTTCCTGACCTCGGTGACGCTGGCGACCGGCCTGTCCTGGTTCGCGGTGATGGAGCGCATCGGCAAGTACGTGCTGATGCTGCCGGACCTGTTCCGCCGTGGCAGCCAGCAGGCCAACGAATGGCAGCAGACGCGCGCTATGCGCGAAGAGCGCGAAACCGTCCGCAAGACCGATGCCATCGCGCGTGCCAAGCGCGAGCCCGTGAAGATCGAGCCGCCCGCGCCGGCAGTGGTCGAGAAAAGCGAACGCGCCAAGCGTGAGCAGCAAATCCCGCTGTTCCACGGCACCGGCGGGGACGAGTCCGGCTTGCCGCCGCTGTCGCTGCTCGACGACCCCAAGCCGCAGACCAAGGGGTATTCCGAAGAGACGCTGGAAACGCTGTCGCGCCAGATCGAATTCAAGCTCAAGGACTTCCGCATCGATGTGCAGGTGGTCGGCGCCTATCCGGGGCCGGTGATCACGCGCTTCGAGATGGAGCCCGCGCCCGGCGTGAAGGTCAGCCAGATCAGCTCGCTGGACAAGGACATCGCCCGCGGCCTGTCGGTGAAGTCGGTGCGCGTGGTGGACGTGATCCCGGGCAAGTCGGTGATCGGCCTGGAGATCCCCAACACCAGTCGCGAGATGATCTTCCTATCCGAACTGTTGCGCTCGAAGGAGTACGACAAGTCCGGCAGCGTGCTGACGCTCGCACTGGGCAAGGACATCGCCGGCCGGCCGACCGTGGCCGATCTGGCGCGCATGCCGCACCTGCTGGTCGCCGGTACCACCGGTTCGGGCAAGTCGGTGGCGGTCAACGCGATGGTGCTAAGCCTGCTGTACAAGGCGTCGCCGAAAGACCTGCGCATGCTGATGATCGACCCGAAGATGCTGGAACTCAGCGTCTACCAGGGCATCCCGCACTTGCTGGCCCCGGTGGTCACCGACATGAAGGAGGCCGCCAACGGTCTGCGCTGGTGCGTGGCGGAGATGGAGCGTCGCTACAAGCTGATGAGCGCCGTGGGCGTGCGCAACCTGGCCGGCTTCAACAAGAAGGTCAAGGACGCGATGGACGCGGGGCAGCCGTTGATGGACCCGTTGTTCAAACCGAATCCGGATCTTGCCGAGGCGCCGCGTCCGCTCGAGCCGATGCCCTTCATCGTCATCTTCATCGACGAATTCGCCGACATGATGATGATCGTCGGCAAGAAGGTCGAAGAACTCATCGCCCGCCTGGCGCAGAAAGCACGCGCCGCCGGCATCCATCTGATCCTCGCCACCCAGCGTCCGTCGGTGGACGTCATCACCGGCTTGATCAAGGCGAATATCCCCACTCGTATCGCCTTCCAGGTCAGCTCGAAGATCGACTCGCGCACGATCCTGGACCAGTCGGGTGCCGAGACGCTGCTGGGCCATGGCGACATGCTGTACCTGCCACCGGGCACCGCCATGCCCGAGCGCATCCACGGTGCCTTCGTCAGTGACGAGGAAGTACATCGCGTCGTCGAGCACCTCAAGGCCAGCGGCAGCGCCGACTACATCGAAGGCGTGCTGGAAGAAATCCAGACCATGGGCGATGGCATCGTGGTCGGCCCGACGGGGCTGCCAGAGTCCGGCGGCGGCGGTGGCGACGAGTCCGATCCGCTGTACGACGAAGCAGTCAAGATCGTCACCGAGAGCCGGCGTGCCTCGATCTCCGGCGTGCAGCGCCGCCTGAAGATCGGCTACAACCGTGCCGCGCGCCTGATCGAGGCCATGGAAGCAGCAGGTGTCGTGACGCCGCCTGAGCACAACGGCGACCGCCAGGTGCTGGCGCCGCCGCCGCCCCGCTGAGTCGTCGCCTGAACACATCCGTAGACATCCCGCTCCGATCTGCAGCCTGTTCAGTTTCGCCACGGCACACTCTTCACAACGTCCCCATCCCGGAACGCCCATGCTCCGCACTGCACGCTACGCCATCCTTGCCACCGCTCTGCTCGCGACCACGGCGCTTGCCGGTGCACGCGATGAACTGAAGACCTTCACCACCGGCCTGAAGGGGCTGGACGGCCAGTTCACTCAAAAGGTCTATGACGGCGGCGGCAAGCTCAAGGAAAGCTCCAGCGGCCGCGTGGCCTTGTCCGCGCCGCGCCTGTTCCGCTGGGAATACAACAAGCCGTACGAACAACTGATCGTGGCCGATGGCAAGAAGGTGTGGGTCTACGACCCCGACCTGCAGCAGGCGACCGTACGCGAGCAGGGCGTCGAAGAAGAGAACAGCCCGCTCGCGGCCCTGATCGACCCCGGCAAGCTCGACCAGCAGTTCAAGGTCGCCGAGGCCGCTGGGCAGGGCGGCATCCAGTGGCTGACGCTCACGCCGAAGCGGGAAGGCGATGCCAGTTTCCAGACCGCACGCTTGGCGTTCGCCAATGGCACGCTGGTCAAGATGGAAGTGAAGGATGCCGTGGGCCAGCGCACCGAGATCAGCTTTACCGGCTGGAAGCGCAACCCGGCCTTCGCGGCAGGTACATTCAAGTACGCGCCGGGGAAGGGCGTGGACGTGGTGGGCGGCCCGTAACCGGCATCCATGGCCGGGACGCTAGAATGGGCGTGTGCCCAGAGCGTCCCGTCCCTCCACTGATTCGCCCGACCTGTTGAGCGTCGACACCAGCGCGCTTCGACCGCTGGCCGAGCGCATGCGACCACGCACCCTGGATGAGATGGTCGGCCAGCGACGCCTGCTTGCGCCGGGCAGCGCACTGCGACGTGCGGTCGAATCCGGCCACGTGCATTCGATGATCCTGTGGGGGCCACCGGGCTGCGGCAAGACGACGCTGTCGCTGCTGCTGGCGCGTTACGCGGATGCCGAGTTCAAGGCGATCTCCGCGGTGCTCTCCGGTTTGCCCGAAGTAAGGCAGGTGCTGGCCGAGGCCGCGCAACGCTTCGCAAGTGGGCGGCGCACGGTGTTGTTCGTGGACGAAGTGCACCGCTTCAACAAGGCACAGCAGGATGCGTTCCTGCCCCACATCGAGCGCGGCACGATCATCTTCGTCGGCGCAACCACCGAGAATCCCTCGTTCGAACTGAATTCAGCGCTCCTGTCGCGCTGCCGTGTACACGTGATGGAAGCCGTCTCGCCCGATGACATCCGGCAAGCGCTTCAGGCCGCGCTGGAAGACGCGGAACACGGGCTTGGCGGATCGGAGCTGCAGGTCGACGATGCCGCGCTGCTCGAGATCGCGACCGCCGCCGACGGCGATGTGCGACGCGCGCTTACCCTGCTGGAGATCGCCGCAGAGCTGGCCGCCGATGAAGGCGGACGCATCACGCCGCAGACCTTGGTGCAGGTGCTCGCCGACCGGACGCGCCGCTTCGACAAGGGCGGCGAACAGTTCTACGACCAGATCTCCGCGCTCCACAAGTCGGTGCGTAGTTCCAACCCCGATGGCGCTGTCTACTGGTTGGCGCGCATGCTGGACGGGGGCTGCGACCCGGCCTACTTGGCGCGCAGGATGACGCGCATGGCGGTCGAGGATATCGGCCTGGCTGACCCTCGCGCGTTGCAGATGGCGATCGATGCATGGGACACCTATGAGCGGCTGGGCAGTCCAGAAGGCGACCTCGCCCTGGCCCAGTTGGTGATCTACCTGGCCAGCACCGCCAAGTCGAATGCGGGCTATATGGCCTTCAACGCCGCCAAGTCCGATGTGCGGGAATACGGCACGCAGGACGTGCCGATGCACCTGCGCAACGCGCCGACCAAGTTGATGAAGTCGCTCGGTTACGGCACCGGCTACCAGTACGACCACGATGCGGAAGGTGGCATCGCGCTGGACCAGACCGCGTTCCCGGATGCGATGGGCGAGCGCGTGTACTACCGGCCGGTCGAGCGCGGACTGGAAATCAAGCTCAAGGAAAAACTCGACCGATTGCGCGAAGCCCGGCGACAGACGCGTCGCGAAGACTGACCTTAGAAGGAGCGCCGTATGCCGGTGAACGCGATGCTGTGGTGGCAGCAATTGTTGCTGGTGATGGCCGGTGGCGCACTCGGTGCGGCAGGGCGCTTCGCGCTCGGTGGCCTGCTGATGCGACGGCTGGGCGACGGATTTCCCTGGGGAACGTTCGCGGTCAACATGATCGGCTCCTTCGCTGCGGGATTCCTCCTGATCTGGCTGGAAGCACGCGGCGCCTCCGCGGTCTATTGGCGCGCCTTCCTCGTGGTCGGCGTGCTCGGTGCGCTGACCACCTACTCGGCCCTGATGGTGGAGTGTCTGGTCTACCTGCGCGCCGGCCGGTCGCCGATGATGTTGGCCTATCTCGCCTTGACGCTCATCGCCGGCCTGGTGCTGGTCTGGGCGGGCGCGCGCCTCGCCGGCACGCTCTCCTTGTCTCCCTGAAGCAATGGCGTGCGCCAACGTGGGGAGGTGCCCGGTCCGGACACGTTGCCGTCTTATGTTTCAACCACCTGCAGTCGGCGGACGAGCGGCAGACCGCAGAACGAAAATTTAACGCTTGCGCCGGAAACGGCTAACGAATGCTGTGGGAGTGTGACCACCGTCGCTTTTCAGGGCTTCCCCTGGGCTCCGGAGCGGCCACAAGGAGACTCACTATGTGCATTCGCAAGACACTGATCGCATCAGCCGTATTGCTGGCGCTCGGAACGACGGGACAGGCCTTCGCTCAACAGACGAATACGGAGAACGGATCCGGAGACGACATCCTCGTCAATCTCGCAGTCGACATGAGCAACAACAGTACGAACACGGACAGCTCGGACAATTCCGACAACAGCGACAATTCCGACAACTCGGACAATAGCGACAACAGCACGCATGACGGCGACAACCGCAACAACCGAGGTCGCGCGAATGCGGAAGGTTACGGCTCGACGGCTGCCAACAATGGCAGCACCGCGACCTCGACGTTCTCCAACTCGTTCAACCACAGCAAGGCCGTGGCCGAAACGCGGCTCGAAGGCAGCGTTTCGGGCGTGACCGTGTACGGCATCGGCAACGTCGCCCAGAACTGGGGCAATGCCGACGGTGGTGACGGTGGCAGGGGCGGTGCTGGCTACGGCGGCAAGGGCCACGGTGGCTCGGCGGCCGGTGGCACCGGAAACGGCGGCGATGGCGGTGACGGCGGCGCCGGCGGCGACGGCGGCAGTGGTGGCGATGCCAACAACGGCAGCGCGACCGCGGGCGATTCGTCCAACGGCAGCGCGACCATCGGCGATGCGACGGCAGGCAACGGCGGCCGTGGCGGAAGTACCCACGACACGCGCGGCGCGAACGGCGGCGACGCCGGCGGCTGGGGCGGCGACGGCAATTCCACGGCAGGCAACGGCCGCGGTCGTGGCGGCGACGCTGGCGGCTGGGGCGGCGACGGCGGTGGCGCAAGCGGCGCATCCGGCGGTGATGCCGGCAGCGCGAGCGGCGACACGGGCTCGATCGCCGGTGCATCCGGTGGCGACGCCGGTGCTGGCAGCGGCAACGTGCGCGAACGCGGCGCCGGCGACGGCACCAGCGGGGATGGCACGGCCACAGGTGGCGCAGGCACCTCGGGTGATGCGACGTCCACCGGCGGCTCCAGCACGGCAACGGCCGGTGCGGGCACATCGGGCGACGGCACCGGCACCGGTGGCGACGGTTCGGGCACGGGCGGTGCAGGCAGTGGCACGGGTGGCGACGCCACGTCCACCGGCGGCGCAGGCTCCGGCACCGGTGGCGCGGGCGGCACGCTGACCGCGACCGCCGGCAACGGCGGCGACGGTGGCGATGCCACCAACGGCGATGCCACCAACGGCGGCGCTTCCTCCAGCGCGAGCAACGGCGATGCCACGGCCGGTGACGGCGCCAGTGGCGCGATCGGTGCGACCGGCGGAGCAGGCGGTACCGGCAATGGCGGCGACGGCAATGGCGGCGACGGCAATGGCGGCGTCGGCAACGGCGCAACCGGTGGCGCAGGCGGCGCGGGCGGTGCACTCACCGTCGACGCCGGTACGTTCGACATGTCCAACAACATGACGAGCGTCGGCCAGTCCGCCGCGGGCATCATGGTGGCCGCGCAGAACAGCGGCATGGCCTCGCTGATCCAGCAGGGCATCACCGTGCAAGCCAACCTGACCGTAGGCCCATAAGCGCTCCGCAGATGCCCTGGCCCTCACCGGCCGGGGCATCCCGCGCGGACGCCAGCGTCCCGCTCACGGCGGGACGTTGCCTGGCTGCACGGGGAACGCATGGCAAGGGAGACTGACCATGCTTACGCTTCAACGGAGGGGACTGCGTCTGGCGGTCCTGAGTGTCTGTGCCCTCGCACCCGCTGCCTGGGCCGCAGACGGAGTGGAACTGCGCCCCCTGCAGGATCCCGTCATCGAAACCGCACCGATGCAGGTGCCGTTCAAACCCGTCAGTGAGCTGGGACGCACGATCGATCCCGGCCGATTGGCGGGGCTTCGCGGCGGCGATGGCACGCAGGTGGAAAACCTGGTCGATGTGGACGGTTCGGTGGACGGCAATACCGCACACCATGTCACCACCGGCACGAACAGCGTCGCCGACGGTGCGTTCAACAACGCCAGCGGGATCAATACCGTCATCCAGAACACCGGCAACAACGTGTTGATCCAGAACGCGATGATCGTAACCGTCGACTTCACCGGCGGCGGGCCGCCATGACATGCCGGCCGCCGCACCGGTTGCGCATCACGGCGCTCGCCTGTGCGTTCGCCGTGTTGGGAGGCGCCTCGGCGGCGACGACCGACCTGCGCATCCCGCACGGCGGCTACCAGATACGCCTGACCAGCCTCAAGGAAGCCAGGTTCAAGACCACACTGCCGCAGCAGTACGACTTCAGCTGTGGCTCGGCGGCAACCGCGACGTTGCTGACGCACCAGTACGGCCATCCGGTCAACGAAGTGGATGTATTCGTGCAGATGTACAACAACGGCGACCAGGCGAGGATCCGCAAGGAAGGCTTCTCGCTGCTCGACATGCGGCGCTACCTGCGATCGAAGGGATACGAAGCGGACGGCTTCGAGCTTCCGCTGGACAAGCTGCAGGAAGAGAACGTGCCGGCGATCGTGCTGCTCAACGATCGCGGCTACCGGCACTTCGTCGTGGTGAAAGGGTTACGCAACGGTCGGGTACTGCTTGGCGATCCCGCCCGTGGTACGCGGGCGATGCCGCGCTCGCGCTTCGAAGCACTGTGGGATAACCGGGTGATGTTCGTCGTCCACAACCGACGAGAGGAAGCCCGATTCAATCAGGCCCGCGACTGGCAGACCGCACCTCCGGCGCCGCTCGACATGGGAATCCAGCGCGACGGCCTGCGCAACATCACCGTGCCCCGGCGCGGACCAGGAGACATCTGACATGGACAGAATTCGGCATCCCGCGTGGCGGGCCGCGATGTTGTTCGCGGTCCTGCTCGCTCCTTCGGGTGCACGCGGGCAGAGTGGAGAACTCGGCGCGGAATGGCGCCCCGTGGATCCGGCCCGTCTTGCGCAGATGCGCGGGGGCTTCCAGATGCCCTCGGGCATGATGCTGTCGTTCGGCATCGAGCGCGTGGTCTACCTCAACGGCGAAGTCACCGCACGCATCGCCGTGCAGGTGCCGGACGTGGCGCGCATCACGTCCGAACAGGCCCAGGCACTGGCCGATTTCAACCGCGGGCTGGTGGTGCAGATCGGCGAAGGCAACCGCTTCGATCCCGCACAGATCGCCGGCGGCATCGTCATCCAGAACACGCTCGACGACCAGGACATCCGCACGCTGACGCGTGTCGACGTCGGTACCGACACGTTGGGCGCGTACCAGAACCTCAATGCCAATGGCGCGCTGACGGACGCGCTCATTCGCGCGCCTGGCGGCCCCTGACGGGCATCGGCAGGACCGGCCCGCGGCCTTCACCTACTCAAGGGGAACATCATGAAAGGGACGTCGTTGATCGAGGTGGCACCGCTCGCACTGGCCGTGGGGCTGGGCGTGGCGGGGCAGGCGAGGGCGCAGGAACCGCTCGGTGTCGTGCCGATACCGGTGGCGGAATCGCCGCCGGCTCCTTTGCAGCCGTATGAGATCACGGCCGATGCCCGCCTGGACGCGCTGCAACGTCAGCTCAATGAGCAGACGCAGCGCCTAGATCAAATGCGCGCACTGATGCAGGCGCAGGAACAGCAGATCTTCACCTTGCAGAATGCGCTCAACGAGGAAGTGCTCGCCAACGCGCGCGCGCGCGGTGCGCCGACGCCGGTGATCGTACCTTCGCTCAATCAGGCGCCCACCTTCCGCGACGCGCCACCCTCGCAGCCCTACATCGTCGTCGGCCCCGCACCGCAGTCCACCGCCCAATCGCAGGACGCCCAGCCGATGCAGGCGTATGCGCAGTCCGCAGCCCCACAGGCACGCCCGGCACCGCAAGCACAGGGCGCACAAACCGCGCAGGCGCCGTCCCCCGAACGCGTCGGCCAGGCGCCGGAAAGCGATTCGCGCCCACCGGAAGTGGCGCAGATCTTCGATCAACCCGGCGTGCTGACACCCAAGAGCAAACTGGTGCTGGAACCGTCACTGCAGTACGGGTATTCGGCCAATGATCGGGTGGCGCTGGTGGGCTATACCATCATTCCGGCCATCCTGATCGGCCTGATCGACGTGCGTCAGGTGAAGACGACCACGGCGGTCGCGACGCTCACCGGTCGCTACGGCGTCAGCCGGCGGATGGAAGTGGAAGCAAAGCTGCCCTATGTCTACATCCACAGCGACACGGTGAGCCGCGAGATCTTCACCGGCTCGGCGCAGGATCGCGTGTTCAACGCCCGCGGCAACGGCATCGGCGACGTCGAGATCACCGGGCGTTACCAGCTCAACCGCGGCGGTGCGGACAAGCCGTTCTACATCGCCTGGCTGCGCTACAAGAGCCGGACCGGAAAGGACCTGTTCGAAGTCACGACAGATTGCGTGACGCGCTGCGTCGCCAACACGACCGGCACGGGCCTGCCTCTCGACCTGCCCACCGGCAGCGGCTTCAACGCGGTGCAGCCGGGCATCACCTGGTTGTACCCATCCGACCCCGTGGTGTTCTTCGGCAGCCTGAGCTACCTGCACAACTTCAAGCGCAGCGACGTATCGCGACGCGTGCTGGGCGGTGAGACGGAGTTCCTGGGCGATATCAAGGCCGGCGACATCCTCGGTTTCAACGTGGGCATGGGCCTGGCGCTTAACGAGAAAGCCGCCATCAGCATCGGCTACGACCAGAGCATCGTCGGCAAGACGAAGCAGGATGGGCAGGAAGTCGCCGGCGCGGTACGAACGACCTTGGGCACCCTGCTGCTAGGCGGGACATATCGCTTCAGCGATCGTACGTCGCTCAACGTCGCCCTGGGCGTCGGTGTGACCCGTGACACGCCGGATCTGACGCTGACGGCGCGCCTGCCGATCAGCTTCTGACGTGCCGAAGGCTCATCCGGCGCGGCCCTGCCACCACAGCCACAGGGCAGCGGCCAGCATCAACCATTCGGTTGCCGCCAGCAGCAGCGTAGTGGTTTGGACCGGCCACCAGCGCATCAAGCCCACGCTGCGATACAGCACGATGGGCACGTACAACGCCATTGCTAGCACCAGGCCCGTGCGCATCTGCTGTGTCCAGGCGAACCAGGCGAACAAGAACGCCAGGCCGAGTTGCAACCCACCGTAGATCGTCAGGTACTCCGTCTGCCCGGAGCGGGTCAGCGAGGCGTACCCGACGGACGTCGCCGTGCGCGCAGGGGCGAACGTGCACCAGACTGCGAAAAGGAAGTAAACCGCCGCATTGAGGTACAGGTAGGCCGTCGTCATGGGATGTCTCGCTGCAAGACGTCGCCATCTCGCCCGGGAAGCGGTGACGATCCGGTGAACGACCGGGAAACCCCGACACCATGCTGCGGATTCTGCCGATCCCTGCGCGATGCGCCGCCACCTGATGCTGCGAGCCCCGATCCCAGGAGCCCATCATGTCGCGCTCATTCCCATACCCTTGGCGCATCGCGCTGGCATGTCTGCTGATCCTGGCGGGCAGTTCGACTTGGGGTGGAGACCCCATCCACAAATGCCGCGCCGCGGATGGGCACACGATCTACCGGGGAACACCATGCGCCACAGCCGAGCGCACGGAGTGGAAACGGGACTATCCGCCCGATCCACCGGCGCCCAACGCGATCGTCCGCCCAACCACGACGCACAAGACCGAAGAAGCGCCGATGCGAACGCGGGCACCACGTCGAAAGGGATCGCCTCAGGGGGCTGTGATTTCAATGCACCGCGACCCGGAAGCTTGCGCACGGGCGAAGGACGCGCGCGATCGTGCCTATGCGCGCCTTGGCCTGAAGCGTGATTTCGCCACCAGCCGCCGCTTCGATGATCGGGTCAACGACGCGTGTCGCTAACGGCGTCGCTCAGATCGTGCGTGAGAAGCGCGGCGCATCCGGTGTCGGTACCGCCTGAAGATAGCGGTCGAAACACATGGCGATGACGCGCAACAGCAAGCGGCCACGTGGTGTTGCCCGGATGCCCGCCCGGGTGAACTCCAGCAGCCCGTCGTTCGCCAACGCCTGCAAGCGCGGCAGCGCATCGGCGAAGTACTCGCCGAAGTCGATGCCGTGGCGACGCCCAAGACGGGCGAAGTCCAATCGGCCATGGCACATCAGCTCCTGGATGACGTCGGCCCGCAGCACATCGTCCCGGTCCAGCGGCATGCCACGCCAGACGGGTAGGCGACCGTCGTCGATAGCGCGCTCCCAACTAGCGATGTCGCGCGGATTCTGGCTGAAGCTGTCGCCGATGTGGCTGATCGCACTGACGCCGAAACCGATCAGGTCGCTCTCCGCATGGGTCGTGTAACCCATGAAATTCCGGTGCAAATCGCCCCGCGCCTGCGCGCGCGCCAGATCGTCGTCGGGCAGGGCAAAGTGATCCATGCCGATATAGACGTAGCCTGCCGCTACCAGCCGCTCGATTGCGCACTCCAGAAGTTCGAGTTTCGCTTCCGGGTCCGGCAGGTCCTCCAGGGCGATGCGCTGCTGCGGCTTGAAGAGCTGCGGCAGATGCGCATAGCTGTAAACCGCGATGCGGTCGGGACGCGCTTCCAGCACGACGTCCAGCGTGCGCTCAAAGCCCGCCCGGGTCTGCTTCGGCAATCCATAGATCAAGTCGATGTTCACCGAGCGCATGCCATGGGCTCGGCAGGCCTCGAGGATGGCCAGCGTGTCCTCGACGCTCTGGATCCGGTTCACCGCCTTCTGCACGACCGGGTCGAAATCCTGCACGCCCAGGCTGGCGCGATTGAAACCGATGCGTGCCAGTTCGCCGATATCCTCGGGTGTGACCGAGCGCGGATCCAGTTCGATCGAGAAATCCATCCTGTCCGGCGCGAAGAAGCTGAACTGGCTCCGGAGTTCGGCGACGCAGTCGGCGATCTGCGCGGGGGTGAGGAAGTTCGGCGTGCCGCCACCGAAGTGCAGCTGGGTCACCGGACGCCCGCTCTCGAACAGCGGCGCCATCCGTGCGATCTCGCGGTAGAGGTAGTCCAGGTAGAGTTCGCCACGCGCCTTATCGCGCGTGATCACCCGGTTGCAACCGCAGTAGAAGCAGGGGCTGGCGCAGAACGGGACGTGGACGTACAGGGACAGCGGTCGCGCATGCTCGGCTTGGTTGCTGGCGCTCGCATGTTCGCGCAGTTGCTGCGCGCCGAACGTCGGATTGAACTGCGGTGCGGTCGGATAGGAGGTGTAGCGCGGCCCTGGCGTGTCGTAGCGCCGCAGCAGGTCCGCGTCGAACATCGGGGAAGGAGAGACAGTGCCCATGGCGCACAGGCTAGGGCGGTGCCGTTGCCGGCGCATTGATCGGGATCAATTCGGCCGCCGATCGTGGACCGGCCGCGATGGGCGGTCCGGAATCTCAGGCAGCAGCTCCAGGGCGACAGGGGTCGTCCTCACCATGGGATGGAAGCGCGCTGGATGCAGCAAGTGGCGCGCCTTCAACAAACGGCGCCCGCCGGCCACCAGCGCGAGCAGAGCCAGGGTGGTGGCGAAGAAGACGGGCAGGGCGCCAGCGCCCCAGCGCTCCATCACGAGACCCGCAGCGGCAGGTCCGATGGCGGCGCCGATGCCATTCAGCAGCAGCAGGGCGCTACAGCCTGCCAGCAGTTGCTCGGCCGGCAGGCGATCCAGCAAATGGGCGACCGCCAAGGGATACAGCGCGAACGCCAGCCCACCGAACAGGAAGAACAACGCCAGCACACCGGTGCGCTCCGCCGGGGCGAGTTGGAGCGCACACGCGGCGACCACGGCACCCAAGGCCGACACGCCGGCCAGCATGCTGCGGCGATCACCACGATCTGACAGGCGGCCGATGGGCAGCTGCAAGGCGGCGCCGCCAAGGATCGTGGCGGCCATGAACGTGCCGATGCCGGCCCGGTCCAATCCCAACGACCCGGCATAGACGGCGCCCATCCCCCAGAACGCACCGAGGGCCATGCCCGCCAGGAGCGCGCCAGCGGCGGCGCTGGGCGCCGTGCGGCATATCTGCAGGATGCGGACACGGGGCGCGGTTGCGACGGGGGGCGGTGACAGTCGGGTGATGCTGACAGGCAGTATGGCCAGCGCGAACAGGATGGCCACCACGCTGAAGAGCACGGGGCTGCGCGGCGGTTGCAGATCGAGCAGCAGTTGCCCCGCCGCGAGCGCCAGCAACGACACCACCATGTACACCCCGAACACCCGGCTCCGGTGTTCCGGCGCCGACTGCGCGTTCAACCAGCTCTCGATCACCGTACAGAGCCCTACGAGTGCCATGCCGGTGACGACGCGCAATGCCATCCAGGCCACCGGATTCGCCCACAGCGGGAACACCAGCACGGCCGCGGCCGCCAGTGCTGCGTGGAAAGCGAACGCACGGATATGGCCAACACGCCGGATCAGCGGAGGCGCGGTGAAAGTGCCCAGGAAGAATCCGATGAAATAGCCCGACATCACCAGGCCCGTCGTCTGTTCGCCCCAGCCCTCTGTCTGGCTGCGGACCGCAAGCAGCGTGCCCAGCAGACCATTGCCGCCGAGCAACAGGGCGACACTGGTCAGCAGTGCGGTAAGGGGCAGCAACAGGCGAAGCACGAAGGCGCGGCGTTCTCACGTGGGAATCACAACATGCTAGCAACGGGATCCTGAGCGAGCAGTTCACACTCGCTGGAACGCTCGCTCAGGCGGAGTGCGTCGGGGTGTTGGAGTATCCTTCGTCGATGCTTCGTCGACGTGCCGCAGGAGAATCCCATGAGTGAGCGCAAGGTGCCCGGCATCGACGAATACGACGGCGCGGCGGGCGGTTGGGGCGCGCTGGCAGCCGTCGCGCGCGCAGTGAAAAGCCAGATGGCCGTTGGGCGAGAAACCTCCGCGCTCCGCCGCGTCAACCAGCCGAGCGGTTTCGATTGCCCCGGTTGCGCGTGGCCCGATCCGCGACACACGTCGTCGTTTGAGTTCTGCGAGAACGGTGCGAAGGCGGTGTCGTGGGAGGCGACGGGCAAGCGCGCCACGCCTGACTTCTTCGCCGCGAACACGGTGTCCGAACTCTGGGAGTGGAGCGACCATGCACTGGAGGACGAGGGACGCCTGACGCATCCGATGGCGTACGACCACGCATCGGACCGTTACGTCCCGATCAGCTGGGAGGACGCATTTGCGCGCATCGGTGAAGCATTGCGCACCCTGCCTAACCCCGACATGGCGGAGTTCTATACCTCCGGCCGCACTTCCAACGAAGCCGCCTTCCTCTACCAGTTGATGGTGCGCGAGTACGGCACCAACAACTTCCCGGATTGCTCGAACATGTGCCACGAGGCCACGAGCGTCGGTCTTCCGGAATCCATCGGCGTCGGCAAGGGCACGGTGACGCTGGAGGACTTCGAGCATTGCGATGCGCTTTTCAGCTTCGGCCACAACCCGGGCACGAACCATCCGCGCATGCTCGGCACGTTGCGCGAGGTGTCGCGACGCGGCGTTCCTATCATCGCGGTGAATCCCTTGCGTGAGCGCGGACTGGAGCGATTCACCTCGCCACAGGATCCGGCCGAGATGCTCACCAACCGCGCCACGCCGATCGCGCAGACGTACTACCAGGTGAAGATCGGCGGCGATCTTGCGCTGCTCAAAGGCATGATGAAGTGCCTGCTCGATGCGGATGCCGAAGACCTGGCGGCGGGCGGGCCTGGCGTGCTCGATCACGCCTTCATCGCCGAGCATACGCAGGGCCTGGACGCCCTGCGCGAAGACCTCGCAAACACGGCGTGGGACGATATCGTCGAACAGTCGGGTCTGTCGCGGGAGGACATCGCCGCGGCCGCGCGGCTGTACGCGGGCGCGGAGCGGGTGATCATCTGTTACGGCATGGGGATGACCCAGCATCGTCGCGGCACCCAGAACGTACAGCAGATGGCCAACCTCTTGCTGCTGCGCGGGAATATCGGCCGCCAGGGCGCCGGCATCGCGCCCATCCGCGGGCATTCCAATGTGCAAGGCGACCGCACCGTGGGCATTACCGAGAAACCCACGCAGGCGCTGGTCGATGCGATCAGGCAGCGGTTCGGCTTCGAGTTCCCGTTGACGCACGGCCACGACGCGGTGGAGGCCGTGCGTGCGATCCGCGACGGGCGCTCGCGCGCACTGGTCTGCATGGGCGGCAACCTGGCGGTGGCGATGCCCGATCCCGACACGACCCTTCCGGCCATGCGCAACCTCGACCTGGCGGTGCATATCGCCACCAAGTTGAACCGTTCACACCTCATCACGGCAAAGCAGATGTTCCTTCTGCCATGCCTGGGCCGCACCGAACGCGATGTGCAGGCGAGCGGCCTGCAGTCGGTGACCGTGGAAGATTCGATGTCGATGGTGCATGCCTCACAAGGCGGGCTCGCGCCGGCCTCCGAGCACTTGTTGTCGGAACCGGCGATCGTTGCCGGCATCGCTCGCGCCACGCTTCCTCAGACAAAGGTGGACTGGGACGGGCTCGTGGAGGACTACGACCGCATCCGCGATGCCATCGAAGCCGTGTTCCCGATGTTCAAGGATTACAACGTGCGCGTGCGCCAGCCCGGTGGCTTCCGGCTGTACATCGGCGCGTCGGAGCGCGATTGGGGGAGCGTCGGCAAAGCGCGTTTCCTGGTGGCGCCGGGCCTCAACGAAGACCCTTCGATCCGTGCAACTGATCTGCTGACGATGACCACGGTCCGCTCCCACGATCAGTACAACACCACGATCTACGGTTTCGACGACCGCTATCGTGGCGTGAGTGGACGACGAGACGTGGTCTTCATGAATGCCGACGACCTGGACGCGCGTGGCCTGCAGCATGGCGACCGCATCGACATCGTGTCGCACATGGCCGGCAACGAGGGAGCACCGCGACGCGTGTCCGGCTTCACCGCGGTTAGGTACGACCTGCCTCGGGGATCGGCGGCGATGTATTACCCGGAAGGCAACCGGCTGGTGCCGTTGGACAGCCACGATCCGCAGTCAGGAACCCCGGCCTACAAGTCCATTCCCGTGCAGATCATGAAATCGCGTGGCGACAACGTCGATGTCGACTGACGGCAACGATCACGCGCCGGGACTCGCGCGCCGTAATGTTGTGGATGTCCGCAACGGGGTGGCTGTCAATCGGCAAGACCTGCTTGCCGAGGAGGTCCCGATCGCCATCCAGGTCAACGGCGAGCCGCTGGCCGTGATGATGGCCAGCCCCCTTGATCTGGAAGATTTTGCCCATGGCTTCGCGCTGACCGAGTTGGGTATTGCGATCGGGGGACTGGCTTCCATCGATGTACAGACCCTGCTCGAGGGGATCCAGTTGGACCTCCACACCCTGATGCCGCTGCTCCGTGGATCGTCGGGCGACGATGCTCGCTGGCTTCCGGGGCGCAGCGGCTGCGGGATCTGCGGCCACCGACGGTTGGAAGACGTCATCAGGCATCCCGAAGCCGTGGAGCAGGGCAGTGCAATCGACGCGAACGCGCTGGAGGCGGCATTGGACTGCCTTGAAGCAGCGCAGCCGCTGAATGCCGCGACGGGCGCCATCCATGCGGCCGCCTTTGCCGACAGGCAGGGACGCGTGCGACGGGTTCGCGAGGATGTCGGCCGCCATAACGCACTGGACAAACTGATCGGTGCGATGGGGCGCGAGGGGATCGACGCTGCGGATGGATTCATCCTCATCACCAGCCGCGCCAGCTACGAGATGGTGGCCAAGGCGGCCATGGCGGGTGTTACGTTGCTGGCCGCCATTTCCGCGCCCACCGCGCTGGCTGTCGACCTGGCCCGGGGATGCGGGATGACATTGGTGGGCTTCACGCGGGTGGGGCGGCATGTGGTCTACAGCCATCCGCACCGGCTACGGGAAGCGGCAACAGGGAAGTCCTAGCCTGTCAGCGCCCTCCGCACGTCGGTTGCCCTGTTCAGGCTGCTTGCAAAATGACAATCATTCGCATTTAATACGGCCATCAAGTGCCTCGCCACTTGCGCTGAAGACGCGTCGCTCCGGGCGATGCGGCTACGGCGCGCGTGAGCGTGCGCCGCCATCTCCCACAGGCTCTCCGTATCCCCATGTCCATGCCGAATCGTCCGCACGCCGTTTCCGACACCTGCAAGACCTTCATGCCGAATGCACTGCGCGCCGCCATCTGCTTCGCGTTGGCCAGCGGACCTTTGGTGGCCCTCGCTGCCCCGCAGGATGCCTCTGGGCCGCTGCCGAGCGGCGAGGTGACGGCCACCGACCTGGACACCGTGCTGGTCCGTGGTCAGCGTGCCAACCGCGTCAGCAACGGCGCCACCAACCTCGACCTCGCCATCAAGGAAACACCGCAGTCCATCAGCGTGGTCAGCAACGAACAGATGATCCAGTTCGGTGCCGACAGCTTGAACGACGCCCTGCGCCTGGCCACCGGCATCCAGGTGGAAGAGTGGGAAACCAACCGTACCAACTACCTGGCGCGTGGTTTCGAGATCAAGAGCACGCAGATCGACGGCGTCGGCATGCCCAACGACTGGGGCATCGCCACCGGCGCGATGGACGCATTCGGTTACGAGAAGCTGGAAGTCATCCGCGGCGCGAACGGTCTGCTCACCGGCGTCGGCAACTCGGCCGGTACGATCAACTACGTGCGCAAGCGCCCGACCAACGACGCCGAAGGCAAGGTGGGCGTGAAGATCGGTTCCTGGGGCGAGCGCCGCGTCGAGTTCGACTACTCCATGCCATTCAACGAGGTCGGCACCTGGGCCGGCCGCGTGGTGGTGGCGCGCGAGGAAGGCGATTCCTATCTGCGCGACTACGAAACCGAGCGAACCTTCGGCTATGCGGTGATCGATGGCCAGATCGGCGAGAACGGTACGCTCGCGTTCGGCTATTCCTGGCAGCAGGCCGACACCACTGGCAACATGTGGGGCGCGCTGCCGTTCGTGAACGCCGATGGCACGCAGCCTTCGTGGGACGTCGGCGCATCCACTACGCTGGACTGGACCTATTGGAACACCAACACCCAGACCGCGTTCGTCGAATACACGCATCAGTTGGGCGACAGCTGGCAGCTCAAGGCGACCTACAACCATCGCAAGGGCGACAACGACGACGAGCTGTTCTTCGCCTACTCGATGACCGGCCTGGATCCGGTTACGGGCACCGGCCTCGTGGGCTGGGCCTACAAGGGCCAGGACGAGCTGACGTCGGATCTGGTGGACCTGACCCTCAACGGCCGCTTCCAGTTGTTCGGACGCGAGCATGAAGCGATGTTCGGCATCAGTCAGTCGGAAAGCGAGCAGGGCTACTGGTTCAACCCTGCGCCGTCCGATTCGCCGGCGTTCGGTTTGCTTCCGGGCTTCCCGTACACGGGCGATTCCGTGCCTGAACCCGTGTGGGGCGCACAGGTGCCGTCGAGCGAGTTCAACCAGCGGCTGAAGCGCGCCTTTGGTGCCACGCGCATCGCGCTGACCGAGGATTTCAAGGCCATCGTCGGCGTCAACTTCGCCGAGTACCACCGCGACGGCAACAACGATGGCGTGCCGTTTGCCGAAACCGAAAGCAACACCAGCCCGTACGCAGGCCTGACCTACGACTTCAACGAGAACATCCTGGGTTATGTCAGCTACTCGGACATCTACCAGCCGCAGGACCAGCGCGATTTCGACGGCTTCTACCTGGCGCCGTCGAAGGGCGTCAACTACGAAGCCGGCATCAAGGCCGAGTGGCTCGACAGCCGACTGCTGACCACGCTTGCGTACTTCTCCGCCGAGCAGGAAGGCTTGGCGACGTACCAGGGCTACAACCCCGATACCTTGATGAACTACTACGTCGCCAAGGACGTGGAATCGAAGGGCTGGGAATTCGAAGCCACCGGCAAGCTGACCGATCATCTCGACCTGGTGTTCGGTTACACGCATCTGAAGATGGACGGTGAAGAAGGTACGCTGACCTACAACTGGGTGCCGCGCCGCACCGCCAACCTGATGCTCAGCGCACGCCTGCCGAGCTACGAGGCCTTCTCGTTCGGTATCGGCGGGCGCTGGCAGAGCGCCATTTCCAACATCGAAAGCTACACCGGCCAGACCGTGCGCCAGGACAGCTATGCGGTGGTGAATGCGTTCGCCGCGTGGGATTTCCTGGAGAATGCGACCGTGCGCGCCAACGTCGGCAACCTGACCGATGAGAAGTACATCAACACGCTGTACCAGATCGGCTACTACGGCGCCCCGCGCCACTGGTCGCTGAGCCTGGAATACCGTTTCTGATCCACCGCAAGAAGGTAGCCGACGCCACCATGTCCACCACCGCGATTCCTTCCCGTTCGCCACGTACTCAGGTCATCGCTCGCGTGGCGGCCGCCATCCTGGGCGGCTACGCATTCGCTTGGGGCATCGTCGCCACGGGCGCCAGCCTGATGGTCGCCGCCGGCATGGATTTTCATGACGCCGAGTTCCTCGGCAGCATGATCGGCGTGCTGGCGTTCCTTGGCGTGTTCCTGTGGGCGATCGCGGCGCGTCGGCTGCGCTGGGTGTGGCTGGTGACGGTGGTCGGTGGCGGCGTACTCGCGGCCACCGGCTCCTTCGTGCAGTCCCTGTTGGTCTGAGGCAGGGGAGGGCATCATGTTCCAGAGCTTCCGACAGGCGATGGCCTGGCTCCACACCTGGTTCGGCCTCGTGCTGGGTTTCGTATTGATGGCAGCGTTCTTCTTCGGCGCGCTGTCGGTCTTCGATCGCGAGATCGACCGCTGGGCGATCCCGTCCACGCGCTTCGAACCTCAGTCGATGCCTTCGTACGAAAAGATCCTGCGGCCCGCGTTCGAGCGCATGCAACCTCTGCAGGCGACGGTGGACGCTGCGCGCCCGCGCGTGAACGGCCCGATGCCCGAGCGCTTCGACACCGTCGTCAGTTGGAGCGCTTACACCACGCACCGCGACCCGGTGCTGGCGTTGTTCGCCGGCTACGAGGTGCCTAACGCCAAGGACCCCGACGAAACGATCTGGGCCGATGCGACCATCGATCCACGTGACGGCACCCTGTTGCCGAACGACCGGTTGAAGATCGGCAGCGGATTCTTCTATCCGATGCACTACAGCCTGACGCTGGACTGGAAGAACCTCGGCATCTTCATCGTGGGCCTGTCCGCGTTGGTGATGCTCGCCGCACTGGTCAGCGGCGTGGTCATGCATCGCAAGATCTTCCGCGAATTCTTCACCTTCCGGCCGGGCAAAGCGCGCCTGCGCAGCGTGCTGGACCTGCACAACCTCACCGGCGTGGTGGCGTTGCCGTTCCATTTCTTCTTCGCTCTGACCGGCCTGCTGATCTTCGCTGCGACCTATTACTTCCCACTGGGTCACACGCAGTTGCACGAGCTGCACGACCTGCATGCCGAAGTGGAAGCGCGCGAGACCGGCCTGCCGCACCAGCGCGCCGGCGTGCCCGCAGGCCTGGCGAATGTCGATGCGATGGTCGCCGACGCCCAGCGTCGCTGGAAGGCCAAGGACAAGGCGGGCGAGGTGGGCTTCCTGGTGCTCCAGCATGTCGGCGATGCCAACGGTTATGTCAGCGTCTACCGCGCGGGCACCGACCGCATTGCCTTGGTCGGTGACGGCATCCACTTCAAGGCCGCCACCGGCGAATTGATCCGCGAAGATCCTGCCGCCACGCCGGTAGGCCGCATGGCGGAGTTCCTCACCGGCCTGCATCTGCAGCATTTCCGTCACTGGCTGCTGCGTTGGCTATATGTGTTGGGTGGCCTGGCGGGTGCGGTATGCATCGCGACCGGATTCGTCTTCTTCGTCGAGAAACGCAAACGGCAGCATGCCCAACTGGGAAGCCAGGGCGCGCGGATCGTCGATGCGCTCGCGGTGACGGCGGTGACCGGCATGGTCCTGGCGACGCTGGGGATCCTGGCCGCCAACCGACTGCTTCCCGAAGATCTGCCGGCACGTGGCGATTGGGAACGTTATGCGTTCTGGGGCACGTGGGCATTGGCCTTTATCCACGCAGGCTTGCGCAGCGCACCGGTGGCGCGCGGCCTGGCAAATCCAGCATGGCGGGAACAGTGCTGGGCCATTGCGGTGCTCGCCGTGTCCGTGGTGATCCTGAATTGGGTGACCACGGGCGACCATCTCGTGCGCACGCTTGCACAGGGCTACTGGCCGGTGGCCGGCGTTGATCTCTTCATCCTCGGCGGCGCGGTGATCGCCATCCTCACGGCGATCAAGCTGCGCCAGCGTGCGCTGCAGGCCGGGCAGGGCCCTGCGGCTTCGCAGGGGGTGGCACGTGCCTGATCCGGCGTCCCACGGCAGCCTGTTATCGTTTGCCATCCTCGCCAGCGTCGCTGGCATGGGATGGCTGGCATTGTCGATGCAAGTCCACGCCCAGCAGACTTGGAAACACGCGCCGTCGCCGATGGCACTCAAAGTGTTGCGGTGGCTCGGCAGCGCCGCACTGCTCACAGCATTCGCGCTGTGCCTGAGCGCTGATCACGCCACGATGGCCGTCCTGGTGTGGTTCATGGCACTTGCGGGGGCCGCACTTTCCATCGCGTTCACGCTGAGCTGGCGGCCGCATTGGTTGCGCGTTCTGGCGCCGTGGATACGGGGCCACTGAGGGCGCGTCCAGGCCTTCTCGCCACATCCCGCCTTAGCCGCCCCCCGTGACGGCGATAGATGCCAAGCCTGTCGCCAATGCATTCCACTCACACCGCGATGCGGGGCCGCGCTTCGGTAAGCCCGGCTTCTTCCGAGCTTGCACGTAACGTGCAGGCCAGCGGCTTGGCAACGCTGATGGGCCCGCCCACAGGCGACTGTTCGATTACTTACGCAAACCGCCATTCTTCGCTTTCGCGTTGAATCCCGGGCCATCTGATACGGACGAGCAATCGGTGACCTCTCCGTCAGGCGTATCCATCGGGTGGGGCTGCTATCCCATGGTGCCGTGGGCGGGCAGAGTGAGGGAAGGGCGCTTCGACTTCGGTGGGCGCACATACCGAGTGCCGACGAACTTCGGTTCGCATGCCATCCACGGCGTCGGCTACTCGCGCGCATGGCGAATCGATGCACCACATCCTTCGCAGGCCGTCCTGTCGTTGGCGTTACCCCGCGATCGCTATTGGCCCTTCGGCGGTGTTGCACGGCAGTCCGTGATCCTCGCCGACAACATGCTTCGCCTGATGTTGTCCGTGCAGGCCGAAGAACAGGCGATGCCGGCCACGCTGGGTTGGCATCCCTGGTTTCGCAAGCCCGACCGTCTCGAATTCCATCCAGAAGCGATGTACCCGCTCGACGCGTCGGGCATCGCGACGTTGCCCATGGTGCCCCCTACGCATGGGCCTTGGGACGACTGCTTCATCGTGCGGAAAGAGATCGTCCTGGAGCGGGAAAGGCAACGCCTTTGCCTGCGTGCGGATACGGACCATTGGGTAGTCTTTGATGGCGCCGCGCTCGCTACGTGCGTAGAGCCGCAGACGGGCCCGCCAGATGCCTTCAGTCTGGCGCCGCACATGCTGTCGCCTGGCCAGCGGCTCGAGCTGACCTTCGAGCTCGCGTGGCGTCCTGCTGAGGTGTAGAGCAGGAGTGTGAGGGGCACCGAGAATAGCGTCGTGATGCACGCGCAGCGTTCGGATTGTTGTGCCTCGCAACATAAGAATTCGTGCGCCACGTCTTGCATGCGAGCACGGAGCTGCTTTATGGTGCAATCGATTGCATTGAGGCGAAACGTCGAGCTTCGTGCCGGTTGGGAGGCCGGGAATCGATGTATGTCTATCCATTCGGACTGGCCCGTCGCATCTCGTCCGATGCATCTTCTTCCGTGATGACCGCGACGGCTGGAGTGCTGATCCCAGGCGCGGCCTCTACGAGGCTTGCTGCGTGAGCGTGCAGGGCACGGGGCTTACACGCCGGGAAGCGCTGCGCGCTGCCGTGGTGAGCGGCGTCGGGCTGGCCAGTGCCGGATTGGTGGCCGGGACCGATACGACAGCGCCGCTAAAGGGCAGGCTGAAGCACTCCGTTGCCCGCTGGACCTTCCCGAAGCTATCGATCGCCCAGTTGTGCAAGGCCGTCAGGGGCATCGGATTTGCCGCCATCGATCTGGTCGGGCCTGAAGACTGGCCGACGCTGAAGACGCATGGCGTGTTCAGCTCGATGTGCAACGGCGCAGAACTTGGCCTGGATAAGGGTTTTGCCGCGCCCCAGTTCCACGATGAGCTGGTCGATCGCTATACGCGCCACATCGACCTGGTGGCCGACGCCGGTTACCGCAACCTCATTTGCTTCTCGGGCAATCGCAACGGCATGGACCCGCAGGAGGGTTTGGCCAACGCCGAAGCCGGTTTGAAGCGGATCCTGGGCCATGCAGAGAAGCGCGGCGTCATGCTGGTCATGGAATTGCTGAATTCCAAGGTGGATCACCCCGACTATCTGTGCGATCGCTCCGACTGGGGCGTGGCGCTGTGCGAGCGCTTGGGCTCCGATCATTTCGCCCTGCTTTACGACATCTACCACATGCAGATCATGGAAGGCGACGTGATCGCCACGATCCGCAAACACCATACTTTCTTCAAGCATTACCACACTGCGGGCGTCCCTGGCCGACATGAGATCGGCGAGGACCAAGAGCTCAACTATCGCGCCATCTGTC
The DNA here is from genome assembly GCF_900116385.1 of Pseudoxanthomonas sp. YR558. NCBI lineage: Bacteria > Pseudomonadati > Pseudomonadota > Gammaproteobacteria > Lysobacterales > Lysobacteraceae > Pseudoxanthomonas > Pseudoxanthomonas sp. YR558. The sequence continues at coordinate 350,613 of NZ_FPCI01000001.1, read as the reverse complement.
GCGCTATCCGCGATACCGGCTTCGACGGCTACATCGCGCAGGAGTTCGTGCCTGCCGCCGCCGATCCGATCTCTTCGCTGCGCGAAGCGATACGCCTGTGTGACGTCTGAATCCGATATCCACCGAGGCAAACACCCATGGTAGACAATCACTACGACGCCATCGTCGTCGGCTCGGGAATCAGCGGCGGCTGGGCTGCCAAAGAACTGACCGAAAAAGGCCTCAAAGTGTTGATGCTTGAGCGCGGGCGCAACATCGAACACGTCAAGGGCTACGTGAACGCGATGAAGGAGTCGTGGGACTTTCCGCATCGCAATCATCCCACCCAGGAGATGCGGGCGAAGTTCCCCGTCCGAGTGCGCGATGGCGGCCTTGGAGAGAGCACACTGGATATGTGGGCGAACGAGCAGGATTGCCCTTATACGGAAACCCAACGTTTCGATTGGTACCGCGGCTACCATGTCGGGGGCCGATCGCTGCTCTGGGGCCGACAGAGCTATCGCTTGTCGGATCTGGATTTCGAAGCGAACCTGAAAGAGGGGATCGCCACCGACTGGCCGATCCGCTATGCCGACATCGCGCCCTGGTACGACTACGTCGAGAAGTTCGCAGGCATCGCCGGAACGCGCGAGGGTTTGGATGTGCTGCCCGACGGCGAATTCCTTCCCCCGATTCCGTTGAACATCGTCGAGAAAGACGTGGCGGCGCGTATCAAGCAGGCCTTTGGGGGTACGCGCCATCTGATCCATTCGCGCACCGCCAACATCACCCAGCCCAAGCCAGAACAGGGCCGGGTCAACTGCCAGTACCGCAACAAGTGCATCCTGGGCTGTCCTTTCGGCGCGTACTTTTCCACCCAATCGGCCACGCTGCCGGCGGCGATGAAAACGGGCAACCTGACGCTGCGACCGTTCTCGATCGTCAAGGAGGTGTTGTACGACAAGGATCGCAAGCGTGCGCGAGGGGTTGAGATCATCGATGCCGAAAGTGGCCAGACCTACCAGTACACGGCCAAGGTCATCTTCCTCAATGCTTCTTCCTTCAATTCCACGTGGCTGCTGATGAACTCGGCCACCGACGTCTGGGAAGGTGGGCTGGGCTCCTCTTCGGGCGAACTGGGACACAACGTCATGGACCATCATTTCCGCGTGGGCGCATCGGGCCGCGTCGATGGTTACGAGGACAAGTACTATTCCGGTCGTCGTCCCTGCGGTTTCTACATTCCGCGTTTCCGCAACGTCGGCAGCGACAAGCGCGCTTATGCACGCGGCTTCGGCTATCAGGGCGGCGCCAGCCGCACGGGCTGGTCCCGCGAGATCGCCGAACTCAACATCGGGGCCGAGCTGAAGGACGCGCTGACCCAGCCCGGCGACTGGCGAATCGGTATGACCGGATTCGGCGAGATGCTGCCGTACCACGACAACCGGATCAGTCTGGACCCGAGTCGCAAGGACAAGTGGGGCCTGCCGGTGCTGGCGATGGACGTGTCCATGCGCGAGAACGAACTAGCGATGCGCAAGGACATGGGCAACGATGCCGCTGAAATGCTGGAGGCGGCAGGCATCAAGGATGTGAAAGCGCATGACAACGACTACGCGCCCGGCATGGGCATCCATGAAATGGGAACCGCACGGATGGGACGCGACAGGAAGAATTCGGTTCTGAACATGCACAACCAAGTCTGGGATGCGCCGAATGTCTATGTGACAGACGGCGCGTGTATGACCTCCAGCGCCTGCGTGAATCCGTCGCTGACGTACATGGCGCTGACCGCGAGGGCGGCGGACCATGCGGTGCGCGAACTCAAGGCGGGGAACTTGTGATGGAGCGTCGAGAACTTCTGAAGATGATCGCCGCTGCCACGGGCGCGGCCATGATCGGCCTGCCTGCGTCCGCCTACGCGCAGGGGCCGGTCCCCGGCGGCGCGAGCGCCTTTTCCGCAACCGATGTGGCACTGCTGGACGAAGTGGCCGATACCATTCTGCCGCGTACCAGGACGCCGGGCGCCAAAGATGCGGGTGCGGGGGCTTTCATCGCCCAGTACGTGGTCGATTGCTACACGCCTGAAAACCAGGCGATCCTCCGAGACGGCCTCGTCGATCTGGACCGGCGAGGCGGCCGACGTTTTCTTGCGCTGACGCATGAGGCGCGCACCGCGCTCCTACGCACGCTGGATGCCGAAGCCAGGACGCAACTGGCCACCACGGCGCGGGCCGGTGGCGCCGATCGAGGGCCATTGAAGGCGCACTACTTCACGATGCTCAAGCAACTGGCCATCTTCAGCTTCTTCACCTCGCGGCCAGGCGCAACCGAGGCGCTGCAGTACGTCGCCGTGCCGGGGCGCTATGACGGCGATCTGGCGTACACGCCGGGCACGCCCGCATGGGCCACCGAATGAGCGGACTATGCGATTCGTCCCAGCTTCACTCCCTCACTGGAAACGCCATGACCCTGATGACGCAACCGATCCTGCTGGCTACCTGTCTGCTGGCCGCAGTTCCCGCGGCCGCGCAAGCCGTGGCGGGCCCGCAAGGCGATCCTGCCAGGACGGAAGTCTGGAAGCCGGTTCCGGCGATGGTGGCCACGCCTAGGGATGCCGCACCTTCCGATGCCGTGGTGTTGTTTGGCGGCAAGGATCTTTCAGCGTGGGAAGCGGAGCAGGGCGGAGAAGCGCGCTGGGCCGTCGCCGATGGTGCGTTCACCGTGGTGCCAGGCAGCAAGGGAATCCGCACGAAGCAGCGCTTCTGCGACATCCAGCTGCATGTGGAATGGCGTACCCCCACCGACACCCGGGGTTTCGAGGGGCAGCAGCGTGGCAACAGCGGCATCTTCCTGCAGGAGGTCTACGAGCTGCAGGTGCTCGACAGCTACAACAATCCGACATATCCCAACGGCCAGGCGGCGTCGATCTACAAGCAAGCCATTCCGCTGGTGAACGCCTCGCGCGCACCGGGCCAATGGCAGGTGTATGACGTGATCTGGAAGGCGCCACGGTTCTCCGAAGGCGGCGGCCTTGTTTCGCCGGCACGCATCACGGTGCTGCATAACGGCGTGCTGGTGCAGAACGATACTGTCTTGTCGGGCAAGACCGAGTACATCGGTGCGCCCTCGTATCCGCCCCATGGCTGCGCCCCGATTGCTCTGCAGGATCACGACGCGAAGGTCAGCTTCCGCAATATCTGGGTGCGTGAGCTCTAGGCGGCGGGTGAGCGGCTGAGCAGCTGCGTGCTCCTTATTTCTGCTTGAGGAAGGCGACCAGGTCGTCGATGTCTTTCTGCGAGAGTTGAGTGAAGGGCGGCATCAATCCGCCACCCTTCACGATCTTTTCCTTGATCTGCTTCTCGTCCAGCCGTTCGCCGACGTTGGTAAGCGCGGGAAAGGTGCCTGGGATACCGGCGCGATCCGCGCCGTGACACGCTGAGCACTGGCTGGCATAGAGCCGGGCACCTGCTGGCGCATCCTGCGAAGCCGCCAGGACAGGCACGAAGGTCGCCATCACGAGAGACAGGCCGGCCAGCATGACAAGTTTCCGCATCGGGTGACTCCCGTATCAGCGCGCTGCGGTCGCAGGCAGGTGTTCGTTGAGGTAATCCGCGCCGGCTTCGATGACCGAAGCAGGATCGCGCGGGTGGTCATGCTCGATGATGAACCACTGCACGCCCGCTGCTTCGGCGGCGGACAGGATCGACGTCCAATTCAGCACACCCTTGCCGACGGCAGCAAAGCCGCCTTCGTCCTGAGCTTGGCCCTGGGCTGCGTTGTCCTTCGCATGAACCGCGAACAGGCGTCCGCGAAATTTGCCCAGCGTCACCGCGGGGTCGAGTCCGGCGCGTGCCACCCACGCCAAATCCAGCTCGGTCTTGAGCCCGGGGCCGGCCGCTTCGAACAGCAAATCCAGCCCTGTCTTGCCGGCGAAATCGACCAGTTCGAAGTCGTGATTGTGGTAAGCCAGCGTCATGCCCTTGGCCTGCACCTGCTGTGAGATGCCGGCCAATTCTTTGCCTAGGGCCGTCCAGCCGGCCGCATCGGTCGGCCGTTCCTTCTCGCTTAGGTACGGCACCACTAGCACAGCGTTACCAATCGCCTCGTTGAAGGCGATCACACCCTCCAGATCCGTGCGTAGATCCGCCAGTTGCACATGGCTGGAGATGACCCTGATCGAATACTTGTCCAGCAATCGCTTCAACTCTGCCGCACCGACATTCTGCGTGCCAACGGTTTCCACTGCCCGGATGCCGGCATCGTGCACGATCTTCAATTGTTGATCGAGCGAGGCCACATGGCGCAGTGTGTACATCTGCACCGCAATGGGCTTGGCCGGCGTTGCAGCGTCCTGGGCGAAGCCGGGCAAGGAAGAGAGGAACAACAGCGTGGCGGTTGCGATTCTGCGCAATGGCGTGGCGGTCATGGTGTACTCAACGGTCGGATGAATGCGTACAAGACGGGGAGCCGATCCTGTTATGGGCCGATCATGGGATGGGTGTCCAGGCCCGCGCCCTGGCGGAGGCGATAACGCGGTCGACGATATGCGCCGAGCGCAAACCGTCTTCGAATGTCGGCAGCCCTTCAGGCCGCTCGGCAACGATGGCGCGATAGGTGTCTGCGACGAATGCGTCGAAACAGTTGCCATAGCCCTGCGCGTGGCCGGGCGGCAGCACCGACAGCCGGCGTTGCTCGGCACTTCCCGCACCCGGACCGCGCACGAAGATCTCTTCGCGCTGGTCGGGCCGGCCGATCCAAAGTCGTTCGCTGTCTTCCTGATCGAACGCCACGCTCGCCTTCGCGCCGTCGAGTTCGAACCATAAGCGGTTCCGGCGTCCGGCCGACACCTGACTGACCGTCAACGAAGCCAGCGTGCCGTTGTCGGTCTTGAACAGGGCCGCGGCCACGTCCTCGCTGGCGACCGATTGCAGGGTGCCGCCCGCCGCCGGCGTAGCGAAACTCAGCCCGGTGGTGGCGGCGCGTTGCGCGATCACTGTTTCGAATGCGGCGGTGACCTCCACGAAGCGTTCTCCGCTGACCCATTCCACCAGGTCGCACCAGTGCGAGCCGATGTCGGCGAACACGCGAGAAGCGCCCCCCAGCGCCGGATCCACGCGCCAGTTGTTGCTGGCTGGATCCAGCAGCCAATCCTGCAGGTAGCTGCCATGGATGAGTCGCAGCGGTCCCAGTTCGCCTTCGGCGATGCGTGCGCGTGCCTCTCGAACGACAGGGTGATAGCGGTACACGAACGGCACCGTGGCCACCAGGCCGGTAGCGGCCGCCAGGTCGGCCAAGGCTTGGGCGTCTTGCCGCGTCGTGGCCAGCGGCTTCTCGCAGATCACGTGTTTGCCGGCTTCCAGCGCGGCCTGCGCCATCGCACGGTGCAGATGATTGGGGGTGCACACGTGCACCACCTGCACCTGCGGGTCGGCGAGGACCTCCCCGATATCGCGATAGGCGCGCGGCACGTCCCAGGCCTTCGCCACGCTTTCGCCACGTTCCGGTGAGGACGCGCTGACGCCGCGGACGACGGCACCGGCGAGCAAGGCCGCGCGGCGATGCACGGCACCGATCATCCCGGTACCGACGATGGCGACCCCCAACTTGCCCATGCTCCGGCTCCTCAGCCAGCGGATGAAGAAGAGGGCGCAGCGGCGGTCGCCGGGCCTTCGCGGAACAGCAACAGGAAGGCCACCAACACGACCAAGGCCACGCCCGCCGGGAACAACCAGATCTTCTGCCAGTCCGGGCCCGCCGACGTGGTGTAGTGCTCGACCACCGCACCCGAAAGAAACGTGCCGATCAACATGCCCACGCCATAGGTGGCCAGCGTGATGAAACCTTGCGCGCTGCTGCGCACTGCCGGGCCTGCGTGGGCGTCGGTGTAGATCTGTCCGGTGACGAAGAAGAAGTCGTAGCAGATGCCATGCAGCACGATGCCGATGACCAGCAGCGCGAATCCGCTGCCCGCATCGCCATAGGCGAACATCCCATAGCGCAGCACCCAGGCAGCCATGCCGACCGCCAGCATGGTCTTGACCCCCAGCCGAGCGAACAGGAAAGGCATGGCCAGCATCAGCAGCACTTCGGACACCTGGCCCAGCGATTGCAATCCGGCCGCGCCCCGCACGCCCAGATCATTGAGATACGGATTGGTGAAGTTGTAGTAGAACGACAGTGGAATGCAGATGGCGATCGAGGCCAGGAAGAACACCAGGTACGAGCGCGACTTCAGCAGTCGTAGCGCGTCCAGCCCAAGGATCTGGCCCAACGTGGCGTTGCGCTGCTGCGCGAGCGGGGGCGTGTGGGGCAGGGTGAACGCGTACAGCCCCAACATCAACGAAGCGGCCGCGGCCATGCGGAACGTGAGCTCCAACCGGTGCGCCTGCTCCCAACCCAGCCAGCCGATCAGCACCCCTGCCACAATCCAGCCGATGCTGCCGGCAACCCGCACCGGCGGAAACTGTTTCTCGGGCGACCGCATATGCCGCATCGCCACGCTGTTGACCAAGGCCAGCGTCGGCATGAACAACAGCATGTAGGCCATCACGTAGGCGGCGAAGGCATCGAAGCTGTCCGCCGTGGATGCGAACCACATCAACGCCGCCCCGGCCAGATGCAGCACGCCCAGGATGCGTTGCGCCGCGAAGTACCGGTCGGCGATCAGTCCTACCAGGAACGGCGCGACGATGGCGCCGATGGACTGGCTAAGGAAGGCGGTCGCCACCTGGCTTGCGCTGGCCTGCAGCGGGCCCTGCACCAGATACGTACCCAGGGTGACGAACCACGCCCCCCAAATGAAGAACTGCAGGAACATCATCGCGCTCAGGCGCGACATGGTGAACGTCATGACTTCCCCTCCCAGGTCGGTGTTCGTTCAAATCCCCAGCATGCCGCGCAGCGCTTCGGGACTTGTGCCGCTATCGGCGAAGTCGTCGAAGGCGCGCTCGGTCACGCGAATCAGATGGTCGCGGATGAAGGCGGCCCCTTCGCGCGCGCCGTCCTCCGGATGCTTCAGGCAGCACTCCCATTCCAGCACGGCCCATCCGGGGAAGTCGTACTGCGCCATCTTGGAGAAGATCGCCTTGAAGTCGATCTGGCCATCGCCCAGCGAGCGGAAGCGGCCGGGCCGGTCGATCCAGTTTTCATACCCGCCATAGACGCCGCTGCGCGCACTGGGGCGGTATTCGGCGTCCTTGACGTGGAAGATGCCGATGCGATCGTGATAGCGATCGATGAAACCGAGATAGTCCATCTGCTGCAGCAGCAAATGGCTGGGGTCGTAGAGGATCTTGGCGCGCGGATGATGATCCACCGCGTCGAGGAATCGCTCGAAGGTCGCTCCGTCGTGCAGGTCCTCGCCGGGATGGATTTCGTAGCAGAGGTCCACCCCTCGTGCGTCGAAGGCATCCAGAATGGGACGCCAGCGACGCCCAAGCTCGGCGAACGCTTCTTCCACCAACCCCGCCGGCCGTTGGGGCCAGGGATAGAAGTAGGGCCAGGCCAACGCGCCGGAGAATGTCGCGTGCGCCGTCAGTCCGAGTCGCTGGCTGGCTTGGGCCGCCATCACCACCTGTTCGACCGCCCATGCCTGTCGCGCTGCGGGATTGCCGCGCTTTTCTGGAGGTGCGAAGCCGTCGAACAGATGGTCGTAGGCCGGATGGACGGCGACCAGTTGGCCTTGCAGATGGGTGGACAGCTCGGTGATCTGGATGCCGTGCTGGGCCAGCGTGCCGGCGATGTCGTCGCAATAGGCCTGGCTGTGGGCCGCCCGCGTCAGATCGAAGATGGAGGGCGCGCTGGTGGGCAGTTGTACGCCAGAATAGCCCAGCCCGGCGGCCCATTCGGCCAACGTGTCCAACCGATTGAAAGGAGGCTCGTCACCGATGAATTGCGCCAGGAACAGCGCGGGACCCTTGACTGTCTTCACGGCAATTGGCCTTGATGCAATCGATTGCATCATCCTAGCATGGGGTCATCGGGGGATGCGTTGTGCAGCGCACCGGAGATGCCAGGGCTGATATGGCAACGATCTACGACATAGCCAAACACGTGGGCGTTTCGGCAGGGACGGTATCGCGTGCGCTCTCGCGCCCGGAAAAAGTGCTCCCGGCGACGCGTGCGCGTATCGAGCAGGCGGCGGCCACGCTGGGCTATGTTCCCAACACGATCGCCAGGACGCTCAAGACGCAGCGCAGCGCCAAGATCCTGGTCACGGTGCCGGACATCGCCAATCCGTTCTTCGCGCAGATCCTGCAAGGTGCAGAAGAAACAGCACTGGCGGCGGACTATGCCGTACTGCTGGGCGATACCCAGCATCAGCCGGATCGCGAAGAGCGCTACGCGCAAATGCTGCGCCGAAACGAGGCGGATGGCTTGATCGTCCTTGGACATCGACTGCCGCCGACAGCGCGCGAGATCGTCAAGCAGCTAGGCCCGCATGCACCGGTGGTCAATGGCTGCGAATTCGATCCGGCGCTGGGCATTCCCAGCGTCCATATCGACAATGCCGCCGCCGCGCACGCCGCGATGGAGCATCTGTACGGATTGGGGCACGAACATATCGTCGTGGTGGGCGGACCACCCGACAACCCCCTGCATCAACAACGACTGGAAGGCACGAGGCGCGCCGCCAAGGCCCGCGGCCGCCTTCGGCAGTTGACACTCGTTCCAGGGGATTTCTCAGTGGAGTCCGGCTACGCGGCGGCCACGCAAGTGCTGGGGCAGGGCAGCGGCACACCGACGGCCGCGTTCTGCTTCAGCGACCAGATGGCGCTGGGCGTACTGGCCGCCTGCCGCGACCTCGGTCTGCGCGTGCCGCATGATTTCTCGATCGTCGGCTTCGACGATCTGGCGTCGTCCCGGTACCTCAATCCGCCCCTGACCACCATCAGCCAGCCCATGCGCGAGATCGGCATCCGTGCGGTGAAGCTATTGCTCGCCATCATCGACGGCGTGGACGTGCCGCATCAGCAGACGCTGGAATTCGGCCTGATGCTGCGCGGGTCGACCGCGAAGCTTGTGAAGTAGACCCAGCCTGGCGATGAAGCTCCCTGGTGCCTCCTACAGCGTTCGCCGAGTGCTGTCATGGCCCAGCGAACGGGCTATGGGTGTTTGAGACACCGTGATGATGCGAGAAGGAGAGTGCCATTTGAGCAAGCCGTTGAACCCTATGCCCATGCCAAACCCCTCACGCACCGGCACCACCGACGTGCCTCACAGTGGCGTCGTCGTATTGATTGGCGCAAATGGTGCAGGGAAAAGTCGAATGGGCGCATGGATCGAGAATCCTCTTAGTTCGTCTCAACATATGGGCATGGGTGCTGGAGCCGGCAGCCGGCGAGCCTATCGCATCGGCTCTCAGCGTCAACTGACGCTGCCTGATGAGGCTTCACGCGTAGGAGCCCGTACTGCTTCAGAGCAACTAGATAGAGGAAATGAGATGTCCGGTGCTGGACCGAGCCGCGTGTCGGGGCCTGATCCGGCCATCGGCGTGCTGGATGACTTTCGTCTGCTTATGAACGCTCTGTTTGCCCAGCGAGCGGAGATTGATCGCGCTTACACCGAGCGAGCGCGCCAAGCCAATGGTGCGGCAATTGGAGCACCTGACGAAGACCCCTTGTTGAAACTCACGCGTATCTGGCAGATGGTTTTCCCCGAGCGCCAACTAAACATCGGGGACCATCAGATCCGCGCGACAACCCTTTCCGGATCAGAGTACAACGCGAGCAGGCTCAGCGACGGTGAACGGGTCGGCTTCTATCTAGTGGCCCAAGCTCTTCTGGCCCCCGCTAACAAAGCCATCATCATTGATGAGCCCGAGTTGCATCTACACGAGAGCATACAGGCCAGGCTGTGGGATGTACTTGAACAAGAACGGGCGGATTGCACATTCATCTACATTACGCATGATCTTGCCTTCGCAGCTAGCCGCGTTACGGCCACTAAGATCGCGCTGTTTGACTTCGAACCCGCTCAGGTGAGCGCTCTTCCCGGCCCTAACAATCAGTTAGGCCGTTGGGACTGGGCTCAGGTCCCCAGTACCCATGGTCTTCCCGAAGATGTGGTGCTCCGAATTCTAGGGTCGCGCAGACCAACGCTTTTTGTGGAGGGTGATACTGGCAGCCGCGACCAGAAGCTCTACGAGATTCTGTTCCCCGAGTACTTCATTGTTCCCAGTGGCGGCCATGAGAATGTAGACAAGTCTGTTCGCGCCTTTACACAACAGGTAAAACTGCATCATCTTTCTCCGTTTGGGCTTATCGATCGGGATGACCGGGATACTGCGGAGATAGACGGCCTTGCCAAGCGAGGGGTTTTCGTATTGCCCGTAGCAGGCGTGGAAAACCTGCTAGCGATGCCAGAATGCTTGGCTGCCTTTTCCGCGCACAGGGGCGATGACGCAACTGTGGGGAAGCATCTGATGGACGACGGGTGCCGACGTGTCTTGGCGGCGATGCGGCGCGCGAGGGAAGCCACGATTCGCAAGCGGGCCGTTTACGCGATCCGTCGAAAACTGCATCAGGTCGCTTCCGATGGCGACGGTCGAAGCGATGTGATCTCAGCTGTCAACAATGCAGTGATCCGAGCAGATGCAGGCACGCTCTATGACCAGGCGCAGGCTGCCGTTGATGAAGCACTGGCAATGCTAGAGCAGGGCACAATTGAGGCTATCCTGATAGTTTTTAGGGACAAGGCCATCCTTGAGGAACTCGCGGCTGCTTACTCGTTGACCCGTTCGGACTTCGAGACCACCATGTTCCAGTTGCTTTCGCAGGATCAAGCGCTTCGCGGAGCGTTGCGCGCCAGATTGCCTGTGCCCCTGCAACCTAACTCGCGCTCGCCTGTGGCGCCGCAGTAACGATGTAAAGGTCAGGCCTACAGTCACACCAAACACCTTGGTGATCACCTAGCCAGCGAGAACGCTGGCCGTCCATGTCGATGATGTGGAGTACGCCCCAGCCGCGATTGAACCTCGAGGGCACGGCGAAGAAATACAAAGCGCCGCTTCAGGCAGGAATTCTCACTACAGCATGAGATGTATGTGATCCCGGCATGGAGGCCACTTTTTCGGTTTGGCGCGGGCTTCTCCCGCATCTTGTCTTGGACGCCGATCTTGCCGGCGTCAGGCATCGGCGCGATCTCTCCGCCAGCCCCTTGCGCACCCCGCATTAAGGCGCTTCGACAAATTTACGCACCATGTCCTCTAGCCAAGTCTCAATGCGAATGTTGCATACCTGACGCTAGAACATTCGACACCTTCCAGATGTGTAGTTCTGATTTCGCAAGTTCGATCATGCCGCCGCGCGTTGCCCCGTCGAAGTTTCTCATCGGGAGGCCCATGAAAAGCTCAAGAGCCATACTTGTTTCGCTGCTTGCCATACTTGCCGCGGGTATTGCGGGTCAGGCGAATGCGCAGTTCAAGGTCAATGCGCCCTTCCGCAACAGCACCGAGTCAGGCTGGACGTTTACGGGAAACGACAACGCTGGCAACAACGACAGCGGCATCCTGACGGGCGGCTATGGCCTGATCGTCGATGGCAACAACACCAATGACGCGGTGGGCAACGGTTGGCTGCGGCTGTCGACGGACCTGCCAAATCAGGTCGGCAGCGCACGCTATACGGGTGGTTCGTTCCCCTCCAGTCAGGGCGTCATTGTCGAATTCGACTACGTGGCCTGGAGCGGCACGGGCGCTGACGGCATCAGCTTCTATTTGTACGACGCCAACGAAACGATGGCCGGCGCCATACCCGGGGCAGGGTTGGGCTACTGCAACGGGGCCGGCGGCTATCTAGGCATCGGTCTGGACGAGTTCGGCAATTTCTCCGGCCAGTTGCCCGGCGTGACGGGCGGGTGTTCGGCCCTGAGCGGAAGCCCAGGTTCGACAGCGGATCGCGTGGTCGTGCGGGGCCCGCTCAGCGTCAACAACGTATATGTGGGCGGCGCAGCGGCGCCTGGCGGCATCGACGTGCCGTTAACTGCAGTCCGCCCGGCGGCCGACAGAGCACGCATTCTGCTGATACCGAATGGACTAGGCGGTTATCGGGTCACCGTGGCTCTAGGCCAAGGCGGCGGCGCACTCACGACGGTGCTCAACGCCCTCAACTTCCCTTATGCCGCACCTGCCAATCTTCGAATGGGCTTCGGCGGCTCTACCGGCGGGCTCAATAACATCCACGAAGTGCGTGGTGTGGTCACTTCCACCCCCGCCAACATTACCGTCGCCAAGACCACGCCCTCGGTCACCTATCTGCGCGGCCTGGAAATGAGTTATTCGGTCACCATCACCAATCGTGACATCAACCCGGTAGATGCTGGCATCCAGGCACCCACCATCAACGGGGCGAACGCCGCCGACATTCTCGACACACTCCCTGCTCAGATCGCCAATGCCAGCTGGACCTGCACAGCATCTGCGGGATCGACCTGTCCCGCGGCCAGTGGCACGGGCAATCTGGCGTTCGCCGGCGGGTATACCCTTGCGCCCGGAGGCACCTTGACCTTCGTAATCAATGGCACCGTCTCGCCGACCGCCGCCTGTGGCGCGACCGTGACCAACACGGCGAGCGCGGACTTCTCCGCTACTGACGGTTTTGCGGATCTAGATCCAAGCGACAATATGGCGAGTGCATCCTTCACTGTGCAATGTCCCTCGGTCGTTGTGCAGAAAGTTTCGGTGGGCGACGTCGGTACTTTTGGGTTCACCGGCACCAATGGCATTCAGGCCCTGAGCATCACCACCGCCGCCGCGGGTACCGCGACTGCTGGGGCCACCCAGGCCCTCATGGCCGCGGGTGTAGCAACTACCATCACCGAGGATCCGCCGGCTGGCGCGTTTGAAGTGACTGCTATCGACTGCACGGGAATGGCCGCCGGCGGCACTGCCACGCCTGACATGGTGAACCGGTCTGTAGTGCTAGATGCGCAAGCCACTCGCACAGCGGGGCCCATCGTGTGCACCTTCACCAACGGACTCCGCAGAGCTGATCTACAGGTGGTGAAAACAGCCTCTAAGGATCCGGTGATGGCCGGTGAGGTCGTCGATTTCTCCCTTACTGTCACGAATAACGGGCCGCGAGACGCGATGAATGTGTTGCTTTCCGACGCTCCTGGCGCCGGACTGGACTGCTTCGCTCCCAGTACCACAGCGACCTGTAGCGCATCCGGGGGGGCGAGTTGCCCATCACCCACGATTGCTGTCAGTACACTACTGGGGGGTGGTATTACGCTTCCCGCGTTGCCCGTGGGTGGTCAGGCAGTGGTGACGGTGCGGTGCATGGTCACCGCAACGGGGACCCCTTGACGCCGTTGTCAGCTCAAGGGAGCACCCCATCCGGAAGGGCCCTAAGCCTTGTGCATGAGACGACCGCATGGCCCCCTCGCGTCAGCCGCTTGAGCGAGCCTGACAGGAGCTACAGATCGCCGGAGAATCGAAGCTTCGGGGATACGGCACATGCCCGGATGACAGAGCTCTCAGGGCACTCGACTCCCGCTCAGCCGGCGTCTGCTTGTGGCGCCGGAAACAGACATCGTGGCCACGGGATTAGGAAGATTTATCGGGGGTAGGGCGGGTCCGCTTTCGGCCGCGGAAAGGACATCGTCACACCTATGCCACATCACTTGGCGCTGAACTTGTTAGTCGGGGCTACCAGCCTTAACCAAAGACCACCTACCGCGTTTCGGTTCGATGCCGTGGAGCGCGCTCGCATACGACAAGCACGAGGGGCACGGCTTAAGCGCGAAGATGTCGGCAGGCCGCCAGAATCGCGGCCTGAGCCCGTCGCGCACGCTCAAGCGGTACCAGACGGCGCGGTGGTCGATTACCGCGCTGGATCTCGCGGTGAAGTCTTCCCTCGAAGCCCCGTATACAAGCCAAGTAATACGTATACCGGGCCTGTTGTAGGGCTATTAGTCCTCACTATCCTTCTGGCTCAGAACCGCTAATCATCCGCTCCGCGTCACGACTTACGCGATGAGCCTGCCGGCTGATTTCCGGATGCTGTCTATCGTAAGCGTCAGCAAAGCCTTCACTCGGGTGCTGCGCCAGATGAAGGCGCAAGGTTTCGTAGGCTTCGCATTGCCTAAGAATCACCGCTTTATGACGACAGTTCACGGCGCTCAATTCTTCGTCGTCGAGTTCAGCAATATTTCTCGCGTGTGTGGTAAACGTGTAGGACTCAAGCATATCTCTGACCTTGAGCCGCATGATTCGAGGGTCGAGCTCATTCATATTTCGCACCCACACCCTAGCGTCTTCTCTCAGCTCCATCGCGTACCAACGGAAGCGCGTGTCATTAGCGGCAATTCGTCTGGTCCGAGCTTCCGCTTCTTTGCGTCTCAGTTCGGTGCGGAGGTCATGAGCCTCCGCTGCGCCCCACGCGAAGAGAAACACCGTCGCTATTGCTTGGAACCAAGCTGCCTGCCCCTGACGATCTCCAATAACGAACGGCCATTCAAAAAAAACGTATCCCAGTAGCATTGCACTCAATGCAACAAGCGACGCGATCAGTCCGCACAACGTTAAAAATATACTTTTTGTCATTGATTGCTCCGGATAGAGATCCGATCACTTACTAGCGACATCGTTCGCCTGGAACGTTCTCCCAACCGTTTGGGATGCGCCGAAAAAGTACGCCATGAACGCACTTCAATCGGCCGGACTGTAGTCCCTCGGAAAGCTCTTGCTCGTACTCGATCAACCGCCGGTCGCGAGCTTCCTCGTATGAAAGCTGCTCTCCGCGCTGGACATTGTTCGCCGCCTGCTTGATGGCGGCCGCGTGCGCGGTGCGTTCGTCTTTCCTTGCCTGCCAAGCCGCGTGCGTGCCGCCTAACAGGCGCAGGCCACCATAAAGGGCCGCGAGCAGTACGGCCGCGATCAGGACGATTTGGACAATGCCGGTGCGTTCCCGGCGTTCCTGCCGCTGTTGCTGTAGACGTTCCATGTGTACCCCTGGGCCGGATCATACTCCGGGGTGTAGGGGCGGGTAGTCCCTACGGTGGAAGCGACTGGAAGGAGCGGGTGGTTAACCAGCCCGGCTGCCGAAGTGACGGGCGTGCCAGTCGGCCAGTTCCACGACGACGACCTTGACCGATCCCTGCGAAACCTTCGCTTTGGCGTTCCGGATACGGGCAGCGTCCCGGCGAGCTTCGGCGTCCAGCCGCCACATGATCCCGCGCATGCGCTCCGGGCTGCTTAGTTGGCCATCGGGAGCCACCAGGTATCGGCCGCGCTGTTTCCAGCCAAGCCAATCAGCCCGAAGCTCGGTGGCCGTAAACAACGCGTGCGTAGTGCGCCAACGCGCACGGGTTCTGCTTAGGGCCGGCCTGCCAACACGGCGGTTGATCCATCAACATGCGAACGCCTCCAAGGTTCCTTTAGAGGGGTTATCGGCACGGGGAGGGCCTTTCAGAAACCAGCCCAGCAGCCGGGTCCACCAGCCCAGTTCGCCCCATAGACAATTTCGCATAATGCCTATTATGTCAAGCCGGATTGGGGCTGGTGGGCAAGGCTGGCCCGCTGGTGGTTGGTGTCGTGATTCTTTGATCTTGTCCTTTCTCCCTAGTTCGCGTCCAAGCCCGCCACTGCTCGCTCCGTATGGAGCCGCGAACAAGATCTAGGATCAACCGCTTTAGAGCTATGAACATCGGCACCTTCGGTTAAGCCATTGGTGCTACAAGGATTTATTGCGACGGACAGCATCTAGGAATATTCCGCTATAGCGCATGCTTCAGGAGTCGATGGTCAGCACGTGCATTGAGCCTGAAAATCGATCTTTAATCCTTCCGACGATCGATTAGACCTCAGCGGGTAGAACTGCACATGCCATCTTTCTGTCTGGATCCGAGCCTTACTGCCGCCTGGGATACACTCAGGTCGTTTCTTAACTCCGAATTCATTAGTGCATTTCTATCCGCCTTGGCCGGTGCGGGCTTCGGTGTTTGGGGTGCACAGCGGCTAGCCGAACGCGCCAACAGACGAAGGCAGCTGAGCGACGCATTGAGGCAAGCCAATGCCATTGTTGTTGTTGCGTCGACAATCGCAAATCAAGCAATGAGCGTAAAGAACCAACATGTAGCGCCATTGTCCAAAGCCTACTTCGCGGAAAGAGCTGAGGCTGAGCGTACCAACGACATGCTGTTACGAGGGGTGAAGCCAGACAAGGTAACCGTGTTTAAAGCAGAGATGGTGCAGATCACACCGCTCACGGTTCCTATCGATGCTCTTAAGGCACTGACCTATGCCGCTGAGCTCGTGCCTGGAAGATCGATAGCGCTGGCGGCCATGATTGAGCAGTCACTGACAGAGCTATCTCATGCCAATGGGATACGTACAGAGCTGATCGAAAAATTCAAGCATCATGGCCTAACGACTGACGTGTACGTACAGAACTACTTCGGTCTTAAACGCAGAGACGGTAATACCGATGCCATGTTTCATGACTCGATGGTGGCAATTACCGAGTACACAGATGATGTGATCTTTTTCTCTGTTGAACTTGCGGAGGAGCAGCAGAGCCACGCAAGCCGCATCCGTGAGAGATTGCTGAAAATGACGAATGAGGCAAGTAAAGCTAGCAAGGTTGATTTCTCGACTCCACGGAAGATGGGACTTATTCCTCCCAAGGAGAAGTATGAAAGTTGGCTTTCTGGCTTTAGAAGTCAGGACTGAATCGATGTGTAGAGATCATCTTTCGTCAAGAAGAACGTTTATTGCTCTTCCCATTGGTTGTTCTGAGGCATGAATGCGTTGGACCCAAACATCTCAACATCGACTTGCATCGCCTCGAAGAAATCACTGCCAACAATTTGGTTTGCGTTAGCGCGGAAAGCTTGCTCGATTCTGGTCGTCTGCCTCGGCGACAGACCTCCCAGTGCCTCTCGTACGTGCGAGGCCCTGTTCATCAAATAGGTCCCGAAGGGAGCTGGGAGTGTGTATTCCCTAGGCTCTACCCTGCCCTCATTTGCGTTCACCCAGCCTCCGACCCATTGATTCCGTTGTGGTTCGTTGATAAAGCCAAGGATCACAAATCTGCCCAGCTTGGTGTAAGTGAATATTGTCTGGCCACCGTGACAAAGGTCTATGTCTATGGCGCGCATGAAGTAACGATTGATGTTGGGTGGCAGGTCGTCCCGATTACTTTCGATCCTGTCTAGCGGCAATAGAAGCTGACGGAAGACGCCAGGGTTCGGCCTTTGATCGAGCAAGTACTCGCGCCAGGTCCGTTCGGCCTGCGCGATCATATCGCGCTCACTTTCTGTGAAGTTCTGATCCGATAGGTGATCCAGCTGAATGAGCAAGTTTCGCCATGACACCGACACACAGAATCGCAGCAGCCACGGGCCGTATAAGAACCGTCTTCCAGACTGCGCCAGATAAGGGTGGAAGAGCTGGCCTGCAAACGCTGTCTCGTATCGACCTAACCGAGCCTCACAATCACGGCAAAGCCAATGCTTTTGCGGTCCATCTTGGACACGCAAGTTGGGTGATGCGGTGCTACGTAAATGACCATTGCCAGAGGACTCCCGCATCCAACGAAAAACAAAGGCGGGAACAACATGGCTCAACTGTAATTCATCGTTCCGCTGGCAAAGACGGCATGGGCCTGTAGGCATGGCGTAAACCCCGCGTAGAGGAGAAGACGTTCGTTCCATCTCTCGAACGCATTCCGAGAAGACAGAATTGACGTCGACGAGCTTGGCATCGGTCACTTGCAAGCGTTCCAAACGAGATCGTCCCAATATCGGGAAGCTTGAAAGTTCCGACTTACACCCATTGCCTCATACGCTTGCGCACGCGCGTGTTTCGCCCTACTGCAAGCGTCCGCGTTTGAAGATGTGACCGCAGTGCCGACTGGGCAGCCAACAAAAGCATGAATATCCGTTTCATAGCGCACCCCTACGCTGGCGGGGCGAGCATACATCAGAACGTGACCGTCTTCACAAGTACCCCGGCTACAGCCCAACTACGGCCCGGTGTGCGTCTCGCCTGTCTTGTAGCCGCGACTGCGAGGAGCACTTTGCCGCGCGGTCCACCCGGTAAAGACGGGGTTCTGATTCGCGTACGCGTGCCCCACTCTGCAGCATCTCAATCCTTCGTAGCCACCTGAGGCGCGTCGGCTGAGTCCTGCATAGGTCTGATCTGGTATGAGAAGACAAGCCCATGCTTGACAAGAAGTCGCTCCAGGAACGACATCACGATTGCCACGAAATATGCGAATCCAAGAGCGCCAAAAACAGTGCGGACCTGAGCGCCAAGCCACGACTGCGGCGCCACGAATCCGACGGCGAAGCCAGCGAACATGATGGCGACGCAGAACAGGTACCAGCACACACCCAAGCGGGTCACGTGAATAGTGGTTGGAGACCCTCTTCCCTTCGCGCCGCGCCAACGGAACCAAACGAAGAACGGCAGATAGAGCAACAACCCCGCACCGATCGCGAGTGCACCGATGAGGAGGGCCGCGTGCAAGCTCACGGAGCGGTAGAACTCCGCTCTGACTTGTGCTGCTGATACCAAGCCGCAGCCCCCAGCAACCCGAGCTGCCCGTGCTCCACCCGCCACACCGGTACCTGCTCCAAGCGTTCGGACATCACGCCTTTGTTGAGGTAGCGCTCCAGGAAGTGGCCGTCGTGGAGGAACTTGGGAATGTGCGCGGTGACGCCGCCGGCGAGATACACGACCTTGGCGCCGAAGATGATCGCCAGGTCGCCGACCAGGCTGCCGAGCCAGCCGCAGAACATCTGCAGCGTTTCAAGCGCCAGGCCATCGCCGGATTCCGCGGCAGCGACCAGCGCGCCCGCGTCGGTGTGGATCGCGGTACCGCCGCGCAGTTCGCATAGGCAGCGGTAAAGATTCATCAGACCGGTGCCGGACAACACGTGCTCATTGTTGAGGTGGCGGCGCTCGCGCAGCAGCCGACGCACCACATCCATTTCCAGATCGTTGCCGGCAGCCAGTGCTGCCTGGCCGACTTCGGTAGCGAGCACGCGCGGCGGATGGCCTTCGATCCATAAAGCAGCACCGAGGCCCGTACCCGGACCGATCACGAGCGCCGGTGAGTTCGTGGTGCTTTCGGTGACGTGGGTCAGCGGCGACAACGTGTCGCGCGCAAGCACGGGCATCGCGTTGGCGACAGCTTCGAAATCATTGATCAGCTGCACCCAGGACAATCCGGCGTCCTGGCGGGTCTGTTCCATCGAGACAGCCCACGGCAGGTTGGAATTGATCAACCGGTCGCCTTCCAGCACACCCGCGATCGCGACCACCGCGCCCTGGCAGCGGCTGCCTGCGGCGTAGTCATGAAGGATCGAAGCGAGATTCGGATGGTCCGCGCACGCGTAGCGACGGTAATCGTGGACCTGGTCGGCATCGACGCCGTCGGTCCAGCCCAGGCGCGCATAGGTGCCCCCCACGTCGGCAACGATGATGCGGGGATGGGCCTCTTCCGAACCACGACCCTCAGATACGCCTGCCGGCACCCTGCTCGTCATTACCGTGCCCGCCATCCGAATGCCACGCTGCCCAATGCCGAAGAAACACCGCAAGGATATCGTGTCCCTGTCATGGCGTGGTGCGTACGGATGAAGCCAAGCCTTGACCCTACGCCAAGGTATGTCCGTCAGCGATGGCGTATCATGCGGCCATGGCCCGATTCGCGCCCCTGTTGCGTGCCCTGCTCTGCCTGCTTCTGCTGGTGAACGGCAGCGCGTCCGCGCACATGGCCGCAAGCACCGCCTTGGAAGGCGCACCGGCGGCCGCGATGCTCGGCGACGACATGCCCGCGCCCCCGTGTCATGAAGACATGGACACCGGGGATATGGCTGGCATGCAGGTTGCCGGCGACCACCACGCGCAGGACGCCGCGCCGGACTGCTGCAAGGCCGGCACCTGCGATGGCTTCTGCACCCAGCATGCGCCTGCACTGGTCTGGCCGCTCTGGCTGGGCACCGGTGCGCCGCTGCATGCGGCCGCGCCCGACTACGCTGCGGACGGCCACGCCTCCGCTCGCCTTTCGCACCGGCACCGACCTCCCATCCTGACCGCCTGACGCCGCACCCGCGGCGCCTTACGAATGCCGGTCGCCTTGCGTGCACCGGTTCGCGAACAACACGGAAACCGCCGCACGGGCTGACACCCTGCGACGGATCCACAGGATGAACTTGCATGAATCACGATGACCCCACACCGGGACGCCTGGGTGCGTTCCGTCCCACGCGCCGCCAATTCGTCACCGGCCTGGCCGCCGGCGGTGCTGCGCTCGGCCTCGGCCTGGCGCACCCGTCCGCCTCCGCCGGAACGCCCGCGCGCCGCGGGGGCGCCGCCCTCGCTACCGGTACCGATTTCGCCCTGAGCATCGGCGCGATGCCGGTCGACATCACCGGTCGCACACGGCCTGCGATCACCGTTAACAACAGCTTGCCGGCACCCACGCTGCGCTGGCGCGAGGGCGACACGGTCACCGTGCGTGTCAGCAACCGCCTGCGCGACATGACCTCGATCCATTGGCACGGCATCCTCCTGCCATCGAACATGGATGGCGTGCCGGGGCTCAGTTTCAACGGCATCGCACCGGGCGAGACCTTCCAGTACCGCTTCCAGGTGAAGCAGTCCGGCACGTACTGGTACCACAGCCATTCCATGTTCCAGGAACAGGCCGGCCTGTACGGCGCACTCATCATCGATCCGCGCGACCCGCCGCCCTATCACCACGACCGCGAACACGTCGTGCTGCTGTCGGACTGGACCGACCTGGAACCCGCTGCGCTGTACCGCCGCATGAAGAAGATGCCGGAGCACGACAACTACTACCAGCGCACGCTGGTGGATTTCGTGCGCGATGCGAAGCGCGACGGACTGGCGGAAACCATCGAAGACCGCGGCATGTGGGGACGCATGCGGATGACGCCCACCGACATCTCCGACATCAACGCGCACACCTACACCTACCTGGTGAACGGCGCGGCGCCGTCGCACAACTGGACCGGCCTGTTCAAACCGGGCGAGAAGATCCTGCTGCGCTTCATCAACGGCAGCGCGATGACCTACTTCGACGTGCGCATCCCCGGGCTGAAGATGACCGTGGTCGCCGCCGACGGGCAGTACATCCATCCGGTCAGCGTCGACGAGTTCCGCATCGCAGTGGCGGAAACCTTCGACGTGATCGTCGAACCCGCCGGCCAGGACGCCTTCACGATTTTCGCGCAGGACATGGGCCGCACCGGCTATGCACGCGGCACGCTGGCCGTGCGCGATGGCCTGGACGCACCGATTCCGTCCCGCGACCCGCGCCCGCTGTTGACGATGGCCGACATGGGCCACGACATGGGCGGACATGGCGCAGCGAAAGGCATGGAGGGTGGTTGCGGCGCGATGATGGGTGAAGGCGGCTGTGGCGCGAACATGGGCGCGATGGACCATGGCGCCCATGGCAACGCGTCGACAGCGCCGAATCATCCGGCCAGCGAGACCGGCAACCCGCTCGTCGACATGCAATCGTCCGCGAGCGAACCCAAGCTCGACGATCCTGGCATCGGCCTGCGCGACAACGGGCGCCAGGTACTGACCTACGGTGCGATGCGCAGCCTGTTCGACGATCCGGACGGCCGCGATCCAGGACGCACCGTCGAGTTGCACCTCACCGGGCATATGGAGAAGTTCGCCTGGTCGTTCGACGGTATTCCGTTCGCCAGTGCCGAGCCGCTGCGCCTGAAGTACGGCGAGCGCATGCGCATCGTGCTGGTCAACGACACGATGATGCAGCATCCCATCCACCTGCATGGCGTCTGGAGCGATCTGGAGAACGCCGAGGGCGGCTTCCACCTGCGCAAGCACACCATCGACATGCCCCCGGGCACGCGACGCAGCTACCGCGTACGCGCCGACGCGCTGGGGCGATGGGCGTTCCACTGCCATCTGCTGTACCACATGGAAGCCGGCATGATGCGGGAAGTGAGGATCGAAGCATGAAGACCTCCCCCACCCTGCTGCGCGTTGCCTCCGCGATCGCGGCGCTCGCGGGCACGAGCGTTCCGGCCTTTGCGCAGCACCATGACCACGCGCAACACGCTACGCAGGCGACGACCGTCTCGTCCGAGCAAGACGCGCACGCACAGCACGACCATGCCGCGATGACGGAGGGCGCTGCCACGACGCCGCACGAACCCATTCCGCCGGTAACCGCCGACGATCTGGCGGCCGCGTTTCCCGACATCGACCACCATGCGATGCAGCACGCCCCGGCGTTCAACCGCAAGGTAACGTTCAACCGACTGGAAGCGTGGGACGCCGACGAAGGTACCGGTCAGGCCTGGGAAGGCATGGCGTGGTTCGGCACCGACACCGACCGGCTGTGGCTGCGCAGCGAAGGTGAACGGATGGGCGGCCACACCGAAAGTGCCGATCTCGAGGTGCTTTACGGCCGTAGCGTTTCACCGTGGTGGGACGTGGTCGCCGGCATCAAGCACGACTTCACGCCCGGCGATGCGCGCACCTGGGCGGCGTTCGGGGTGCAGGGCATGGCGCCGTACCGCTTCGAGGTGTCGGCGACCGCGTATGTCGGCGAAGGCGGCCAGATCGCGGCAAATGTCGAAGCCGAATACACGCTGCGCATCACCAACCGCCTGATCCTGCAGCCGCTGGTGGAAGTGGACCTCGCCGCCAAGGACGATCCGGACTACGGCATCGCCCGGGGTTTGACCGGCATCGAAGCGGGGCTTCGCCTGCGCTACGAAGCGAGCCGCCGCTTCGCGCCCTATGTCGGTGTCGTGCACGAGCGCGCCCTCGGCGACACCGCGGATCTGCGGCGCGCCGAAGGCGAATCGCCACGCGATACCCGCGTCGTTGCGGGTGTCCGGATCTGGTTTTGAGGAGAACGCCATGACCTATCGCATTCCCCTGCCCCACCTCGCGACGTTGCTGTTCGCGACCATGCTCGTCGCCTGCACGCAGGCGGTCCCGGCGCCGATGGAGAGCGCCCTTGCAGCGACGCCCGCGCCTGCCGAGCAACGGAAAGCCAAGGAAGCTGCGGCGCCGAAGATCACCGTGCATCGCGATGCGTACTGTGGCTGTTGCCATCTGTGGGTCGAGCACCTGCGCAAGGAAGGCCTCGACGTCGACGACCGCGTCGAAGAAGCGATGAGCCCGGTAAAGGAGCGCCTCGGCATCCTGCCCGCACATGCCTCCTGTCATACCGCTGAGATCGGCGGTTACGTGATCGAGGGCCACGTGCCGGCATCGGACATCCGTCGCCTGTTGAATGAGAAGCCGGGCATCCGCGGCCTCGTCCTGCCCGGGATGCCGATGGGTTCTCCCGGAATGGAAGTGGAAGGCGTCGATGCGCCTTCCTACACCGTGCTCGCACTGCATCGCGACGGCACCACCACGCCTTACGCGGAACATTCGCCGTGATCCGGAAAGGGCGGCACGGATGCCGCCCTACCCCTTGACTCTGGAGCGTACTCCAGGGTGCAGACTGCAGGTACTTCGAGGAGTTCCCGCATGAACATCGGACAATTGTCCCGCCGCACCGGCGTCCCCATCGACACCGTGCGCTACTACGAAAAGCAGCACCTGCTGCCCCCGCCGACACGCAGCGCCAGTGGCTACCGGCACTACGAAGCGGACGACGTGCTGCGGCTGACCTTCATCCGCCGCGCGAAGGTCCTCGGCTTCACGCTCGAAGAGATCCGCGACCTGCTCGCCCTCAGCCGCACCGACGACGGCGACATGGCCGGCATCCGCGCCGCCGCGGCCGACAAGCTGGCCGACGTGGAGCGGCGTCTCGCCGAACTGACGCGCGTACGCGACGGCCTGCGGACGTTGGTCGACGCCTGCCCCGGCCACGGAGCGCTGGACCAGTGCCCGATCCTATCCGCGCTGGGAGGCGAGGCATGAGCGGTACGCATCATCACGAACCTCAGGGACACGTTGCGACACCGGGGAAGGCTGCATGCTGCAGCGGCCACAAGGACGCTTCGACGATCGACGAGACGCTCGCCACCGATCCGGTCTGCGGCATGCGGGTGGATCCCGCCACCACGCCGCACCACGCGGAACACGGCGACACGTCATACCACTTCTGCTCCGCCGGGTGCCGCACCAAATTCGTCGCCGATCCCGCGCGTTATCTGCACCCATCGGTGGCGACGCCGTCCGCTATCGCGCCACCCGGCACGCAGTACACCTGCCCGATGCATCCGGAGATCGTGCGCGATGCGCCCGGCACGTGTCCGCTGTGCGGCATGGCGCTGGAACCGATGCTGCCCTCGCTGGACGACGAAGAGAACCCCGAGCTGACCGATTTCCGACGACGCTTCTGGTGGACGCTGCCCCTCAGCGCAGCGACCCTGCTGCTCGCGATGGGAGGCATGTACCTCTCCGTGATCCCACCGACCGTGCGCACGTGGCTGGAGTTCGCCTTCAGCACTCCGGTCGTGCTCTGGGCCGCGTGGCCCTTCTTCCAGCGCTGGGCGCAGTCGATCCTCCATCGCAGCCCCAACATGTGGACGCTGATCGGCACCGGCGTGGCGGCGGCTTACGGTTACAGCGTGGTCGCCGTGCTGGCGCCCGAGCTGTTCCCGCCCTCGTTCCGCGAACACGGCCATGTCGGCGTGTACTTCGAAGCCGCCGCGGTGATCGTCTCGCTGACCCTGTTGGGCCAGCTGCTGGAACTGAAAGCGCGCTCGCAGACGTCCGCCGCCATCCGCGCCCTGCTCGGCCTGGCACCCAAGACGGCCCGCCGCCTACGCGACGACGGCGATGAAGAAGACATCCAGTTGTCGCACGTGCATCTCGGCGACCGCTTGCGCGTCCGGCCCGGCGAGAAGGTGCCCGTCGATGGTGCGGTGATCGACGGGCGCAGCCATATCGACGAATCGATGCTCACCGGCGAACCGATGCCCGTGGAACGCGGCCCCGGCGATCGGGTGATCGGCGCCACGCTCAATGGTGCCGGCAGTCTGGTCATTCGCGCGGAGAAAGTGGGCAGCGACAGCGTGCTGGCGCAGATCGTGCAGTTGGTCGCGCAGGCGCAACGGAGCCGCGCACCGCTGCAGCGGCTCGCGGACCGGGTGTCGTTCTGGTTCGTACTTGGCGTCCCCGGCGCGGCCCTGGCGACGCTGCTGGGCTGGGGATTCTTCGGACCCGAACCGTCATGGACACATGCGGTGCTCAATGCGGTCTCGGTGTTGATCATCGCCTGCCCCTGCGCGTTGGGGCTGGCCACGCCGATGTCGGTGATGGTGGCCAGCGGCCGCGCCGCGCAGACTGGCGTGCTGTTCCGCGATGCGGAAGCGATCGAAACCTTGCGTAAGGTCGACACGTTGATCGTCGACAAGACCGGCACGCTGACCGAAGGCCGTCCGGCCTTCAAGGCGGTGCATGCACTGCCCCCGTTCGACGAAGACACTGTGCTGCGCCTGGCCGCGAGCCTGGACGCCGGCAGCGAGCATCCGTTGGCCCACGCCGTGGTGCAGGAAGCGCGACGTCGTGGCCTCGCGCTCTCGCCGGCACAGGATTTCGAATCCAGCAGCGGCATCGGCGTCCGCGGGCGGGTAGACGTTCATCGCCTCGCCTTCGGCAATATCGTATTGATGAGCGAAGAAGGCGTCGCCGTCCAAACGCTGCAAGGCGATGCCGATCGAGTGCGCGAAGAGGGTGGCAGCGTGATGTTCCTTGCCGTCGATGGCGCGCCCGCCGGGAGCATCGCGGTAGCCGACCCCATCAAGGCGAGCACGCCCGACGCCCTGCGCGCGTTGCGCGAAGGCGGGCTCCGCATCGTCATGGCTACCGGCGATGGAGAGCGCACCGCGCGAGCGGTCGCCGCCCGCCTCGGTATCGATGAAGTCCATGGCGACGTTCGACCCGCGGACAAGGCTGCACTCGTTGCGCGGTTGAAGCAGGAAGGCCGTCATGTCGCGATGGCGGGCGACGGCATCAACGACGCCCCGGCCCTTGCATCGGCCGATGTCGGCATCGCGATGGGCACGGGTACGGACGTGGCCATGTCCAGCGCGCAGGTGACGCTGGTGAAAGGCGATCTGCGCGGTATCGCACGGGCCAAGGCGCTGTCCGAAGCCGCGGTGCGCAACATGCGACAGAACCTGGCGTTCGCCTTCGCCTACAACGCGCTGGGCGTGCCGGTCGCGGCCGGCGTGCTGGGCCTGTTCGGCGGACCGATGCTTTCGCCGATGTTCGCGGCGCTGGCGATGAGCCTCAGCTCCGCGTCCGTTGTCGGCAACGCGCTACGCCTGCGGCGCGTGCGCCTGCCCGGCGATTGATGAAGAGTACTCGACCGCCCAAAGGCGGCCGAGTGGGCACCGCGAAGCGGTTTACTTGACCTTCGCGTAGGTGGCCTTGAAGGCCACGCCGCTCATGATGCCGCCCGCATGGCATTCGAAATTGGTGGCACTGCGGAACTCGTTCTTCTTGAAGTAGCTGACGATGTCGATGACCGCATTGGCGCCGCGATCCTTTGCGCCTTCCTGCAGGGCCTTCAACGCCGACAAGGCGACCCAACGGCAGGATTCGGCATCGGACTTGCCCACGCCATTGGTCTTCTTGTTGGTCACATCTTCGCCGAAGCGCGACACCACGGTGGGCGTCTTCTGACCGGCCAGATAGAAGCGCACGCTGCCGTCGATACCGGCGGCTTTGGCTTCCGGCGAATTCACCAGCTCCTGGAACGGCAGTTCGACGCGGGTGTCGGCCGCATCCGCTCGCGGCGCCAGCACCGCCATCGTCAACAGACCAGTGATCAGAAATCGTTTCATGGTGTTACTCCTGTTTGGGGGAAAGAGACTGGGTCGCAGCCTTCGCACAGGCTGCCAGCCGCGATGTTCGGATACCGTGCAGGTGCCGACCGCAGGGTATCGATCATTGGATCGGCGGGACGTCCTCTTCCGGGCCGATCTCGATCGTGGCTTGGTCGTCCGGATACTCGATCTTGAAATTTCCGCGGCGCAGCCAAGCGGCCGTGTCGGCGGCCAATGCATCGCTGATCTTGCTGAGCGATGAGCACCCGTCGCGGAACATCGTCATCGTGCGCCGATAGGGCTGATACTGGCCGATGAGTTTGCCGTCTTCGTACAGCTCGGCCCGGATCATCGCCCACTTGGGACCCGAGAAGCCGCCACCGTCGGCCGTGCGCATGTGCATGATGCGCACGCGCAATGTCCTTCCCGGCACCGTATCGAGAGAGGCGTCGGTCAGTTCGACCTGCCCCTTGGCATACTCCACCAGGTGCGCGGGGTACTCCGTCATCCAGGCGCATTCCTCGAACTCTGGATAACCCTTGTAGCCCGCCCGCAGCTCGATCTGCGGCGATATGCGAATGATATCGTCGGCAAGTGCCTGGAAGGATACGATCGCCAACCCCAGGCCCAGCAGCGCGTGACGCAATCTCATGGCGCCGCCGCCTCTACACGGTGGAATACAGGCGACATCTGGATGTCCTGAGAAAGATTGCGGATCCAGCGGTTGTAGTTGCCATGGATTTCGGGCGTGTTTCCTTTGACCCGATAGTTCATCTCCACGCTCGACACGTATTCGATCTTGAAACCGTTGTCGTCGTAACGAACGGCCACCACGACCTCATGGGTCCGCGGCGCGTAACGCAGGGTGACGCGCCCCGGCTCGCTTTCCACCATGGTCCAGCCGCGTGTCTTGCCCGCATGCAGGATGGCCGCCTTGATCCGTGCGGCACTGGGTGGAATCCCGTTTGTGGATTCAACCCGCTCGTAGACGGGGATATCCATCGGATCATGCTTGCCAGCGAACCCAGGTGCTGCGGCGAAGGCAAATACGGCCGCGAGCAGCAGCGAAACGTAACGCTTGTCCATCTTTCCCCCTGTGGATGTGGAACGTCAGTCTTTCCAGCGCTTGAAGATGATCGATGTATTGATGCCGCCGAACGCGAAGTTGTTGTTCATCACGTAATCGGTCTGCAGCTCGCGCCCTTCCCCGGTGATGTAGTCCAGGTCGGCGCAACGCGGATCGCGCGTCTCCAGGTTCAGCGTGGGGGCGAACCAGCCCTCGCGCATCATCTGCAGGGTGATCCACGCCTCGTAGGCGCCGCACGCTCCCAGCGTGTGGCCCACGTAGCTCTTCAGCGAACTGATCGGCATGCGGCTGCCGAACACCGCCGCCGTGGCGGTCGTTTCGGCGATGTCGCCGTGGTCGGTGGCCGTGCCGTGCGCGTTGACGTAGCCGATGACGTCCGGCGACAGGTCGGCATCCTCGAGCGCGAGACGCATCGCCTGCGCCATCGTGTCCGCGCTGGGCTGGGTCACGTGCTGTCCGTCGCTGTTGGTGCCGTAACCGACGATCTCGCCCAGGATGGTCGCACCGCGCGCCAACGCATGTTCCAGTTCCTCCAGCACCAGCGTGCAGGCGCCCTCGCCCAGCACCAGGCCGTCGCGGTTCGCGTCGAACGGGCGTGGCGTGCTTTCCGGTTCGTGGTTGCGCACGCTGGTGGCGAACAAGGTATCGAATACCGCAGCGGCGGTCGCGTCGAGTTGCTCCGCGCCGCCGGCGATCATCGCCACCTGCTTGCCGTTGCGGATCGCCTCGTATGCGCAGCCGACACCCTGGCTGCCCGAGGTACAGGCACTGGACGTCGTATAGACACGCCCTGTCAGGCCGAAGAACACGCCGATGTTCACCGGTGCGGTGTGGCTCATCATCTTCAGGTACGTGGTGGCGTTGATGCCTTCGGTGGTATGCGCGTTGAGCATGCGACCGAAATCGCCGATGGCTTCGTGGCTGCCGGCCGACGAGCCGTACGACACACCGACCTTGCCACTCTTCAGCACCGGATGCCCCAGCAGGCCGGCCTGTTCCAGTGCCAGCTCGGTGGCGCGCACCGCCATCACCGCCACCCGACCCATGCTGCGGGTGGTCTTGCGGTTGTAGTGCGCTGGCAGGTCGAAGGGCTCGGCCGGCGCCGCGAGGCGCGTATTCAAGCCTTCGTACTTGTCCCAGTCTTCCATGTGGCGCACGGCATTGCGGCACTCGCGCAGGCGCAGGTGCACGCTTTCCCAATCGTGTCCCAGCGGGCTGATGGCGCCTGCGCCGGTGACCACCACGCGTCGATCTACGCGACTCATCCGACCAACCCTCCGTTGACCGAGATCACCTGGCGGGTGACATAGGACGCCTGCGGCGACATCAGGAACGACACTACCGCCGCGACCTCTTCCGGCTTGCCCACGCGCTTCATCGGGATCATCTTCAGGGCTTCGTCGACCACCTCGCCGCTGACCATTTCGGTATCGATCAGGCCGGGGGCCACGCAGTTGACGGTGATCTCGCGACTGGCCAGCTCCAGCGCCAGCGCCTTGGTCGCGCCGATGATGCCGGCCTTCGCCGCGCTGTAGTTGACCTGCCCCCGATTGCCGACCAGGCCCGACACCGATGACAGCGTGACGATGCGGCCGGGCTTGCGCCGGCGCACCAGCGGCATCACCAGCGGATTGAGCACGTTGTAAAAGCCGTCGAGGTTGGTGCCCAGCACGGCATCCCAGTCCTCGCCGCTCATCGCGGGGAAGGCAGTGTCGCGCGCGATGCCCGCGTTGCAGACCACGCCGTAGTACGTGCCGTGCTCGGCGATGTCGGCGTCGAGCGCCTGCGCGGCGGCCGCACGGTCCGCGACATCGAAGGCCAGCACGCGGGCGTCGCGTCCGAGCGCGCGCACCTGCGCGGCGACGGCCTCGGCTTCCTCTACCCGGCTACGGCAATGCACGACCACGTCGAATCCATCCTGCGCCAGCCGCAGCGCGATCGCGCGACCGATGCCCCGGCTCCCCCCGGTGACCAGGACCGTTGTCTCTCCCCTCATTACTGCACACTCTCCAGATAGGCCATCGCGTCCGGCGGTTCGAACACCGAGACGTTGGCGGTTGCCAGTTCTTCGCCGTCCCCCAGGATGCGGCAGCTGAACATTCCCAGCCCATTGTCGCCCAGCAGCTCACGCCGCGCCTCCACCCGAAGTAATGCCCCCGCCCGGAACCAGGAGACCCGGCTCTCATAGCGGCGCGTGCCCAGCAGGAAGCCGATCGAAGGCTCCCGGCCCGCCTGGCGTGCATGACAACCCGCCCACGCGGCGATGGCCTGGGCCATGTACTCCACGCCCACCCAGGCAGGCACGCCCTCGGCGTGGCTGAACGGCCCCTCCTCCGGGACGCGCAGTTCGACCGCCACGGTGTCTTCGCCCCAGGCCACCAGGCGGTCGACCAGCCGCATCGTCCCCCGGTGCGGCACCACACGCTCGATGTCGTACAGCACGTCCATCTTCATTCGCCCCCGAACACCAGCACCGCGTTGCTGCCACCGAACGCGAAGGACTGGCTCAGTACATGTTTCAACGGCCCTGCAGCTCGGTCGCCGGGCGCGACGAAGGCAAGCGGCGGCAGTGCGGCATCCGCCGCGCCATCCCACCAGTGCGGCGGCAGCCGGTGGCCGGTGTTGTCCACCATCGCGAGCCAGCACAGGCCGGCCTCGATCGCGCCGGCGGCGCCGAGCGTGTGGCCCGTCAACGGCTTGGTGGAACTGACCGGCACGTGCGCGCCGAGCGCCGCGGCCACGGCGCGGCTTTCCATCGCATCGTTCTGCGGCGTCGCCGTGCCATGCAGATTGACGTAGTCGATGTCGCTCGCATCGAGACCTGCACGATGCAATGCCTGTTCGATGGCCGCGATCGCACCATGGCCTTCGGGTGCGGGTGCCGAGATGTGGTGGGCGTCCGACGTTTCGCCCCACCCCGCCAACCGCACAGGTCCGGGCTCGCGCGTCATCAGGAACAGGGCCGCGCCTTCCCCGATGTTGATGCCGTGGCGATGTTCGGAGAAAGGATTGCAGCGCTCGGCCGACACCGACTCCAGCGCCATGAAGCCGCGCACGGTGAATTCGCATAGCGAATCCGCACCGCCCGCGATCACCGCGTCGACCACGCCGGTACGCAGCAGGCGTGCCGCGGACGCCATCGCCTTGGCACTGGAGGAACAGGCCGTGGACAGCGTCCACGCCGGCCCGCGAATACCCGCTTCCGCCGCCAGGAAGCGCGACGGCGCACCGATCTCCTGTTGCACGTAGTGGAAGCTGGCAGGCCATTCTCCCTGTGCGCGCCAATGCGCCATCGCCTTCTCGGCTTCGCCGATCCCCGACGTGCTGGTGCCCGCCACGACGGCCACACGGCTGGAGCCGTAGCAGTCGATGGCCTGTTGCACGCGGTCGCGGATCTGCAGGTAGGCCGCGCGCAGCAGCGCGTTGTTGCGCCCGCGCAGTTGCACAGGATGGTCGTCGAGCGAAGGCAGCGGTGCCACGACCCTGCCCAGTGCAAGGCGATGACCGGCGATCAGCGCGTCGTTCGATGCCACGCCCCTGGGCGCGTCGTCGCGGAACAGGGCTTCGCGCACCGCGGACTTGTCGGCGCCGAGGGCACACACGATGCCAAGGTCGTTCAGGAAAATGGCGTCGCCGTTCAAGGAAGTACGTCTCCGCCGGCCACCGATTCGATCGTCAGATCATAGCCATCGGCGACGTTGCGAACCTGCAGCGTGGTCGCATTCACGCGTTCACGGATGAGCCAGGCACGGCCCCCGTGAAGAAGCTCACGCGTACTGCCGTTGTCGGAAAGCGTCCAATCGGGAGGTAGCGCCGCGCGCACGGCATCCGCCGGCCACAAGCTGAACTGGACATCGTCGAGTACCCGCTCGCTCCGCACCGCCGACGGCAACCAGGGCGCACGTTGCTCGGACAGCTGCGCGCCATCCCACTGCAGGGTGACCCCGGTGCGGCCCATCGCCTGCACCGCCAACCGCACGTCGCGCGCGTCGACTTCGAGCAGTGCATCCATTTCGCGCACCTGCGATCCGAATCGGAACACCAGGCGCTGCTGCAGCGCGAGCTCCTTCCCGAGCGTGGCCGGCGCGAGCCGCAACGGCGGCAACGCGATACCGGGCGCGTGCTTGGCCTGCGACGCGCACGCCGTCAGCAGGACGGCCAGCAGCAGGGCGATCAGCCGCTGCACAGCTGCTCCAGCACCTGCAGCCGGCGCTGCGTTTCGGCAACGTAAGGATTCTTCTTGTCCCAGGCGTAGCCGGCCAGGATCGAACAGATCATCCGGCGGATATCGGGCTGCGGATCGGGATGGAAGATGATCTTCTGGAAGCCACCGGCGTACCACGATTCCACGAACCGTCGGAAGGTCTGCACGCCACCGCGCAACGGCTCGGCGAACTCGGCTTCCCAATCCACCTTCTCGCCTGCGTAATGGCGACGCAGGCATTCGCTCGCGAGCTGCGCCGACTTGAACGCGATGGTGACGCCGGACGAGAACACCGGATCGAGGAACTCGCCCGCATTGCCCAGCAACGCGTAGCCCGGGCCCCACAGCGAGCGCACGTTGGCGGAATAACCCGTGATCTGCCGCACCGGCAGCACCGCCCACTCGGCATTCCTCAGCAAGCGTGTGAGGTTCGGATCTTCGCCAACGATGGCCTGCAGGCGTTCCAACTCGGTGCCGGTGTAGCGATCAAGGAAGGATTGCTCGGCCACCACGCCCAGCGAGCAGCAGCCATTGGAGAACGGGATGGTCCAGTACCAGACATCCACGTGTTCGGGGTGCGTGGTGATCAGGATCTTGTTGCGGTCGAAACCCGCATCCACCGGGATGTGGTCACGCACGTGCGTGAAGATCGCACCGCGCACGGGGAAGTTGGACGGCGATTCGAGCTTCAGCAGGCGCGGCAGCAAGCGACCGAAGCCGCTGGCATCAAGCATGAAGTCCGCCTCGATCACGTACTCCTCGCCCTCGGGCGACCGCACGGTGACACGCGGCGTTTCGCCAGGCTCGGCTGCCAGCACTTCGTGGCGGTAACGAACCTCCGCGCCCATGCGCTCCGCGCCCTTCGCCAGCACATGATCGAAGTCGGCGCGCTGGACCTGGTAGGTCGTTCCCCAGCCAGTCGAGAACTTGTCGCGGAAATCGAACTCCGTGGTGCGTTCGCCACGCACGAACGCGGCACCGTTCTTGTACTGGAAGCCGGCCTCGACCACGTCCTTCAGCAGCCCGGCGGCTTCGATGTATTCCATGCTCTGCGGCAACAGGCTCTCGCCGATCGAGAAGCGCGGGAACTGCTCGCGCTCGACGATCAGGACCTTGCGGCCCTGCTGGCGCAGCATCGCGGCGGCGACCGAGCCGGCCGGGCCGGCGCCGATGATCAGGATGTCAGTGCGTTCCGTCTTCATGCAGCAGTGTTTCCGTTCGTGGGGAGATGATCCGGCGCGGGCCGGAACAGCGGCGACAGCAGCCAGACCAGGCCGATGCCGAACAGGAGGGTCAAGCCGAAAGCGCGCAGCGCCGGCGTCGCCGACAGGCCCAGCAGGCCGAACGACAGCCACGTGCTCGCCGCGCCGACGCAGACCGCCAGCCAAGCGCTGGCATCGCCACGGTGTTCGACCAGGAAGATGCCGTAGTCGATGCCCATGCCGAGCAGCAACATCAGCGCTAGCACGTTGAACAACTGCAACGGCTGGCCGAGCCAGCCCAGCAGCGCCACGGTCAGCACGCCGGCGAGCAAGGTAGGCGTGATCACGCGCCAGGCCTGCCAGCGGTAGCGCAGCGCGAGCACGCCGAATACGACGACCACGCCCGCCAGCAGCAGGCCGGTCATCATGCGCCGGTAATGCTGCAGCAGGCGCGAAATGTCGGCGGTACGGTCGACCCAGCGCACACCGTCGAGCCCGTCCGCCTGAGCGGCGAAGGTGGCGAGCGCATCCGGGCGAGACAGGTCGTTGACCATCACCACCGAGGCCATGCCCTGCCCCACCTGTCCGAGCCAGAGATGGCGCACCGGCAATGCCGCCGGCGATGCGATGAAGGTATCGAGGTCGAGCGGACGCGCTGCGAAGGCGCCGCGCTCGAGCGCTTCACCGGTGGCGACCGACAGTCGTTCCAGCACCTCCCGCTCGACGCGCGCGGTCAGCGCGGCGTCCGCTTCCTGGCGCTGCTGCGACGGCAGCCAGTCGCTGAGTGCGCGGTGTCCGCCCACCAAGCCTTTCGCTTCCGTCTCGCGCAGGCGCGCCACCAGCTGCTCTTCGCGCTGCAGGACATGCTCGGCATCGCGACCCTGCACCAGATAGAACTGCGCGGGACTCGGCATGTCCAGCAGTCGCCCGACGTCGCGTTGCTGCGCGATCAGCGCGGGGGGAGACGACTGCAGGCTGCGCAGGTCATCGTTGCCTTGGACGCGCAGAAGCCCGGGCACCGTCACGACCAGGATGATGACCGCGAGCACGATGCCGCTTCGGCGACTCGCCAGGCGAGGCCAACCCGCCAGCGTGCCGCCCAGCCAGCGCGAGAACGCTGTTGCGCGTACCTCGCCACCATCGAGCCAGGGGAAGGCGAAGATCACAGTGAGGAACGCCGCCGTCAGGCCGACGACCGAGAACAACGCCATCTGCCGCAACCCCGGGAACGGCGCAAGGCCCAATGCGAGGTACGCCATCGCGCTGGTCAGCAGGGCCAGCCACAAGCCGGGCAACAGGTGGCGCAGCAACGACCATCGCCGTGCCTTGGGTTCGCCCTGGCGGGACGCGAACCAGTGGATGCCGTAGTCCTCCGCCACACCCACCAGGCTCGCACCGAAGATCAGCGTCAGCAGGTGGATTTTGCCGAAGACCAGCACGGTGACCGTCAGTGCGACCGCGCATCCCACCAACAACGACAGCGCGACCAGCAGCAGCGGGCGCAGCGAGCGGAACGCCAGCCAGACCAGCAGCAGCACGGCCGCCAGCGAACCCCAACCGATGGTGTTGACCTCGCGGTTGGCCTGCACTGCAGCGGATTCCGCATGCAGGGGCACGCCCGCCTTCAGTACATGCAGGCCCGGTGCAGCGGAGGTCGCCGCCGCAGATGCCCCATCCAGCAGGTCCTGCAGCCTGCGTTCGCCATCCAGCTTGAAGGCGGAATCGCGCAAGGTGAACTGCAGCACCGCCCAATGACGGTCTTCGGCCTGCAGCAAGCCGTCCCCGTCCAGCGTCATGCCCGACGCAGCGGCCTGGGCCTGCCACCACTGCGGCCACAAGCCGAGCGGATCGTTGCGCCACTCGGTCAGGCGCGGCGCACCCATGGGACCGTACAGGGCGGCCAGCGCCGACTCGGCAAGCGTGTCCACGGGCGTGTCTTCGAGCTGCTGCCGCTGTGCCGCCGTCAGCAGGCGATCGCGATGCGGCGCCAGTGTGTCGCGTGCCTGGCTGAACCAGTCTTCGGGGGAACGCTCCGCCACCAGCAGATCCGTTCCCTTCGTCGCGCGATCCTGTACGAAAGCTTCGAACGCCTGGCGCGCGCGCAATACGGCTTCCGTTTCGTCCGCCCCGAGCATCACCACGACGTCGCGCGAGCTGTTGCCGGCGATCAGGCGCGTGGCGTCGGCGACCGCAGGATCTCCTGCGTCCTGCGGCAGCAACGCCAGGATGTCGCTGTCGATCCGTGGCGACTGCCAGAAGCCCCACTGGTGCCAGGCCACGGCCACCAGCGCGAGCAGCCACGCCAGCGCGAGCCAGCGCCAGCCGCGCAGCCTGCGGTCCGCTTCCGGCGACACCTGCGACTCAGTCAAACCGGCCCGCCTCTTCGCGCGTCAGCGTGGCGGGAGTTTCGCTCATCCCGTCGAAGCGGATGCGGGTGACGTCGCCGTTGGCCTCACGCAGCTCCACTTCGCGCACGTAGCGGTCGCCGGCCAGGCGCACCGACGTGAACGCCTGGGCGAGCTGGCGCGAACGCGGCAACAGCGTCATCCGCCAGCCCTTCCCGTCCGCGGGCTCGCTTTTCACCTCGAACGTCGTGGTGAGCGCCTTCATGTCG
This sequence comes from Pseudoxanthomonas sp. YR558, assembly GCF_900116385.1. Lineage (NCBI taxonomy): Bacteria > Pseudomonadati > Pseudomonadota > Gammaproteobacteria > Lysobacterales > Lysobacteraceae > Pseudoxanthomonas > Pseudoxanthomonas sp. YR558. Next base: position 314,770 of record NZ_FPCI01000001.1, on the reverse strand, counting down.
CCGCTCATCAGGGCGAACATCATCGCGTTCACGGTCCGGAGCCCGGGCTGCTGGCGACCATCGACCTCGACCCGCGCGCTCCCGTCGCGCTGGCGGCTGACGATGCGGTCGCGGGTGATGACGATTTCGGACGGAAAAGGTGCGACCGTCGTCCAGATCACACCCTTCTCGCGCGCCAGCACGAAACGGCCGGACGAACGCAGCGGATTGCGGAAGCCGGCCACCTGTTTCTCCTGCGAGAACCCGCCCCGCAGTAAAGGCACCTGCGCGACCTGCGTGCGCACCCCTGCCAGCGGATCAGGCGACTGCGAGTTCACGGCGCTGACTTGGAGGGATACCCCAAGGGCAGCCATGAGGAACAACGACACCAGCAAGTGGGAAAACTTCATGGCGCGGGCACTCTCAGGCGCTCCCACAGGACCGGGGGGCACTGATACAGCATCTCGCCTGAAGCCGCGTCGACCGCGACCTGCAGCGTATGCGCGCGCGTCAGGACCTCCCCACTCGCTTCGTCGCGGATCTCGTACTCCATCTTCAGCCGGTTTTCCCACTCGGTTATCCGGGCCGACACGCGCAGCGCCTGCATGTACCGCAGTGGGCGGATGTACTTCACCCGCGCATCGACGATGGGCCACATGTAGCCGGACGCCTGCATCTGCGGATAGTCGTAGTCGAACCGCTGCAGCAGCGCGCACCGGGCGATCTCGAGGTATTTGAAATAGTGCCCGTGCCAGACCACCTGCATGGCGTCGCAGTCATGGAACGCCGGACTCAGCGCCACTTCGATGCGAAGGTCGTCGCGAAGCTCAGCCGGCATAGACGTTCCATCGCGCGGCGCGGATGTCCGTCACCAGCTGGCGAAGCTCGCCATCGAGCGCGCGATCCTCTTCGACCAGCGCGATGCGTGCGCAGAGGTCGTCGTACATCGCGGCCGGACCTTCGCCCAGCGTCGACTGCAGGCCTACGCGCTGGCGCAAACCCACGGCCTGGCGCGCCGCGATCAGCATGGCGGCGATGACCTGCTCGGTGAGTTCGAGCACGCGCAGGCAGTCGCGTGCGGCGATCGTGCCCATGCTGACCTTGTCCTGGTTGTGGCATTCGGTCGAACGCGAGAACACCGAGGCCGGCATCGTCAGTTTCAGCGCCTCCGCCGTCCAGGCGGACACGCTGATCTGCAGCGCTTTCAACCCATGGTTGATCGCTGCACGCGGCCCGGTGGCACCGGACAGGTTGGCCGGCAGCCCATGGTTGTAGCGGGCATCGACGATCAAGGCCAACTGGCGATCCAGCAGATCGGCGACGTTCGCGACGGTGTTCTTCAACGCATCCATCGCAAACGCGATATGGCCGCCGTAGAAGTGGCCGCCATGCAGGATCTGCTCGCGCTCGGGATCGATCAGCGGGTTGTCGTTGGCGCTGTTGAGCTCGGTCTCGATCAACTGGCGCAAGAACGGCAGCGCATCTTCCAGCACACCGATCACGTGCGGCGCGCAGCGCAGCGAGTACCGGTCCTGCAGGCGTTGCTCGTTGCGCGGCGGACGATCGCTGTGCAGGTCTTCGCGCAGGCGTTGAGCGACCCGCGACTGGCCGGGATGCGGCTTGGCGGCGAACAGCACCGCGTCGAAGTGGTGCGCATTGCCGTTGCTGGCCAATACGTTGAACGCGGTCAGGCGCGTGGCCAGGCGCGAAACGTACTCGGCGCGGTCGAAAGCTAAGCACGCGAGCGCCGTCATCACGGCCGTGCCGTTCATGATCGCCAGGCCCTCCTTGGGCCGCAGCGTCAACGGTGCCTGGCCTATCTCGGCCAACACCTCCGCCGCCGGGCGGATGCGGCCCTCATGCAGCACTTCGCGCTCGCCGCACAGGACGGCGGCCACGTAGGACAGCGGGGTCAGGTCGCCGCTGGCGCCCACCGAACCCTCGGCGGGGATCAGGGGCAGCACGTCATGGCGCAGCAGGCCTTCCAGCCCTTCCAACAGCGGCAGGCTGACACCGGACATGCCGCGCACCAGCGACGCCAAGCGCGCGGCCAGCACGGCGCGCGTCTCGGTCGCGTCGAGGAAACGGCCCAATCCGCAGCCGTGATAGGTGTACAGGTGGTGCGGCAACTCCGCGACCAGCGCCGGCGGGATGTTCACCGTGCAGGAGTCGCCGTAGCCGGTGGTAACGCCGTAGATCACGCCTTCCTCTTGCAGCAGGCGGTCAAGGAAGTCGGCTCCCTTGGCGATGCGAGCACGGAACGCGGGCTCGCGCGACAGCACGGCCGGGACGCGGCGCTGCGACAGCGCCACCACGTCCTCGATGCGCAAGGGCGCGTCCCCGAACACGGGCGCGGCGGATTCATTCATGGCGGGCGTCATGCGTTACCTGATCCCAGAAGGGGTAGAAGTTGAACCAGTCGTACGGCGAATCGCGGACCTGCCGCTCCATCCATGCCGCGAATTGCGCAGCGTAGCGCGCCAGCGCCTCGTCGCGCGATCCGCGCGGCAACTCGATCCGCTCGGCGAAGGCCTCGAAGCGCACGCGGTAACCGTCGCCCACGTGGGTGCACGCCATGGTGAACACCGGGCAACGCAGCGCGGCACCCAGCACGTAGGCACCGATCGGCAACGGTGCCTCGTGCCCGAGGAATGACGCCTTCACCGAACGCCCGCCCCGCAACGGCACGCGGTCGCCGGCGATGGCGACGAACTCGCCGCGCGCCACGCGTTCGGCCAGCTTCACCGCATCGGCCGGCCCCAGGTCCGTCACCTGTAGCAGTTCGACGCGGCTGCCGGCATCCAGGCGACGGATCAGCCGATTGAAGCGTTCGGCATGCGCGGTGTGCACCAACGCGGTCAGGCGGAACCCCGGCACCTGGTCGGCCATCACCTGGCACAGCTCCAGGCACCCGAGGTGCGCGGTGACGAGCAGTCCGCCCTCACCCGCCTTCACCCGCGCCAGCACGCCTTGGCGCTCCATCGTGACCTTGTCGACCGGATAGCGCTGGCCCAGCGCCAGGATCTTGTCGAGCAGCGTCTCGGCAAACACCGCGAAGTGCCGCAGGCTTTGCCATGCACCCGGGCGCCGCGGCGGTACGCCGAGGTGCTCGTGCAGGCGCGCCAGGTACTGGCGGGACGCGCGGCGTGCCGTGCCATTGAGCAGCCAGTGCACGAACACGACCGGATACACGCAGATGCGGAACGGCCAGCGCCCCAGCCAGCGGTGCACCGCGCACAGCAGCAGGATGCCGCGCACGGACGTGGATTCGCCGATGTCGGCCCAGTGGTGCGAGCGATCGCTCACGCGCGCCCACCCCTCGCTTTGCGCGCCAGCAGGCGTGGCAGTCGCCAGACCATGCCGAAGAAAAGTCGGGTATGCATGCGGCTAATCCGCACGTTGTCGCGCCAGACATCGAAGTGGGATACGCCGTCCAGCGGATAGGTCACCCGCGTGGGGCGGTTGCGCACCTCGACGCCGCGCCAGAACAAGCGCACCAGTACTTCGACATCGAAATCCATTCGACGGCCGATGGTCTCTTCGTCCATCAAACGCAGCACCGGAGGCAGCGGATAGACACGGAAGCCACACATCGAGTCGCGGATCTTGAACGAGAGCGTGTTGATCCAAACCCAGACGTGGGTCAGATAGCGGCCGTAGAGGCGACCCTTCGGCACGCTCGCGTCGTACAGCGGCACGCCGCAGATGATGGCGTCCGGGTGCGCACGGGCCTCTTCGATGAAACCCGGGATGTCGCGGGGATCATGCTGGCCATCGGCGTCGATCTGCAGCACGTGCGTGTAGCCCGTCCTGGCCGCCTCGCGGAAGCCCGCCAGCACGGCTCCGCCCTTGCCCTGGTTCACCGGCAGGCGCAGCAGCGTCACGTCGGACGGATGCAGCGCCGCCAGGCGATCCAGTTCCCGCGCACAGGATTCACCGGAACCATCGTCGACCAGCACGCACGGCACGCCGGACGCGCGCACACCGTCCACCATCGTCGCGATGGCGTGCTCGTGGTCGAAGACCGGAATCACCACGAGCGGACGGACACCGTTCGCCGCGGCCATGGATTCATTCCCCATCGGCGAACACCACGCGCCCGCTGGCATGCGGCCCGTGTTCCGACACGTAGCGGAACACCAGCGTGCTGCGCTCGGCCAACCACTCCAGATCCAGGCGGATCACGTCACCCGGCCGCGCGACACGCTGGAACTTCAGCGCCTCCATGCGGAGGAACTGCGGCGGCAACGGGAACGCTTCGCGCGCCAGCTGCACCGCCCAGTCCAGTTGTGCGACCCCAGGCAGGATCGCCGCCTGGGTGAAGTGACCCTCGAAGACGGCCAGCGACGCATCAAGCGGCAGTTCCACCCGCGCATGCGCAGGCTCGCGCAGCGTCCAGCGCGCCTCGGGACGTTCGGGGCGGAACAGCGCCGTCAGCGCCGCCTCGGTCACCTTGCCCTGTGCGTTCGCCGGCATCGCGGCCACGAAACGCCAGCGCCGCGGACGCGTTACCGCGTCCTGCGCACCTGCGAGATGACGCGACAAGGTGTTCGCCAGGGCACGGCGGCCCGCCGCGTCCTCGGGAAGCGGAACGCTCGCTTCGACCACGACCACGGCCGCCAACGCGCTGCGGCTTCCCCCCAACAACAACACGCGTGCTTCACGGACAGCAGGATGGGCCTGAATCTGCCGCTCCAGTGCATCCAACGAAACCCGCCGCTCTTCCACCTTCACGATGCGATCGGCGCGCCCGAGCAGACGGAAGCCACCTACGCCATCGGCTTCGGCGCGATCCTGGGTACGCCACCAGGCGGGTTCGGCCAAGTGCGGCGAACGTACTTCCAGCGCACCCTCCGTGAGTTTCCAGTCCACACCGGGCAGTGGCTGCCAGGCGGGCTGCTCGCGGTCCCATCGACGCCAGGCGATGCCGCCGGTTTCGCTGCTGCCCAGGATTTCCGCCGGTGGTACCCCAAGCAAACGGGCGACATCGTGGGCGGCCTCGGCAGGCAGTGCGCCCCCTGACGAAAACACCGCTCGCAGGCGCCCGTGCAGCAGCGACCAGTCCAGTTGCGCAGGCAGCCGCTTCAGGTGGGCCGGGCTGGCGACCAGCACCGCGTCGTGACCCTCCATGGCCGCCAGCAGATCCTCGGGGAAGAACGCGCGCGGCACGATCGCACGACCCGCCGCCAGCGGCCACAGCACGCGGAACAACAAACCGTAGATGTGCTGGTGCGAGACCGTTCCGTGGATCGCGACGTCCTCCAGGCCTTCGCCGAGCGCGCGCTCCAAGGCGCGCACCTCGGCATCGAGCTGGCGTAGCCGCTTCTCGATGGCCACCGGCTCGCCGGTGCTGCCCGAGGTAAACACCACGAGTCGCGTGGCTTCGGGATCCAGCGGCGCGAAGACACCGTCGGTCGCCACGCCTTCGCTCAGGGCCACCGTGCCCGGCCAATCACCTGCGAATCCATCCACGTGCGGCTGAAGGCGCGCCTGGGTGCCGCTCAATGCGTCGCCGGGAAGCACGACGGTCTTCCCCGCATGCCAGGCGCCGAACAGGGCCGCGGCAAATCGGGTCGCATCTTCGAGATGAAGCGCGAACCTCGCACCCGGCGCGGCACCGAACGCGGCATGCCAGCGCACGAATTCGCGATGGAACGTCGCGTGGTCGAGCACGCGTCCTTCGCTGCGCGCGAAGGTGCGGCCAGGCAACGGCTGCAGGGCTACGTCGGCCAGCGGGCGCCACTCAGCCATGCGAGTGTCCCGCCCGCACGCGACGGCGCACGAGCCATTCCACGCCGAACAACGTGCCGATCAACACGTAGGCGATCAGGCCGTTGTACAAGGCCCACACGCGGTCGGATGTCCACAGCGCCGTCGCCACCGCCAGCGCACCGTTGAAGACGAAGAACACACACCACACCTGCGTTACCCGCCGTGTATACGCGACGCCGGCCGGCGGCAGGTCCGGTTCGGTCATCCGCGCGATCCGCTCCACTGCCGACGGCGGGAATGCCAGGCTGGTGGCGAATACGGCCAGCATCACCGCGTTGACGAGCGCGGGATATAGCTTCAGCGGAAGCGCTTCATTGGAGACCGTGGCGAGCAGGGCGAGCAGCGCGGCACCAGCCGCTGCCACCAGCCATACCGCCTGTCGGGTCGCGACCGCACGGAGCAACGCGAGCGCCAGCAGCAGTACCGCCAGCCAGCGGGGCTCGAAGCGGCCCATGGCCCAGTACACCACCAGGGGGTACGCCACCGACAGGACCACGAAGATGGCCGCGCCTATCCGGGACACGGTGCGGCCTGCGTCAGGCGGCTTCGTCGCGGATCAGTCCGTACAGCACGTCCACGATGTCCTGCACCGTGCGTACCGACTTGAACGCGTCAGGCTGGAGGCTCCGCCCCAGTAGCGGCTTGAGTTGCACGATCAGGTCGACCGCATCGATGCTGTCGATGTCCAGGTCGTCGTAGAGCTTCGCCTCGGGCGTGATCCGCGCCGTGTCGATCTCGAAGCTGTCGTGCAGGATCGTGACGATCCGTTCAAAGAGTTCGTTCTTGGTCATCTTGCCAGTCCTGCCGTCGCTCAAGCCTTGCCCTGGGCGACGACGAAATCCGCCAGTGCCCGCACGCTGGCGAAATGCCGGCGGGTCTCCTGCGAGTCGGCCGACAGGCTGACTCCATAGCGCTTCTGCAGCGCCAGTCCCAGCTCGAGCGCATCGATCGAATCGAGGCCCAAGCCCTCCACGAACAGCGGCGCGGTGGTATCGATGTCGTCCGGGGTGATGTCTTCCAGCGACAGCGACGAAATGATCAATTCCTTGATCTCGTGCTCAAGTGCCTGCACGCGATGGATCTCCCGCAAAATAGTTGGCCAGATAGTCCGTGAGTCGCCGGGCTGCCAGCGCCTCTCCCCCTGCCGACGGATCCCCCCCGTCCGTTCCGTTCAGGAACGGGGCGATCGGCAGGTCTTCCTGAACATCGATCACCATATGGAACCGCCTAGCCGGCACACGATACCACTTCTCCCCTTTCCCCAGCGTCAGCGGCGCGCAGGAGATGCGCACCGGCGTGACGTCCAGGGCGCCGCGCACGGCAATGTTCGCCGCACCGCGCTGGAGCTTGAGGGGCTGCCCCGGCGTGGTCCGCGTACCCTCGGGAAAGATCACCAGCGTCCCACCCGCCCGCACGGCGGCGATACAGTCCTCGACAAGCCCTGCGCCGTCGTCGTTGGCTACGTAACCTGCGGCCCGGACCGGCCCCCGCATGAACGGATTGCGCGCCACTGCCGACTTCACCACGCAATCGGCATTCGGCAGCAAGGAGATCAGCAAGACCACATCGATCAGCGTCGGGTGGTTGGCGAGCACCAGAAGTCCGTCGCGCGCCAGCCGCTCACGCCCACGGATCTCGTAGGTCATGACACCCAGCCGGCGCATGAGTTCGACATGCGCAGCAAAGCTGCGCTGGACGATGCGGCGCGACCAACGCCGACGGCGCGCCGGGTCGCGCACCAGCCAAAGCAGTGGCGGAAGCACCAGCACGCCCAGGATCAGGCCGCCCACGCCGAACGCGAGGAAGCTCAGGCCGGTGCCTGCCACCCGCCATGCATGACCCAGCCGCTCACGCATCGCGCCGCCACTGCCAGCGCACGCCGTCGCCGCTCCATGCCAGTTGCGCTTCGCGCGCCAGCAGGAAGCGCAAGACGTCCAGCCCATGTGGCAACGAAGCGGGAACGCCCTCGCCTTCGCCCTCCTCAGCACCCCAAGCCAATCGCAGGGTGGGAAGTGCCGGATCGGTACCGACTAGTCGCCAACACCAGGCGAAGCCTGCATCCGGTTCATCCGCGAAGCTGCCGTAGACCGCTGGCAACGGTGCGTCATAAACGACCAACAGCACTTCGGGCGCACCATCGGCGAGCAACGCCACCGCCTCGATGAACGCCGTCTCGACGGTGGCCATGCCTCCTGCCGTCGCTACGTAGTTGCCGCGCTCGCCCCGCAGGATGGAATACAGCGCCGCGATGGCGTTGTGCACCGACAGCCCGAATGTCGTCGGCGAGGGTGAATCACCCGCGACCAGCGCTTCCAGCAATTCCATCGAACGCGCGACATCCCCATGCCGGGACGCGAACACCATCGGCACACCGCCCTCGTCCGCGCGCTGGCACCAGAACGCGGTCTGGATCGCCATGCGTCCCAGGCGTTCGATGCGACGACGTTGCATGGCCGGGACTTCGGACAATGCCGGCGTTTCCTCGCCCATCGGCAGCCACGGAGCCTGCGCCCACGCCGACCACGCGGCCTGGTCCACCAGGCCCGGTGCCCACGCCGCCCATTCCTTCACCGACAAACCGATCATGCGCCGTACGTGGTCCCGTTGTTTTTCAAGCGTGGTATTTCACCCGCATGCCGCAACGTTCGCCAGTCGTGAAAATTTTCGTTACGAAAGCTTGCGCATCGGAAAGAGGCTGGCTATTATTCCGCTCCTGCCAGCACGTGGGGCCATAGCTCAGCTGGGAGAGCGCCTGCATGGCATGCAGGAGGTCGGCGGTTCGATCCCGCCTGGCTCCACCAACTTCCGGACAATAGGCCGTCCGGGATGAAAATCTGGCGAAATTTTTCGTGTGTCCCCATCGTCTAGAGGCCTAGGACATTACCCTTTCACGGTAGCGACCGGGGTTCGAATCCCCGTGGGGACGCCAACTTCTTGAAGTATCCGGGGCTGCCGAAAGGTGGCCCCGTTTTTTTGCCTGCCTGCCCCACCCGCTCTCGTTGAAGTAGCATCGACGCGGGGAACAAGGGGACTACCGGGATGGCATTGAACGCTTGCGCCGTGTGCGGACGTGACCGAAGCGAAGTGAAGGGTGCATGCCCACATTGCGGAGCGCCACCGCCCGTGCCACTGACGCCCCCGGATTTCGGCAGGCTTGTTTTCAGCCAACCTCCGCGATCGCACGTGGCGCCCCCGCCGAGAACCGGCTGGCGTCGCTGGGCTTTGCCTGCGGGCGTTTCCGTTGTCGTTGGCGTGCTGGCGATCACCATGATCGCTGGCCTTATCCGGGTGGGCGCCAAGGTCGAGCACGATCGGAAGGCCGACGAAGCGGCACTGCAGGAAATGCAGGCCGCGTTCGCAGCACGCAAGGCCTCGCTGAACGGTCAGCCTACCGCGGATGCGCCCATCGAGGCGTCGTCTGCGGATGAAGGAACCCTGTTGCAGCGCGCCGCCGCGATCATGACCAAGTTCCAACGCCAAGCCAGCGCCGCGGACATCGCCTACATGCGGGCACTCGCAGACCTGAGGCTGGAAGAGGTGCTATCGCCGCAGCGGTTGACCTCGAGGGAAGGCATCGAGCGGAATCGCGCTACGCTGGAGCAGGCGCAAGCAGGCCTGCGCAAGTACGACGCCGCAAACAATGCCCGGCTGGTGGCGTTCGAAGCCGAGATCATGGGGTTGAAGGATGCGCGCGGATTCGCTGCCTTCATGAGCGGCTTCGAGGCCCAACGCAAGAAGACCTACGAACGCAACGCGCGCGCACTGATCGACCAGCGACAGATGTTCGACGCTGCCCTGGCAGTCACCGAGTTCATGGCCGGGCGCATGCACAGCGCACAGGCCGATGGGGACACGCTGATGTTCCAGACGGACGCCGACCTGAGGGAATACAACCGCCTGATCGGCGCGGTGCACGCGCTCGCTGCGGAGGAGGAGCGCATCCGCGTCGAGACGATGGCGGCACTGGACGAGCATGCCGAGAAGGCCCGGACGCTGAAAGCCAGGCCCTGACGCCTCGACAACCCCGGCATACCGTCAGCGATTGCTCGCGGCACTCAGCCTTCATCGTCTAGCGGCCGCACCCAACTATGTCGAAGTTAGCACTAGAGCGGCACCGGGGAAACGGCATGAAGACACCCACAACCCAACGCGTCGCGGCGCTCCTTCCTGCTCGCAAGGTAGGGATCATTTCGTAATGCCGCTTTCGCAGGCATTTACAAGAATCTGACGGCAGACGGCGTAGAAGCGGAGTGTGCCCGCCATCGCGTCATCGCTGGCCGGGCGCACGTCCTGAGACAAGTGCAGTGGAAGCTGGTGCCCCTTGCCCGGAGCCTGCCGTCATGACCCACGATTCGCTTACAGACGAACTGCTTTCCCAACTGCCCATCAATCGGGATACACGGTGGACCGCCGGGTCGCTGGGCCTGGATGAAGCCGCTTTCGACGCGGTTGCCCAGCGACTGCTCGAGCTGGAAACCGTCGGCGCGGTCGACGTGATGAATCTTTCTCGGGACGCGAGCAACGGCCTGCGCCGGTTGAATGCCATCCGCTTCATGCGGGTGGCCTGAACCCATCAGGATCAGGCGATGGCGCGCGCTGCCTCGACGGGGCGCAGGGTGGCGACGCCATGACCTTGCTCGGCGAGATACTCCAGCCATTTGCCGAGGAAGGTGTTCATCCGCATGCGATGGCTGATGACCTCTGCGGGCGGCGGATACAACCCGATCACGTCCTGCCAGCGGCGCCCGACATAGCAGTGCGTCGCTTCGGCCTGGTGCGCATCGCGGTACAACCGCACGAAAGCCGAAGGATCGGGTTCGCCGGTCACCGGGTCGCACAGGTCGTAGGTCAGCCGCAGTTCCACCGTATAGCGATGGGTCTCGATGACCTCCAGGCGCACATCCAGCCCGTCGCCAATGGAGGATACGTACAGGCCGGGCGCCAGGTGCTCCGGCGCGAACAGCCGCAGCAGCCGGGCGTGGTTCTCCGCATACAGCGCCATCAGCCAACCGAATCGGCTGAGCCGGGGGATGCGTGCGGTGCGGGCCAGGGCCTGGGACATGGCTCGATCCTACACGCGTAAATCCCCGCGCGGCAGCATTGACGCGCACCCGCGTGCGGCCTAAGTTAAGGGTCTACCGCCCGTGGATTTCCGGGTCAGCACCGCACCCTCCCCGCTCAGTACATCTCGCGCTGCAGGCCCAGCGTGGAGAGCACCTTGCTGGAGATCTCCTCGATCGACTTGTTGGTGGTGCTCAGCGTGGGCAGGCGCTCCACCTGGAACATCGCTTCCGCCGCCGCGACCTCGCGCTTGCAGGTCTCCAGCTTCGAATAGGTCGAGTTCGGGCGACGCTCCTGCCGGATCTGCTGCAGGCGCTCCGGGTCGATGGTCAACGCGAACAGCTTGCGGCGATAGGGACGCAGGCGCGCCGGCAGGCGATCGGTTTCCAGGTCGCCATCCGTCAGCGGATAGTTCGCCGCCCGCACGCCGTAATGCAGTGCCAGGTAGACACAGGTGGGCGTCTTGCCCGCACGCGACACGGCGACCAGGATCACGTCCGCCTCGTCGTAGTTCACCGCCATGCCGTCGTCGTGGGTCAGCGCGAAGTTCATCGCGTTGATGCGGCGATGGTAGGTCTCGAAATCCACCAGGCCATGCGCCTGGCCGACGCGCGACTGGCGCTGTTCGCCCAGCTCGCGCTCCAAGGGCTCGATGAAGGGCGCGAACACATCCAGCATTAACGCGCCGCTCTCCGCGATGAGTGCGCTCAGCGCCGGATCCACGCAGGAGCTCACCACGATGGGACGAGAGCCCATCCGCTCACCTGTGCGGCGAATGCGATCCGCGGCATCCCTCGCCTTCTCCTCGTCGTCCACGAAGGACAGCCGGTCGGTCTGGAACCGCATGCCCGCGAACTGGGTCAGCAGGCTGTGGCCGATGGTCTCGGCCGTGATACCGGTGCCATCGGACACGTAGAACACCGGACGCAGTTCAGACATGACCACTTTCCCCCTGCTTCACCATGGAAACCCCTGCTAAATCAAGCTTGTCTGCAATTGGTATGCACTGCATCATATCGCTTCTTCCCCCTAGACACGGCCCCACGCCGACGGTCCTCGGCGCGGTGTGGTCCATTTCGGAGCAATGCGCTTGAACGAGAACATCCTGTGGCTGCACGAGCTGCGCCTGGCCGACCTGGCCCGCGTTGGCGGCAAGAATTCGTCGCTGGGCGAGATGATCGGCCACCTGGCCAACCTGGGCGTTTCCGTGCCTGGCGGCTACGCGACCACGGCGGAAGCCTTCAAGGCGTTCATCGCCCACAACGACCTTTCCAAGCGCATCTTCGACAAGCTGGCCACGCTGGATGTGGAAGACGTGCCCGCCCTGACTGCGGCGGGCAAGGAAATCCGCGGCTGGGTGATCGATGCCCCGCTGCAGCCGGACCTCGATGCCGATATCCGCGCGGCCTACACGAAGCTCTGCGCCGACAACGGCGGCGGTGACGTCGCTGTCGCCGTGCGCTCCTCGGCCACCGCCGAAGACCTGCCCGATGCCAGCTTCGCCGGCCAGCAGGAAACCTTCCTCAACGTCACCGGTGCCGACGACGTCGTGCACAAGGTCAAGGAAGTCTTCGCCAGCCTCTACAACGACCGCGCGATCGCCTATCGCGTGCATCACGGTTTCAAGCACGAAGACGTGTTCCTGTCCGCCGGCGTGCAACTGATGGTGCGCTCTGGCGTGGGCGCGTCCGGCGTGCTGTTCACCCTGGACACCGAATCCGGTTTCCGCGACGTGGTGTTCGTCACCTCCTCCTTCGGCCTGGGCGAGATGGTCGTGCAGGGCGCGGTGAACCCCGACGAGTTCTACGTCTACAAGCCCACCCTGAAGCAGGGCAAGCCGGCGATCCTGCGCCGCGCGCTCGGTAGCAAGCTGTTGCGGATGGTCTATTCCGACGTGCCAGGCGAACGCGTGAAGATCGAAGACACGCCGGCCGACCAGCGCGGCCGTTTCTCGATCAGCGACGACGATGTGCATGAACTGTCCAAGCAGGCGCTCGTCATCGAACAGCACTACGGCCGCCCGATGGACATCGAGTGGGCGAAGGACGGCGTGACCGGCAAGCTGTTCATCGTCCAGGCGCGTCCCGAGACCGTGAAGTCGCGCGCCAAGGCCACGCAGATCGAGCGCTATGCGCTGGAGAAGCGCGGCGAAGTCATCGCCGAGGGGCGCGCCATCGGTCAGAAGATCGGCAGTGGCGTGGCCCGCGTGGTGCGCTCGCTGGACGACATGGCCCGCGTGCAGCCCGGTGACGTCCTGGTGGCCGACATGACCGACCCCGACTGGGAGCCGGTGATGAAGCGCGCCAGCGCCATCGTCACCAATCGCGGCGGCCGCACCTGCCATGCTGCGATCATCGCGCGCGAGCTGGGCGTGCCTGCCGTCGTCGGCACCGGCAACGCGCTGGACCACATCACCGACGGTGTCGAAGTGACCGTGAGCTGCGCCGAGGGCGACACCGGCTTCATCTACGCCGGCGCCCTGCCCTTCGAACGCACCACCACCGATCTCGCCGCGATGCCGGCCGCGCCGCTCAAGATCATGATGAACGTCGCCAACCCCGAGCGCGCGTTCGACTTCGGTCAGCTGCCCAATGCCGGCATCGGCCTGGCGCGCCTGGAAATGATCATCGCCAGCCATATCGGCGTGCATCCGCTCGCGCTGCTGGAGTACGACCGCCAGGAACTGGACGTCCGCAAGAAGATCGACGCCAAGACGGCCGGCTACGCCGACCCGGTGAGTTTCTATGTGGAACGGCTGGCCGAAGGCATCGCCACCATCACCGCCTCGGTCGCGCCGAACCCGGTGATCGTGCGCCTGTCGGATTTCAAGTCCAACGAGTACGCCAACCTCATCGGCGGCAGCCGCTACGAGCCGCATGAAGAGAATCCGATGATCGGCTTCCGCGGCGCCAGTCGCTATGTCGATGCGTCGTTCGAACCCGCGTTCGCGCTGGAATGCCAGGCCGTACGTCGCGTCCGCGACGAGATGGGCCTGGACAACCTGTGGGTGATGATCCCGTTCGTACGCACGCTGGAAGAAGGCCGCAAGGTCATCGACGTGCTCGCGAAGCACGGCCTGCGCCAGGGCGAAAACGGGCTCAAGATCATCATGATGTGCGAGGTGCCGTCGAACGCGCTGCTCGCCGAGGAATTCCTCGACATCTTCGATGGTTTCTCGATCGGCTCCAACGACCTGACCCAGCTGACCCTGGGCCTGGACCGCGATTCCAGCATCGTCGCCAACCTCTTCGATGAGCGGAATCCCGCGGTCAAGAAGATGCTGTCGATGGCGATCAAGGCCGCACGCACGAAGGGCAAGTACATCGGCATCTGCGGCCAAGGTCCCAGCGACCATCCGGACCTCGCGGAATGGCTGATGGCCGAAGGCATCGAGTCGGTGTCGTTGAACCCGGACACGGTCGTCGACACTTGGTTACGCCTGGCGAAGACCAAGGCTGGCTGACGCCGCGCGCGCCCGTCTTCACGTGAAGACGGTTAACATCGCCTCATGCCACTGCACGCCCCTGATGGGGCGTGCCGTTTTTCAGGAGCTCCGATGTCCGCCCCCGCCAAGACCCCGCCCGCCCTGCCCGAGATCCCCACCGAGCCCGCCGCGCTGATGCAGGAACTGCGCGGCATCGATTGGCTGCAGTTGCTCGAGACATGGGGCCTGAAACTGCTGGCCGCGGCGATCATCTTCCTGGTCGGCATGTGGTTGGCCAAGCGGCTGAGCCTCGGCCTGGAGCGCGTGTTGGGGCGCACCCATGCGGACGCGACGCTGGGGGGTTTCCTGCGCCGCGCGAGCTATGCCGCGATGATGGTGCTGGTCATCATCACCGCGCTCACCTCGTTGGGCGTGAACCCGACCTCGATGCTGGCCGTGCTGGGTGCCGCCGGCCTGGCCGTCGGCCTGGCGCTGAAGGATTCGCTGTCCAACATCGCCTCCGGCGTGATGCTGATCGTGTTGCGCCCGTTCCGCGATGGCGACTATGTTCAGGCCGGGGGACTGGAGGGCATCGTCGAGGAAGTGCGCATCTTCCAGACCCGCATGCGCACGTTGGACAATCGCCTGATCGTATTGCCGAACAGCCTGATCACCACGGCGCCGATCATCAATTTCACCGCCAAGCCGCGGCGCCGCATCGATATCCCGGTGGGCGTGGGCTACGACGATGACCTCAAGCAGGCCAAGGCGATCCTGCTGAAGCTCGCCCAGGATCATCCCCACGTGCTGGACGAACCGGCACCGAGCGTCATCGTCAGCAAGCTGAGCGAGAGCAGCGTCGACCTGATTCTGCTGGCGTGGACGAAGACCAAGGATTTCGGCGAGACCAAGAGCGACCTCACCGAGGCCGTGCGCACCGAGATCATCGGCCAGGGCCTCAACATCCCCTACCCGCAGCGAGACCTGCACGTGTACCACCACAACGGCGATGGTGCGCCGCTGGGCGACATCATCACCAAGGGTGTCGTCGACGACGGCGACGTGGCCAAGCCGGCCACGTAATCGCCTGCCGGCTCATTCGCCGGCCAGTGCCGCCATGTGTTTGCGGTAGTGGCGCAGTTCCTCGATCGAATCGCGCACGTCGCTCAGCGCCGTGTGGCTGGCCTGCTTGCGCACGCCTTCGAGCACCTGCGGCGCCCAGCGGCGCGCGAGTTCCTTGAGGGTGCTGACGTCGAGGTTGCGGTAGTGGAAATACTTCTCCAGCCGCGGCATCAGCCGGTGCAAAAAGCGCCGGTCCTGGCAGATCGAATTGCCGCACATCGGCGATGCGCCTGCGGGCAGCCACTCGTGCAGGAACGCCACCGTACGCGCCTCGGCCTCGGCGATCGTCACCTGGCTCTCGACCACGCGCTGCCACAGGCCCGACTTACCGTGCTGGTTGCGATTCCAGTCGTCCATGGCTTCCAGCACCGCCACCGGGTGGGCGATCGCGAACTCCGGCCCTTCGGCCAGCACGTTCAACTTCGAATCGGTGACCACCGTGGCGATCTCGAGGATGGAATCGCGGTCGGTATCGAGCCCGGTCATTTCAAGGTCGATCCAGATCAGGCGGTCATTGTTCGCGTTTTGGGATGCCATGCACCTGTCCGTGATGGGGAGTGGCCGGGGAATCCCGCCACAGGAATGCGGTCTGGCCGCATCATGTCATGATAACGCAGCCTCTTCCTGCGACCGGCCCATGAATCCTTCGACCGATCACGCCGTTCTCACCGCCATGCTGGCGCCGGCCTTCTTCCTGACGGCGACCGCATCACTGCTGCTCTCCGCCAACAACCGCCTGGCCCGCATCATCGACCGCGCACGCACGCTGCTGCGCGAACTGGCGGACGTGGACGACGACGCGGAACGTGGGCTGCTCGAGAAGCGCATTGGCCTGCAGCGCTTACGTAGCCTGATCATCCTGCGCGCGGGCCAGTTGCTGTATGCGGCGATCAGCTGCTTCGTGGGTACAAGTCTGGCGGTCGCGGTGGATACATTCACGGGACACCGCTTGGGATCGCTACCGACCTGGCTGGCCGCCCTCGGCGTGGTCGCGATGCTGGCCGCCAGCTTGTTGCTTGCGCGCGAGTCGACGCTGGCGGTCACCGCGATCAACGAAGAGATGGACCACCGCAAGGTGAAGCGAAAGACGCCCGCCTCGACAAACTAGACCGGGGGCCGTCCGCGCTTGGCGCGGAAGTAGTTGGTCAACCGGCGCCCCGCTTCTTCACCCAGCACGCCCCCCTCAATTTCGATGCGGTGGTTGTGGCGCGGGTCTGCGATCAGGTCGAAAACGCTGCCGCAAGCGCCGGTCTTGGGATCGGTGGCGCCGTACACCACGCGCGACACCCGGGCGTGCACGAGCGCCATGGCGCACATGGCGCAAGGCTCCAGGGTCACGTAGAGCGTGCTGCCGACCAGCCGGTGATTGCCTGTCGCCTTGCCCGCTTCGCGCATCGCCACGATCTCGGCATGCGCCGTCGGATCGTGGTCGAGGATGTTGCGGTTCCAGCCTTCGCCCAGCACCTGGCCGTCAGCACCGACGAGTACGGCGCCGACCGGGATTTCATCGAACTCGCGCTGGGCACGGTCCGCCAGGGCGAACGCGTGCCGCATCCAGTGCTCGTCGTCGTGACCGCCCATCACTCCCACTCGATGGTGGCCGGCGGCTTGCCTGAAATGTCGTAGACCACGCGCGAGACACCGCGCAGCTCATTGATGATGCGGTTGGAGACGGTGCCGAGGAACTCATACGGCAGGTGCGCCCAATGCGCGGTCATGAAATCGATCGTCTCGACCGCGCGCAGTGCAATGACCCACTCGTACGCGCGCGCATCACCGACGACACCCACCGACTTCACCGGCAGGAACACGGCGAACGCCTGCGAGGTCTTGTCGTACAGATCGGCCTTGCGCAGTTCGTCGATGAAGATCGCATCGGCCTTGGCCAGCAGTTCGGCGTACTCGGGCTTCACTTCGCCCAGGATGCGCACGCCCAGGCCGGGGCCCGGGAATGGATGGCGATAGACCATCGTGCGCGGCAGGCCGAGTTCGACGCCGAGGCGGCGCACTTCGTCCTTGAACAGCTCGCGCAGCGGTTCGACCAGGCCCAGCTTCATGTGCTCGGGCAGGCCACCGACGTTGTGGTGGCTCTTGATGACGTGCGCCTTGCCGGTCTTGCTGCCGGCCGACTCGATCACGTCCGGATAGATCGTGCCCTGCGCCAGCCACTTGGCGTTCTTCAGCTTGTTCGACTCTTCCTCGAAGATCTCGACGAACAGGTTGCCGATGATCTTGCGCTTGGCTTCCGGATCGGCGACCCCTTGCAGCGCGCTGAAATAGCGGTCGGCCGCGTTGACGCGCACGACCTTGACGCCCATGTGCTCGGCGAACATCGCCATCACCTGGTCGCCTTCCTGCCAGCGCAGCAGGCCGGTATCGACGAATACACAGGTCAGCTGGTCGCCGATCGCCTTGTGCAGCAGCGCGGCCACGACCGACGAATCCACGCCACCGGACAGGCCGAGGATCACCTCGTCAGAGCCGACCTGCTCGCGTACGCGGGCGATCTGGTCGTCGATGATGTTCGCGGCCGTCCACAGCGTCTTGCAGCCGCAGATCTCGGCGACGAAGCGGCGGAGCAACGTCTGGCCCTGCTTGGTGTGCGTCACTTCCGGATGGAACTGCACGCCGTACCAGCGCTTTTCTTCCAGCGCCATCGCCGCGACCGGGATGCGGTCGGTGGTGGCGGTGATCGTCCAGCCCGGCGGCGCTTTCGCGACGTGGTCGCCATGGCTCATCCACACGTCGATGCGCGGCGCGCCTTGGTGGTCGCTCAGGCCACCCAGCAGCGCGTCGTGCGCGACCAGTTGCACCTCGGCGTGACCGAACTCGCGTGCGTCCGCGGCTTCCGTCGCGCCGCCCAGCTGCGCAGCCAGGGTCTGCATGCCGTAGCAGATGCCAAGGATCGGCAGGCC
Organism: Pseudoxanthomonas sp. YR558; assembly: GCF_900116385.1. Lineage (NCBI taxonomy): Bacteria > Pseudomonadati > Pseudomonadota > Gammaproteobacteria > Lysobacterales > Lysobacteraceae > Pseudoxanthomonas > Pseudoxanthomonas sp. YR558. The sequence goes on along the minus strand of NZ_FPCI01000001.1, from coordinate 296,497 downwards.
GCTGTCGAACACCTGCTGCGGTGCGGCGGGCGCGCCATGCTGCGTGGTCGACTCTGGGCCACCGGACAGGATGATGCCCTTCGCGCCGAACTTCGCGATTTCGTCCGGGTCGTGGTCCCACGCCCAGATTTCGCAATAGACGCCGATCTCGCGGATGCGGCGGGCGATCAGCTGCGTGTACTGCGCGCCGAAATCGAGGATGAGGATCTTGTCGGTGTGGATATTCGTCATGGTGTCCTGCAGCTGTAAACGAAGAAGGGAAACGCTGGCGTCTCCCTTCTCTGGCAACGATCAGCCCATCCGGTAATTCGGTGGCTCTTTGGTGATCTGCACGTCGTGCACGTGGCTTTCGCGTTGGCCGGCGCCCGTGATGACCACGAACTTCGGCTTGCTGCGCATGTCCTCGATGGTCGCGCAGCCCACGTAGCCCATGGTGGCGCGCAGGCCGCCGACGAGCTGGTGGATGATGCCGCCGACCGAACCACGGTACGGCACGCGGCCCTCGATGCCTTCCGGCACGAGCTTGTCGGCGTCGCTGGCGTCCTGGAAGTAGCGGTCCTTCGACCCCTTCTCCATCGCACCCAGGCTGCCCATGCCGCGGTAGCTCTTGTAGCTCCGACCCTGGAACAGTTCGACTTCGCCCGGCGCTTCCTCAGTGCCCGCGAACAGGCCACCGATCATCACCGTCGACGCACCGGCGGCGATCGCCTTGCCGATGTCGCCCGAATAGCGGATGCCGCCGTCGGCGATCAGCGGAATGCGGTCCTGCAGCGCTTCGGCGACCATGTCGATCGCGGTGATCTGCGGCACGCCCACGCCGGCCACCATGCGGGTGGTGCAGATCGAACCCGGGCCTACGCCGACCTTCACCGCGTCGGCGCCGGCGTCCATCAATGCGAGGGCAGCGTCGCCGGTCACGATGTTGCCGCCGATGACCTGCAGCTGCGGGAAGCGCTTCTTTACCCAGCTGACGCGATCCAGCACGCCCTGCGAATGGCCGTGCGCGGTGTCGACGATGATGACGTCCACGCCCGCGGCCACCAGCGCTTCGATGCGCTGGTCGGTATCGCCGCCCACGCCCACCGCAGCGCCGACGACCAAGCGGCTGGCGCTGTCCTTGGCGGCGTTGGGATTGTCGGTCTTCTTCTGGATGTCCTTGACGGTGATCAGCCCGCGCAGGTCGAAGGCGTCGTTGACCACCAGCACCTTCTCGATGCGGTGCTTGTGCAGCAACTGCAGCACTTCGCCGTCGCTGGCGCCTTCGCGCACGGTGATCAGGCGATCCTTCTTGGTCATGATGTGGCGGACCGGATCGTCGAGCTTCGTTTCGAAGCGCATGTCGCGGCTGGTGACGATGCCGACCAGCTGGCCGCCGTCCACCACCGGCACTCCGGAGATGTTGCGGGCGCGGGTGAGCTTGAGCACCTCGGCGATGGTCGTTTCGGGCCCGACCGTGAAGGGCTCTTTGATGACGCCGGCCTCGAACTTCTTGACCTTGGCCACTTCGGCGGCCTGCTGCTCGACGGTCAGGTTCTTGTGCAGGATGCCGATGCCGCCCAACTGGGCCATGGCGATGGCCAGGCGGGCCTCGGTGACCGTATCCATGGCGGCCGAGACGATCGGCAGCTTCAGCCGCAGGTCGCGCGTCAGGCGCGTCTCCAGGCTGACATCCTTGGGCAGGACGGTGGAATGGGCGGGGACGAGGGAGACGTCGTCGTACGTCAGTGCTTCAGCCTGGATGCGCAGCATCGGCGGGCCCGGATAGTTGGGGAAGCGCGATATTGTACCGCACAACGGCGCCCGATGGCCTGCGTCGGACGGTCGCGGATGGAACGGCCCGGTACCGTGGCCGCAACGCTGGGAGCGCCTCAGGCGCCCGCTTCGGCCGCTTCGAGGGTGTTCTGCATCAGCGTGGCCACGGTCATGGGCCCCACGCCGCCCGGGACCGGGGTAATCCAACTGGCCCGCTGTGCGGCCGCGTCGAAGCCGACATCGCCGACCAGTCGGCCGTCTTCCAGCCGATTGATGCCGACATCGATCACCACGGCGCCCGGCTTGACCCACTCGCCCGGGATCAGGCCCGGCTTGCCCGCCGCCACCACCAGGATGTCGGCGTCCCCCACCCGGGCCTGCAGCACCTCGCGGGGGGTGAACTTGTGGCAGCTGGTCACGGTGCAGCCCGCGATCAGCAGTTCCAGCGCCATCGGGCGACCCACATGGTTGCTGACGCCCACGATGGTGGCGTTGCGGCCGCGGACCGGCTGGTCGGTGTAGCCGAGCAAGGTGGTGATGCCGCGTGGCGTGCACGGGCGCAGGCCGAACTGGCGCAGCGCCAGATGGCCGACATTGGCCGGATGGAACCCGTCCACGTCCTTGCGCGGGTCGATGCGCTCGATCAGGCGGGTCGCGTCCGGAATGCCGGGCAGCGGCAGCTGGATGAGGATGCCGTGGATCTTGGGGTCGGCATTCAACTGGTCGATCAGGGCCAGCAATTGCGCCTCTGACGTGCCGGCCGGCAGGTCGTAGTCGAACGCCTCGATGCCGACCTTCTCGGCCGCGCGGCGCTTGTTGCGCACGTACACGGTCGAGGCCGGATCGCCGCCCACCAGCACCACAGCCAGGCCAGGCCGCGTCAAGCCGCCCACGACGCGCGCGTCTACCCGGACCTTGAGTTCGTCCAGCAGGTTCTCGGCGATGCGGCGGCCGTCCAGGATTCGGGCAGTCATGGGAACGTGGGGTGTAGAGTCGGCGCGTATTGTCCCCGATTCCGGCATGGGTGTCTGTGGAAACCGCGCCATGCGCGCGCCGGACGCCGTTTCGAACACCGGTTTCGCGACCGACATCGCGCCCACCTGCACAGCCCTGGACCCACGACCGATGACCGATACCACCGCCCTGGAAGCCGCCGCCTTCCGTCGCCTCCTCCGGCACCTCAACGAGGACCGCACCGATGTGCAGAACATCGACCTGATGATCCTCGCGGGTTTCTGCCGCAATTGCCTCGCGGATTGGTACCGCGAGGCCGCCGACGCCGCAGGCGTGGCGATGGACAAGGAGCAGGCCCGCGAGCACGTCTACGGCATGCCTTTCGCCGACTGGAAAGCGCGCCACCAGCGCGAAGCGACTCCCGAGCAACTGGCTGCATTCAAGGCCGCCCAGGAGCGGCATGGGTAGGCCACAGCGGATGCTGGCCTGGGCCGCGGCCGCCCTCCTCGCCACCTACATCGCGATGTGCGCCCTGCTCTACCTGCAGCAGCGGCGACTGATCTATTTCCCGCAGTTCACCCAGGTGGACGCGGCGCAGACGGATTTCGCGCTGCCGCGGCCCGGGGCGACGTTGCGGGGCTGGGTCGTGAATCCCGGTCAACGCGACGCCGTGCTGTACTTCGGCGGCAACGCGGAATCCGTGGACGCCAACCGCGAGGCATTCACCCGTGCGTTGCCCGCGCACACGGTCTACCTGGTGGCGTATCGCGGCTATGGCGCCAGCGACGGTGAACCGACGGAGGCCGATCTGCTCGCCGACGCGCTCGCCCTGCACGATAAGGTCGCCAGACGCCATCCCGCAGGTGAGGTCGATGTGATCGGACGGAGCCTCGGCAGTGGCGTAGCCAGCTACGTTGCGTCCGAACGCAAGGTGCCGGCGTTGGTACTCGTGACGCCGTTCGACAGCCTAGCCGCCGTCGCACAGGCGCATTACCCGATGTTTCCCGTCCGGTTGCTGCTCAAGGACCGCTACGACTCGCACGCGCGCCTTCCCCATCATCAGGGAAGGCTGCTGGTCCTACGGGCAGGCCGCGACGCGGTCGTACCACCTCCGCATACCGACCGGCTGCTCGATGCCTTTCCGGGGCGCGCTGACGTGGTCGACTTTCCCGCCGCCGGCCATGACGATCTGTCGCTGGACCCGGCTTACGAGGCGGCGCTCACGACCTTCCTTGAACCCCGCACCCACTGAGCGGGCCGACTATTCCTCTTCTTCCTCGCCGATGATCTCGGCGGCTTCCTCGTTGAGCGCCTTCGCTTCGCGCTTGGGCTTGGTGAACGGCGTTGGCGTGGGTTTGGTGTGCTTCGCGTTGCCATACAGCGCCGGGATGCCGGAGCGAAGGTCGCCACCGGCGATCTCGAGCTCCAGGCGTTCGGCATCGCGCCGACGGATTTCCAGCGCGATGGTATCGGCATCCTCGCGCGAGATGCCGACGCTCATCAGCGCCGCCTTGCCGAACTCCACCGCGGACTCGAACGTCTCGCGGATCTGGTAGTCGACGCCTGCGCCGATCAGCGCCAACGAATGCTCGCGGTCGAACGAGCGCACCAGCACCTGGGCCTGCGGGAACTCATGCTTGACCAGTTCCACGATGCGGCTCGCCGCGTCCTTGTCGTCGATGCAGATCGCGATCGACTGCGCCGTCTGCGCACCGCAGGCGCGCAGCACGTCCAGCCGTGTGCCGTCGCCATAATAGATCTTGAAGCCGAACTCCTCGGCACTGCGGATCATCTCGATGTCGGTATCGATGATGGTCACGTCCACGTCGCGCGCCAACAGCGATTGGCTCATCACCTGGCCGAAGCGCCCGAAGCCGATGATCAGCACGCTGCCGGAGAGGCCCTTGGCTTCCTCGATGCCTTCCATCGATGGGGCATCGGGGTGGGTGAAGCGGCGCAGCAGCAGCACGAACAGCGGCGTCAGCGCCATCGACAGCACCACGATGGCGGTCAGGTTGGCATTGACGGTCGCATCGATGATCCCGGCCGCGGCCGCAGCGGCGAACAACACAAAGGCGAACTCACCACCTTGCGCCATCAGCACCGCGCGATCCAGGGCCTCAGCATGCGGACTGCGCGTCACCCGCGCGACGACGTAGATGCAGGCCGCCTTGACCACCATCATCGCCAGCACCGCGCTGACGATCAGCGGCCAGTTGCTCGCCACCACGCCCAGGTCCAGCGCCATGCCTACGCCGAGGAAGAACAGGCCCAGCAGGATGCCGCGGAACGGCTCGATGTCGGCTTCGATCTGGTGACGGAACGTCGATTCCGACAGCAGCACGCCCGCCAGGAATGCACCCATCGCCATCGACAGGCCACCCAACTGCATCAGCAGCGCGGCGCCCAGCACGACCAGCAACGCCGCCGCCGTCATCACTTCGCGTGCCTTGGCCGCTGCCAGCACGCGGAACAAGGGATTGAGCAGCCAGATGCCCGCGGCGATCAGGCCGGCCAGCGACGCCACCCCGATGCCGATCGCCAACCAGCGCGAGCCTTCTTCCGGCTGCACGACCTGTGGGGACATGAAAGCCACCAGCACCAGCAACGGCACGATCAGCAGGTCTTCGAACAACAGGATCGAGACCACCTTCTGCCCATGCGGCAGCGCGACGTCGCCCCGCTCGGCGAGCAGTTGCATCACCACCGCCGTGGACGTCAGCACGAACCCCATGCCGCCGATGAAGGAGACAGCCAGCGGGTAACCGAACGCGAGGCCCACGCCTGTCAGCAGCACCGTGCACACCGTGATCTGCAGCGCGCCCAGGCCGAAGATCTGCTTGCGCAGGCTCCACAGGTGGCTGGGTCGCATCTCCAGGCCGATGACGAACAGGAACATCACCACGCCCAGTTCGGCGACGTGCAGGATGGATTGCGGATCGTTGAACCATTTCAGGCCGAACGGACCGATCGCGAGGCCGGCAGCCAGATAACCCAGCACCGAGCCCAAGCCCAGGCGCCGGAAGATCGGCACCGTCACCACCGCCGCCCCCAGCAGGGCGACGACACTCACCAGTTGGCTGGCACCCGATTCTGCACTCATGCCGCGAGTCTACCGGATGTCGCCCGGCGCGCATGTCTCAGCCGTGCTGCATGGACGAGGCGCGATCTCCGCTGCGGCGGTAGTACGCACCCCACACCGTGACCAGCACCAGCACGGCGGTGGTCGATGCTCCCGCCGCCAACAGAGTGATCCGCGGCAACAACGGCCACGCAGCGACCAGCGCGGCCATACCCAATAGGTGCGATAACGGGAAGCGGCCATAGACGACGCGCTTGAACAGCGCGTTGCCGAACAGATAGACCAGCGGCCCGCCAATCAGTACGGCAGCGTACTTCGGCGACACCGGATCGAGCGGGTGCGCCACCACCAGGTCATCTGCCACCGCACTGGCGATGACACCGGCGATCAACAGCACATGGACGTAGTGGAAATACGCACCGAGGCGCCCAGGATCGTCCGAGTGCTCGATCACGTGGGCGGCGTCGCCACTGGAGGTATCGAAGTACATCCACCACATCGCCACGCAGCCGACGAATGAGACGCCGAATGCGACCCACACGGCGAGCCCGGGATGGTGCGCGTGCGCGAACGAAGCACCGGTCGCCAGTACCGATTCACCCAGCGCGATGATGACGAACAACTGGCAGCGCTCGGCTAGATGGCCACCGTCGATGGTCCAGTCCGAGGTCCGGGAGCGTCCCAGTCCTGGCACGGGAAATCCCGCCATCGGCGATGCGTATTCGCAGGCGACCGCCAACAGCCACAGCGTCAGGCGTGTGGTGCCTTCGTTGAGTCCCCCGGCGATCCAGAAGGCGGACGAGACCAGCACCCAGCACAGGATCCGCAGGAAATTGGGCGTCAACGCATGGCCGCGACCGAGACTGGCCAGCACGAACAACGTACGCCCGACCTGGATGGCGACGAAGCTGATCGCGAACAACAGCCCACGCTCGCCGAACGCCTCGGGAATGGCAGCCGACACCAGCAACGCCAAGCCCATCAACACCATCAGCATGGTGCGGATGACAAGATGCTCTGGATTGAACCAGTTGCTCACCCAGGCGGTGTACTGCCACCCCAGCCAGACCGCGAACCACAGCGTCGCAGTCTGCAGCACGCCCAACGGCGTGAGGTGCTCGAGCAAATGATGGGACAGCTGGGTAACGGCGAAGACGTAGACCAGATCGAAGAACAACTCGATGTTGGCGACTTTCGCCGGCTGCCCCGGCGTGCGCAGCAGGGGGTGGATGCGTGCGTTCAAGGAGATTGTTCCGTGCTCGAACAGGGCGTCAGCGCGCCCGGGCCTTGTACGCCAGCAACCATCCGGTCGCCACCGGTATCGCGAAGATCAGCAGCTGGATCGGCAGCTCCTCCTGCAGCGAGTAGCCATGGGACATGCCCGTACGCAGGTTCCACACCACCGCGGCCAGCCATCCGATGGTAAACAGCGCCGCCACGAGGCGGCGCCTCGCAGTGCCCGCCGACCACATGGCGATCCCCACGACTACCAGCCCGACAACGATGAAGATCAGGGTCCGCATGGTGGTTGCTCTAAAGGTCGGGCACGTTCGCCCAAGGTAGCGCAAAGGTGGCCAGGGTGTGGAGGGGCGGCAGGCCCCTCCCCTGCCCTTACTTGGTGGTGTAACCGCCATTGATGAGGATCGTCTGCCCGGTGATCCACCAGCCGTCGCTCACCAAGTGACGGATGAAGGGCACCACGTCCTGGATGTCGGTCAGTCCCGTCTTGCTGAAGGGCGACAGCGCTGCGGCGGTCTTGTGGTAGGCCACCGCGTCCTGCCCTTCGGCCGGATAGAAGAACGACGTGTCCATCGGACCGGGGCCGATCGCCGTCACCGAGATACCGCGCGCGCCGAACTCCTTCGCCGCCGCGCGGGTGAAATGCTCCACGGGCGCCTTGGTGCCCGCATACGACGCATAGAACGGCGTGAACGCGCCCAGCAGCGAGGTCACCAAGGTGACGATCTTGCCGTTGTCGTTGACGTGTCGACCGGCTTCCTTGAGGAAGAAGAACGCGGCCTTGGCGTTCACCGCGGTCATCTCGTCGTACTCGGCTTCACTGATATCGGTGATGGGCTTCTTCAAGACCTTACCCACCGTATTGATGGCGATGTCGGGCCGGCCGACCATCGCGACGGTATCGGCGAAGAGGCGCTCGACGCCGCCCGCCGTGGTCAGGTCGCCCTGCAATGCGACGGCACGGGCGCCGGCGTCGCGGATCGCGGCGACGGTCTTCTCCGCATCGGCATGAGTCGCGTCGCTGTTGTAGTGGATGGCGACGGCGGCAGCGCCTTGATGCGCGAGATCGCGCGCGATCAGGCCGCCGAGGTTCTTGGCGCCACCGGCGATCAGGGCGACTTTGCCCTGGATGGAATGATCGGTCATGGGAATGCTCCTGGCAGGGGACGGAACTCACTGCGACGCCCGTATCGACGGAACGGTGGGCAGACGCGGCGAGGCGCGTCTAAGATGCGGCGGAAGCGCAACGGCGGGCTTTCACGATGTCCCATCCGCTATCAAATTCTCCGGCCTCAACTCACATTAGTGAGCCGCATGACGCCAACGCGGTGGGCCGCGATCAGGCACTCGGCCAAGCGCCGCAGTACCGGGTGCTGGCCCAAGCGCATTGGTCCGGCGTGGAACTGCTGCTCTGCAAGGAAGACATCCGGCAGCGCACGCTGTGGGCCATCGATGAACCGCGACACACGGTCATCGTCCATCTCGGTGGCACGATGCGCGAACTCGACACCGAGATCGACGGCGTCGGCGCCACGCACACTCCGCCGTCCCCCGGCGACATCTGGCTGGTTCCTGCAGGAAAACGCTACGCCAGCCAGGCATCGGGACAAGTCATCACCTATGCCGAACTGCGGGTCTCACCGACAGCGGACGTGGACGTGGGCATGGATCGTCGCGCGCCCATCGACGGCTTGATGCCCCGCTTGGGTCATCGCGACGAATTCCTTCACTACAGCGTCGCGCACCTGGGACGCCTCAGCCAGCAGGATGACGATCTGTCGACGATGATGGCCGAGCGTCTGCAACTGCTGCTACGCCAGCACCTATACGACGGCTACCGGCTTCCTGCAATGCCGCTGACCGCGCCCACCTCGCTGTCCGGCCAGAGCGCACGAGAGTTGAGCGATTACATCGAAAGCGCGTTGGGGCGGCGGATCGCGCTGGCCGAACTCGCTGCGCTCGTCAGCATGAGCGTGCACCAGTTGCTGATCGCGTTCCGTCGCACGTTCGGCACCACGCCGGCGCAATACATCCTCGCGCAACGGTTGCGTCGGGCACGTTGGTATCTGCTCAACCGCAACGACGACATCACCGACATCGCCCTCGCCTGCGGCTTCGCCAGCCACAGTCACCTCAGCGCCGCGTTCAAGCGGGATACCGGCATCACGCCACGCCAGTTCCGCGACGGTTTACGGATGCGTCCGCTGGACTGATCAGCCGACGCGGCAGAAGGCCGCGTAGTCGATATAGCCCGGGAAATCCTTGCCGGCCGCACACACCGGGCACTCCGGGTCATGGCGCAGGCGTGTTTCGCGGAAGCGCATCGACAACGCGTCGAACTGCAGCAGGCGCCCTGCCAACGAGTCGCCGATACCGAGCAGGAGCTTTACGACCTCCGTGGCCTGCAACAGCCCGATGACGCCGGGCAGCACACCAAGGACGCCAGCCTCCGCACAATTGGGCGCGAACTCAGGCGGCGGCGGCTCCGGGAACAGGCAGCGATAACAAGGGAGTACGCCGCGATGGCGCCCCGCATCGAACACGCTCACCTGCCCTTCGAATCGCTGCACCGCGCCGTATACCAGCGGGATCCCGAGCTTCACGCAGGCGTCGTTGAGCAGATAACGGACGGGGAAGTTGTCCGCACCGTCCAGCACCACGTCCACGCCTTCGAGCAGGCGTTCGACGTTCCCGGCGATGACGCGCGCCTGCACGGCCTCGACCTGCGTGCGTGGGTTGAGCGCGCTGAGCGTCGCCTGTGCCGAGGCCACCTTCGGCTCGCCGATACGCGCCTCGGTATGCAGGATCTGTCGCTGCAGGTTGCTGCGATCCACCACGTCGTCGTCCGCCAACCGCAGATGGCCGACGCCCGCCGCCGCCAGATAGAACGCGGCCGGCGAACCGAGCCCACCAGCGCCGATCATCAGCACCCGCGAGCGTTCGAGCCGCTGCTGGCCTTCGACGCCGACCTCGGGCAACAGCAGGTGCCGCGAGTAGCGTTCGTTGAAGTCCATCGCATCGGCCGGCAGTTCGGGTCGCACCAGCGGACGCCCTTCCTCCTGCCAGCGCGATGTACCGCCGGTCACAGAGGCCAATCGCGTGTAGCCGGCCGTTTCGAGCGCGCGCGCTGCATCCAGTGAGCGCCCGCCCTTCTGGCAGATCAGCACCACGGCGGTCTCGATTTGCGGCACGTGCAGCGCCGGAGACGCCAGCAGGTCCGCCTTGGCGATGCCGCGCGCGCCAGCCGCTTGTCCGCTCGCGCGTTCGTGGCCTTCGCGTACGTCGATGAAGACGGCGCCTTCAGCCAGCCATTGGGCGACGTCGGCGGGGGTGATTTCCTGGATCGGCATGCGGGGATTATCACGCACTGCATGGGTGCCGGCCGCGCCCCCGGTGGAACGCGGTGTCGCCGTCAGTAGGGCAGCACGTCGACGATGTCGCCTTCGGCGTAGTCGCGCGGGCCTTCCGGCAGCACGATCAGGGCGTTGCTATCGGCGGCCGCACGCAACTGGTGCGAGGCGTCGGCCGCGTTCGGCACGACCCGCAAGCCGCCCGCGCCATCGGGCGCCAGCTGGCCCCGAAGGAATTCGAGTCGGGCATGTTCCTTGTGCCAAGCAGCCCCCATCCGTGCCTGCCATGCGGGGCGCGGATCGTCCCTACCCTGCAGGCCATCGAGCAGGGCACGACCCAGGGTCAGGAAGGTAGCGAGGGTCGACACCGGATTGCCCGGCAGGCACAGGAACAGCGCGCGATCCCATTGCCCGAACAGCACCGGCATGCCCGGCTTCATGCGCACCTTCCAGAACACGATGCGACCGTGGGCGTCCAGCAGGCCGGGAAGATGATCCTTCTGCCCCGCCGACACGCCGCCACTGGTGATGACGACATCGAATGCGGACGCGGCGTCGGCCAGCATGACCTGCATGCGTTCCGGATCGTCGGGCAGCGTAGGCCACGCAGTGGGCTCCAGGCCTTCTGCGCGCAGCAGCCCCATCAAGAGGTCGCGGTTGCTGTTGTAGACCTGTCCGGGCCGCAGCGGCATCCCGGGCTCCACCAGTTCGTCGCCCGTCGTGAAGACCGCCACCGTCGGCCGTTTTGCGACCGTCAGCGATGCCAAGCCCAACGCAGCCGCCAATCCGATCCGCACGGGCGTCAGCACTTGACCCGCGCGCAGCACCTGGGTGCCCGCCAGGACATCCTCGCCGATGCAGCGTACGTCTGCGCCGGCAAGCAGCCCGGCCGGCACTTCGATGCCCCCATCGCGCTCAGCGACGTCTTCCCGGATCGCGACCGTATCGGTGCCTTCGGGCAGCGGCGCGCCCGTGGTGATGCGGACGCATTCGCCCCGGCCTACGCGAAGTTCGCGCGCGACCCCTGCGTACTGCTCACCAACCAATCTCAGCCAGGTTGGGCCGTCATCCCGAAGGCTCGCATGCGCGAACGCCACGCCGTCCATCCGGCTGTTGTCGAACGACGGCAGGTCGATCGGTGCGCGGACCGCATCGGCCAGCACGCGGCCGCCGGCGCGGTTGAACGCCAGGGGCTCGGTTTCGGTGCGGTGCGAGAGCGCCGTCTCCCGGATCAGCGCGATGGCTTCATCGACGGCGATGCGGGAGGGGTACGCGGTCACTTGCTGCGCTTGACGTGCCGGATCAGGCGACGCTTCTTGGCGATCTGCTTCTCGGTCAGCACGTTCTTCTTCCCCTCGTAGGGGTTAGCGCCTTCGCGGAAGATGAAACGCACCGGCGTACCGACCAGCTTGAAGCGCTTGCGGAAGAAGTTCTCCAGATAGCGCTTATAAGATTCCGGCAGCACCTTCAGGCGCGTGCCGTGCACGATGAAGGTTGGCGGATTGGCGCCGCCCGGATGCACATAACGCAACTTCGAGACATGGCCGCGGATGCTCGGCGGCGGATTGGTCTCGTACGCGATCTCCAGCGCCTTGTTGACCTCGCTGGTGCCGAATTCCTTCGTCGCCGAGGCATGAGCGCGGTGGATCGCCTTGAACAGTTCACGCAGACCCGAGCCATGAAGTGCGGAAATGCGCACGGCTTCCGCCCACTCGACGAAGCCGAGCTTGCGGGCCAATAGTGCTTCGGCCTGCTCGCGCTGGTAGGCGGTCAGGCCATCCCACTTGTTGATCGCCACCACGAGCGCGCGACCGGCATCCAGCACGGCGCCCAGCACGGTGGCGTCCTGGTCGGTAACGCCTTCGGTGGCATCCAACAACAGCACGGCGACTTGGCATTGCTCGATCGCCTGCAGCGTCTTGACCACGCTGAACTTCTCGACCGCTTCCTCCACCTTGCCCTTGCGGCGCAGGCCGGCGGTGTCGATCAGGCGGTACTGGCGGCCATCCCGCTCCATGTCGACGGCGATCGAATCGCGCGTCGTGCCCGGCACCTCGGACGCGATCATGCGCTCTTCGCCAAGCAGGCGGTTCACCAGCGTGGACTTGCCCACGTTCGGTCGGCCGACAAAGGCCACGCGCATGCGGTCAGGATCATTGTCCAGCTCGGCGGCCGCACCCTCTTCCGGCAGTCGCTGATGCACCTCTTCCAGCAGGTCGTCGATGCCCTGGCGATGCGAGGCTGAGATTGTCGTGACATCGGAAAAGCCATAGCGGGCGAAGTCCGCCAGGGCCGTGGATTCGTTGATGCCGTCGATCTTGTTGATCACCAACAAGGTCGGGCGCGCGGTCTTGCGCAGCCAGGCGAGGATTTCGTCGTCCAAGGCGGACGGACCTTCGCGTCCGTCGACGATGAACAGCACGAGATCCGCCTCTTCGGCGGCCGCGCGTGCCTGGCGTGCCGTGGCACCCGCCAGACCCTCCTCTTCGCCGGCGATACCGCCCGTGTCCACGACCAGGAACGGCGCCTCCTCGTCCAAGCGGCAGACGCCGTAATTGCGGTCACGGGTCACGCCCGGCTGGTCGTGCACCAGCGCATCACGACTGCGGGTCAGCGCATTGAACAGGGTGGACTTGCCGACGTTGGGACGACCGACCAGGGCTACGAGGGGCAACATGAAGAGGCAACCAGATAAATAAGAGCGGGGCCGGCACGAGGCTGCCGGGGCCGCCGGGGGCACGCGAAGCCGTGCGGCAAGGGCGCGCCATGGTATCGGAATTGGGCCCCGCCCGCGAAAAAGGGCCGACGAAGCGGCCCTTTTCGGTCCAGACGGGCGCGAATCGCCGCGCCCGCAGGATGCTTACTTGAAACCGAAGGCCGTGAGGCCGCCTTCAACGTCCTGGACAACCAGGATCCCGTCGGCCACGACCGGCTTGCCCCGGATCGCCTTGCCGCCCACGCGGGCGCGCCCGACGATATCGCCGTTGTCGGTTTTCAGCCAATGCAGGTAGCCATCGTAGTCGCCGACCACGGCGTAATCGCCATGGATCGTCGGAGCAGTCAGCGAGCGACGCGCCAACGTGGTGTTGGACCACAGAGAGCCACCGCTGTACTTATCCAGCGCCCAAACGGTGCCTGCCGGATCCGACACCAGCACTGCGCTGCTCGTCACCGCAAGACCGCCCGCGCCACCGCTCTCACGCTTCCACAGCGGACGGCCAGACGGGCCCTCGATGGCGATGGTTTCCTTCTTGAAGCTCGTCGCGAACACCGTGGTGCCTTCCAGCACAGGCGCGCCGTCCACGTCGGCCATGCGCTCCAACTCGCTCCGGCCTTCCGGCGTACCGACAGCTTGCGTCCACAGCGGACGACCGTCAGTGGAAGACAGCGCGGTCAGTGTGCCGTCATCGCTCCCCGCGAACAGGACGCCCGGACCCACCACCACCGGCGCATTACCACGCACAGTAAGGCTGGGAAGTTCGTTGCTCCAGAACCAGCGACGCTCGCCCGTCTCGATACTTAGGGCGGAAACGCGGCCATCGTTGGTGCGGACGAACACAAGACCTTGGGCGATCGCGGGCGCGGAAATCACCTCGTTGGGCACCTTGACCTGCCACTTTTCGGCACCGGTGGCGGCATCTAGGGCGATCACCTGCCCGTTCAACGTGCCGACCACGACCAAGCCCTGCCCTGCGCCAGGCCCGCCGGAAAGACGGAGATCCGACTTGTACTGCCACACTTGCTTACCGGTCTGCAGGTCGAAGGCGCGCACGCCGCCTTCCACCGCCGCCGCATACACGCGACCACCGTCGATCGCCGGCGTTTGCTGGAGGCCCAGGCGCTCCTCGCCCTTGCCGGCATTCGCACTCCACAGCTTGGAGACCGCGACACTCGGCGTGATGTCGATCAGTTCCGCGGGCTCGGTAGGCTTTTCGTCTTGCTTGCTGCCAAACCAACCCTTGATGGTGCTGCAGCCGCCGAGGATCAGCACCAGTGCGGTGGCGGCCAGCGCGCGGGTCACCATGGTTTTACGGTAAGAGCGACTCACGCGGCACCCCCGGTCTTGGGCAGCGTACCGCCTGCGTGCACGAGTTTCAGTTCGACGATACGGCGCTGCGGCGAAGCCACGTCCAGCGTGGTCAGGGCGCGCGAGTAGGCGTCTTGGGCTTCCTTGGCCTTGCCGGTCGCGAACAGCGCGTCACCGCGCACCTCGAGGCTCGAAGCATCGTTGGCCTTGTCCAGCAGCTTGAGCGCCTCGTCGTGCTTGCCGCTGTCGATCAACAGTCGGGCCAGACGCAGGTTGACCAGCGGCTGCAACGAAGCATCGGCTGTCAGGCCGCGCAGAGTGGCGATGGCGGCATCACGCTCGCCCGCCTGGACCTGTGCCTTGGCTAACTGCAGGCCGGCGACATCCGCGTAGACCTCGTCTTCCTTGGCCAACGCATCGACCGCGGTCTTTGCCTGCTTCAGATCGTCCTTGGCGAGCCCTTCCACGGCCGCTTGGTAATCCTGGTAGGCCTGTTCCTGCTTGCCCTGCTGGCCGTTCTTCCACCATTGCCAGCCGAAGATCACCGCAAGGCCAAGGGCCACGCCGCCCAGCAGGCCGACGCCGTTGCTCCTCAGCCAGCTGCGGACGCGTTCGCTTTGTTCGTGCTCGTCGAGCAGATCATCAATCGCCATGCGCTCTCTTGCCCCGTCTAAGCGGGGTCTTGGTCTAGGTTGGACAGACCCGTACGCGGGTCAGTCACCGACCGGCGCTAGGGAACCCTCAGAGGATACCGTAAAGCGTGCGACGTTAGCTCGCTGGAACGGGGCCAAATCCACCGTACTCCCCGCTTGCTGAACCTCGACCGCCGTGGCATCGCCCAACTTGACGCGTCCGACTTCGCCCTGCGCATAGCGACGTTCCTCACCGGAACGCACCAGCGCTTGCTCCAGCCTGCGACCATCGGGAGCCGTGATCTCGACCCAGCTGTCGCCCTTGAACGTCAACGACAGCCACGCCGCGCTGCGAGGCATCGGCGTCATGGACGCGACGATGGGCGTCGCCTGCGGGCGGCTCGGTGGCGCGGCGGACGCGCTTCCGCCCGGGGCGTCCGAGGCGGCTTCCGGCACGACGTCGAGCGAGGCCGTTGCGGCAGCCGGCGTTGGGTTGGAGGCCGGCCGCAGCGCCATCCAGATCGGCGTCACGATCACCAGCGTCAGCACCAGGTAAATCGCACGGCGCTTGAAGCTTTCAAAGAAGTACTGCAGTGGCGGGGTATGCCCATGACTGACCAGTTCAGCCGGTGCCGTCACCGCCGTCTCCGCCTGATGCAGGAACGGCTCCACGTCCACCTTGAGCAGGCGTCCGTAGCTGCGTAGCTGGCCGCGAACGAACACAGCCCCCCCGGACTGGTCCCACAGCCCTGCTTCCAGGGCCTGGACCACCTTGACCGGCATCTTCAGCCGTTGGCTGACATCCTGTATCGATAGGCCGGCCTGCTCGCGCGCCGACCGCAGTGCATCGCCGCACCCCTGCGGCATGCCCCCACTTACCGTATCCATCATGGCCCTGCATTTCCCCCGGTTGTGACGTCCCGCGCGTCGGGGAACTCCGCCCGAATGCGCTGAACATATCGACTGGCAGCGGCCTTGTCGCCGAGTCTTTCCTCGATCTGTGATGCGAGTTTCAACACCGCCACGGAAGCGGGCCCCGCAGCCAGCCTCCGCTCAACGAACGCCCGCGCCGCCAGGTACTGCTGGCGACGGAACTCAAGTTCGGCCATCGCCCCAAGTGCCGTGGTGTTGGCCGGATCGCGCGACAGCGCCTTCCGCAAGTCTCCCTCGGCGCGTTCGAGTTGGCCGACCGCCAGCGCGCAATTGCCGGCGTTCGCCTGGGCGACCTCGGGCGTACCGTAGCCGGGCGCCTGTATCGCTCTGTCGAACCAGACCAGCGATTCGGCCGCGAAGCCGTTCGCGCACAACCAAGTACCGTAGTTGTTCTGGGCCGCACCCTGCCGGGGCGCGAGTTCGGCGGCCCGGCGGTAATGCTGGCCGGCCGCTTCGGCCTGACCACGGCGATCCGCGACCACGGCCAACATGGTCACCGCGTCGGCAGAGTCCGGCGCCAGCTTCAAGGCCGCGCGGGCTTCCTTTTCGGCCGTCTCCAGGTCGCCGGCCTGCAGACGCTGCACCGAACGCGCCAGCATCATCTGCACCGATTGGCGACGCTTCACCTCGGGACTGTCCTTGACGGAATAGTCCTGGGACCGCTGTTCGCCATCCTTGCGCTCCATCTTGGAGCGAACGAAGGTGAATCGGCTGCAGGCGGTGGCCAGCAGGAGGGGGATCAGCAGCAGGCAGATCGCCTTATGCCGCATCGTCGATGCCCTGTTCCTGCAATTGGCGGCGGAACTCCGCCTGCCGGCGCGTGCGATCCATGACCTGCCCCTTGAGCTGACCACAGGCGGCATCGATGTCGTCGCCGCGCGTCCGCCGCACCATCGTCAGCACCTGCGCATCGAGGAGCAGCTTCTGGAACGCGCGGATGTCTTCTTCCGGCGCACGTTCGTAACGTGTACCGGGGAATGGGTTGAAGGGAATGAGATTGACCTTGCCCGCATCCTTCAGTTGCGCAGCATTGCTGAACTTGCGCATCAGCTGTGCGAGCTGGCGTGCGTGCTCGGGCTGGTCGTTCACGCCCTTCATCAGCGTGTATTCGAATGTCACCGAGTCGCGCTTCTTGTTAGCGCGCAGGTAGCGCACACAGGACGCCATCAGCTCGGCGATCGGGTACTTCTTGTTGAGCGGCACCAGCTGTTCGCGCAGCGCGTCGTTGGGCGCATGCAGGGAGACAGCCAGCGACACGTCGGTTTCGGTGGACAGACGGTCGATCATCGGCACCAGCCCGGATGTCGACAGCGTGACGCGCTTGCTGGCCAAGCCGTAACCCAGATCGTCGCGCATGATGTTCATCGCACGCACGACGTTGTCGAAATTCAGCAGCGGCTCGCCCATACCCATCATCACCACGTTGGTGAGGCGACGGTTCTGCGCGGGCACGTTGCCCAAGTGGCGTGCCGTCACCCACACCTGGCCGATGATCTCGGCGGTGGTCAGGTTACGGTTGAAGCCCTGCGTGGCAGTCGAGCAGAAGGTGCAGTTCAGGCCACAGCCCACCTGCGACGACACGCAGAGCGTGCCGCGGCTCTTGTCGGGGATATAGACGGTTTCGACGGCATTCTTGCCGTCCACGCCCATGCCCAGCAGCCACTTGTGGGTGCCGTCCGACGATGGCTTGTCGAACACCACCTGCGGCACGACGACCTCGGCATGCTCCTGCAGTTTTGCCCGCAGGTTCTTACCGAGATCGGTCATCTGATCGAAGTCGGTGACGTAGCGATGGTGGATCCACTTCATCACCTGGTGCGCACGAAACTTCTGCTCACCCAGCTTGCCGACGAAAAACTGCTCCAGCCCTTCGCGATCAAGGTCCATCAGGTTCTGCTTCGCAGACACGGGCACGCCGATGGCCACGGACGGTGCGTCCGTGGCCAGTTTCAACTCGATCGGCGGCAGTTCGTGGCTGCTCATCGCATATCGCTCAGCGCGAGAACACTTCGGTGGCGGCGAAGAAGTACGCAATCTCGATGTTCGCGTTCTCGACCGAGTCCGAACCGTGCGCGGCATTGGCGTCGATCGAATCGGCGAAGTCGGCGCGGATCGTGCCCGGCGCAGCGTCCTTCGGATTGGTCGCGCCGAGGATGTCGCGATGCTTCAGCACGGCGTTCTCGCCTTCCAGCACCTGGATGGCGACCGGGCCGGAGATCATGAACTCGACCAGCGCATTGAAGAACGGACGCTCGCGGTGCACGGCGTAGAAACCTTCCGCTTCACGACGCGAGAGGTGCTTCATCTTCGCGGCAACGATCTTCAGACCGTTCTTTTCGAAACGGGCATAGATTTCGCCGATGACGTTCTTGGCGACGGCATCGGGCTTGACGATCGACAGGGTGCGCTCCAGCGCCATGGGGATTATCTCCGTTGGGCGGGCCACGTTACGGCCCAAGGTTAACATGAAAAACCCGCGTCGAAACGCGGGCTTAGACTAGAAAGCGTAGCGAGATTCTAACGTACCGCGTGCCGGTTTGCAGCCCTCGCACACCGCGATTGTGCAAAGCAGCATGACTTGCCTGGTGCCACCCCCGACAATGAGTCAAACAAGCGTTTGATTCAGTGCCGGAGGGGCCATGGGCAACACCACGCATTTCTCGACCAAGGAACGGATCCTGGGGGCGGCCGAAGAGCTGTTCGCCCAGCACGGCTTCGCGGGCACGTCCCTGCGTCAGGTCACCAGCCGGGCCGACGTCAACATCGCCGCGGTTAACTACCACTTCGGCAGCAAGGAAAACCTCGTCAACGAAGTCTTCCGCCGCCGCATGGACGACATGACCGCCGCCCGTCTCTCCCAGTTGGAAAAGGCCCTGGCGGAGCATCCCGCCCAGCTGGCCCCCATTCTCGCCGCCTTCGTCGAGCCGGCGCTGGCCCTTGCCCAGGACCGCCACGGCGGGGGCGCCTTCGTCCGCGTGATCGCCCGGGCCTACGCCGAGAAGAACGATGGCCTGCGCCAATTCCTCTCGGACCATTACGGCCACGTCCTGCGCGAGTTCGGTAAGGCGATCGCCGCCTGCGTGCCGGGCCTGAGCAAGGAAGAGCTGTACTGGCGGCTGGACTTCTTCTCCGGTGCCCTGACCTACGCCATGGCCGATTTCGGCCTGATCAAGCGCCCCACAGGCGTCACGGAGGCGGCGCATCGTGAGCGCGCCGCCCGTGAACTCATCCGCTTCGCCGAGGCCGGCCTGCGCGCCGACCATGTCTGAAACCCCTGCAATCCAAGGAAATTCCATGTCCAATCCATTGCTTGTACGCAAGGCGGCCGTGCTGGGCGCCGGTGTGATGGGCGCGCAGATCGCCGCGCACCTGACCAACGCCGGCGTCGACACTGTGCTGTTCGACCTGCCCGCCAAGGAGGGCCACCCGGACGGCATCGTGCACAAGGCCATCGCCAACCTGGCCAAGCTCAGCCCCGCCCCGCTGGCGAGCAAATCGCTGGCCGAGGCCATCACGCCGGCCAACTACGAGACCGGGCTGGAGCACCTGAAAGGCTGCGACCTGATCATCGAGGCCATCGCCGAACGGATGGATTGGAAGCAGGACCTGTACAAGAAGATCGCGCCGTTCGTGGCGCCGCATGCGGTGCTCGCGAGCAACACGTCCGGCTTGGGAATCAACAAGTTGGCGGAAGTTCTTCCTGAAGAACTTCGCCATCATTTTTCGGGCGTGCATTTCTTCAACCCTCCCCGCTACATGCACCTGGCCGAGCTCATCCCGGCCAAGTCCACGGACAAGGCCGTACTCGAGGGCTTGGAAACGTTCCTGACCACGACCCTCGGCAAGGGCGTGGTCTATGCGAAGGACACGCCCAACTTCATCGGCAACCGCATCGGCGTGTTCTCGATCCTGGCCACGGCCCACCACACCGGTGAGTTCAAGCTCGGCTTCGACGAGGTGGACGCGGTCACCGGCCCGCTGATCGGCCGCCCGAAGTCCGCGACCTATCGCACTTCGGATGTCGTGGGCCTGGACACCATGGCCCATGTCATCAAGACGATGGCCGACACGCTGCCGGACGATCCGTGGCATGCCTACTTCAAGTCCCCGAAGTGGCTGGAGGCCCTGATCGCCAAGGGCGCGCTGGGCCAGAAGACCGGTGCCGGCATCTTCCGCAAGGTCGGCAAGGACATCGTCGTCCTCGACCTGGAGAAGCAGGACTACCGCGCCGCCGACCGCACCGCCGCGCCTGAGGTGGTCGAGATCCTGAAGATCAAGAACCCGGCCGAGAAGTTCGCGAAGCTGCGCGAGAGCCAGCACCCGCAGGCGCAGTTCCTGTGGGCGGTGTTCCGCGACCTGTTTCACTACAGCGCGTATCACTTGGCCGACATCGCTGAAACCGCGCGCGACGTCGACCTGGCGATCCGTTGGGGCTACGGCTGGTCGCTGGGGCCGTTCGAAACCTGGCAGGCCGCTGGCTGGAAGCAGGTGGCCCAGTGGATCGCAGACGACATCGTGGCCGGCAAGACCATGAGCAGCGCCCCGTTGCCGAACTGGGTGTTCGACGGCCGCAACGGTGTGCACGGCGCCGAGGGCAGCTACAGCCCGGCCCGCAATGCTTTGCTGCCGCGCTCCTCGCTGGACGTGTACGCGCGCCAGCGCTTCCCGGACCCGCTGCTGGGTGAAGCGTTCGCCCCGGGCGAAACCGTGTTCGAGAACGACGGCGTCCGGCTGTGGACCGACGGCGACGGCATCGGCGTGATCAGCTTCAAGACCAAGATGCACACCGTGTCCGACGCGGTGCTGGCCGGCGTGCAGGAATCGGTCGCGATCGCCGAACAGCGATTCAAGGGCCTCGTGATCTGGCAACCGAAGGAGCCCTTCTCCGCCGGCGCCGACCTGGCCGGTGCGTTGGGCGCGCTGCAGGCCGGCAAGATCGCCGAGTTCGAAGCGATGGTGGCCAACTTCCAGGCCACCAGCCAGGCCATCAAGTACTCGCTGGTGCCGGTCGTGGCCGCGGTGCGTGGCCTCGCCCTGGGCGGCGGCTGCGAGTTCCAGATGCACAGTGCGCGCACCGTGGCGCACCTAGAAAGCTACATCGGCCTGGTCGAAGCGGGCGTCGGCCTGCTACCCGCGGGCGGTGGCTTGAAGGAACTCGCCGTGCGCGCGTCGCAAGCCGCAGGCCCGGGCGGCGACGTATTCGCTGAGCTCAAGAAGACCTTCGAGACGATCGCGATGGCCAAGGTTTCGGCTTCCGCCGTCGAAGCCAAGGAACTGGGCCTGATGCGCGCGGGCGACAAGGTCGTTTTCAACGCCTACGAACTGCTCCATATCGCCAAGCAGGAAGCGCTGGCGCTGGCCGAGACCGGTTACCGCCCGCCCCTGCCCGCCCGCCGCATCCAGGTCGCCGGCGACGTCGGCATCGCCACTTTCAAGATGATGCTGGTGAACATGCTGGAGGGCCGCTTCATCAGCCCGTACGACTACGAAATCGCGGTGCGCATCGCCACCGTGTTGTGCGGCGGCGAAGTGGACCGCGGCGCAGTGGTCGACGAAGAGTGGCTGCTCAAGCTGGAACGCAAGCACTTCGTCGAACTGGCCCAGCAGGAAAAGACCCAGGCCCGGATCGCGCACATGCTGAAGACCGGCAAGCCACTGCGTAACTGACCGACGACGACACAGGACACCGAGACATGAGCAAGCAAGTACAAGAAGCCTATATCGTCGCCGCCACCCGCACGCCGGTCGGCAAGGCGCCCAAAGGCGTGTTCCGCAACACTCGACCGGACGACATGCTGGCGCACGTGCTGAAGTCGGTCGTGGCGCAGGCGCCGGGCATCGACATCAACCGCATCGACGACGCCATCATCGGCTGCGCGATGCCGGAAGCCGAGCAAGGCATGAACGTGGCGCGCATCGGCCTGTTGCTGGCCGGCTTGCCGAACACGATCGCCGCGCAGACCATCAACCGCTTCTGCTCGTCCGGCTTGCAGGCCGTGGCGATGGCGGCGGACCAGATCCGGCTCGGCAATGCCGACCTGATGCTCGCCGGTGGCACCGAGAGCATGAGCATGGTGCCTATGATGGGCAACAAGATCGCCATGGCCCCCAGCGTGTTCGACAACGACCATGTCGCCATCGCCTACGGCATGGGCATCACGGCCGAGAAAGTCGCCGAAGAATGGAAGATCTCGCGCGAAGATCAGGACGCGTTTGCCGTCGCTTCGCATCAGAAGGCCCTGGCGGCGCAGGCAGCGGGCGAATTCCGAGACGAGATCAGTGCCTATGAAGTGATCTCGCGCCAGCCCGACCTCGCCGGCAATACGGTTCGCCTGAAGAAGCTGCTGGTCGAGCAGGACGAGGGCCCTCGCGCCGATACGTCGCTGGAGGGCCTGGCCAAGCTGCGTACCGTGTTCCGCAATCCGCAATTCGGCGGCACCGTGACCGCGGGCACCTCGTCGCAGATGAGCGACGGCGCAGCCGGCGTGCTGTTGGCCTCGGAGCAGGCGATCAAGGATTACGGTCTGACCCCGCTGGCACGCTTCGTCAGTTTCTCGGTCGCCGGCGTGCGCCCGGAAGTGATGGGCATCGGCCCCATCGCCGCGATCCCGAAGGCGTTGAAGCAGGCCGGCCTGACCAAGGACCAGTTGGACTGGATCGAGCTTAACGAAGCCTTTGCCGCGCAGGCGCTGGCGGTGATCCGTGACAGCGAACTGGACGCATCGAAGATAAACCCGCTGGGCGGTGCCATCGCGCTGGGTCACCCGCTGGGTGCGACCGGCGCCATCCGCACCGCCACCCTCGTGCACGGCATGCGTCGCCACCAGAAGAAGTACGGCATGGTGACCATGTGCATCGGCACCGGCATGGGTGCGGCGGGCATCTTCGAATCGCTCTGAGCAGCACAGCGCTGCAAACGACATGGCGCCGCGAGGCGCCATGTTCGTTTTCGCGAACTGGAACTCAGGCCAGGCGCGCGCCGTTGGGGACGGGCCGCTCGATCGCCGTCACGACGACGCCCGCATCGGTGGGGAAACCCGTGAGCAGGAACTCTGACAGAAACGGCCCGACCTGCTTGGGCGGAAAATTGACGACGCCCACGATCTGCCTGCCCACGAGATCATCCACGCCGTAGAGCGCATGGATCTGCGCGCTGGTCTTCTTGATGCCATGCGGCCCGAAGTCCACCCAGACCTTCCATGCCGGCTTGCGCGCCTCTGGAAAAGGCTCCACACGCACAACAGTGCCAGCGCAGAGATGCACTTTCTCGAAATCCGCCCAGCTGATCGATTCGTCCTGCACGCTCATACGCCCCTCGCCCGTTCACGCCAGTCTTTCCAAGCATCTTTCGATTCGGCCCACCAATAGCTCAACTGCGCACCCAGCAATCCTGCCGGCTTCAACGCCGAGACCAATCCGTAGTCGGTGAACTCACGCCACCGCGGATCGTCGTGTGCAATGGCGGCTGCCAGAACCTCACCTGCAAACGTGGTGGGCGCCACGCCATGTCCGCCGAACGCCTGCGCCAACCACAATCCGGGTTCGATCTGGCCGATCTGTGGCATCTGGTGACGCGCATAGCTCATCAACCCCGACCACGCGTAGTCGATGCCGATCCCGTCCAGTTGCGGAAACACCTTGAGCATGTCGCGGTAGAGCAGGCGCCGCACCTCGATCGGCGAGCGATCGAGCACGGAAATCCGCCCACCCCACAGGATGCGGGTGTCGGGCAGGGGCCGGTAGTAGTCGAAGGCGAAACGCGTGTCGTAAATGGCAGCGCC
Organism: Pseudoxanthomonas sp. YR558; assembly: GCF_900116385.1. Classification (NCBI taxonomy): domain Bacteria; kingdom Pseudomonadati; phylum Pseudomonadota; class Gammaproteobacteria; order Lysobacterales; family Lysobacteraceae; genus Pseudoxanthomonas; species Pseudoxanthomonas sp. YR558. The sequence continues at coordinate 272,747 of NZ_FPCI01000001.1, read as the reverse complement.
GGTCCGCAAGATCTCCTGCAATCGATCACCCAGTGGCGCGGTCACCATTACATACGTGGCGATGGGCAACACCGCCGCATCCACGCGCGCACGAAGGCCGGCGAGATACCCGCCGCAGGCCAAGACAACATGCGCCGCCTCGACTTCGCCTTCCGGCGTGCGGACGCGCCACGCGCCACCAACGCGATTGACCGAGAGCGCCGGCGAGTCGGCATGCACCGCCACGCCCACCGCCGTCGCGGCGCGCACAAGACCCCGCGCATAATTCAGCGGGTGAAAGTGGAAGCCCTGGGGCTCGAACAATGCGTCGTGGTAGCGATGGGAGTCGACCTGCGAGCGAAGCCGATCGCGCGGCCACCAGGTCCAATGAGTGTCGTAGTGCTCGGTAAGCAGTGCCTGGCGATCGCGCAGCACCGCGTCATCCTTGAACCAGTTCGCCCAGATGACACCCTGCTCGGTGTGCTCGCAATCGATCGCGTATCGCGCGATCCGTTCCCGGATCAGTTCGACCGCCTGGATCGTGCCGCCATAGAGCGCCTTGGCGCGGGCCGGCCCGAGTTCGCGCAGCAACGCATCTTCACCCCGGGAAAAGCCGCCAAAAACGAACCCCCCGTTGCGCCCGGAAGCGCCGAAACCGGGCGTCCGTGCTTCGAGGACGACGACATCGCGCACCCCGCGTTCCGCGAGTCCAAGCGCCGTGTTCAAACCAGCGAAACCGCCCCCGATGACGCACACACGGGCGTCGTGACGCCCTTGGAGGGTCGCGTGCGGGGCGGACGGCGTGGCCGTCGCCAGGTAGTAGCTGGAGGCAGGTTCTGACATCGCGAGCGATTATGCAGCCCCCTGGCCTGCAGAGGCGCCCCGCTCAAGGTTTACTGCAGGTCCCGTACGCCAAGTTCGCTCAACGCGTTCTGCATGGTGTCGCGCGCCGCGTCGCTGAGCTTTTCATGGTCAAGCGCATAACGGATCGTCGCTTCGATCAACCCGATATGTGTTCCGCAGTCGAAGCGGGTGCCCTGGAAACGGTAGGCATGCACGGGCTTCTCTTGCAGCAGCTGCGCGATGCCATCGGTCAGCTGGATCTCGCCACCTGCGCCCGGAGTCGTGTTCTCCAGCAGTTCGAAGATGCGACCGTCCAGGACGTAACGACCGACCACAGCGAGCGTACTAGGAGCGTCTTCCGGCTTCGGCTTCTCGACGATCGCACCGATCCTGCCCTCGCGTCCGTTGAAGGATTCGGTGGCAACGATGCCATAGCTGCCGGTCTGTTCCGGAGCGACGTCCTGCACCGCAATGACGCTGGCGCCTGACCGTTCAGCGGCATCCGCCATCTGCTTCAAGGCGCCGGGTCCCCGGTTCCATATCAGATCGTCGGGGAGCAGTACCGCGAAGGGTTCGTTCCCGACGATGGGTTTAGCGCAAAGCACCGCGTGCCCCAAGCCCAGCGCCTCGGCTTGTGTCACGAACACAGCGCGCACATGCGACGGCAGCACGTTGCGCACCAGGTCGAGCTGCTCGCTCTTCCCTGCCCGCTCCAGCTTCTGTTCGAGCTCGTATGCCTTGTCGAAATAATCGGCCACCGCATGCTTGTAGCGGTTGGTGACGAAGATCAGCGTGTCGCACCCGGCCTCGATCGCTTCATCGACGGCATACTGGATCAGCGGCCGATCGATGATCGGCAACATTTCCTTGGGGACGGTCTTGGTGGCGGGTAGGAAGCGGGTACCAAGCCCCGCGACGGGGAATACGGCCTTGCGGATACGGGTGGAAGTCATCGAGTCCTGCGAGCATCACGGCCTGGGAAGACCACGATGTTAGCGGAAGTCTCGTCATGATCATTTGACAAGGGCGTGAACTCGGGGACCGCGACACGCAGCACCTCCCCCAGCTCGGTGGTGTCGTAGCGCGCGTGGGCGGCACGAAGGCGCTGAAGCGCCAGTTCGATGAACTCCGGCGAAACGTCGCGCGCAAAGGCCTTCATGATCTTGGAATGCGAGGTCGGCTGGTAGCGCTCGTCGGCATGGAAGAGCGTCTCGTGCAACTTCTCGCCCGGACGCAGCCCCGTGTAGACGATGGCGATGTCGCGTCCGGGCTGTTTGCCGGCAAGACGGATCATCTGCTCGGCCAGCAAGCGGATCGGTACCGGATCGCCCATGTCGAGCGTGTAGATCGAGGCGTGGGCCGCGCCCGATGCCGCCTGCAGGATCAGCTGGCAGGCCTCGGGAATGGTCATGAAGTAACGGGTCACCTCGGGATCGGTCACGGTGACCGGCCCGCCCTTGCGGATCTGGTCGCGGAAAAGCGGTACAACGCTGCCCGCCGAATCCAGTACGTTGCCGAACCGGACGGTCACATAGCGAGTGCTGGACCTCGCATCGTCCAGGGCCTGGCACGCCATTTCAGCCAGACGCTTGGTCGCCCCCAGCACGTTGACCGGATCCACCGCCTTGTCCGTCGAAATCAGCACGAAGGTTGCCACGCCCGCCTCACGGCAGGCGCGCGCTACCGTCTCGGTGGTCAGTACATTGTTGCCGACCGCCTCTCGCAGATGGCCTTCCAGCAGGGGCACCTGCTTGTATGCCGCGGCGTGGAAGACCGCATCGGGTTCGGCGATACGCATTGCGTGCGCGATCACCGCGGGGTCGCCACAGTTGCCCAGGACGGGCAGCACCTCAAGATCCGGGAAGGCTCGACGCAGGTCCCCCTGGATCGTGATCAGGGCGAGTTCGTCGATCTCGACCAGGGCGATGCGCTGCGCGCCATGGCGCGCGCACTGCCGGCACAGTTCCGAGCCGATCGAGCCGCCGGCACCGGTGACCATGACCGTGCGCCCCCCCAACCAGCCACGGATGAGCTTCCAGTCCGGGGTCACCGACTTGCGGCCCAGCAGGTCCTCGATCGCGACTTCCTTGAGGTCGCCCGGCATCGACTGGCCTTCGAGTACGTTTACCAGGCGCGGCACCATGCGGAACGGCAGCCCTGTACTCTCGCAGATCGCGACCACACGCTGCATGGCAGGGGCGTCCAGCGAGGGCATCGCGATCACCAGCATGCGGGCGGCGGTTTCGCGTGCGACGGCGGCGGCATCTTCCAGTCCCCCCAGGACGGGGACGCCCTGAAGCTTGGATCCGTGCAGTCGCGGGGCGTCATCGAGGAAGGCCACCGGATGGTAGACACCGGTTCGGCGCAGTTCGCGCACCAGCGCCTCACCCGCACGCCCCGCGCCCATGATCAGTACACGAGATGCGCTCTCGTTCGTCCTCTGCACCTGGACATCTTTCCAAGCGCGATAGCCCAATCGAGGGAAGCCAAGGAAGACGACCATGGCAAAGGGATAGAACCCGAGTACGGCACGCGGCGTGGACCCGAATCGATTGTAGAAGAACAGGCCCAACACGACGCCGAGAAAACCCAGCGCGCAGGCCTTAACGATGTTCCAGAGGTCGGGCAGACTCGCAAACCGCCAGAGGCCGCGGTACAGGCCCATCCACCAGAACACCACGCCCTGCGCCACCAATACGATGGCGATCTCGTTGGACCACAGCGGGAACTCTGGCCCATGGGCCAGCATCGCATAACGCAAACGGTGAAGGACCTGCCAGCAGACCCAGACCATCACGAGATCGTGGGCTGCCACCAAGGCGCGGGGTATCCAACTGCTTACTCGGTCCCGCCAGGATTCCATCAGATCCTTCTCCAGATACTAGTCGCGCCATCCCCTGCGCAATAAAAACCACAATGCACCTGCCGCCGCGTAGCTACCTGCCACGACCGCCGCGCCTGTTCCACGGGTCGTATTCGGCAAGGTGAAGCTTAACAATAAGCTAACGCTACCGAACACCAAATAAATCACGGTTACGCAACTGTGCCCCCATCGCCGCGCGGCCCACTGGTACAGATGGCTGACGTGTGGGGTCCACCAACGCTCGCCGCGCAGCATGCGCCACGCTAACGTGAAGCTGGCGTCGACAAGGAACGCACAGAGTGGCAGGAAGGTCAGCGGCACGGAGTCCAGGGGTGCCGCGACGACCGACATCGCCACCAGCATCGCGAGGGTGTAACCCAGCGCGCCACTGCCCACGTCGCCCATGAAGATGCGTGCGCGCGGAAAGTTGAAGGGCAGGAACCCCGCACAAGCAGCGAACAACGCCCAGGCGATCCAAGTCACGGCCCCACTGGCGGGCATCAACGCCGCGTACGCCAGCGCTGCCAGCGACGCCTGGCTGGCGGCCAGGCCATTGATGCCATCCATGAAATTCCAGACGTTAACCAACACCATGGCAGCCACGAAGGCAAAGATGGCATAGCACAGGGTATCCGTAGCCGACCAGACCCCGGACGCCAACAGTGTTGCGGCGATCGCCTGCACGCCCAAACGTAGCCAAGGCGACAGCGGTCTGTGGTCATCCCACCAGCCGATTCCGGCTACGATCATCAGGCCGGGAACAAAGCTCCAGAGCAGCCAGCGGTCTTCGGCATTTTGCGCGCCGACCGCGATGCCAGCCAGCAGCACCATCGCGACAATCGCGATGCCCCCTCCCCTAGGCGTAGGCGCGGCATGACTTCGCCGTTCGCCGGGGTGATCCATCAGGTTGCCCTTCAAGGCATAGCGCCGTGCCCACCAGGTTCCCATAGCGGCGCCGGCGAAGTGCACCAGCAGCCAGGCAGGCAGTGCCGGCATCAGACCACCGCGTAGTTGAGCAGCGGCTTGATCGTGCCCCACTCCTTGCAGCTAGGGCATTGCCAGTGATGCGTACGCGCGCCGAAGCCACAGCGCGTGCAACGGTAGCTGGGGTTGCGTACCAGCAATTGGTCGGTGATGTGCTTGAGGTCGTTGAGAGTCGCCGTGGGGTCGGCGCCTTCGGCGAGGGTCAGATCGATGAGCGCAGCCTCGCCGCGCACGGAGGGACGATCCTTGAGCTGACGGGCGAGATACGCCCGCGCCGCCGCGACTCCGTCTTGGCGCTCGACCAGCTTCGTCAACGCGAGCACCGGCGCGATCCCGCGGTAGTGCTCGCACATCTCGGAGAGGAACGCGCGAGCGCCCGAGAGGTCGCCCACCTGGTCGTAGCTCGCCAAGAGGCTAGGTAATACCTCCGGCAGGTAGTCGGGATCATGCCGGGCGGCCCGCTCGAAGGCACGGATCGCCGCTTCGGCATTGCCCGCATCGGACTCTATCCGCCCCTCGATGATGCCGGCACGTACGCTGCCGGCGTCGGCCTCATAGGCGCGCGCGACCGCGGTACGGGCGGCGTCGACGCTGTTCGCCGTGCGCTGCCTTTCGGCGAGTTCGCATTCGAACTGAGCGACGAGCTTGCCCATCGGCTCACCGGTGACCTCTTCGTAGCGCCTGGCGTTATCGATGGCTTTTTCCCAATCGCGCTCGGCCTGGTAGATGCCTATCAGGTGCTTGAGCGCTTGCGGGGCGCGCTGGTCGATACGAGCCAAGTCGCTGAAAACCGTTTCAGCCCGGTCGAGCAGGCCGGACCGCATGTAGTCCTCGCCCAAAGCAAGCAGTGCTTGCACCTTCTGCTGGTCATTGAGATCCGGGCGCTGCACCAGTCCCTGATGCAGGCGGATCGCACGGTCCACCTCGCCTCGACGGCGGAACAGGTGACCAAGCGCGACCTGCGTCTCGAAGGTTTCCTTGTCCAGCTCCGCGATATGCAGGAACAGCTCGATCGCCTTGTCCGGCTGCTCGTTCAACAGATAGTTCAAGCCACGGAAGTAGGTGCTCGAGAGACGGCTGACCTGAGTGTCGCCATGCCGCTGTCCGCCGCGCCGGCCGATGATCCAGCCGCTTAGCGCGGCCAGCGGCAGAAACAGGAAGAACCAGAACCACTCGGTGAGGAAGGCCATGGTTCAAACACCCTTGTCCGGGGAGGCCGGCACCGCAACGCCGGGCACGGCGGCCCTGTTCGCCTTGCGAAGCTTTGCGTAAAGGGGCCACACCACGGTGGCGACCACGATCAGGCCGCCGATGACGACACCCAGGAGGAGTGACAGCATGATCCCGACGCCCGATGAGGTCTGGAATTCGCTGAAGACCAGCTTGAGGGTGATCGGCTGGGTATTGAGTACGCCGATGATGAGTCCGTAGGCCAGGAACAACAGCGCGACGACCAGGCGGAAGGTATTCATCAGGCGACTCCGTGCAGGACGGCGCCTAGCTTAGCGGAGACGGCGCGGTAGGACACGCGCCCGAGTGCGGCTTACTCGCCGGCTTCCTCAATCGGCGTGACGTCGCTGACGCGCTCGCGCAGCTCCTTGCCGGGCTTGAAGTGGGGCACATGTTTTGCCGGCAATGCAACGGATTCGCCGGTCTTGGGATTGCGGCCCATGCGGGGCGGACGATAGTGCAGAGAAAAGCTGCCGAAACCGCGGATCTCGATCCGGTCGCCCTGGGACAAGGCACCGCCCATCATTTCCAGCAAGGACTTCACGGCAAGGTCGACGTCCTCGGCCTTGAGGTGGGGCTGGCGACGGCTCAGGATTTCGATGAGTTCGGACTTGGTCATCGGCTAGTGTTCAGAGCGGATGTACCCGCACCGGCCCGGGGCGAACCCGGGCCGGTGGGGACGGTACTGCAGAGAAACGAACGACAGGTAGCCGATTACTCGGACTTGCCGCCATCCAGCTGCGCACGCAGCAGCGCGCCCAGGCTGGTGGTACCGGTAGCGGCTTCAGCGGCGGTCTTGTTGTACTCGGCCAGTGCTTCGGCGGTCTCGGCTTCGTCCTTGGCCTTGATCGACAGCTGCAGCGTGCGGCCCTTGCGGTCCATGCCGATGAACTTGGCTTCGACCTTGTCGCCGACCTTCAGGTGCTGGCTGGCGTCGTCCACACGGTCGTAGCTGATGTCGCGAGCCGAAACATAGCCCTCGATGCCATCGGCCAGCTCGATCGTGGCGCCCTTGGCGTCCACTTCCTTGACCGTGCCTTCGACCTTCGTGCCCTTCGGATGCGACGCCATGTACTGGCCGAACGGATCCTGCTCAAGCTGCTTGACGCCCAGGCTGATGCGCTCGCGTTCCGGGTCGACGGCCAGCACCACGGCATCCAGGTTGTCGCCCTTCTTGAAGTTGCGCACGACGTCTTCGCCGGTGGTGTTCCAGCTGATGTCCGACAGGTGGATCAGGCCGTCGATACCGCCGTCCAGGCCAATGAAGATGCCGAAGTCGGTGATCGACTTGATCTGACCGGACACCTTGTCGCCCTTCTTGTGGGTGGCAGCGAAGGTCTCCCACGGATTGGCGGCAACCTGCTTCATGCCCAGCGAGATGCGGCGACGCTCTTCATCGACGTCCAGCACCATCACTTCGACTTCATCGCCGACCTGCACGACCTTGGACGGGTTGACGTTCTTGTTGGTCCAGTCCATCTCGGAGACGTGCACCAGGCCTTCGACGCCCGGCTCGATCTCGACGAACGCGCCGTAATCGGTGACGTTGGAGACCTTACCGAACACGCGGCTGTTGGCCGGGTAACGGCGGGCGATGTTGTCCCACGGATCCTCGCCCAGCTGCTTCAGGCCCAGCGAGACGCGATTGCGTTCACGGTCGTACTTCAGCACGCGGACGTCCAGCTCCTGGCCGACTTCCACGACTTCGGACGGATGACGCACGCGCTTCCATGCCATGTCGGTGATGTGCAGCAGGCCATCGATGCCACCCAGGTCCACGAATGCGCCGTAGTCGGTGAGGTTTTTGACCACACCCTTCAGCACCACGCCTTCCTGCAGCTTGTCCATCAGCTGCTCGCGCTCTTCCGAATGCTCGCTCTCGACCACCGCACGGCGGGAGACGACCACATTGTTGCGCTTGCGATCCAGCTTGATGAGCTTGAACTCCAGCTCCTTGCCTTCCAGGTAGCCCGGGTCGCGCACGGGGCGCACGTCGACCAGCGAGCCCGGCAGGAACGCGCGGACGTCCTTGATGTCGACGGTGAAACCACCCTTGACCTTGCCGCTGATGCGGCCGGTGATGGTCTCGTTCTTCTCCAGCGCCTGCTCCAGCTCGTCCCACACCATGGCGCGCTTGGCCTTCTCGCGCGAGAGGACGGTTTCGCCGAAGCCGTTCTCGATCGAGTCGAGGGCCACCTTCACTTCGTCGCCCACGCCCACGTCGATTTCGCCGGCGTCGTTCCGGAACTGTTCGATCGGCACGATGCCTTCGGACTTCAGGCCGGCGTTGATCACCACGACGTCGTTGCGGACTTCCACGACGACGCCGGTGACGATCGCGCCCGGCTTCAGCTTGGCCAGTTGGGTCTGGCTCTGTTCAAACAGTTCGGCAAATGATTCGGTCATTGATGAATACTCAGTTGATGACACAGACCGGTGCGCACGAAAAGCGCAACGGTCCACCCGTTGTCGGCCTGCGCGGGATGCGTATGGCCGTGAGTGTTGTGGTTGGAATACCGCGCGGAGGATTCCGCACGGGGCCTTCTGCGACGCGGGAACTAGCCCGCGCGTGCCGGCACCAGGGCCAGCACGCGGTCGACGACGGCGTCGATGCCGAGACCGGTGGTGTCGATGAGGACGGCATCATCAGCCGGCCGCAGGGGCGCCACCGTGCGCTGGGCGTCACGGGCGTCGCGAGCGAGGATCTCGCGTAGCAGACCGTCGATTGTGACTGAAACCCCTTTGTCTTTCAACTGCTTATACCGCCTTTCAGCCCGCTCCTCGGCGCTGGCGGTCAGGAACACCTTATAGACCGCATCCGGGAAGATGACCGTCCCCATGTCGCGCCCGTCCGCCACCAGGCCCGGCGCCTGGCGGAAGGCGCGCTGCCGCTCCTTCAGGGCGGCACGCACCTCGGGAATGGCCGCGATCGCCGACGCAAGCGCGCCGGTCGTTTCCAGACGAAGCTCGTCGGTGGCATCCAGATCGTCGACGATCACGCGCAATCCCGCCTCGGTCTCGCGAAAACTCACCCGGGTGTCGAAGGCGCAGCGAACCAGAGCCGCCGGATCGGAAATGTCCAGGTCCGCCCAGCTGGCGGCCACGCCGACCGCGCGGTAAAGCGCCCCGGAATCGAGGTAGTGCCAACCCAGCCTCGAGGCGGCGATCCGACTGACGGTTCCCTTGCCAGCGCCCGAAGGGCCATCGATGGTCAGGACGGGGGCGAGGTCGGACATGCGGGATTCCAGCGATCGAATACCCCATTATGGACGCTCGCCGGCCGTGCGCCGATGGGTGCCGGCGACGGCCTTTCGAGCCGCACCATGCAACCGCTTGATCCGGCTATGGAATTGCCGCTAGAATAGCGGGCTTCGCTTCACCCCATACATTTACGCCGAGGTTTCAACTCATGAAGGTCCTGTCCTCCCTGAAGTCGGCGAAGGCCCGTCACCGCGACTGCAAGGTGGTCCGCCGCCGCGGCAAGGTCTTCGTGATTTGCAAGTCCAACCCCCGCTTCAAGGCGCGCCAGCGCTAAGAACGGATCGCCTGCCAGGCCGCTCCACGGCGCCCCAGGCAAAGCACAGAAAGCCGCCTCCGGGCGGTTTTTTGTTTTACGGCTTTTGTTATAAAAGGCGGGTCACCTAGGGGAACCCAACCATGAGCCGTCGCGTCCTTGCCCTGCCCTTGATCGCCCTGCTCGGCCTGTCCGGCCCGGCGTTCGCCGACACCCTGCTGGTCGAGCGCGCGCAGGAAACGCCTGCCGCCGCACCCGTCCGCGGCCAAACCGCAGCCGACGTGGAAGCCCGCTTCGGCGCCCCGCAGCAGAAGCTCGAACCGCGCGGTGGACAGAAGCGCCAGTGGCCGGTGATCCATCGCTGGGTGTATCCGGGTTTCACCGTATACTTCGAGAAGAGCCGCGTCATCGACGTGGTGATCAACAAGGCGAGTGCCGAAGAAGTCGGCCCGAAGCCCCCCATCCGCTGACACCTGCGCGGCGCGGCCGCGACATTGATGCCATGACCGATGCCTTTCGCTTCCCCGCGGAGTGGGAACCCCAATCCGCGGTCCTGATCGCGTGGCCGCACGCCGACACCGACTGGGCCGATCGCCTGGCGGACGTGGAAGAAACCTACGTGGCGCTGGTCGCTGCCATCACGCGGTTCCAGCCGGCCGTCATCTGCGTGGCCGACGACGACCTCCAGACCTACGCCGAGGCCCGCCTGCGCTCGGCGCGGGTCGACATGGACAAGGTGCGTTTCGTGCCGGCGGAGTACGACGACACCTGGCTACGCGACTCGGGCCCGATCACGCTGGGCGACGGGCATCGTTTCAAGCTGCTGGATTTCCGTTTCACCGGCTGGGGCGGCAAGTACGAAGCCAGCCGCGACGATCGCCTGGTGGGCGAACTTTCCGGTTTACAGCTGTTTCATAACTATTTCGTCCAAAGCGTTGATTTTGCTTTGGAAGGTGGCGCCATAGAGACTGACGGCGCGGGCACGTTGCTGACAACCTGGCAGTGCCTCCACGAGCGCCACCCCGATGCCAGCCGCGAAGCACTGACGGAAAAGCTGGCCGGCTGGCTGAAGCAGAAGCGCGTGCTGTGGCTCGATCATGGCTACCTGGAAGGCGACGACACCGACGCCCACATCGATACCCTCGCCCGCTTCGCCCCGGACGACGCCATCGTTTACCAGGCCTGCGATGACGCTTCGGACGCACACTACGCGGAGCTGCAGGCCATGGCGGTGGACATCGCCGCGTTGCGCACGGCCGACGGCCGCCCGTACCGCGCCTTCCCGCTGCCGTGGGCCCAGCCGGTGATCGACAACGGGCGCCGCCTGGCCGCGTCGTATGCGAACTACCTGATCATCAACGGCGCCGTGCTGATGCCGGCCTACGGCGACGCCGCGGACGATGCCGCCGCCGCCGTGCTGGCGCAGGCCTATCCGGACCGTGAGATCGTGCAGGTGCCTTGTCGCGCGCTGATCTGGCAGAACGGCAGCCTGCACTGCATCACCATGCAGCTGCCGGCCGGACTACTGGGCTGAGCATCGCCTTCGCGCCACGACTCGTGGCACCGTGACATCAGTTGGGCGCAGATTGAACGTTTCGTTTACATCCTGCCTGGGCTGATCCCCGATAACGACCGTTTCCCCCGAAGGAGACGGCCGTGTACACACGACGCAAGTTCCTGACCACTTCCGCGATCGCGGCCGCCGGCCTCGGCTTGGCGGCTTGCCGCGATGCCGCCCAGGCACAAGCGCCGACCGCGAGCGCGACCGCCGCCGCGGGCCCGTTGAACACACGGGCCATCCCGTCGACCGGCGAAAGGATCCCGGTGATCGGCATGGGTACATCCGGCAGCTTCGAGGTCGGTCAAAGTTCTGTCGAGCTCGATCCACTGCGCGAAGTGCTGAAGCGATTCTTCGCCGCCGGCGCCACCCTGATCGACAGCGCGCCCACGTATAGCGTGGCCGAGGACGTCATGGGCATCTTGCTCGCCGAGCAGGGCCTGACGACGAAAGCCTGGTTGGCCACCAAACTGTCCGGCGTGACCGGTCGCGAAGCGGGCATGGCGCAGTTCGAGGACACCCTGCGCCGCCTGAAGACCGACAAGGTCGCGTTGCTGCAGGTCCACAACCTGGGCGACCTGAAGACGCAGATGGCCGTCGCGCGCGAGTTGAAGGCACAAGGCAAGGTGAAGTATGTGGGCGTCACCCACTACGTCGAGCGCGCGCAGGACGAACTGGCCGACGTCGTACAAGCCGAGAAGCCCGACTTCCTGCAGATCAATTATTCGGTGGCAAGCCGTGGTGCCGAGAAGCGCGTACTGCCGCTGGCGCAAGACCTGGGCGTGGCCGTGCTTATCAACCGCGCGTTCGAGGACGGCAAGCTGTTCGCAGAGGTGAAGGACAAGCCGGTTCCGCCTGTGCTGACCGAGGCCGGGGTGACATCGTGGGCGCAGGCGTTCCTGAAATTTGCGCTCAGCCATCCTGCGGTCACCGCGGTGATTCCGGCGACGGGAAAACCGGACCGACAGACCGACAACCTGAAGGCCGGGGTCGGTCCGGACCTGACCTCCGCCCAGCGCGACGCGCTGATCGCCGCCCTCGCCTGAGCCCTCCATGCCACACGCCCCAGACCTCACCCAGCGCAGCGCGCTGACGCGCCTGCTGTCACGACTGTTCAACGTCGCCCCGCACGAAGCGCCTGCGGTGGGCGCCGGTCTACTGATGTTCTTCCTGCTGTTCGCTGGCTATTTCATGTTGCGGCCGATCCGGGAAACGATGGGCGTCACCGGGGGCGTGGACAACCTGCAGTGGTTGTTCACCGGCACCTTCGTGGCCACGCTCATCGTGCTGCCGGTGTTCGGCTGGATCGCGTCGAAGGTGTCGCGCCGCCGCATCCTGCCCTGGGTGTTCGGTGCGGTCGTCGCCAGCCTGCTGGCGTTCGGACTGGCCATGCTGGTCCGACCTGACGACGTGTGGCTGGCACGCGGCTTCTATATCTGGGTGTCGGTGATCAACCTGCTGCTGATCTCGCTCGCGTGGAGCGTGCTCGCCGATGTACTGGCCAGCAGCGAGGCCAAGCGCCTGTTCGCCCTGATCGCCAGCGGTGCGAGCCTGGGCGGCTTGGCGGGTCCACTACTGACGACGCTGCTGGTCGGCAGCCTGGGGCATGGGGGGCTGATGCTGCTGTCGGCGCTGCTGATGGGCGCGAGTGGCGCGACCGCGCTGTGGCTGCACCAGTGGCGCGATGCGCACCCGCTGCCGTACGGTGGAGTCAGCACCGCCGAGCAACGACGTGCGCCGCTGGGTGGGAACCCGTTCGCGGGTGCCACCGAAGTTTTCAAGTCGCCGTACCTCGCCGGCATTGCGCTGTTCGTGTTGCTGCTGGCGACGGTGACGACCTTCCTCTATTTCGAACAGGCCAAACTGGTGGAGCAGCTGTTCCCCGACAAGGAGCAGCAGACCCGCGTCTTCGGCACGATCGATACCGTCGTGCAGGCGCTGGCCATCCTCAGCCAGTTGTTCATCACCGGCCGCATCGCCCAGCGGCTCGGCGTGGGTGTGCTGCTGGTGGCGGTGCCGCTGGTGATGGCGGCAGGCTTCCTCTGGCTTGCGCTCGCGCCGGTGTTCGGCGTGTTCGTGGTGGTGATGGTCGCGCGCCGCGCCGGCGAGTACGCCTTCGTCCGCCCGGGCCGCGAGATGCTCTACACCATCGTGCCGCCGGGGCAGAAATACAAAGCCAAGAACTTCATCGACACCGTGGTGTACCGCGGTGGCGATGCACTGAGCGGCTGGGTGAAGCGAGCGCTGGACGTGCTCGCCGAGCACCCTGCTGCCGCCATGCTGATCGGCACCGGGGTGGCGCTGGCATGGGCCATGACCGGCCTCGTGCTGGGCCGCCAGCACCGCCGTCGCGAGCGGGCCGCGACGTCCTGAGCGCGGCACGGCGTGTTCACGCCGCGTGTGCCTGCGTGAAGGGTGGACGCGGTACCATGCGTCCCCTTCCCCGCCGCTGCCCGACCGCGCCCGATGAACCGCACCACCCTGCCCGTCGCCTTGATCCAGGAAAAGAACCACGGCGATGCCGACGCCAACCTGTCGGTGATCGAAGCGCGCGTGGCCGAAGCCGCCAAGCGCGGCGCGCGGCTCGTGCTGCTGCAGGAACTGCACAACGGCGCCTACTTCTGCCAGCACGAATCGGTACAGGAGTTCGACCTGGCCGAACCCATCCCCGGCCCGAGCACCGAGCGCCTGGGCAAGCTCGCCAAGCAGCACGGCGTGGTGCTCGTGTCGTCGCTGTTCGAGCGCCGTGCCGCGGGGCTGTACCACAACACCGCCGTGGTCTACGAAAAGGACGGGAGCATCGCGGGCAAGTACCGCAAGATGCACATCCCGGACGACCCGGGTTTCTACGAGAAGTTCTACTTCACACCGGGCGACATCGGCTTCACGCCGATCGACACCTCCGTCGGCCGCCTGGGCGTGCTGGTGTGCTGGGACCAGTGGTATCCGGAAGCCGCGCGCCTGATGGCGCTGGCCGGCGCGGACCTGCTGCTGTATCCCACCGCGATCGGCTGGGATCCGGACGACGAACAGGCCGAGAAGAACCGCCAGCGCGATGCGTGGGTCCTGAGCCATCGCGGCCATGCGGTCGCCAACGGTTTGCCGGTCCTGAGCTGCAATCGCGTCGGCCACGAAGCCTCGCCGCTCGGGGCCTCCGGCATCCAGTTCTGGGGCAACAGCCATGTGCTTGGCCCACAGGGCGAGTTCATCGCCGAAGCCGGTGGCGACGAGACCATCCTGATGGCCGACGTCGACCTGCAACGTAGCGAGCACGTGCGTCGCATCTGGCCGTTCCTGCGCGATCGCCGCATTGATGCGTACGGCGACCTCCTCAAGCGCTACATCGACTGAGGCCCGCGCGTGCCGCTGATCGTCCGTGACGCCACGCCGGCCGACGTGCTGGCGATTTCCGATCTCTACGCCACGGAAGTCCGCGAGCACGTCAATACCTACGAGTACGACGTACCCGATGAAGCGGAGATGGCGCAGCGCATGCGCGCCGTGCTCGATGGCGGCTATCCCTACCTGGTGGCCGAACTGGATGGGCAGTTCGCGGGTTACGCCTATGCCAGCAGCTACCGCGCCCGCATCGGCTACCGCAAGACCGTCGAGAATTCCGTTTACGTGGTGCCTGGCCTGAAGGGTCGCGGCATCGGCGCCGCGTTGATGCAAGCGTTGATCGACGCCTGCGAAGCCCGTGGCTATCGGCAGATGATCGCTGTGATCGGCGAACCCACCAACACCGCTTCCATCCGCTTGCACGAAAAGTTCGGCTTCACCCTGATCGGCATCTTCCGTGGCATCGCCTGGAAGCACGGTCGCTGGCTGGACACCGTGCAGATGCAACGCACCCTCGGCGCCGGCACCGACGCGCCTCCGCAAGACGAATGACACGATGACCGATACGAATACCGCTTCCGATCCGCTGCAGGGCCAACCCTACGAGATTGTCGAGCGCGACGGCGTTCGCTTCACCCTGCTGGGCACTGCGCATGTCTCCCGCGCCAGCGTGGACGCCGTGCGCGCCGCCGTGGCCAGCGGCGATTACGACAGCGTCGCCGTCGAGCTGGATGCCGGCCGCCTGCAGTCGCTGACCGATCCCGATACGCTCGCGCGACTGGACCTGGTCAAGGTGATCCGCGAAGGCAAGACGCACCTGTTCGCCGCCAACCTGGCGCTGGCCGCCTATCAGCGGCGGCTGGCCGAACAACTGGGCGTCGAGCCCGGCGAAGAATTGAAGGCCGGCGCGCTGGACGCGCAGGCGCGTGGCCTGCCGGTACACCTGATCGACCGGGAAGTCGGCCTGACCTTCAAGCGCGCGCTGCAATCGCTGGGCTGGTGGCAGCGCACCAAGGTGGGCGCCGGCATCCTCGCCAGCATGTTCGCCGATGAGGAAGTGGGCGACGACGAGATCGAGAAGCTCAAGCAGGGCGACATGCTGGAATCGAGCTTCGGCGAGTTCGCGACGGAAAGCCCGCAGCTGTACAGCACCATCATCGCCGAGCGCGATCAGTACATGGCCTCCGCGCTACGCCAGGTGGCCGCCAACGCACCCACCGGCCAGGGTTCGCCCTATCGCGTGCTGGCGGTGGTCGGCGCCGGCCACCTGCCCGGCCTCGTCCGCCACCTGAAGGACGACGCGGAGGACCCCGCGCAACTCCGCCGCTCGCTGGAGACGGTGAAGCCCAAATCACGCATGCCGTGGATGGAACTGATCATCGGCGCGTTCCTGGTCGGCGGCTTCGCCTGGGGCTTCTGGCAGGGCGGCGTGGACGTCGGCTCCGACCTGCTGGTGCAGTGGGTACTGGCCACCGGCCTGTTGGGCGCGCTCGGCTGTGCGATCGCCGGCGGGCACCCGCTGAGCATCCTCGCGGCGTTCATCGCATCGCCGCTGACGCCACTGCATCCCGCGCTGGCTTCGGGCACCGTCAGCGCCTTCGTCGAAGCGACGCTGCGCAAGCCGACCTACGCAGACTTCATGGCGCTGCGCGACGACGTGCAGACCACGCGCGGCTGGTGGAAGAACCGCGTCGCGCGCGTCCTGCTCAACTTCTTCCTCACCAGCCTGGGTACCGCCATCGGCGTATGGACCGGTGGTCTGAGGATGCTGGGCAAGCTGGTCGGCTAACGCCGATTCCAGCAAACAAAAAAGAGCCGGGCATTGCCCGGCTCTTTTCATTCCAGCGCCTGCATCATTCGACGTGCAGTGCCGCCACGCTCGCTGCCGTCGGCGCATCTGCCCGTCGACCCTGTGCCCGCTTGATGGCCCGAGCGGTACCGCTGCGCAGGTCATCGAGAATCGCGTAGATGGTCGGCAGGAACAGCAGGCTGACCACGGTCGAGAACGCCAGACCGCCGGCGATCGCACGGGCCATCGGCGCGTAAGCCGGGCCGTCGCCCGCCATCTGCGTGTTGGCCATCGCGATCGGCACCATCGCCAGGATCGCCGTACCCATCGTCATCAGGATGGGCCGCAGGCGCTCGCGACTGCCTTCGACCAGCGCATCCGTCCGCGACATGCCACGCCGTCGCAAGTTGTTGATGTGCTCGACCATGACGATGCCGTTGTTCACCACCACGCCCATCAACACCAGGATGCCGATGAAGGACATGATGCCGAACGTGGTACCGGTCAGCGCGAACAGCCAGAACACACCGAACACCGAGAACAGCACGCCGCTCATGATCGCTGCCGGGAACAGCAGCGATTCGAACACCGCGGCCATGACGACGTAGATCATCACGAGAGCGAGCGCGGTCTTGAACAGCATGTCCCCCATCGCCTCGTCATCTTCCTGGAAGGCACTGCCGTCGAACGAGTAGCTGTAGCCTGCCGGGAACGACATGCCCTTCAACGTCTCCTCCATGGCCTTGCGCGCATCCGGCACGGTGACGTTCTCGGCCAGATTGGCCTGCACGGTCAACGTGGTCTGGCGATTGGTGCGCTGGATCTGCGTGGCCGACGGCGTGATGCCGACATCCACCAGGCTCAACAACGGCACGGTGCGGCCGTCAGGCGCGCGCACCATGAAGCCCGCCAGGTCCTCGGTACCGTAGTCCTCGGCGCCCGCGAAACGCACCCACACCGGCACTTCTGTTTCGCCTCGGCGGAACTCGCGCAACGGTGCGCCACGCAGCGCCAGGCCGACGAAGCTGGCCACCTGCTGAGAGCTGAACCCGAATGCGGCCGCACGCTCACGGTCCACGCGAACGTTCAACTCGCTGTTCTGGTCGCCGACATCGACGCGAACGTCGCGAAGTTCCTTGCGCTTGGCCAGGATCGGCACCAGGTCCGCCGCGATCTCGCCCAGCGTCTGGGTGGAATCGCCGACCAGCTGGAACGACACGCTCTGGCCAGGTTGGCCACCGCCGCCCTGGTTGCCGCCGTCGCCGCCGATGCCGATGTTGGCGCGCGCCGATTTTGGCAGGTCCTTGCGCAACTGCTCGACGATCGGCTTGGTCTCGCTGGATTTCTCCGTGTCGAACTTGATCTGGGTGCCGCCCCAGCCCTGCTCGCTGAAGTAGGAATAGATCTGGGTTATCCGGTACTTCTTGCGGTTGGCGTCGAGGAACTGTTCGACCTTGAGGATCTCGGCCGACATCTGCTCCTTGGTGTAGGCGCCCTTCCACTGGTAGTACAGCTCCGCCTCGCCGCCACCATCGTTGCCGAACATGTCGAACTTGGTGAGCTTCATCGGCACGAAACTGACGACGATGATCAGCAGGATGCCGAGCACGCTCCAGCCCCGATGCTCCAGTGTCCAGCGCAACAGGCCGGCGTAGCGCTTCTGCATGCGCGGGATGATGCCGGTCTCCGTCTTCACCAGCGGCGGCGTCTTCAGGCGCGCCGAGATCATCGGGATCAGGCTGACGGCGACCAGCCAAGATGCCAGCAGCGATACCGAGATGGTGACGGCGATCTGGCCCAGGTAGATGCTGAGGAAGTTGCGCTCGCCGAACAAGTTGGGCAAGAACACGATGCAGTGGCACAGCGTACCCGCCGACAACGCGATCGCCACATGGCGCGTACCAATGATCGAGGCCCAGATGGGGTTGTCCGGATACTTCTCGCGCTCCTGGTAGATGCTCTCCACCACCACCACGGCGTTGTCCACTAGCATGCCGATGGCCAGCAACAAGCCCATCATCGACAGGATGTTCAAGGTGACACCGGCGAAGTACATGAAGCCCAGCGTCATCACGAAGCAGATCGGGATGGCCAGTGTCACCATCGACACGGACGGCCAGTGGCGAAGGAAGAACCACAGTACGACGATCGACAGGACCAGGCCGATCAGGCCTGCCTCTGCTAGTTCCAACAGCGACGAGGTGACGTTGTCACCCTGGTTCTCGATGATCTTGACCTGGATGTCGCTCATCTCCGGCTGGGCGCGGATGGCCTCGACCTCGGCCAGCGCCTTGCTCGACACGTCCACCAGGTTGGCGTTGCGCTCCTTGAAGATGTCGAGACCGACTGCGGGTTGGCCATCGAGACGGCGTCCGTAGTCCATCCGCGCAGGCTTCAGGCGAACGTCCGCGATGTCGCCCAATCGCACGTTACCGCTGCCCACCACGAGATCGCGCAGTTGTTGCAGGTCGGTCAGCTCACCGACCGGCTGCACACGTAGGCGTTGCGGTCCGTCACTGATCACGCCGGCGGAAATCGAGAAGTTCACCGCCTGGAGCCGCGTGGTCAGATCGTTGAGGCTGAGGTTGTGCGCGGTCAGCCGGTCCTGATTGATCGCGATCTCGACCTCGTTCGGCGGCGCGCCCGACACGTCCACGCGCGCAACGCCCGGGATGCGCTCGATGCGGCGCTTGAACTCGCGCTCGATCATGTCGTACGCGCCGGTCAGGTCGCTCTTGCTGGCCAGGCGTACCCGCAGCACGGGTTGGTCAGTGGTCGAGAACTTGAAGACGAAGTAGCGTTGCAGATCGTCCGGCAGGTCGTCGCGGATTGCGTCGAGCCGTTCGCGCGCCTCGGACGCGGCGATCGCTACGTCTCGGTCCCAATCGGAGAACTGGATGAAGATCTGGGCACCATCCGCCTTCGCATTCGACTCCATGCGCTTGATGCCGGCCATCGTCGACAGCGCTTCCTCCGCCGGGCGCAGGACCGTCCGCTCCACCTCTTCCGGTGTCGAGCCCGTGTAGGGCAGCGACACGAAGATGAAGGGCGGCGAGACCTCGGGGAAGGCTTCCAGCGGCAGGCGGATCGCCGCGATCAGGCCGATCACGAACAGCGAGATGAAGAACATCACGGCCGTGACGGGTCGCTTGATGCTGAACTCCGCGACGCTCATGCGGGTTCGCCCTCGCCGTCAGGCTGCAGGGCCTGCAGGCGGCGCGCGCGACGCCCACGCTCCAGGTAGTAGTCATCCGCGCGACGGTCCAGCAAGTCGTAAACCACCGGGATCACCAGCAACGTCAGCAGCGTGGACACCAGCAGGCCACCGATGACGGTGATCGCCATCGGCGAACGCACCTCCGCACCCTCGCCCATCGCAATCGCCAGCGGCAGGAAGCCGAACAGCGTGCACAACGTGGTCATGATGATCGGGCGCAGGCGCGAGCGCGCACCCTCGACCAACGCCTCGTGCTTGGCGACGCCGGCCTCGCGCAATTGGTTTACCTTGTCGATAAGGATGATGGCGTTTTTCGTCACCAGGCCGACCAGCAGGATCAGGCCGATGAATACCACCACCGAAACCGGCGAATTGGTCAGGAACAGCGCACCGATAGCACCCACGAGCGCCAGTGGAATGGTGAACAGGATGACGAACGGGTGCAGCAGCGATTCGAACTGCGACGCCATCACCAGGTACACCAGGAAGATCGCCAGGCCGAACGCGAACATCAACGACGTGACGGACTCCTGCAGTTCCTCGCCCTGGCCGCCGATATGCATGCCCACGCCGGCGCCCAGCGGGTTCTCGGCCACGATCTGCTGCACCTCCTGTACCGCGCTGCCCAGATCGATATCGCGCAGGTTGGCCGACACGATCGCCACGCGCACCTGGTCGGCGCGATGGATCTCGCTGGGCCCGCTGGTGGCCACCACGTCGGCGACCGCGGACAGCGTCACCGGACGGGCGCTGCCCGGATTCACGATCAGGCGGCGGATGCTGTCCACCGACGCGCGATCGTTCTCCTGCGCGCGCACCAACACGTCGATCTTGCGATCACGGAAGCTGTAGCGCGTGGCCACTTCGCCGCGCACCTTCTTCACCACCACGTCCGCGATCTGTCGCGTCGTCAGGCCCAGTGCGCCGGCACGTTCCTGGTCAAAGCGGATCTGGATCTCCGGGAAACCCTGCTCCACCGTCGACTTGACGTCGGCGTAGTGCGGGTTGGCACGCAGGAGGGCCGCCAGCTTCTGGCCCGCACGCTCGATGCCGGCCAGGTCCTGGCCGCGCAGTTCGACTTCAAGCGGCGCGGAGAAGCTGAGCAGCTCCGGCCGGCTGAAATCGACCTGGGCGCCAGGGTGGCGCTTCATCGTGGCGCGCAGCGCCTCGGTTTCCCGCGCCTCGACTTCTTCGCTCCCGCCATCGGCCATGACAACCGTCAGCTTGCCGATGTTCTCGCCGCTCTCGGTGGGATTGGCGTCCAGCCGCGTGCCGCTGCCGCTCACGCCGTACAACGCATGGATGCCCTCGTCCTTGGCGTGCTTGTCCTGCAGTTCGCGCACCAGGACGTCGGTCGTGGCCAGCGGGGTGCCAGGGGGAAGCTTGACCGTCATTTCGAAACGGTCCTGCGCCAGCTGCGGAATCAGGTCCGCGCCCAGCAGCGGCACCAGGGCAAGCGACGCGAGGAACGCCAGCGCAGCGAAGCCCAACATCAGCCAGGGACGGTGCAGCGAAGCGGGCAGCAGGCGCATGTAGCCTTGTTCAGCGCGATGGTAGACGGCCATGACCAGATCGCTGATCTTGCCCATCACCGGTCCCACCACGGCCACGATGCCACGCCAGATGCGCACGATCAGCCAGGCGATCCCGAAGAACGCGTAGCGGAACGCGGCGCCAACACCGCGGCCACTGACGGCGATCGGCTTCTGCCAGCGCGAAGCAGGCTTCCACTGCGGGTGCGGCGCCTCTTCGGGGAATGCGAGCGGCGGACGGCCCTTCAGCGAGCTCAGCATCGGGATCAGCGTCATCGACACGATCAGCGAGATGCCGATGGCGATGGCGACCGTCAGCGCCTGGTCACGGAACAGCTGGCCGGCGATACCCTGCACGAACACCAGCGGCAGGAACACCGCGATGGTCGTCAATGTCGACGCCACCACCGCCATGCTCACTTCGCGCGTGCCCACCATGGCCGCTTCGAGGATGCCCAGCCCGCGTTCGCGCGCCTTGGCGATGCTCTCCAGCACGACGATCGAATCGTCCACCACCAGGCCCGTGGCCAATGCCAGGCCACCCAGCGACATGACGTTGAGGCTCAGGTCCAGCTCGCCCATGAAGAAGAACGTGGTGACGATCGACACCGGCAGCGACAGGCTGATGACAAACGTGCTCCAGCCGTCGCGCAGGAACAGGAAGATGATCAGGATCGCCAATGCGCCGCCGATCATCGCGTCCTTCTGGACGTCGCTGATGGCGTTCTTGATGAAGCGCGACTGGTCGTCGATGACGGTCAGTTCGACATCCGGCGGCACCTGCTGTTCGAGCTGCTTCAGCTTCGCCTTCAGGGCCTCGGCCGTGGAGACGGTGTTCGCATCACCTTCCTTGTAGATGGCCAGTTCGACCGCCTCCTTGCCCGCCAGGCGGATGATCGCCTCGCGTTCCTTGAAGCCCTGCTTCACCTCGGCCACGTCCTTCAGCCGCACGGGCATGCCGCCGGCGACGACGCTGCCACTGCCGCCCGACGCGCTCTGCACGGATGCCGCCGCCGCCATCGCCTCGGCCGAACCGGTCGAGGCCGCGATCGCCGCCATCTGCGCCGCCGCCGACGCCGCGGCATTGTCGCCGCCGCTCTGCGTGGTCACCAGCATTTCGCGGATCTCGTTGACTGTCGCGAACTGGTTGACGGTACGCACCAGGTAGCGCTGCGAGCCCTCTTCCAGACGGCCACCGGAGATGTTGATGTTCTCCTGCTGCAGGCGCTGGATGACGTTGTCGATCGGCAGGTTCAGCTGGGCGAGCTTCTGCTGGTCGATGTCGACCTGGATCTCGTCCTCCAGGCCGCCGCCTACCTTGACCGCCGCCACGCCGCTGACCGGCTCCAGCTTCTTCTTGAGGTCATCGTCCGCATAACGACGCAATTCGGTCAGCAGGCGGACCGCATCGGCATCGGTCTTGGGATCCTGCTTGTTCGACAGCACCAGGCGCAGGATCGGCTCGGTGGAGGGATTGAAGCGCAGCAGCACCGGCGCCTTCGCCTCCAGCGGCAACGACAGCACTTCCATCTTGTCGCGGACTTCCAGGCTGGCCTGGTCCATGTCCGTGCCCCAGGCGAATTCCAGTACGACGTCGCTCTGGCCGGTACGCGAGACGGACTTCAGCTTGCGCAGGTTCTTCACCACGCCGACGGCTTCTTCCACCGGTTCGCTGATGAGCGTTTCGATTTCCGAGGGCGCCGCACCGGTGTACTCGGTGCGCACGGTGAGCGTCGGGTAGCTCAGGTCGGGCAGCAGGTTG
Source organism: Pseudoxanthomonas sp. YR558 (assembly GCF_900116385.1). Classification (NCBI taxonomy): domain Bacteria; kingdom Pseudomonadati; phylum Pseudomonadota; class Gammaproteobacteria; order Lysobacterales; family Lysobacteraceae; genus Pseudoxanthomonas; species Pseudoxanthomonas sp. YR558. The sequence goes on along the minus strand of NZ_FPCI01000001.1, from coordinate 250,137 downwards.
ACCTTCAACGAGAACAGCGCGATCACGCCGAACAGGAACATCGTGATCCAGAACATCGCGATGGTGACGCGACGGCGGGTGGAGAACTCGACGAGTCCCCCGCCCAGCGTGCCACCACTCCCTGCGTGGGGATCCTGCTCCCCGGGTGCGTGGCCGGGCGCGCTCATTGCTTGGTTCCGGCGGTCTTGTCGGCGTCGGCCTTGGCGGCCACCTTGGCCGGCTCGGCGCCGATCACCTGCACCGTGCTGCCTTCACGCAGTGCCACCTTGCCGGCGGTCACGACCTGGTCGCCGGCCTTGAGGCCTTCGCGCACTTCGATCCACTCGCCATCCACATAGCCCAGCTTGACCGGCACGCGCGTCGCCTTGCCGCTACGCACCGCGTAGACCGCCGGGTCGCCATCGTCGAGCAGTGCGACGCGCGGCACCACCAGCGCGTCCGCGCGCTGGTCGTAATCGATCTTGATGCGGCCGAACATGCCCGGCTGCAGCACGCCGTCGCTGGCGAACGAGCACACCACGCGGAACGTGCCGCTGCCTGCATCGACGACCGGCGCGATGCGGTCGACAGTGCCCTGGAACACCTTGCCACGCAACGCGTCGACCGCCAGCGCGACCGGTTGGCCGGCCTTCAGCGTGGAGAGCTCGCGTTCGGGCACGTTGAGCGTGGCTTCCAGGCGCGACTGGTCGACGACGCGGATGATCGGCGTGTTGATCTGGACGAAGTTGCCCGTCTTGATCGAGCGCGAGGCGACCACGCCGGAGATCGGCGCGGTGACCGTGGTGTACGACAGTTCCAGTGCGGCGGCGCGATAGACGGCACGCGCGTTCTCCAGGTCGTACTTGATCTGGTCGACGTCGTTGGCGCTGATCATCTGCTGTTCGACCAACTGTTGCGCGCGGCGGTAGTTGTTCTCCAGCTTGCGCATCTGGGCTTCGGCTTGCGCCACCTGCAAACGGAGGCGATCGGGGTCCAACCGGACCAGCGCCTGGCCGGCACGCACCACCTGCCCTTCTTCCACCAGGACGGCCAGCGCCACGCCGGAGGTCTTGGCGACGACCTGGGACTCGCCCAGCGCCTCCAGCGCCGCGGTGCCGCTATAGCTGGCCGCGACCGGGCGATGGGTAGCCTTGGCGACCTCGACCGGCACCGCATCGGGCTCTTTCGGGGCCTCGCCGTTCTTGGCCTGGGCCTCCGGGGTCGGGCCGCCGCCCTTGCAGGCGGTCAGAACCAGCAGGCTGCACAGGACAGGCACCAGGGCCAGGCGCAGGTAGGGACGGCCGGAAAGGGGGCTGGGTCGGGACATGGGGTGGTACCGTGGTGGTGTTGTGGTGGTGTTGTATGAAGGTATATCACCCCTGAACAACTTCCATGCGCCGAAGGTCATGGTGACTTGCGTCGGGCATCGTGTTCGGGGCTCCGGCATTCGATGCGCGGAGGCGATGGAAGGTTGCTTCGCCGACCGCGCGCGATGCCGGACAACGCGCGGCCGCATTCTCCATCCGCAACGTCATCCGCGTACCGAAGACGGAAGCCGTCCGGCGGCGGGAGCACGCTTCGCGGACATGCGGTGGCCTGCCGCGCCTGTGCGCGACATTCGGTCGCAGGCTATACTTGCGTTCAGCCAAGCGCCGCGGTGGTACGCGGCGCGCGCAACCTGAGAGTTTCCCGAGAATGATGCGACTGCTGCCGCTCGCCGCTTGCCTTGCCTTGGCCGCCCTCCCGCTGGCCGCCCTGACCGCCCAACAGGAAACCCCGGCCACGCCGGCCCCGGTCGATGCTGCGGCGCCTGCCGCGGCTCCCGCCGCCGCTACGCCGAAGCCGCTGGTCGGCAACCCGGACACCGGTCGCACCCTGACCTACACCTGCCAGGGCTGCCACGGCATCGAGGGCTACAAGAACGCGTACCCGAACTTCCACGTGCCGCGGATCGGCGGCCAGTCTGCCGATTACCTGGCCAATGCGCTGACCGAGTACCGCAACGGCAACCGCAAGCACCCCACGATGCAGGCCCAGGCGCAGAGCTTCAGCGACCAGGACATCGCCGACATCGCCGCATTCCTTTCCACCGTCAAGTAAGACCACCATGCCCAACGCCAAGCACGCCCAGCGTCTAGCCATCGCCCTGCTCGCTGCCCTCGCCCTGGTGGCATGTTCGAAGGTGGAAAACACCGAGGTCTCGGCCGAGAACCCCGGCCACGCCAGCGGTGAACATGGTTCCAGCTCGTCCGCCGGCCTGCCCAAGGGCCACATCGCCAAGGGCGAGGAACTGGCCAAGGCCAAGGGCAAGGCCACCGGCCAGAGCTGCATCGACTGCCACGGTGCCGAAGGCAATGCGCCCATCGACGACACCTATCCGAAGCTCGGCGGCCAGTACGGCGACTACCTCGCCCATGCCCTGCAGGCGTACCGCAGCGGCGATCGCCAGCACGCGCTGATGAGCCCGCAGGCGGCCTCGCTCAGCGACCAGGACATCTCCGACCTGGCGGCGTACTTCGGCTCGCGCCCGTCGCAGCTGCGCGATCTGCACGGCGTACACAAGTAAGCGTTACGTCCCCCAGGGGTAACGCAGAAAAAACGGAGCCGCAAGGCTCCGTTTTTCGTTCCAGCACCGTTACCGCGCAAACCCTCAGCTGTCGGTCGGGATCGGTTTGCGCTTCACCGGGATCTCCGGCGGCGGCCGTGCGACCGGCGGATCCGGGAAGAAGTTGCCCAGGCCGCAGCCGCCCCCCAACTGCAACACGGAGATCGTGCACTTCAGCTTGAGGTTGGTGCCCGGGATCGAGATCTCCATTTCCTTCACGTTGCGGCGCACCCATTCGGCCAGCAGCGATTCGCTCGGCACCCAGTACTTGTCGAAACTGGTGGGCTCGTAGTCGTACGGCGGGCGCTGCAACCAGGTGCCGGACTGCTCGAGGCGCTCGCGCGTCCACTGGTCGTTGTTGCCGCCGGGCGCGCCCCGTTGCGCCGTGTTGTCGCCCGCATCACCCGGCACGCGCAGGCTGCCGTCGGCGTTGTACAGGCCGGGCTTGTCCTGTCCGTTCGCCGCGCTGTCGCCGGCGACGTTGCGGCGGGAATTGCCCCAGTCGTCTGCACGATTCGGTGCGGTCCAGCCTCCGGGTTTGGTCGTCGGCGCGACGGCCGGTGCGCCAGGCGCAGTCGCCGTCCCGCGGGGCGCCGTCGACGGTGCCGGGGTGTTCGAACGCGCGGTCGTTTGAGAGGGCGCCGATGCGGCGGCATTGGCAGCCGGCGCGACGGAGGGCGTGGGCGAAGGCGGCGCAGGGGACGGTTCGCTCACCTGGGCCTGCCTGACGTCACGCTGCGGCGTGTTGACGGCACGGGGTGCGACATCGCGTGTCGGCACGGCTACGGTGCGCGGCTGCGGTACGGGCACCACCATCTCGCGCTCACGCACATCCAGCGGTCGCGCAGTCACGGGCGCCGCGTTGACGACGCGCGCAGGCGTCGCATTCCGCACCACGGGCGCTTCGACCGGCGCCGCGACATCACGCGCACGCACGCTGGCCTCGCGGGGGGCCGGTTGACGAAGCTGCGGCTCGCGTGGTGTCGGTGGCGGCAATACGTAGGCGCGCGTGGGTTCGGGCACTTCGGTCACCTGCACTGACTGCGCGGCAGGCTCGGCTGGCGCTGGCTCGGGCATGCGCACATCGGGTTGCACCACGACCACCTCGGGCGCGGCAGCCGCGAGTTCCTCGGAGGGAACCGGCACCGGTTGCTCGTCCGACGAGGCGGCTGCGGTCTGGGAGGACGCTGCCGGCGCGGCAGACGAAGCCTGTGACGGCGAAGAAACGGCACTTGCCGGTGCGCCTGCCTGCGGGGCGGCTCCGGGTTCTTCGGGCGATCCCTGGCCGATCATTTCCAGGCGTACGCGAATGCTGTCGTCACCGGTGTCCGGCTCCGGCGGTGGGATCTTCACCAGCGCAACCCACAGCAGGAACAGGAAGAACGCCACATGCATCAGCGTGCTCGTGACGCCCGCCGTCCAGCGCATCCAGCGCTCTTCGCGCGGTGGCGGTCCCCAGCCCTGGTAAAGCAACGAACGCAACGCGCTGATGCGTCCAGGAATAGGCGGCACCGGATCTGCCGGGCGCGGTGCGCGCGCGGCGAACAGCACGACAACCGAATCCGCCCGCTCGCGGGTGATCCGGCCCAAGCGCTCGGGCAAGGCGCGCAGCCATAGACCCCATCCGAAAGGCAGGCCCGTTTGACGCTCGACGATGGTCGCTGCCTTGCGTGGCAGCAGGTGCGCGATGACGTCGGTGGCGTTCGTCACCGGCGCTGGCGTCCGTCAGGCCGCGTTGCCGCGCGGGATGTACGGGGCGTCCCCGGTCCCGTGATCGGTGGCATCACGCACAGCAGTGATGCCGGGCACGCGGGCCATCAACGTTTTCTCGATGCCCTGTTTCAGGGTCACGTCGGCCATGCCGCAGCCGTGGCAGCCGCCGCCGAAGCGCAGCCAAACCACGCCGTCGCCGCCGACTTCCTCCACCGCTACCCGGCCCTTGTGGGCCGCGAGCTGTGGGTTGATTTCGTTGTCGACCACCCAACGCACGCGCTCGACCAGCGACGCGCTGTCGCCGGGTGCTTCGCCCTTGATGCGCGGCGCTTTGATCGTCAGCTGGGTACCCGCGCCCTTCACGACGTAATCGATCTCGGCGCCGTCCAGCCAGTGCACGCTACCGGCATCCACGTAGAGCGTGAAGCCGTCGCAGTCCACTGCCCATTCATCGCCTGCTAGGTCGCGCGGCTCGGCGAACTCCAGCCGTGCGTCCGCTTGTGCGGTGCCCGGATGCACGGCGCTCAAACGGACGCCCAGCCCTGCGAGCGACTCGCGTTCGATCAGCTTGCGGAAGTGCGCCTGTGCGCTGTCGGAAATCTGGATCATGCGGGTATTCTAGCCCCCTGCCCCACGGGCATTCACATTAACGGGCCCATTGTCGGTCTTCGTTCAGACTGGCCGCCACGCAGGAGATTCCCGATGTCCGACCTGATCCCCCTCGCCCAGGCGCACTGCGTGCCGCTGCGCGGCAGCGAACATCGGCTCCCGCCCGCCCGCATCGCCGAACTGCTGCCGCAGGTGCCAGGCTGGGAGCTGGTGGAGGACGGGCACGCGCTGCTGCGCACGTTTCCGTTCGAGAACTACTACGAAACGATGGCGTTCGTGAACGCGCTCGCCTTCGTCGCCCATGCGGAAGACCACCATCCCGACCTGGGCGTGCACTACAACCGTGCCGTCGTGCGCTACTCAACGCACGATGTGGGCGGTTTGAGCGAGAACGACTTCATCTGCGCGGCGAAAGCCAGCGCCCTGTTGGGAGAAGCCTGATGGACATGCTGCGTGCCGTACGCCCGGTGTTGCTGCCGGCCCTCGTCGTCGTGCTCGTCGCTTGCGGCAAGACCGAAGCGCCCGCCGCGCCGATCATTCCATCGACCGAACTGGCCGCAATCGACACGCCACCGCCCGCTTATCCGCCCGAGGCCGAATGCAACAGCGAAGGCGGCACCACCGTCCTGCGCGTGACCATCGAGAAGGACGGCGTTCCCGCGCAGGTCGCGCAGGCGCAGGGAAGCGGCAACGACGCGCTCGACAAGGCCGCACTCGAAGCGGTGCGTACCTGGACGTTCCGCGCCGCGACCCGGAATGGCCAGCCGGTCACGCATACGATCACCGTGCCGGTGACCTTCCCGCCGGTGCTTGAGAAGCCGACCCGCTGCTTCGCGCAGGGCAGCGCCCACTGATCGATCGTTAACGAGGGGACATCGATGGACGGAATCAACCTGTGGGCGGTGCTGGTGGCGGCCGTTTCGAGTTTCCTGCTTGGCGGCATCTGGTACGGCCCGCTGTTCGGCAAGGCGTGGAATGCGGCGGCCGGCATGGACTCGCAGAAGCAGGGGCATCCGGCGAAAATCTTCGGTGGCGCCTTCGTCTTTTCGCTGCTGGCGGCCGCGGTGTTTGCCTGGTTCCTCGGGCCGCAACCGCCGCTGTCGTTCGCCGTGTGCCGCGGCGTGCTGGTCGGGTTCGGTCTGGTCGCGGCGAGCTTCGGCATCAACTATCTGTTCGCCCAGCGCGGCGTGCGCCTGTGGCTGATCGACGGCGGCTACCACACGGTGCAGTTCGCCCTGTTCGGGCTCGTGCTCGGCCTCTGGCACTGAGGTCGCGACGACCTCAGCGCAGGTTGTCCAGCGCCTCGACGAGTTCCTCCGCCAGCGGCGCGTTCAACACGTAAGGCGTCTTGCCGCCGTCCAGGGCGAACCGCAATGACGCCGCATGCAGGAACAGGCGCTTCAGTCCCGCCTGCTCGCGCAGGCGCTTGTTCGCCGCCGGATCGCCGTACTTGTCGTCGCCCGCCACCGGATGGCCGATGTGCTGGGCGTGCACGCGGATCTGATGGGTGCGGCCGGTCTCGATCCGGACTTCGCAATACGAATGCCCGCCACGGCGTTCCAGCACCTTGAAATGGCTCAGCGACGCCTTGCCGTCGCGATGCACCTGGACATGGCGCTCGCCGCCCTGGCGCAGGCCGATGTGCAGCGGCGCCTCGACGCTCATCACGCCATCGGGCATGCGGCCGACCAGCAACGTGAGGTAGCGCTTCTCGATCCCGCGTGCCCCGCCCTCGCTGTCTTCGCGTAGCAGCGCCTGCAGTTCGGACAACGCCGAGCGCTTCTTGGCCATCACCAGCAGGCCCGAGGTGTCGCGGTCCAGCCGGTGCACCAGTTCCAGCGTCTGGTTGGGGCGGAGCACGCGCATGGTTTCGATCGCGCCATGGCTGATGCCGCTGCCCCCATGGCTGGCGACGCCGGAAGGCTTGTTGATGACCAGCAGGCGCGCATCCTCGAAGACGATGGCCGCCTCCATGCGTTTCAAGAAGCCGGCCGGTGGCCCGACCTTTTCTCCTGCCTCACTGAGACTGACCGGCGGGATGCGGACCTCGTCCCCGCCCTCCAGCTTGCGCTCAGCCTTCGCCCGTCCGCCGTTGACCCGCACCTGGCCGCTGCGGACCAGCTTGTAGACCAAGCTGCGCGGCGCCCCCTTCAGTTGGCCGAGCAGGAAGTTGTCCAGCCGCTGCCCGCCCCGGTCTTCAGGCACGGTGACGGTGCGCACGGCGGTCTTGGGCGGGGCCGCCGGTTTGTCGGACGGGGGGCTAGGGGTCATGAACGCTAATCTGTTAAACTCGGGGGGCGAGATAAGGGTTTGATTTCGCTGGGAGTTGCAGTTGGGCCAGAAGCCCGTCTCCCCGCGATTCCGGCAAGTGCGCGGCCACCGCCCCAGGGGCGGCCATGTTAGCGGCTCATCGGCAGGCCCGGATACCGCCGGGTGCGTGACGGCACCTGTGCTGAACATGTCCCGTGCGGCGCGACCTCTCGAGGGAAGCTGCCGCCGGCCCGCAACACCCCATTAGAACAAGCGCTCCCGCGGCCTGCCGTGGTGTCGTAGCGCTGGAAGCCCGACCTGCCCCGCTGCGCCTGCGCAAGGGGTGGTGCAACATTCCAGAGGCGAAACGCCATGGCGTTCCGCGCGGTAGCAGCGCGCGAGGAACGCACAATGAAACGTATGTTGATCAATGCCACGCAGGCCGAAGAGCTGCGCGTGGCCATCGTCGACGGTCAGACCCTGTACGACATCGATATCGAACAGCCGTCGAAGGAACAGAAGAAGTCCAACATCTACAAGGGCCGCATCACCCGGCTTGAACCCTCTCTGGAAGCCGCCTTCGTCGATTACGGCGGCGAGCGCCATGGCTTCCTGCCGCTGAAGGAAATCTCTCGCGATTACTTCCAGGCGGGCGTGGACCACAATAAGGCCGGCATCCGCGAACTGCTGCGGGAAGGCCAAGAAGTCGTCGTCCAGATCGACAAGGACGAACGCGGCAACAAGGGCGCAGCCCTGACCACGTTCATCTCGTTGGCAGGGCGTTACATGGTGCTGATGCCCAACTCGCCCACCGCTGGCGGCGTGTCGCGCCGGATTGAGGGCGACGACCGCGCCGCACTGAAAGAGGCCATGGACAAGCTGAACATCCCCGACGACATGGGGGTGATCATCCGCACCGCTGGTGTCGGCCGCGATGCCGAAGAGCTGCAGTGGGACCTCGATTACCTGCTCAGCGTCTGGCGCGCGATCGCCGAAGCCGCGCTGACCAAGCCTGCGCCGTTCCTGATCTACCAGGAAAGCCGCCTGATCGTGCGCGCCCTGCGCGACTACCTGCGCAATGATGTCGGCGAGATCCTGGTCGACACCGAGGAGCTGCACGAGACCGCGCGCGAGTTCATGCAGCAGGTGATGCCGCACAACCTGCGCAAGTTGAAGCACTACAAGGACGACATCCCGCTCTTCAACCGCTTCCAGATCGAGTCCCAGATCGAAGGCGCCTACGAGCGTAACGTCCGCTTGCCCTCCGGCGGCTCGATCGTGGTCGACCAGACCGAAGCGCTGACCGCCATCGACGTCAACTCGGCGCGCGCCACCAAGGGCGGCGACATCGAGGAGACGGCGTTCCACACCAATCTGGAAGCGGCCGAAGAAGTGGCCCGCCAGCTGCGCCTGCGCGACCTGGGCGGTCTGGTGGTGATCGACTTCATCGACATGTCGTCGAACAAGCACCAGCGCGAAGTCGAGAACAAGCTGCAGAACGCGCTGAAGTACGACCGTGCCCGCGTCCAGATCGGCCGCATCTCGCGCTTCGGCCTGCTGGAAATGAGCCGCCAGCGCCTGCGCCCCAGCCTGGGCGAGTCCAGCCAGATCGTGTGTCCGCGCTGCGATGGCCACGGCCGCATGCGCAGCGTCGAGTCGCTGTCGCTGTCGATCATCCGCGTGGCCGAAGAGCACGCGATGAAGGACAACACCGGGCAGGTGCTGATCCAGGCGCCGCTGGAGATCGCCAACTTCCTGCTCAACGAGAAGCGCGGCGCCCTGCGTGAGATCGAACAGCGCCACGACGCGCCGATCATCATCGTTGCGGACGAAGCGCTGCACACGCCGCATTACGAAGTCACCCGCATCCGCGAGAACGAGCTGGGCGAAGAGTCCAGCAAGCCCAGCTACCAGCGCGGCACGCCGCGCAAGCTGCCGGTGCATGCGCTGACCAAGTCGCAGCTCAACATTCCGCCGGCGCCGGCGGTCACCCACGTCAAGCACGCCCAGCCCGCCCCTGTGCGCGAGGAACGCGAGCAGCCTGCGCCGGTCGTCGCGCCCGTCGCCGCAGTGGCGGCTGCCCCGGTGACCGCGCCCGCCTCCGGCGGTGTGGTCGGCTTCTTCAAGCGCCTGTTCGGCGGCGAGTCTGCGGCCGCCGCACCGGCACCGCAGGCCCGTCCGCAGCAGGACAACCGCCAGCGCAACGACCGCAACAGCGGACGCCGCGAGAATCGCGACAACCGCGAAGGCCGTGACAACCGCGGCCAGCAGAATCAGGGCCGCGGCGGCAAGCAGGACGGTCAACGCCGCGACGAGCGCAACAAGGGCCAGAACCCGCAGGGCGGCAACGCCCAGCAGCAGAAGCCGCGCAACGAGCAGCAGGGCCAGAAGGCCAACAAGCCCAAGGCCGAAGGCCAGCAGAACCCGCAGCAGCCGAAGGCGCCCAAAGTGCAGCAGCCGGCGGGCAACAAGCCGCAGGAGGGGCAGCGCCAGCAAGCACCGCGCGCGCCGCAGGCAGACCAGGCCATCAAGCCCGTCGCACCCGCGGTCGTTGCCGATGTCGACGTGGTGACGGCAGCCGCAGCCGCCACTGTGGTGGCGACAGAGGCCGTGCGGGCCGCACCGGCACCCTCCCCCGTTGCCCCGATCGAGGCGTCGGAAGTCGAGACGGGCATCGTTGCCATCGAAGGCGAGACCGCACCCGGCGCCGACGGTGAAGCCGGTGAAGGCGGCAGCCGCCGCCGTCGCGGTCGTCGTGGTGGGCGCCGTCGCCGTCGTGGCAATGGTGAAGCCGCACAGGGCGAAGAGGGTTTGTCCATCGACGAACTAGGCAGCGACGAAGACGCCGCACCGGTGGCCGATCGCTCGCAGCCCGAGTTCGACTTCGACGATGAAGAGCCTGCACCCGCGCGCACCAACGCGCCTGCCGCCGCCGTTGCCGTCGTGACTCCGGTGGTCGTCGCTGCCGAAGTGGCTGCTCCGGCCATTCCGGCGCCCGTCGTCGAAACGATCGCCCGCCTTCCGGCCCAGGTCGACGTCGCCGCCGTGATCGAAGAGGTCAAGGCCGAAGCCGAGGTCGTGCAGCCGGTGGTCGCCGCCGTCGTGCAGCAGGAAGCACCAGTGGCCGTCGCCATCGTCGAGACCGTGAAGGCGGACATTGCCGAAGCGCCTGTTGCCGTGGTGGCCGATGTCGTGGAGGCCCCGGTCGAGATCGCGCAGGTCAGCGAGACAATCGCCGACGTGCGCAACGAGCCGGTGCAGATCGATCTGGTCGATGCAGTGAACGAAGCGACGGCGGAAGCCCCTATGGTGGAAGCGCCGGTCGCCGCCGTGGAAGCTCCGACGCCCGCAACTGCGCCTCAGCCGGCACCGAAGCCCGCCCCTGCCCCGGCGACGGGTTCGCTGTTCTTCGTCGCCGATGCGGACACGCCGCCGTCGGTGACGCGCAGCCTGTTCGAACCGGTGACTCCGGCCAAGCCGGCCGACGCGCCTGCCGACGACAAGCAGGACGACACCACCTCGGAAGAACGCAGCGTCTGACGCGCTGCGCCCTTTCGGGAGGCGCTACAACACACTGGCCGCGAAAGCGGCCAGTGTCGTTTCAGCGCGGTGGAATTCGCGCGGGATCAGAGCGCGCGGGTCGGATCCATCAGGCCCCACTGGGCCGCCAGGCGCGCCAAGGCGATGTTGTCCTGCACGCCGGTCTTCTCGAACAACCGCGTCTTGTGCGTGTTCACCGTCTTCGCGCTGAGGTTGAGCCGGCGCGCGATCTCTTCCTGGCGCAAGCCCTGCGTGAGTAGCATCGCCACTTCCAGTTCGCGAGGCGACAAGGCATCGAACGGCGAAGCATCGCCGCCCACGGTGTGCAGCGCCAGGTTCTGCGCCACGTTGCTGCCCAGGTAGCGCTTGCCGCGCGCCACATCGCGCACGGCACGGATCAGTTCGGCCGCGTCGCCGGCCTTGCCGAGGTAGCCGGACGCGCCGGCTTCCAGCAGGCGCTTCGGCAGTGGGCCATCCTCCAGCACCGACACGATGATGACGCGCACGCCGATATCGGCACGGACGATGCGCTCGGTGACTTCCAGGCCGCTGTAGCCGGGCAGGTGCAGGTCGCACAGCACCACGTCGGGCTTCAGCTGGCGCACAAGCGGCAACGCGGCTTCGCCGGTTTCGCTCTCGCCGACGACTTCGATGTCGGATTCCGTGCCCAGGATCAGGCGCATGCCCGTGCGCACGAGGGCGTGGTCGTCAATCAGGAAAACGCGGATGGTCATGGGGAACGGGCCTGGGGTCTCGGGTCGAGCGTAGGTGGCTGTCCCTCGCCGCGCAATTAACATTCTATCGGCGCGATGCAGGTACATGCATTCCGGCCTATCGAGCCGCCACCGGCACTGCGGCATACTCGGGCTTTCCACCGGGGATTCCACATGTCGAAGGTCCACTTGCGCTCCGTGCTGCTGCTCGCCCTGCTCGCCACCGGTCCGGCCTGGGCCGACACCGTATCGGAACGTTGGCAGACCCAGGTCGGCGACATCAGCGCGCATGCCGACACCACCGCCCGCGGCGATGCCATCGGCAAGCGGCTCGATACGCTCGGCATCGCGTGGAAGCGCGAGGCCTTCGAGCAGAATGGACAGGCGGGCCAGAATCTCGTGGCCGATCTCGGTGGCCCCAAGGACGCACCGTTGCTGTTGATCGGCGCGCATTACGACCAGGTGGAGGTCGGCCACGGCGCCACCGACAACGCCTCCGGCGTGGCCGCCGTACTGGAACTGGCCGCCGCGCTGAAAGCCACGCCGCTGGCGCGCCATCGCGTGCAGGTCGTGTTCTGGGATCTCGAGGAAAAAGGCCTGCTCGGCTCGCGCGCTTGGGTCGCGAGCGCCGGGCGTGAAAAGCCTGCGCTGTACGTCAATTTCGACGTATTCGGTTGGGGCGACACGCTGTGGATGATGACGCCGGAGGCTGACAGCCTGCTGGTCGCGTCGTTGCGGGCGTCGAGCCAACACGAAAAGCTCGCCTTCGCGCCGGGCGACAAGTACCCGCCCACCGATCACCTGGCCTTCCTCAAGGCGGGGTGGCCGGCGGTGTCGTTCTCGCTGGTCGGTGGTGATGAAATCGGCCCGATCCTGGACGTCTTCAGCGGCGGCAAGCCGGCGCAGGTACCCAAGGTGATGCAGGTGATCCACAGCCCGCGCGACACTACGGCCGAACTCGACAGCCAGCGCGTGGACGATGCCCTGCGCGTGGTCGAGCAAGGTCTGCGCGCCTGGGACCAGGGCGCCACCGCGAAGCCCTGACCGCGCCCTTCGTCGCATCGGCAGTTCACGGCACCGGAACTAGAATGGGCATGCCGCATCGCGCGCATGCCCACTCTTCCGCGTGAACCTGCCTCTTCCCCCGCCTCCCGCTCCCCCGTCGCTCCGGCAATCGCTGCCGGGCCTGCTGAAGGTCCGTCGCGGCCCACCCGGTCGCTGGCGGTTCGCCCTGCGTGCCGCCGCCTGCATGGGCGTGCCGGTGCTGGTCGGTTGGCTGTCGGACCATACCGCCGCCGGACTGATGGCCGCGACGGGCGGTTTCACCGCCGTCTACGGCAGTGGCCGCCCCTACCTCAGCCGCGCACGCGAACTGGCGCTCATCGCGGTCGCGTTCGCCGCCGTCACCGCGCTTGGCCTGGCCGTGGCGCCCTACGGCTGGCCGCTCGCCGTGCCGGTCGTCGCGATGATGGCGATGCTCGCCACCTTGTTCTGCAATGCACTGCAGGTCGGGCCACCGGGCGGGTATCTGTTCCTGATGGCGTGCGCAGCCTCAGCGTCGATGCTGAAGCCCCCTTTCGATCCCTGGCACGCGGGACTGCTCGTGCTCGCGGGCGGCGCCTTCGCCTGGTGCGTGCACATGGCCGGCGCGTTGGCGTGGCCGCGCGGACCGGAGAAAGCCGCGGTCGCACATGCCGCGCGCACGGTGCTCGCCTATCTGGAAACCACCGGCACGCCGCTGCAGGCCGCCGCGCGCCACGAGGCCGCGCTCGCGCTGCATCAGGCCTGGTCCGCGCTGGTGACCTACCAACCCGTGGCGGCGCGGCCCAACGGACGACTGGCGACGCTGCGTGGCCTCAACCGCCACCTGCATCTCGTGTTTGCGCGCGCACTGGGAAGCAACGAGCGCGCATCGCCCGTGCTCTTCGACGATGTCCGCCGCATCGAGACGCAGGCACTCGCCCTGCCGCGCCGTCGCCCGCCCGATGCGCTATCCCTTCCTCACGGCGTACCCGTCGGGCATCCCGGTGCCTGGCATGCGTTGAAGGGCGCACTGACCGAACCCACTTCGCGGCAGGTCATTGTCCGCGTGGGTGTGGCCGCCTTGCTCGCCGGCGGGCTCGGCGCGCTCTTCCATCTGGAACGTGCGTACTGGGCGGTCGCGGCGGCGATGCTGATGCTCCACCAGGGCTTCGACTGGACGCGTACCGTCCTGCGCGCGCTCGAACGGTTGCTCGGCACGTGGGCGGGCCTGCTGATCGCGGGCGCCATCCTGCTCTGGCATCCGCAGGGCCTGTGGCTGGTGGCGACGATCATGCTGCTGCAGTTCGTCGTCGAAATGCTGGTCGTGCGCCACTACGCGTTGGCGGTGGTGTTCATCACCGGCGCAGCGCTGACCCTCGCCAGCGGCGGACATCCCGTGGACGCACCCGGCGAGTATCTCTTGGCGCGCGGGCTGGACACCCTGGTGGGCTGCGCGGTGGCATTGCTGGTCTATCGCGCCCTGCCCGTACGCGACGATGGGCGGGGTCTCGCGCCACCGATGGCGCGCGTGCTGCACGGCGTCGCCGCGCTGGCGCCGCTCCTGGCGACCGGCAACGTTGACGATGTGCACGCACGCACAGCGCGCCGCGACCTGCAGCGCATGAGCTTCGGGCTCGAGCAGGCTTACGGATCGGCGATCGGCGCTTCGCCACGGCAATGTGCGGCAGCCGAGGACCAGTGGCCACTGGTGGCGGCGATCCAGCAACTGGCCTACAGGATGCTGGCTGCTTGCTGGCAACGCAGCCATGAGGGTGGCGAATCCGCGCACGCCTTCGGTCCAGCGGATGCCCACGTGGTGCAGCACGCGTTACGCGATCTCGAGCAACATCTGGGCGGCGCGCCGCTACCGGCAACAGCAGAGGTCACGGGATCGCTGTTCGCGGCCGAACTGCAGGCCGTACGTGCTTGCATGAAAGAACGGCCCCCGAAGGGGCCGTAGTGAGCGAGAACACGCCTGGCTCTCCGGGCGGCGACGGTGTCGGACTCGCGGTCCACCGCCAGGCGCAGCATTGGAACAGGGGGTGTCCGATGCGCTGCGTTCGGTTCTCTTGTGGGGCCCTGGGTGTCAGTCTGACGACTCGGTAGCAGGGTTGTCCGGGAGACAGAGGGGGTGGATCCGTCGGCCCGACCACTTCGCGTGTTGTACGGAGCCGGATGCGAAGACGGTGTGTAGATCGTTCAGCCAGACTGCACGGTTTCGTAACGCCGCCTGCACATGACTTAACCCCCGCGAACAGGCCCGCCTGAATTCGCACCGACGTCACGGATGCGCGCCTACCGTGCATGGCAGAGACCTGATTGCCACCGTCGTCATGATGACCTTCGACCTGTTCAATACGCCTGCCGAGGACGGCACGTACGAGCTCTCGATCAACGAGTCGCCGCCGCTGCGTTTCAATTCACGTGGCGCCGCCCTCGGATACGCCGTCAAGCTGGCCAACCAGCGCCACCAGCAGGGGCTGGATTACGCCATCAACATCGAGGGCGGCGACGGCCGCTGGCGCCTGTTCAACGGCTGGCGCATGTGCGCCTGAGCCGCGGGCCGGCCATGAAGGTCGCTGTCCGCAAACGGTGAGTCTTCGCAACGCTGGCGTGGCACGCTGTGCGCCCCTTGCCCGGATGCCCACCATGCCCGCCCTCCCCGACGCCGTCACCCACTTCCGTCATCTGCATCAGGAAGGCCTGCTGCGGCTTGCCAACGCGTGGGACGCCGGCACGGCTCGACTCGCAGAACACCACGGCGCACCTGCAGTCGCCACTACCAGCGCCGGTCTCGCCTGGTCTCAGGGCTACCCGGATGGCGATCAGCTCGCGGTGGATGCGCTGCTTCATGCAGTGTCCGCCATCGTGCGTGTCATCCACATCCCCCTGACGGTCGATGTAGAAGGTGGCTACAGCGATGATCCCGCGCGCGTCGCGGAAACGGTACTGCGCGTCGTGCAAGCGGGCGCTGCCGGCATCAACCTGGAAGACGGCAACGGCGACCCTGCGCTGCTTGCCGACAAGATCCGCGCGATCCGGCAGACGTGCAGTGCGCAGGGTATCGATGTCTTCATCAACGCGCGCACCGACGTCTACCTGCGCGGACTGGTCGAGGAATCCGCGCGCGTGGACGAAACCCTCGCGCGCGCCACGCGCTATCGCGAAGCCGGCGCGGATGGCTTGTTCGTCCCCGCCGTGGTAACGGAAGCCGACATCCGCGTGCTCGCCCGCGATGCGGGCTTGCCGCTCAACGTGATGCTGCGGCCGCAGTTGCGCGATTTCGATGCGCTGGCTGCGTGGGGCGTGCGACGCGTCAGCGCAGGCTCTGCGCTGGCCGAAGCCGCGTTCGGCCATGTCGGCCGGCAGATGGACGACTTCCTGCACGGCGCGCACACCACGCTGCCCGACCCGCAGGCCATGGGTTACAGCGCGATCAACGCGCTGTTCGGTTGAGGCGGATCGGAGTAGGACTTTTCCTACACGGCATCGGGGTTACACCCGACTGCGAATGTGATTCACATCCGCGACGATAGCCCTGTCCCCGGCAGCACGCCCTGCGCAGGCCATGAAAGGCCGCTCTGCAACGGAAACGGGCGCTGCCTTGAGCAAGCAGCACTGCCGGAGCCGGGGACTCCCCCTTCAGGCCCGACCGCTCTTGGTCGGGTTTTCTTTTGCCCGCGACTCGCGGATCACGGCGCGCCGGCCCACAGCTCCGGTACCTGCGCCAGGCCGAGCAGCATCAAGGCGGTCGCCGCGACCAGCAGCCATCCCATGCTCCGTATCAGCAAGCTGCGCATGTGCACGTCATCCCCTGTTCCTGTGAGATGACTATCCCGACGCCCGCCTCACGTGTCAAAGGTAAATGCAGTCACGCCGCGATGGCCGCGTGCTTCGCTCCATTTACCTCGTCGCGCGCATCGCCCGACTGCACCGCCTCCAGGAACTCGCGCCCCCATCGCGACAGGTCGTGATGACGCACGATGCCGAACAGGCGACGCTGGCGGTCCTCGCGCTCGGTCGGCAACATCACCAGCGCCTGTCGAAGCGTGCGCGCGAGATCGGCCGGGTCATGGGGGTTGGTCAGCACCGCGCCCTTCAACTCCGCCGCCGCACCGGCGAATTCCGACAGCACCAGCGCGCCGTCGCCGCCTACCAGTCCCTGCACGGCGACGAACTCCTTCGCCACCAGGTTGAGGCCATCGCGCAGTGGCGTGATCCACATGACATCGGCGGCTGCGTAATGCGCCACCACGCTGGCAAACGGCAGCACGCGGGCGAAGAAGCGCACCGGCGTCCAGTCCAGCCGCGAAAGCCGGCCGTTGATGCGGCCCACGGCCTGCTCGATCTGCTGCTGCAGCGGCCGGTAGATCGTCATCTCCTTGGCGGCCGGCACGCAGACCAGCACCAGCGTCACTTCGCCCTGCAGTTCCGGCGCTTCATCCAGCAAGCGCTCGAACGCCTGCAGCTTCTGCAGGATGCCCTTGGTGTAGTCCAGCCGTTCGATGGAGAGCACCAGCCGGCGCCCGCCTATCTCCTCGCGGATGCGCGCGATGTCCGCCTCCACCTCGTCGGTCTCCAGGCAGGCGCGGATGCGCGCCACGTCGGTACCGATCGGATGCGCGCCGATGCGCACGGTGCGTCCGTCGATGCGCAGCTCGGTGGCCATGTCCTCCACGCCGACCGCACAACCGAAGGTCAGGAAGCGCGGCGCGCACGCCGCGCGCGCCACCACCTCCACCGGGAAGGTGCTGCGCACCGCATCGGTGAAATTCTCCGCATGGCGCGGGATGTGGAAGCCCACGTAGTCGCAGGCCAGCAGGCTGCCCAATATCTCGCGCCGCCACGGCAGGATCGCGAAAATGTCCGCCGACGGGAACTGCGTGTGGTGGAAGAAGGCGATCTTCACGTCTGGTCGCAGCTCGCGCAGCACCGAGGGCACCATCCACAGGTTGTAGTCGTGCAGCCATACGGTCGCGCTAGGAGCGGCTTCGGCGGCGGCGGCCTCGGCGAAGCGGCGATTGACGCGCTTGAACAGCGCCCAGTCCTCCTCGCTGAAACGCGCGCGCTCCCAGAAGCTGTTGATCACCGGCCAGAACGCTTCCTTGGAAAAGCGCTTGTAGAACACATCCACCTCGTGCTTCGTCAGCGGCACGTGGGTCGCGGTCAGGCCCGGATAGGCGGCGCGGTCCACCACCGCGTGCGTGGGCAGCGGCGGCGCCTTGGCGTCCTCCACCGTCCAGGCGACCCAGGAACCGGGACGTCCATCGGCGAAGAAGCTCAGCAGGCTGGGAATGATGCCGTTGGGCGAACTGTGCGGCTTGCGCACGCGTTCGCCATCGACGATGTGCTCCTCGTACGGCAGACGGTGGTAGACCATCACCAGTTCCGCCTTGCCCGGCTGGTGCAGCGGCGGCGCGTAGTCGTCGGCCTGCAGCAGGTCGAAGTGCGCCATCGCCTGCAGGATCCCTCCGCAGCCGGCGGCGTCGGCATGCAGCACGTCGTCCATGCCGGTCGTCGCTGCCAGCAGCGCAGGCTCCGAATCGCCCACGCATACACCGGGAAAGCCTTCGCCGTACATCGACAGATCGTTGAGCGTATCGCCCGCCACCAGCACGCGTGCCGGCGTCAGCGCGAGTTCGTCCACCAAGGCGGACAGCGTGCTGCCCTTGCGGATGCCACGCGGCAGGATGTCCAGGTAACGGTCGGCCGAGTACAGCACTTCGCAGCCCAGCGATGCCGCAATGGCATCCAGCTCGTCGCGCAACGTCGACAGTTGTTCCGGGTGGCAGTAGTAAGAGCAGCGCCGCTCCTGCGGTACTTCCTGCCGTACCAGCATCGGGAAACGGCGCATCGCCTCGGCCACGGCATGCTCGCCCGGCCAGCAGGCTTCGATGCGCGACTGCAACGGTTGGATCGGTTGCATGTCGGCCGTACGCAACACGGTGGCGCCCACATCGCAGATCACGTAGTCCGGCGTCGGCAGACCGGGATCGGCCAGCAGCGGCAGGATCGCTTCGCGCCCACGACCGGTGACCCAGGCGAGCTTCACGTCGGGATGCGCATCGACCAGGTGGTACAGGCGCTTGCGCGCATCGGCATCGCCGGCAAGGAAGGTGCCATCCAGGTCGGTGGCGAGCAGTAACGGTTGCGAAGAAGATTCCAACAGGCTCATGCAGATGCACTCCAGTGGGTGGTGTGCCGCGCACGAGGCACGACGCGAGGCGTCAGAGGACGCAGGCGGGGAGTCATCGCATCGAAGGCACCGCGAATGCGGGTGCGAAGAGGAAGGCCGCGTGCGTGGCACGCTGCGCGCAGAGCGCTGCAGATGCGCGTCCATCCCCAGGTGCGAACGCAGGCATCGACTGATGCGATGCAGCATTGTAGTCCGCAATGACATCGCGAAAGTCAACGCGATGTTAAGAACGTTAAAGCAGCCGAAAAAAAGCCTATTTCCCAGTCAATGCTCATGCATCGACGTGTGCGCGCGCGTCGTGAAATCGCTCCCGCGCCGCTCATTCCATCCGATGTTCGCGACGCCACCAACGTCGCAGACGGTGCCAGCGCGAGGTTCGCGGCGACGCGCGATAAGCGACATCAGCGGGTACGCGCAACGCCACCGTCGTACCGACGCCGGCGGGGAAGCTCAGCACGCCGCCGATGCGTTGCGCGCGCTCGCGCATGCCGGACAAACCCCAGTGTCCCTGTCGTCCTCCCGCGCGCACCACGGCATCGGGCAGACCGACGCCGTCGTCCCGGATGCGCAGGTGCAGCGCCTCCGGCTGGTAGGCCAGTTCCACTTGGACATGGCCAGCCTTCGCGTGCTGGAAGGCGTTGAACACCGCTTCGCGCGCGATCCTGTACAGCTCGTCGCGCACGAGCGCATCCAGCGCGCAGGGCTCGCCTTCCACCGCCAGCCGGAATTCGGTCGGATGGTCCGGGACCAGGTCCTCGCCCAGCGCGGACAGCGCGTCGGGCAGGTCGCCGGCGATGCGCGCGCGCCGCAGGTCCAGGACGCGGTCGCGTGCTTCGGCCAGGACATCGTCCGCCCGCTGCAGCACGCGCTCCATCGCCGCATGCCCGGGCGCATCGCGACCGAGCGACTGCGACACCGCATGGAAGCGCAGGATCAACCCCTGCACGCTCTGCAGAAGCGTGTCGTGCAGCTCGCGGGCGATGCGTTCGCGCTCGTGGTGGCGCTCGTGCAGGCGCTCGCGAATCTGCGCCGACAGGTGGCGCAGGCGCAACAGGTAGGCGATCCACAGCAGCGCGACGCCGAGCAGCACGCACAGCACGAGGAACCAGGCGGTCTGGTAGTAACGCGGTGAGATCACCACCGGCAAAGCAGCGCCCACCTCGTTCCACACCCCGTCGTTGTTCGCGGCGATCACCCGGAAGGTGTACGTCCCCGGTCCAGGGTCGTTGTAGAAAGCCGTACGGCGCGTGCCCGCGTCCTGCCATGCGGCATCGTAGCCGTCGAGCTTGTAACGGAAGCGCACGCGCTCGGGGATGGACAGGCTCAGCGCGGTGTAAGCGATCTGCAGGTTGCGGGTGCCTGCTGGCAATTGCATCGTGCCCGCTGTGGCGCGATGGGCTTGGCCATCGGCCACCAGCGAGAGGATGGTCACAGGCGGCGCCAGAGGATTGCGACGGATCGCCGCCGGATCGATCGACACTACACCGCTGGTGGTCGCGAACCACAAGCGGCCATCCCCACCCTCGGCCGCAGTCGGGATAGGCCGGAACTGCGCCGGCACGCCCGGCATGCCATCGAGGAAGTCGAACTGTTCGTACCGCGGCGTCGCTGTTTCGAAGAGTGTCGCCACGTCCGGCGCCTGCACATGCAGTACGCCGCGCGCGCCGTTCAACCACAGGTCACCCGTCCGTGTTTGGATGATGCCGGTGATCCCGCGAAATGGGCTATCGGCCGGCAGGTGCAGACTGCGTACCCGTCCCTGGGCGAAGCGCGCCAGCGCGCGCTCGCCGCCGATCCATACCCCGTCGCGGCCTTCCAGCAGTGCAGTGACATTACCCACCGCGAGGCCGTCGTCGCGCCCCAACGCGCGAATGTCATCGCCGTGCAGAATCGCGATCTGATCGCGCGCGTAGCCCATCCACACCGCACCGTCGCGGGTAGGCAGCATCACCAGCGGCGATGACCCGGGCGGTAGCCCCTTGCGACCACGCAGCTGTTGCCAGCGGCCATTCGCGAGACGATGGATGCCAGGCGTGTTCAACGACACCCACAGCACGCCGTCGCCGTCGTGCGCGATCGCCTGCACACCGGAATATCCCGACACCGGCAGCGGCGTCACCGGCGCCAGACGGCCATCGTGCAGCGCCCACAGACCGCCCGGCCCACCCAGCCACACGGTTCCGTCGCGATCGCGATGCGCGGCAGTGAGCGGTGGCGGCAAGTCGAGTTCACGAAGGGGTCCACGGTCGAGGATCATCAACGGGCGGTTACGGCTGCCGGCCAGCAGCGCGCCATCGGCGCCGGCGACGATCGCGAAATCCTGCGCACCGTCGGGCAGCATCGCGAGGATGACGTTGGTGTGGCGGAAACGGTCCAGCCCCCGGCTGCTGCCTGCCCAGAGGTTGCCCTCGCGGTCTTCCAGCACCGGCAGCAGGTAATCCGCACTGAGCCCGTCGTCCTGGCGGAACTGCTCGATCATGGTGTTGCGTGCGGGCTGCAGCGGCTGCGCCACGCGCTGCACGCCCTCGCCCATCGTACCGGCCCACAACGTGCCGTCGCGGTCGAACAACAGCCCGGCCGAGGGCGCCGCGATGACCGGTGGCGAGGTCGCACCGTCGAGCGGCACCCGACGCACACCCGCCTCGTTCTCAGCGATCCACAGGCTGCCGTCCGGCGCCTGCGCCATCTGGCTGATGCGCCCCACGCGGATATCCAGCGTTTCGAAAGTGCGTGCACCTTTCTTGAGGCGGGCCAGCGCACCCTCCGTGGCCAGCCACAACGTGCCTTCGCGATCGGTGAACACTGATCGCGCCTGAGTGCCCGGCGTGCGCCATTCGGCCTCCACGCGGTACCAGCGCCCCTCGCGGAGGTACACCAGCCCACTGAAAGTCGCGGCCCACAGACGGCCGTCGGGTGTCTGGGCGAAACGGAATACCGTACTCGTCGGCAGTCCCTGCGCTTCACCGTAGTGGGTGACCTGCTGGTCGCGCAGGAAACTCACGGCGCCATAGCGGAACCCGATCCACAGGCCACCGTCAGGCGTTGGATACAGCGTGGAAATGCTGGTGGCCGGAAAGGCCTGACCGCCCGGCGGATCGTAGCGCTCGAACGCCACTCCGTCGAAGCGATACAGACCCACTTGCGTACCCAGCCACAGGTAACCGTCGGTGGTCTGCGCCAGCGCGGTGATCTGCCCGGGCGCGCCCTCGCGCACCGTCCACGACGTGTGGTGGAACTGGGCGATCTGCCGTTGCGGGTCCAGCGCGTGCGCCACCTGCGAGCACACCAACAGCCATGCGCACGCCAGCGCGGCGCACCACGCACGCACGCGCGTGCGGCGCGGCGCTCCGGCTCGCCCGATCTGTCTGTTTGCCACGCTGGCCAACCTGCCCCCTTCGACACCGCCGACACGATGGAAGAACGCCTCGCCTGCCCTCCCCCAGGGTGCCATTCCCTGACAGGGAACAGCATGGCGATCAGGTGCGCACTTTACCTGAGCGACGGGGTGTTCCGCGTCGCCATCGTGGTGCGCACACGTTTCAGGGCACGAACACCTTGTCGCCGTACTCCCACGTCCACGGCACGCCGGTCTCGCCCAGCACGAACTTCACCAGCCGCGGGAAGGCGCGCTCCGCGCGCACGTCGTTGCCCAGGATCACCACGCAGCGTTGGCGTTGGCGTACGCACACCCAGGTATTGCCAGTGGAATCGTTGTGCCCGCCCTTGTAGAACCCGCGCCCCTGCGGGCCGTCGAATACCACCACGCCCAAGCCGGCAGCGAGGTCCTTGCGGCGTTGTGCGGATGGCAGTTCATCCTGCAACGTGGGGAACTGCGAGGGCGTGGTGATCGGCAACTGCGCGGCCGTCATCGCCGCGGCGCTGGCCGGCGACAAGCCTTCGCCCCGGATCAGCGCTGCAGCGAAGTTCGCCAGGTCGGCGACGGTGGTATCCATCGAACCTGCTGCACGCACGCGGCCGCGTTCGTCGTGCGGCTCGACCGTGCCGTCCTCCATCCAGCCATCGGCGAGATTGGTGGCGAAGTCCGGACGCCAGATCATGCTGGTGTTCGGCATGCCGAAACGGTCGAACACGCGGCGCTGCATCTCCGCGCCGAGGTCCAGCCCCAACCCGCGCTCGAGTACATACTGGAGCAGGATCAATCCTTCGCCCGAATAGGCGTACCGCGTGCCCGGGGTGAAGTGGATGCGCAGCTTCCCGTCAGGCTCCAGGAAGGCGAAGTTGGCGAAGCCGCTGCTGTGGGTCAGCAGCATACGCGCGGTGATGGTTTTCCAGCGCAGGTCGCCAGCCAGGTCGGGCCAGGGGCCGTAGCCGTCTTCGGCGGGATAGTCGGTAAGCGGCTTGTCGAAGTACTCGCCGATGGGTCGGTCGAGGTCGAGCGCTCCTTCATCCACCAGCTGCAGCACGGTATAAGCGAACACGGTCTTGGTCAGCGACGCGCCATACATGACGGTCGCTGTCTGCAAGGGGTCACCTTGGGCGTTGCGCTGGCCATAAGCGGCCACATGCACCACCTTGCCTTGATCGATCACGGCGATCGCCAAGCCGTTGGCCTGCGCGGCCTTCATGGCGGTCGCGACTTCGGCGTCGAGCGCCTCTCGGGTGGGAATGGAAGGCACCGTCCCTGCCGCCATCGCGGCGAACGGCAACAGCGCGAGCAGACAGACTCCGATCAAGGCACGCATGACCCCTCCTATATGAGGTGAATCATACGGGCCTGGCATCACGACTTAAGCGCCGGAAGTCATGGACTATCCGGGCTGGACGTCAGCCGGGTCATGCGGCAGCAACTCGAAGCTTATGCAGCCGTAAGGCCACGGATACCGGAACGGTAGTCGTGGCCTCCCACGCGAGACGTGGCGCCGATCAGCGGGCTTCGGTGATGCGGAGGATCTTGCCGCTGGTGTTGATGGCGAAGACGATGGTCTTGCCGTCGCGGAAGTAAGTCCAGTTCTCGCCTTCACGGGCCCCATACTGGTTCTCCAACGGGGTCACCAAGTCGGGCTTGCCAGCGATCTCGACGAGCCTGCCGATGCTGTCCCCGCTACTGACCACGCGGTTACCAAAAGCGTAGGTATCCGCCAGTGCGGTACCGGCGGCGAGCATCAGGGCAAGGAAGATGGCGATCTTGCGCATGGAATTCCCCTATCCGTTTGGGTGAGTCGAGTATAGACCCGAATACAGGCGCTACAACGACAGGATCCGCATCAGGGCCACGGCAGCCACAGCCGCCGCCAACCACACCGCGACACGCTTGATCAGCACGCTGTTCAATCCGTATTGCCCCGCTTCGCGTGGCTGGTTGAACCCGACCACCAGCACATGCATCGGCAGCGCGATCACCAGCAGGAACGCGAACACCCAGTTCAAGGTCTCGTCCCCCAGCCGCGGCCAGACCAGCGGCATCACGATCCCGGCAAAGAGACCGGCGATGGCGGCAGTGACGGGCGTGGGGGTGAGCTTCATGCGGGGCGGTGTCCGGCGGGTGGAAACCGCAGTCTAGCCGGTGGGTGTGCTGGGATGGGGATAGCGGATGGTCGTAGGGGGCAAGGAGCGTCCTACTCTAAACGCTCGAGCAATGCCTCCAGTTTGTCATCATCGGCCTGTGTTGACTCATGCTTGCCGGTAGCTCGGGCTCCCAACGCATGGAACATGCTGACGAGCGCTTCTGCACGCGTGCCAGCGCTGGGGGACGAGGTTTGCGCACATTGTCCGTCCGGCGTTCTGAAGACGTAAGTCGTTCCGTCCAACCCCAATGGAAGTTCGGTTCGCGCATTCCGCACGTCGCCATCCACGACCAACCGCACGCGCTCCAAAGTGGGCGTCGGCACCGACGCAACGTGCGCCGGCCGCCCCGCAACAAGAACGGTCGGTGGCGGCGGTGCGTTACCGCACACGAATCCCTCTGCGGGAACGTTGACGTTCCGGACCAGATCCATCTGCAGGTAATACGCCGCGTCGCCCGACACGCTTATCGCATAGGGGTCCGAGAAAGACGGAAACACCATCATCGCGGACACCCCGGCACGAGGAAGCTCGTCACGCAAGAGCTCGTAATCGTCGAGCTGAAATGGATGACACGGCGACAAGCCATCTTCGTAACGGGCTTCCAATGCCGACCGTCGACGCTCTTCCAGAGCTTGCTGAGCCAGGGGTGCGAGCGCCGCCAATGAAACAGGAAGTCCGATTGCCATCGCCATGAACACGATGCGCATCCAACGGAGTCGAACAGTCTTCAAGGAAGCTCCCCCTTCAAATTCCACGCCACCATTACGAACCAACGAACGCCACGACAGCCCCGTAGGATGGGTTGAGCACAGCGATACCCATCGTCAGATGCTCCCGAGCGATGGGTATCGCTGCGCTCAACCCATCCTACATTTCCTGCATTCAAGAGGCCGGAAGAAACGCCCCCGCCTCGACAAGCTCGACACCCGGCGCCGACCGCAGGCAGGCGGCCAGCTGCGGCACGTGGCCCTGCCCGTAGAAGACCACCGCGCGATCGCCGGGCTTCAGCGCCTGCAGCAGGCGGGCGCAGATGGCGTAGTTGCGTTTCGCCCAAGCGGCGTTGAGCTCGACACCGGGTTGCTGGTCGCCGCTGCCGTAGCGCAGGAACTCTGCGTAGAAGCTCGCGGCCTCTTCGGTGGCACGCGCGGTGTTCATCTCGCGCAACACGCCGCCGATGCTGTGCGTGGCCTGCAACGCGGTGATGCGCGCGGTGATGCCCTGGGCCTGCGCCATCAACGCGTCCAGATCGCCCGCCTTCCCGTTCGCCTGCGCCCATGCACTCAACGGTTCGAAGGGAAAATCGCCCGGCACGTCCAACCCGTGGACCTGCGTGAGCCCCACCTGTTTGGCCAGCCGGAATCCCAGCTGCACGACTTCGTTGCTGGACGGCGGCAGCGTGCCGGCAAGATGGCGCGCGTATTGCTCGCGCGCGGCATCGGCGGGCCACTCGACGCCGACGAACGTCGGTTGGAAGGTCGCAAGGGCATCGGTCACCGCCTGCAGTTCCGCCTGCCGCTGGGGCACGGTGACGTCCACCGCGTCCACGTTGGCCTTGTCCTGCCCCGGATTGCTGAAGTGGTAGGTGCCGATGACGATCACGCGCGCCGGCGGTTCGGCGGCCCAGGCGGCGCCGTGCAGCAGCAGCAACGCAAGCATGAGGAAACGACGCATGAGGTTCTCCTCCTACCCGACCTTCGGGCCATTGCGAACGTGGCGAAGGGTGCATCCCCTCGAGGCTCAAGATGATGTCACCCGCATTCAGCGCCCACAACCAGACACCGGAACCGGCCGCGCTATCTACCCAAACGCCTGCATGAAACGCGCGTGCGTGTTGCCCTGTTGGGATACGGACCGGACTTAGTTCTGCGGTGCCGGCGTCGCGGGCGGTACCGTCTTCAGGTAGCGCCACAGCGCATCCAGCTCTTCGTCGGTCGATTGTCCGATGGCGCGCCAGGGCATGTAGCGGCCATTGATCGGAGTGCCGTCCGGTCTGTCGCCGGTCCGCATGGCGTGGATGAAATCCTCGCGCGACCAGGCGGCCAGCTGCACGTTCCCAGGCGTGAGGTTGGAGGCGGGTGGCGCCGAGGGCCCCCCGTGCGACATCCGACCACCGGCGAGGTTCGGCTGGTGGCATCCGGTGCAGAGCTGTGCCAGCCGCTGTCCATGCGCGATCGAACCCGGAGCCGGCTCGATCGCGATCGGCGCGACGTCGTGATCGATCACCTCGGCGGGCAGGAAGCCCTCGAGCTTTCCTGCGACGAGCAGCGCCCGGCCCAGCGGCCCCAGCGTGCTCGATGCGCGCTGATCGCCGACGCGCGGCAGGCCGGCCACGTGCGCCGCGATCGCCTCGATCTCGTTCCGGCTCAGGCTCGCGAACTGCGCGGAGGGCATCATCAGCAACGAGCGGCCCTGCGTGTCCACGCCGTGGTGCAAGGCCCGGTAGATGCGCGCGTGCAAGGCCTGCGGGCTTTCGCCCTGCCGCGGCCCCAGCGCCGTGCCGACGATGCGCGCGAACGGCATTTCGTCGATCACCGTCTTCCCGTCCAGCCGCTCGCCGTGACAGTCGGCGCAGCCACGGGACCGCGCCAGTTCGGCGCCACGCGATGCCAGCGCCGGCGAAGGCGCCGGCAAGGACTGCGGCGCGGGATAGGTGCGGTGCAGCCGGACTTCGCTGAGCGCGTAGACGAGAAGGACGAGCACGCAGACGGCGGCGCTCGCCGCTGCGGCGACACGCACGAGCACGCGCCGGTTGGGGAGGAGGGGCATGGGCGTTTCCAGAGCCAGGGGTCGCCCCGGATGCTCGCAGCGGGCGTCCGCACGCACCACGGCCAACGGTGTCCGGCGCGGCCTGCCGAAGGTCAGTGGCCACCCCTCACTTCCGGCGGGACGGCGGCCATCCGCGCCCGGAGTACCATGGCCCCGAACCCAGGCCGGACGCGCACATGCCTGACGCCGACGCCGCTTCCACCCACCCGTCGTTTGCGCTGCTCGCGCAGATGATCGAGGACATTTCAGGCGAACTCGCGCTCGAACCCCTGCTGGATCGCCTGGTGGAACGCGCCTGCCACCTCATCGGCGCGGACGACGGCCTGATCGGGCTGTACGACGCGGAGGCGGATGTCATCCGCACGGTGAGCAGCCACAACATTCCTGCCGGCGAACTGGCCTCGGCGGTTCCGCGCGGCCACGGCCTCACCGGCTATGTACTCGAACACGGGCGCGCCTACCGCGGCCGGTACGACGCACTGCCCAGGGTGCCGGACGATGCGCCGCCCGGCATGTATGTCATCGGCATGCCGGTGCTGGCGAGGGGCATGCTCGTCGGTGTGTTCGGCGTGGGCGTGCATGGCGGACGCACCCTGGATTCGGAGGCCGAAGCGATGCTCGCCCTGTTCGCGCGCCACGCCGGTGTCGCCATCGAGAACGCCCGCCGCTACGAAGAAGAGAAGCGGCGCGCCGCGCGTTTCGCGCTGATCGCCCGCGTGGCCGCCATCGGCGCGTCCGGCCCCGACCTGGACTCGCTGCTGCAGCAGGCCGCGGATGCCATCCACGACACACTCGCGTATCCCAACGTCGACATCCCGCTGATCGATCCGGCCATGCCGGACGAGTTGGTGATCCGCATCCGGGGCGGGTCGTACAAGCACCTCATCCAGCACGAAGACCGCCTGCCGATCAGCCAGGGCATCATGGGCGCCGCGGTGCGCGAGCGCCGGACCCAACGCGTCAACGATGTCGCGCGCGACCCTCGCTACGTGACGCCGCCGGGGGTCGTGCCACCGGCCGCGGAACTGGCGGTACCCATCCTGCATGGCGGCGAGGTGCTGGGCGTGCTCAATGTCGAAGGCGACCTGCACTTCGACGAGCTCGACGGCGCGAGTCTCGAGATCGTCGCCGAGCATCTGGCCGTGGCGATCGTCAACGCGCGCCTGTACGAGCGCTCGACGCGGGCCGCCATCCTGGAGGAACGCCAGCGCCTGGCGCGCGAGCTGCACGACAACGTCACCCAGATCCTCTCCTCGATGAGCCTGATCACCCAATCGCTCGCGCATGCCTGGCGGCAGGACCCCGACGAAGGCGCCCGACGGGTCGAGCGCCTTGGTGAACTCTGCCGCCTCGCCTTCGGCGAGATGCGCGGCCTGCTGCACGAGCTGTCGCCGGACACCGCGCTGCGGGCCCGGCCGCGCGCACCCTTCGAGCAACGGTTGACGCCGCTGCTGTCGGCGATGGTGCCGGACCATATCCGCCTGGTGATCCGCGCCAGCAACCTGGTGGCGCAGGACGAAGCGCACGAGGACGCGCTGGTCCGGGTGTGCCAGGAAGCCGTGTCGAACGCGATACGGCACGGCGCGCCCTCCGCGGTCGGGATCCGCGTGCGGCTGACGGAGGAGCGCCTCGAGCTCACCATCATCGACGATGGCAGCGGCATGCCCGCCCCGCCCGGTCGCGGCAGGGGCCTGGACAACATGCGCAGGCGGCTGGCCGAACTCGGTGGCCGCCTGCGCATCTCGCCGCGCCTGCCGCGCGGCACCCGGATACGCGCCGTGCTGCCCCGCGCCGACAGGAAGACGCCATGACGACCGCGACGATCCGGATCCTGCTGGTCGACGACCACGCGGTGGTCAGAGAGGGCCTGAAGGGGTTGCTCGAACAGGAGCCCGGCATGGTGGTCGTGGGCGAAGCCGGCGACGGCGCAGCCGCCGTGCGCATCGCGACCGCGGAACGTCCGGACCTGGTCATCCTCGACATGAAGATGCCCGGTGCGGCACCGGCCGACACCATCGCGGGCCTGCGTGCGGCCGCACCGCAGGCACAGGTCCTGGTGTTCACGAGTTATGCCGAGGATGCGCAGGTGCGCGATGCGCTGACCGCCGGCGCCAGCGGTTACCTGCTCAAGGATGCGATGCGCGAAGACCTGCTGCGCGCGGTGCGCGAAGTGCATGCGGGACGCGCCTGGCTCGACCCGCAGGCCCAGCGGCAGATGCTGGAATGGATGCGGCGCCCGCCGTCCGTCCTCGAAAGCCTGACCGAACGCGAACGCTCCGTGCTCGTGCTGATCGCGGAGGGCCACAGCAACAAGCACATCGCGCGCCGACTCGCCCTGACCGAGGGCACGGTGAAAGGCTACGTCAGCCAGGTGCTCG
The DNA here is from genome assembly GCF_900116385.1 of Pseudoxanthomonas sp. YR558. Classification (NCBI taxonomy): domain Bacteria; kingdom Pseudomonadati; phylum Pseudomonadota; class Gammaproteobacteria; order Lysobacterales; family Lysobacteraceae; genus Pseudoxanthomonas; species Pseudoxanthomonas sp. YR558. The sequence goes on along the minus strand of NZ_FPCI01000001.1, from coordinate 220,839 downwards.
ACAAACTCGGCGTGGCCGACCGCACACAGGCCGCATTGCTGGCGCAACGCGAAGGCCTGCTGCCCCCGGCGCGCTGAGGCGCGCCGGGGACCCGTTCACCGGGCCAGCAGCGCTTCGATGTGGGCGCGCGCCAGCCGCCACGCTGCACCTTGCGCGACAAGATCGAAGTGGCCTGCATCGTGGATGTCCACGCGCTTGATCTCCACGCCGTCCGCGACGGTCTTCGCGTAGTCGTGCGCCACGTAGGGCGGCACGAGGCGGTCCAGCGTGCCGCTCACCATCACCACGCGCGCCGCACTCGTGCCGATCCGCGCGGGCGAGGTGTCGCGATAGACATCCGGGCGCGCCGCATCCGCCTGGCCGACAAGCCGCACGTCCAGCCCTTCACCGCACAGGCCGGGGATCAGCGGCGCGAAGGTTTCGAGATCGCCGATGCCACCGAGCACGACAACGCGTCGTGGCACGAGCGGGTCGGCCGTGCGCAGCGGGCTGGCACGGTCCAGGCGGTCGCGGCCCGACGCCCACAGCGCCAGATGTCCGCCGGCCGAGTGGCCCATCACCACGAGGCGGTCGAGATCCAGCGGATGGTGCTTCGCCAGCTCGCGCAGATGGTCGAGCCCGGTGGCCACGTCCTGGTAGGTGCCCGGATAACCGCCGCCCTCCTCGTCCGCGCGCCGGTACCCGAGACTCCACACGGCGATGCCGCGCGCCGCCATATCGGCCCCGAGGTGACGCAGTTGCTCGCGTCCGGCGGTCCTGCTGCTCCAGCAGCCGCCATGGATCATCGCGACGACCGGGAACGGGCCGCGTCCGCGCGGCACGAACAGGTCGCCTTGCTGGGTGGCGGCACTCCCGTACGGGATCACCGCATCGGGCTGCGGTCGCTGGATGCGCTGGAATCCCGGGATATCCAACGGTGCCGCATGCCGCCGCGGCGCGCCTGCCGGCGTACTGTCGGCACTGCGGGCCGGGGTGGCGACAGCCGCGCCGAGCAGGAGCATCACGCCGTGCGCGGCGCGCTCGATGACGCGGTTCAAGGCCGTGCTCCGGCCGACGCGACCGCTGCCGCAGCGCGGCGATCCTGTTCGAACACATAGCGATGCTGCGCTTCGAGCAGGACCAGCCGCGGGCCTGTCGGTGAGGCTTCGACGATGAACTCGTAACCCTCGGCACCCGGCGCGACGGTGACGAGCGATGCCGCGCCTCCCGCCTCCTGGCGGGTGCCTACTTCACTGCGCCATTCGCCGAAGTCGATGAAGGTCCGCTCGCCCTCGCGCCGCACCTGCATCGGGCCGAGTTCGGGGTTGCGGTAGTCGCCGACGAGGTCGCGCGCGATGCCATCCGCCGGCAGGCGCAGTCCGCGATGCGCGGCCGCCGCCGCGGCATCCAGGCGGGCGGCGGTCGCGACGAGTTCCTGTGCCGCCAGCGGTTCGCCGTCGAACAGGACTTCGAGCAGGCGCCTGCGCATCAGGCCCATCAGCGCCGCGCCATTGTCCGCATTGGTCAGCAGCACGATCCCCACCCCGTGATCGGGCAGCCAGAGCATGCCCGTCTGGTAGCCCAGCATGGAGCCGCCATGCTGGAGGCTGGTGACGCCACCGCTGCGGTCGGTCATCAAGCCCATGCCGTAGGCCGCATCTGCGCCCAAGGCCACCTGAGCCTTCCAGCGTGCGGTCAGCGCATCCGCCGACAGATAGCGGCGCCCGTCCTGCAGCTGACCCCGCGCGAGTTCGGTGCCGACGAAGCGCAGCATGTCGTCGACATTGCTCCACGCGCCACCCGCGGGACGCAACGGCACGATCGAGCGGTTCAGGCCCATGTCCACGACGGACACGCGCCCCTGCGCATCCTGCGCATGCGGGCTGGCGTGAGCGACGGAGAGCGCACGATCGAAGTCGAAGGTGGTGCTGCGCATGCCGAGCGGATCGAATACTTCGTCCTGCATCAGCCTGTCGTAGGCAGTGCCGAGCGGCTGCCCCGGATGAGCGAGATGCGCGCCGACGTAGCCGCCCGCCGCGGCGAGCGCGTTGGAGTACTGGTAGAGCTCGCCGAAGGCGGTGGTGGGCACCACGTCGCGCAAGCGCGCGACGACATCCTCCGGCGTCGTCTCCGCGAATTCCATCAGCCACGGATAGTCCTGCCGCGGCAGGCCCGTGCACGCGCACACCAGATGCCGGATCTCCACCCGCTTGCTGGCGTCCTCGCTGCCGAGGCGGAACGCGGGCCATACGTCCTTCACCGGACGCTCCCATTGCAGCCGCCCCGCATCGACCAGCCTGGCCAGCATCATCGTGGTCATCGCCTTGGTGTTCGATGCGACCAGGAACAACGTCTTCTCGTCCACCGGATCCGGCTGGCCCTGCTCGCGCACGCCCTGGCCGCCGGCGTACACCACGCGGCCGTCCTGCAGCAGCCCCATGGCGACACCCGGAATGCCGAGCCGCGCGCGCGCGTCCGCGATGAAGGCGTTGAGCTGCGCGATCTCGCGGGCGCCGATCGCCCGCGGCGTGCGGCCCTCGAACGACTCCCGCACCTGTCCGGCCGGCAGGATGCGGCCACCGATCAGGGCCAGCTGACTGCGCCGGCGGTCGGCGACCTCCAGCGGCATCTGCGCCACAAAGACCGTCCATGCGCCATCCCGGCCGAACACGCTCGCCCGCAGCAGGCGGTTCTCCGCGGCCGGCGTGTCGTAGAGATGGGTGCCCAGATGCGTCCACCCATCGCGCGGTGCGCTCGTGGTCGCCAGGCGCACCGCGACACCCGGGGACCGCCCGAGCCTGGACCATGCGTCGTCGAGCGCAGCCTCGGCGGTGGCGCCGCGGGCATCGACGACCGCGACCCAGGCATCGTCTTCGGGCGGCATCAGCCACGTCACGTCGGCACCCCGCTCGACCGCCCAGCCCGCCGGCGCCATGTAGCGGGTGCCGCCTGCGGTGCTCATTCCGGTGTCGGCGGCCAACGGTGCCCGCGCCGCCTGATCGGGGATCGGTAGGCGCTCGACGGCGGCCGCCTGCGTTACAGGAGCGATCGCCAGGGCCATCGAGAGGAGGCCGACAAGCGGCCCTCGCAGAGAAGTGCGCGATAACGCCAACGGCTGACGGCTGGCGGGGCCAAAAGTGACGCTTACGGGGTTGTCATGGGATGCACGCGGGGGAAGGACACTCATGATGAAGGTGTAGATCGGAGGGGATCGCCACTCTGCGATCCGGGGCGTTACCCGGACCAGCCTCCGACGTCATCTCCAGCCCCTTACTCAAGTAAGTGCGGCGCACTTACCTGCTTCACCAGACCCGGCTCCTGCCGAGGGCCGCTTGCGATGCCGCGCTCCGATGCACGGAAAAAAAAGAGCGGCCCCACCGATCCGCGCCCGACACTCGACGATGGCGCGGACGTTGGCAAGATCGTTGGCTTGGACAGCGTGTTGGCGGAGAGAGTGGGATTCGAACCCACGGTAGGCTTACACCTACGGCAGTTTTCAAGACTGCTGCCTTAAACCACTCGGCCATCTCTCCGTTTTCTGGAACTGCGTGCGACCGTGTCGCGGCGGATCACCGCCCTACCCCTGCGGCGCGTCCGGCCCCTTGCAGGCCGGTGCGCATTTTCGCACGAACCCCGCGGCCGTGGCCTACGAGGCTTTCTTCACTTTGGCGGCCTTGGCGTTGTCGATGGCCACCGCGATCGCCTTTTCCTTTTCCTCGGCGCATTTGCCGCCGCAATCCAGGCGCGAGGATTCGATCTGCTGCGGCAGGTGTTCGGCCAGGAAATCGATGAACACCCGCACCGCCGGCAACATGCCTCGGCGCGAGGCGAACACCGCGTGGCAGATGCCCTGCGGCAGGCTCCATTCCGGCAGCACGACTTCGAGCTCGCCCTTGCGCACGGCCTCGGCGCAGACGGTTTCCGGCAGCAGCGTGATGCCGTAGCCGTCCTTCGCCATCGACTGCAGCAGCGGGAAATCGAACCCGGCCAGGCGCGGGTTGAGTTCGATCCGGCGCACTTCGCCGTCCGGACCATGAAGTTCCCAGCGCTGCCGCGCCTCGTCCTCGCTGATGCTCAGGGTGACGTGGTCGGCCAGGTCTTCCGGCACCTTGGGACGGCCGGCGCGGTTGAGGTACTTGGGGCTGGCGACCAGCAGCTCCTGGATCTGGCCGAAGCTGCGCATCACCAGGCTGCCGTCGTCGTCGAGCTTGGCGCGTACGCGCAGGGCCACGTCGTAGCCCTCGTTGATGATGTCGACGCGGCGGTTGTTGACGTGCAGCTGCAGGCGCACCTTCGGGTACTTGTCGAGGAAGGCCGGCAGGATCTTCGGCAACTGCATCTGCGCCACCGCCACCGGCACGCTGACGCGAACCACGCCGCGCGGCTCGGCGCTGAGGCGGTCCACCACTTCGCGTGCGGCCTGCGCCTCGGCCAGCATCGTCTGCGCATGCCGGTGCACGCTCATACCCACGTCGGTCACCGCGAAACGACGCGTCGAACGCTGCAGCAGGCGCACGCCCAGATCCGTCTCCAACTGGCTGATGCGCCGGCTGAGACGGGACTTGGGAATGCCCAGCGCGCGTTCGGCGGCGGCGAACCCGCCGTGGTCCACCACCATGGCGAAGTAATAGAGATCGTTGAGGTCGTGCTGCATCTAGAGTTCCGCCTATAGAACAATCAGTGACGTTGAACCACGTTTATCCCACTTATGCAACGACCTAGAGTGTGCTCCAACGCGGTTGAGGCCGCATCCCGACCGGAGACACCCCATGAAACTATTGCATATCGACAGCAGCGCCTTGGCCGCCAATTCGGTCAGCCGCCAGCTCACCGCCGCCATCGTAGCCCGTTGGCAGGACAGCGTGCCCGGCCTGGAGGTCACCTATCGCGACCTCGACACCGACCCGCTGGTCCACCTGACCAATGCCGTACTGGGTGGGGGCGACACCGCCGCCGCACAAGCCGGCGAAGCAGCCATGCAGGAATTCCTGGCCGCCGACGTCATCGTCCTGGGCGCCCCCCGCTACAACTTCGGCGTGCCCTCCACGTTGAAGGCCTGGATCGACCGCGTCGCCGTGGCCGGCCGCACCTTCAAGTACACCGAAAACGGCCCCGTGGGCCTGGCCGGTGGCAAGAAAGTGATCGTGGCCGAGGCCAGTGGTGGCGAATACGCCGGTACCGCGATCGACTTCGTGGCGCCTTACCTGAAGCAGGTGTTCGGCTTCCTGGGCATCACCGACGTCGAATTCATCCGCGCCGAGCGCGTGGCCTACTCGCCCGAGCACAAGGCCGAGGCGATCGAAGCGGCGCTGGCCAGCATCCCGACCCCGGCGCGCAAGGCCGCCTGAGTTACCGCGGGTGGCGGGACGGGGCCGGTATGCTGCCGGCATCCGTCCTGCCTACCTGCCGATGCCCGCCCGGAAAGCCCCCCCGGAACAGATCGACGCCGCCCAGGCCATCGCCTTGCTGAAGGCCGCTGCCAGCCCGGTGCACCGCACGGGGTTGGCGCGTTACGGGATTCCGGATACGCATGCGCTCGGGGTGCCGATGCGCGACATCCAGGCGCTGGGCAAGCGCATCGGCCGCCAGCCCGCGCTGGCGCAATCGCTGTGGGACAGCGGCATCTACGAAGCACGCCTGCTGGTCGCCTTCATCGCCGATCCCGCGCAAGTCACTCCCGCCCAGATGGACCGTTGGTGCCGCCAGTTCGACAACTGGGCGGTCTGCGACACGCTGTGCCTGCACCTGTTCGATCGCAGTCCGCATGCCTGGGGCAGGATCGATGCATGGGCGCGCAAGCGCGGCGAGTTCGAGAAACGCGCGGCGTTCGCACTGCTCGCCGGTATGGCGGTGCATGACCGCCATACGCCCGACGCTCCCTTCCTCGACGGCCTCGCCTTGGTGGATGCCGCGGCCAGCGACGACCGCAATTTCGTCAGCAAAGGCGTGAGCTGGGCACTGCGCGCGATCGGCCATCGCAATGCGGCGCTGCATGCACGGGCAATCGCGATGGCCACACAACTGGCGGCGTCCGACGATGCAACGCGGCGCTGGATCGGCAAGGACGCGCTACGCGATCTCGGACGTGCGGCCGTACGCACGAAGGTGGCGAAGGCCACCAAGGGACGCACGAAGAAGGCTTAGCGCCCGCGAACGGCAGGCGCCCCGGATCAGGCGATCTGTTCGGCGCCACCCATGTACGGGCGCAGCACTTCGGGCACGGTGATCGAGCCGTCGGCGTTCTGGTAGTTCTCCATTACCGCGATCAGCGCACGGCCCACGGCGGTGCCGGAACCGTTGAGCGTGTGCACGGGCTCGGGCTTGCCGGTGGCCGGGTTGCGCCAGCGCGCCTGCATGCGGCGGGCCTGGAAGTCCTCGCAGTTGGAGCACGAGGAAATCTCGCGGTAGGTGTCCTGCGACGGCAGCCAGACTTCCAGGTCGAAGGTCTTGGTGGCGCCGAAGCCCATGTCGCCCGTGCAGAGCAGCATGCGGCGGTACGGCAGGCCCAGTTTCTCCAGCACGGTTTCGGCGGCGCGGGTCATGCGCTCCTGCTCGTCGTAGCTCTCCGACGGGCGCGCGATGGAGACCAGCTCCACCTTCTCGAACTGGTGCTGGCGGATCATGCCGCGCACGTCGCGGCCACCACTGCCGGCTTCGGAGCGGAAGCACATCGAATGCGCGGTCATGCGCAGCGGCAGGCGGGCGTCGTCGAGGATCTCGTCGCGGACGATGTTGGTCAGCGGCACTTCCGAGGTCGGGATCAGGTAGCGCTTGTGCTCGCCCAACTCGGTGGAGAACAGGTCTTCCTCGAACTTCGGCAACTGGCCGGTGCCACGCATCGAATCGGCATTGACGATCACGGGCACGCTGGTCTCTTCGTAGCCGTGTTCGTTGGTGTGCAGGTCGAGCATGAACTGCGCGAGCGCGCGATGCAGGCGCGCCAGCTGGCCGCGCAGCACGGTGAAGCGCGCGCCCGACAGCTTGGCGGCGGTGTCGGCGTCGAGCCAGCCGTGACGGGCGCCGAGCTCCACGTGGTCCTTCACGTCGAAGTCGAACGCGCGCGGGGTGCCCCAGCGGTGCTGTTCGACGTTGCCGGCCTCATCGCTGCCGACCGGCACGCTGGCGTGCGGCAGGTTCGGGATACCGAGGGCGATGGCTTCGATCTCGGCGCGAATCTCGTCCAGCTTCACTTCCGAGGCCTTCAGCTCGTCGCCGAAGCCGGCCACTTCCGCCATCAGCGCGGCCACGTCCTCGCCCTTGGCCTTGGCCTGGCCGATGGCCTTGGAGCGGGTGTTGCGCAGGTTCTGCAGTTCCTCGGTGCGCTTCTGGATCTGCTTGCGCGAGGCCTCCAGGTCGGCGATGCGGGACACGTCCAAGTCGAAGCCACGGCTCTCCTTGAGGCGCTGGGCGAGTTCGGCGGGCTGGGTGCGGAGCAGGACGGGATCGAGCATGGAAACAGCGGTCTGGCGAGGGAAGCCGGCATTATCGCCCAATCGCGACCGGTTACCCGCGCGATTAACGCCGGCTGTGCAAGAATCGGCGCGACCTTACCGGTGACTCCCATGTCGGCCCCGCAACAGAACGACCCGCACTTCACCTTCCGCCTGCCCCGCACCGCCCTGCGCAACGCCGCCATCGCCTTCGGCGCCGGCCTGCTGCTCTTCGTGATCGTCTGGTGGGCCAGCCGCGACGACGGGTTCTACACCGCCGAGCCCACGCTTCCCGGCAAGGCCGCCCCCATCGAGGCGCTGCCCGAACCGCTGTCCACCGGCGACGGCGCCAGTGGCATGGAAGAACCGGCCCCACGCCCGGCCAGCGAAGAGCGCCCGCAGCTGGTCGAAGAAAAGCCGATGCCGACCCCGGTCGACGAGACGACCGCGCCTATCGCGCCGACGGAAGCCACCCCAGCCACACTGGTCGTCTCCCTAGCCCCCGGCGATGTGCCGGTGCCGATCCCGGGCCAGACCCCGGCCCCCGAATATCCGCAGGCTGCGATGCGCAACGGAGACCAGGGCACGGTGATGGTGCGCGTGGAAGTCGGCACCGATGGCGTGCCGCTGTCGGTCGACGTGGCCCAGCGCAGCGGATCGCGCGATCTCGATCGCGCCGCGGTGGACGCCGTGCGCCAGTGGCGCTTCCAGCCCGCCCAGCGGGACGGCCAGGCCGTGGTCGGCGCAGTGACGGTGCCGATCGATTTCAAGATGCGGTGAGCATCCGGCAACCGTAGACACGGCATGCATCACGGAGGCCTGTCAGCGACATGACCGTGTTGATGGCGGGGTTCGCGATTTTCGCGGTCGCTCTTGGGGGATTCTGGCTACTGTATGGCGTGGTGGTCTGCACGCGACTGGTAGACGACGGCATTGTCATCACGGACGAGCACGAGTGGGACCCGATCCTCCGCAACTGGCCAACCGTTCAATTGCGCGCCTATCGCAAACAGCTCGCACCCGAAGAAACTACGCGATGGTTCAACTGGTATCTGTTCAACGCGAGAACGATTCTGCGCGTGCTGACTCTCCTGTACTTCATCACAGTCATCGCCGTGATGCTGCGGAACTAGACATCCCGCGCACAAGTCTGAACCCGCGTTCCAATAGCTGAACTCCAACCTGCTCGCTTCATCGCTCGATCACGCATCGCAAACATCGCTGCGCAAAGACTCGGCCCCGTTCCAACGCGGAACCCACAACGCGAAACGGAGGTTCATATGTCGATGCCCACCAACAACGAATACCGCACGCCGGACACCGTCGAAGACACCACGGTGGAGCCGCGCCGCACCACCTCGCCCGTGCTGTTGATGCTGCTGGCCTTCGCGGTCACGGCGGCAGGCCTGATGTGGTGGACGCAGTCCCGCCATGCTGGCACCGAAACGCCGGTCGCCGCCTTGCCCGCCCCGGTGGCGGATGATGCTGCCAATGCGCCGGCCAACGAACGCGCTGCCGCCGCCGATCGCAAGCGCGCTGAACGCACTGCGGCCACGCGCCCGGCGTCGGTCAGCCGCGATGCCCGCCCGCTGGCCGGCAACGCCGAGCCGAAGTACCCCGCCTCGATGCTGCGCGCCGGTGTCGGTGGCACGGTTGTAGTGCTTGCTGATGTCGATGCCCAGGGCAATCCGATCGACGTGCGCGTCGTCGAGCGCAGCGGTGAACGCGATCTTGATCGCGCTGCCGTGAGCGCCGTGCGCCAGTGGCGCTTCGAGCCGGCCATGCGCAATGGCAAGGCGATCGCGACCAGCGTGAAGGTCCCGGTGGACTTCAAGCCCATCTAAGCGCCGCAGTGCTTCCAACACGGAGCTGACGAGGAAAGGAAAGGGGGATGCGGGCAGGCGTCCCCCTTTTTATGCGTCCGCTTTCGGACTCAGGCCTTTCGCAATGCGAAGCCCGCGCCCGTCGCCAACCCGTCGTAATTCGGGAACGACGTGGCCACGTTCGCCACGTCGCCGATGCGCACCTCGCCGGCAGCGAGCTGACCGGCGATCGAGAAGGCCATCGCGATGCGATGGTCGCCGTGGGAATCGACGGTGCCGCCCTGCAAGGCACCGGGGAAGATCGTGGCGCCGTCAGGCGTTTCTTCCACGCGCAGGCCCAGCGCGCGCAGGCCATTGGCCATGCTGGCGAGGCGGTCGGACTCTTTCACTCGCAATTCCGCCGCGCCGCGCACGACGGTGGGACCGTCTGCCGCAGCCGCCGCGACGAACAGTGCCGGGAACTCATCGATCATGTCGGGCACCAACGCCTCCGGCACCTCGATGCCCTGCAGCGGCGCGTAGCGGACGACCAGGTCCGCCACCGGCTCGCCGCCGTGTTCGCTGGCGTTCTCTTCGGTGATGTCCGCGCCCATCAGCCGCAGCGCCTGTAGCAGGCCGGTGCGGCGCGGGTTCAGTCCGACCGCGCGCAGGCGCAGTTCCGAACCGGGAATGATGCTGGCCGCGACCAGGAAGAACGCCGCCGACGAGAAGTCGGCCGGCACGGCGATGTCGGTCGCCTTCAGGCGCTGCCCGCCGCGCAGGCGTGCGAAGCCGGGCGAGAAGTCGATGTCGACACCGAAGGCCTTCAGCATGCGCTCGGTGTAGTCGCGCGTGGGATGCGGCTCGCGCACCACGGTCTCGCCTTCTGCGTACAGGCCAGCCAGCAGCACGGCCGATTTCACCTGTGCGCTGGCGACTTCCAGCGTGTAGTCGATACCGGCAAGGGCTTGTCCGCCATGGATGCGCAACGGTGGCAGGCCACCCTCTTCGGTGTCGATGCGCGCACCCATCGTGGACAGCGGGCCGGTGACGCGGCGCATGGGACGCTTGGACAGCGATTCGTCACCGATGAGCACGCTGTCGAACGATTGCGCGGCCAGCAGGCCGGCGAGCAGGCGCATGCCGGTGCCGGCGTTGCCGCAGTCCAGCGCGCCGTCCGCGGCCCTCAGGCCGTCGACGCCAACGCCGTGCACGACGCGGCGCGACGGCGAGGGTGTTTCCATCCGCACGCCGAGGCGCGAAAAGATCGCGGCGGTCGCGCGGGTGTCCTCGCCTTCCAGGAAGCCATCGATCGTCGACGTGCCGTCGGCCAGCGCGGCGAACATCGCCGCACGGTGCGATACCGACTTGTCGCCGGGGATATCCAGGGTGCCGCCCAGCGCGCGGCCGGCGGAGGCGATCCAGTCTTGCTTGCTGCTCATCAGGTCTCTCGGTTCATCGGCCCATGTACGGGCCCGGGCAACGGATCAGGGCACCGCGACGGGGTACGACCCCAGCACCTTGATCTGCGCCGAATGCTGTTTCAGTTCCGCCAGTGCCTGCTTCATCGACTCGTCGTCGATGTGGCCGGCCAGATCGATGAAGAAGCCGTACTCCCACTTCGCGTGGTGCGACGGCCGCGACTCGATCCGGTTCATGCTGATGCCGTGGCGGGCGAACGGGCTGAGCACGTCGAACAGCGCGCCGGGCTTGTCGTGGATGAAGACCAGCACCGAGGTGCGGTCGTGGCCCGACGGCGGGAAGATGCTGCGGCCGATCACCAGGAAGCGCGTGGTGTTGTCCTTGTCGTCCTGGATCGGGCTCATGACGACCTTCTTCAGGCCGTACACGTGCGCCGCACTCTCGCCCCCGATGGCCGCGGCATCGTCGTTGCCACGCGCGCGGCGGGCGCCCTCGGCGTTGCTCGACACCGGCACCTTCTCCACCTTCGGCAGGTTGGCGCGCAGCCAGCCCGCGGTCTGCGCGAACGACTGCGGGTGCGCGTAGATGCGCTCGATATCGTCGATGCGACCGGTGCGCGACATCAGGAACTGGTGCACCCGCAGCTCGACTTCACCGCAGATCTTCAGGTCCGAGGTCAGGAACATGTCCAGGGTGATCTGGATGGTGCCCTGTCCCGAGTTCTCCACCGGCACGACGCCGAAATCGGCGTTGCCGCTGGCCACTTCCTGGAACACTTCCTCGATGCTGGCCAGTGGCAGGCCATGCGCCGAGCGGCCGAAGTGCTTCAGCACGGCCTGCTGGCTGAAGGTACCTTCCGGCCCGAGATAACCGATCTTCAGCGGCTCCTGCTGTGCCAGGCAGGCGGACATGATTTCGCGGAAGACGTGCACCAGCACTTCGTCGCTGAGCGGGCCTTCGTTGCGGTCCACCACCATGCGCAGCACCTGGGCTTCGCGCTCCGGGCGGTAGTAGTCCACGGCGGCGGCCAGCTTGCCCTTGGCCTTGCCGACCTGGTGGGCAAAGACGGCGCGTTCGGCGATCAGCGACTGGATCTGGCGGTCGATGCCGTCGATCTTGGCGCGCACGTCGGACAGCACCGGGGCGGGCGTCGCCTCGGTTTTCTTGCCCGCAGCGGGCTTGGCGGTCTTCTTCGGCTTGCTGGGTTTGGAGGCCATAGGGTTTTCCGTAGTCCGTCGCCTCCCTGTGGGAGCGACGTAAGTCGCGAAAGGTTACCGGTAACGCTTCATCGCGACTTACGTCGCTCCCACATCGGGATGATGCGGTCGATTCATCCGTTGCGTTGCTGGAAGTCGTGCATGAACTGCACCAGCGCCTGCGCGCCTTCCACCGGCAGCGCGTTGTACAGCGAGGCGCGGATGCCGCCGACCGCCTTGTGGCCTTTCAGCGCCAGCAGGCCGGCCGCCTTGGATTCAGCCACGAAGCGCGCGTTGAGGGTGTCGTCCGGCAGGAAGAACGGGATGTTCATCCGCGAGCGCGCCGCTGGCGCCACGTCATTACGGTAGAATCCGCCGGACGCGTCAATGGCGTCGTAGACGAGCGACGATTTCACCGCATTGCGCCGCGCGAACTCGGCCACGCCGCCTTCGGCCAGCATCCACTTGAACACCAGGCCGGCGAGATACCAGTTCCAGGTCGGCGGCGTGTTGAGCATGGAGTCACGCGCCGCATGCGAGCGGTAATCGAAGATATCGGCGCGCGGCTGGCCGCTGCGCTCGAACAGGTCCTTGCGGATGATGACTACCGCCACGCCGACCGGACCCAGGTTCTTCTGCGCGCCAGCATAGATCACGCCGTACTTCGATACGTCCAGCGGCTCAGAGGCGATCGAGGAGCTGAAATCGGCGAACAACGGCACCTCGCCCACATCCGGGGTGTCGCGGAACTCGACACCGTGGATGGTCTCGTTGGCGGTGATGTGCACGTAAGCAGCACCGGGCGTGAGCCTCCAGGTGTCGCGTGGCGGGATGTCGTGGAAGCCACCGACCTCGCCGTCGGCCGCGATGTTGACCGTGCAGTAGGGCGCGGCCTGCTTGATCGCGGTCTTGCCCCAGTGGCCGGTGACCACGTAGTCCACCACCTGACCGGGACCGGCGAAGTTCAGCGCCAGCAGGGCTTGGTGGGTAGTGGCGCCACCGGACAGGAACAGCACCGCGTAGTCGTCCGGGATGCCGACCAGCCGGCGAAGGTCTGCCTCGGCCTCTGCCGCGACCGCGATGAAGTCCTGGCTGCGGTGGCTGATTTCCACAATGGACGCGCCGATGCCGTTCCAGTCGAGCATCTCGGCCTGAGCCTGCCGCAACACCGATTCGGGCAAGGTGGCGGGGCCGGCACTGAAATTGAACGCGCGCGTCATGGGGCACCTGAAAGAATGAATCCCTAGTATGCCGCAGTGCATCAGTTGCAGGGGCAACCAGCACGGAAAGCATCTCTTTCCCCTCGCCCTGCGTACTACCCTATGGAAACTGCCTTGCCCCGTGAACCATTCGCTGGTCCACAGGTCGAACGTGGACCCCAGGAGAAACCCTCATGTCGTTGCGCGATGCCTTGCGGATCCCTGCTTCGCAGATCACTGACGAAGCCGTCTATCTGGAACGCCGGCGCCTGCTGCAGACGCTCGCGGCCGTCCCGGCCCTCGCTCTCGCCGGCTGCGCCGAGGCAGACCCCCCCGCACCACCCAAGGTCACGGTGACGCCGGAGCAGGCGCGGTCGGGTTTCCGGACGGCTGAAACGCTGACCCGCTACGAAGACGTCGCCAGCTACAACAACTTCTATGAGTTCGGCACCGGCAAGGCCGACCCGTCGACCGCGCGCGAGACGCTGAAGACTTCGCCGTGGTCGGTGGTGGTCGGGGGCGAATGCGCCAAGCCGGGACGTATCGCGCTCGAGGACCTCCTGAAGGGACTGACGCCGGAAGAACGCGTGTACCGGCTCCGCTGCGTGGAAGGCTGGTCGATGGTGATCCCGTGGCTGGGCGTGCCGCTGGGCGAGGTGCTGAAGAAATTCCAGCCCACCGCCAAGGCCAAGTACGTCGCCTTCACCACCCTGGCCGACCCGGTGCAGATGCCGGGCGTGCGCTACTCCTCGATCAACTGGCCTTACCGCGAGGGCCTGCGCATCGACGAAGCGATGCACCCGCTCACCCTGCTGGCCACCGGGCTGTATGGCAAACCGCTGCCGCAGCAGAACGGTGCGCCGCTACGGTTGGTGGTGCCGTGGAAGTACGGCTTCAAGAGCATCAAGTCGATCGTGGAGATCAAGTTCGTCGAGCGCATGCCCGAGACAGCCTGGCACGACCTGCAGCCATCCGAGTACGGCTTCTTCTCCAACGTCAATCCGAACGTGGACCATCCCCGCTGGAGCCAGAAGACCGAGCGGCGCATCGCCGGCACGCAGAGCAAGTTGTTCGCCGAACGCATCCCGACGCGACTGTTCAACGGCTACGCCGACCAGGTTGCCTCGATGTACGCCGGCCTGGACCTGAAGAAGTGGTACTGAGCCGGACCGATGCGTAAGAGCTCCGTTGGCCTGATCGCCGCCAAGACCGCCATCCATGCGCTCGCTTTGGTGCCCCTCGGGATACTGGCGTGGCAGTTCGTCGATGTCTGGCGGACCGGTAGCGATGCGCTGGGTGCGGACCCGGTGGCGGAAATCGAACACCGCACGGGCCTGTGGGCGTTACGCCTGCTGATGGTGGCGCTGGCGATCACGCCGCTGCGCCAACTGACCGGCCAGCCGGTGTTGTTGCGGTTCCGCCGGATGATCGGACTGTATGCGTTCTTCTATGCCAGCGTGCACCTGGCGGCGTACCTGGCGCTGGATCTGCGCGGTTACTGGACGCAGATCTTCGAAGAAATCGTCAAGCGCCCGTACATCACCGTCGGGTTCACCGCGTGGTTGCTGCTGGTGCCGCTGGCGGTCACCTCGACCCAGGGCTGGATGCGACGCCTCGGCCGGCGCTGGGGCCAGCTGCACAAGTTGGTCTATGCGATCGGCGTGCTGGCCGTGCTGCATTTCTGGTGGCTGGTGAAATCCGACATCCGCGAGCCGCTGCTGTACGCGGTCATCCTGGCGGCACTGCTGGGATGGCGCGTGTGGAAATCGTTCAGCCGGCGCCGAACAGCAGCAGCGCGCTGAGCGCGGCCGCCATCAGCAACGCGGCCAGGAGCAGCCAAGGCCAGCGCCGCGCCGATCGCACCACGGGCCGGGTGCGGACCTCGTCCGCCAGCGCCTCATCGTCCATGTCCGCCGCGAGGGCATCGTTCCCTTGCGCACTGGGTGCCCACGGCACCTCCAGCACGAAGCGATGCTGCGCATCGAACACCACCTGGTCGCCCGCTACCAACAATGCATCGCGCACGGCGATGCCGTTCACGCGGGAGCCGTCGGCCGAACCCAGGTCGCGCAGCAGGACGCGGTCGCCACGCAGCTCCAGCCGCGCGTGCCGCTCGGCGAAGGTCGGGTCATCCACGCGGATGTCGGCATCGCGGCCACGGCCCACGATGCAGGGTTGCTCCAGCGATACGCTGCGGCCGTGGTACTTGCCCCCCAGCCCTCGCAGGACCACGCGGGCGTCGCCTTGACCGGCATCGGCGTCGCGCACGTCGGTGGCGGACTGGAAACCGGACTGCAGCAGCAACTCAACCCCTTCCACGTAAACCGCATCGCCGGGACGCAGCACGGCCATGCGCTTCACCGGCCGGCCGTTGATGTGCACGCCGCGCATGCCATTGGCGACCTGCAGCCAGAGGCCGCGGCGGTCCACGCAAATCTGCGCGAGCAGTGCGCCTTGCAAGGCATCGCCGACCCCGATGGTGCCGGCCGCTTCGCGCACGATGCGGTGCACGCCGGTGGTCAGCGGCCGGTCGGGCGAAGGGCGGTTGGTGAAGTGAAGTCGGAGGTTCTGCACGCGGCGTGAGCCTATCAGGTTGGCGTGCGCAGGGCAGCCCCGGCTTGGCATCGCGCGCGGCTGCCGCGCACAATACCGACGAACCGAGGGAGCACACGCATGGCCAGCATCGATATCCAGCACGCGCATTCCAAGTCCCCGAAGCAGGCCCGCAAGGCCGTCGAGGACGTCGCCAAGAAGCTGGCCGAACGCTTCGACATGGATTACGGGTGGGACGGCGATACGCTGAACTTCAGCCGCTCCGGCGTGGAAGGCAAGATCGCGCTGCTGGCTGACAAACTGCGGGTCACCGCAAATCTGGGGTTCCTGCTGTCGGCCATGAAGGGGCCGATCGAAGCGGAGATCCGCCGGGTGCTGAGCGACAAGTTCGACTGAGGATCAATCGCGGAACGGATCGGGATCGGCCGCGAACAGGCGGCGCGAGATGGTCCGCTCCGCCTTCTCGATGTCGCGCACGAACGCCTTGCCGTCGCCCAGCGCGGCGAAGGCCGCGAACCCCCGCTCCAGGAATCCCTGCAGCTCGCCCAGGCCCGTGGCCTTGGCCGGTCCCCGCGACAGTTTGAGCAGGGTGGCCACGCCCGGCGTCTTCACGGCCTGCGCCAGGCCCACACCGACTTCCGCGATCAGGTCGATCTGGTGCCCACGCAGGCGCGGCAGGCCGACCTCGCGGTATGCGCGGCCGTAGAGGTCCGCATCCAGCTTGCGGCGACTGGGCGCCAAGCGATGCAACGCCTCGGCCATCCGCATGTCGAGGGCATGGGTCAGCGCCCCCAGCTCGATGCCATGGGCGACGGTCCCCAGCACGGCCCCCGGCAACAGCCGCTGCATCATCGGCATGACTTTGGCGACGTTAGCATCGCGCCGGCTGAAGTCATGGTCGCCGTAGACATCGGTCAGGAAGAACATCGCCGCCGCGCGGCGCTTCGGATCGTTCAGGAAATGGGTGAAGCTAGTTTCCAGCCGTGCGGCCTGCCAGCGCCGCAGCTCGGGCAGCCACCGCAGGCGGTTCCGCGGCTCGACGTCCGGGTCATGCAGCGCTTGATGCCAGGCTAGCCGCCTGCCCACACGTTCGATCAGCGGATTTCCTCGGGCCATGGGTGACATGATCCGGGCCGGCCGGGCGCCCCGCAACCCGCAGGCCGGTCGGCTACACTCGGGCGGCAAGGTCATCACGGGTAGTACATGCTTTCGATCCACAGCGCGCGGAAACGGGGCCACAACGGCAAGATCGGGCTGGCCATCGCCGGCGGCGGCCCCATTGGCGGCATGTACGAACTCGGCGCGCTGCGTGCCCTCGACGAAGCGCTCGACGGCCTGGACCTGACCCGGATGGACTGCTACGTGGGCGTCAGCTCCGGCGCCTTCCTCGCTGCCGGCCTGGCCAACCGGATGGGTACGGCCGAGATGTGCCGCATCTTCATCACCGGCACCAGCGACGACGCCGAATTCCGGCCCGAGACCTTCCTGCGCCCCAACGTCAGCGAATACCTGCGGCGCGCCGCGAGCCTGCCCGGGCTGTACGCCGATTGGCTGTCGCGCCTGGTCCGAAACCCGCGCCGGGCCACGCGCTGGTCCGACCTGTTCCTGCGTTTCGGCGGCCTGGTGCCGACGGGCATCTTCGACAACGAGGAAGTCGAGCGTTTCCTGCGCGACATCTTCAGCCGGCGTGGCCGCAGCAACGATTTCCGCACGCTGGACGCGGACCTGTTCGTGGTGGCGGTGGACCTGGACAGCGGCGAAGCGGTGCGCTTCGGCGAGCAAGGCTGGGACGACATCCCGATCTCGCGCGCCGTGCAGGCCAGTTCCGCCCTGCCCGGTCTGTACCCGCCGGTGGAAATCGGTGGGCGGCATTTCCTCGACGGCGCGCTGCGCCGCACGATGCACGCCAGCACCGTACTGGACCGCGATATCGACCTGATGATCGGCATCAATCCGCTGGTGCCGTTCGATGCCAACCAGGCAGCCCCGCAGGCGGACGAAGCCGAACAGGTCGGACTGGCGAGCGGCGGATTGCCCGCCGTCCTGTCGCAGACCCTGCGCACCCTGCTGCAGTCGCGCATGCAGATCGGCATGGAGAAGTACCCGCACCGGTATCCGGACATCGACCAGTTGGTGTTCGAGCCCAACTCGGACGACAGCGAGCTCTTCTTCACCAATCTCTTCAGCTTCTCTTCGCGCCACCGCGTCTGCCAACTCGCCTACCGCAACACCCTGGCCGACCTGCGCAAGCGCGCCGCCGTGCTCAAGCCGATGTTGGCGGCGCATGGCATCCGGTACAACGACGACATCGTCAACGACCGCCACCGCTCGATCCTCGACGGCCTAGACGTCACCCCACGCATGACCGAAACCACGGCCCGCCTGCGTCGCGCCCTGGACGACGTGGACCAACTGGTTTCCAGCCGCCGGGCCGCCCGTCGCCCGTGATCCGATCACGGGTGCATCACCGGCTGGTGTGAAAACTCTAGACAGCGCTCCGATTCTGGCGCGCAATCCCTGCCACCACATCGCCGACGGAACGCCATGGCCACGTTGAAGAAATCCGCACGCAAGAAGACCGCTTCCGCTCCTTCCTCCAACAACGAACAGCTGCAGGCCCAGGCCGAACAGCTCTCCAAGCGCCTCGGCGAATCCGCGCAACAGGTCTGGCTCGCCGGCGTGGGGGCTTTCGGGCGCGCGCAGGCCGAAGGCACCAAGCTGTTCGAGACCCTCGTGAAAGAAGGCCTCTCGCTGGAGCAGATCACGCGCAAGACCGCCGGCGGCAAGGCGCAAGCGATGCGCGATGCGGTAGAGACCACCGTGGGCCAGGCTCGCGAGCGCGCTTCGGACACGTGGGATCGTCTTGAGAAGGTTTTCGAAGAACGCGTGCATCGCGCACTGCGCCGTCTCGAAGTGCCGAGCCGCGAAGACCTCTCCGCCCTGATCGATCGCGTCGACGCGCTCAATGCCGAACTGCGCAAGCTGGGCGGCGCTCCGGTCGCGAAGCCGACGAAGGCCCGCAAGGCCGCGGCCGCCAAAAAACCGGCACCGGCAGCGAAGAAAACGCCCGCCAAGCGTGCATCGCGCAAGAAGGCTGCACCATAAGGTTGCATATGCTTTTTCGTGTGCTTTCCTGAACAAAATTTTGTTGCGAAGCACCATCGAATGGCGTAACAATCATTCCAGCCCGCCAGTCCACTGAAGTTCGTTTGCTCCCCTCCCCTTACGGCTTCGGACTGGCGGGCTTTTCCATGCCCGCCGACATCGCATCGTCCATCAGGAACGACGCGACAACAGACACTCCGCGGCGCGCCGGGTAGAATCGCGGCTTCGAATAACAAAAAGCGCCTCCGCGACGCATGTCCATCTGGCTCCTTGGCCTGGCCGTCACCCTGGTGACCGGCATGGCGGCAACCGCCTACCTCTGGTTGGTCCGCCGTCCCCGCGATGAAATGTCCTACGGCCTGCATGCCCTGTCGGGGCTGCGCTGGCGCGAGTTCTCCAAACTGGTGCTGTCGGCGATGGAGCGTCGTGGCCTGGCGGAGGCCAGCCCGGAACCGCACGAATCCCGCGAACCTCAATCGACTTTCCTACTATCCCGAGGCGATGAACGCTGGTTGCTCTCCTGCAAGCACGGCTCGGCGTATCGGATCGCTGCTGCTCCCGTACTGGAATTGGCCGCGAGCATCCGCTTGGGCACGGCCCACGGCGGCATTCTCGCCACCGAAGGCAACGTGGAGAAGGAAGGTCGCGACGCGGCCCAGGGCAACAACATCGAAGTCTTGGACGGCCCCCGCCTGTGGCCCGAGGTCGTCGATCTGATCGAACCGAGCCTGCGCGAGCAAGTGATGACCTATGCGGCCGCTCGCGCCAAGCGCCATATCGGCATCGCCTGGTTCGGTGCCATCGCATTTGGTGCGGCCGCCATGGCGACATGGTCCGGCCAGCAAAGCGGCTCTGCCTCCGTCGAACGCCCTCTCCCCGCCGCGACGCCGGCAGCGCCCGCGCCTGTAGCGACCCCGCTGCCTCCGGCCACAGTGGGCAGCTTCAAGGAACCCACCGACGAAGAACTGGAAGCCCAGATGCGCGAGGTGCTTAAGGCGCTCGCCAAGACGCCCGGCATCACCCGTGGCGTATGGCAGACCAAGCTGACCCTGAGCGTGGACCGCATCGCCAGCGAGAAGGAAGTCTGGCCGTGGATCTGCCTGGAACTGGAGCGCTACCCCGCCCTGCGCACCACCCGCGTGCAGCTCAATCCACCGCCCGGCAGCAGCGAGCCCGTGCGCTGGCGCCAGTGCAAGACCATGTAGGACGGGGCACTGCGACACTGGGTCGCTGTGCACTTGGCCCTCGTCACCGGATGATTCCGCGGTCTTATTTCCGCGTGCCCCCTCGATGACTGACGCCCCAACTCCCTACGATCGCATCGGCGGCGAAGTCGGCCTGCGCCGGATGACGCAGCGCATGTACGCGCTGATGGATACCTTGCCGGAAGCCGCCGCGGTACGCGCGCAACATCCGGACTCGCTCGATGGCAGCGAGCAGAAACTGTTCGAGTTCCTCAGCGGCTGGCTAGGCGGTCCGCCGTTGTTCACCCAGAAGCACGGTGCGCCGATGCTGCGCGCCCGCCATTTGCCTTTCCGGATCGGCATGGCCGAGGCCAGCGGCTGGCTGGCGTGTTTCCATGGCGCCATGACCGAGACGGTGGAAGACGCAGACTTGCGCGACTTCATCTGGTCGCGGATCGAACCGCTCGCGATGCATATGCGCAACCTGCAGGCGGTGCCGTTGCGGTGGTCTGAGCCACAGGACACCTGACGCCGCATCCCCAGCGACTCCGCCAGCAGGGCTGCTACCAGTGCACGCCCCGCATGAGTGCGGCGAATGCGATCTGCTCCTGGCTCGGCGCCGATTCCTTGAGCGCCTTGCGGTCGCCCTTGGCGGCGGCCGAATCGGGAAACAGTTCGAAGGCGGTGTTCATCACCACTTCGTAAGCCTTCGGTGCGACGGCATTCACCAGCGCGGCGAAAATACCCAAGCGCGTGGCGATGCGGCTGGGCTTCTCGATGATGGCCTTGACCAGCAGGTCGGCCGCCTCGTCCGGGGACAGCGTGGGCACGCTGTCGTACATCTTGGTGGGCGCGATCATCGGCGTCTTCACCAGCGGCATGTTGATCGTGGTGAAGCTGATCCCCTTGCCCGACAGCTCGCCCTGCGCGCAGCGACTGAAGGCATCCAGGGCCGCCTTCGATGCCACATACGCAGAGAAGCGCGGCGAATTGGCCAGCACGCCGATCGAGCTGATGTTGATGATGTGGCCCTTCCGGCGTTCGGTCATCTTCGGCAGGAAGCCCATGATCAGGCGGATACTGCCGAAGTAATTCAGCTGCATCGTGCGCTCGAAATCGTGGAAGCGATCGTAGCTGGCCTCGATGGAGCGACGGATCGAGCGGCCCGCATTGTTGATCAGGATGTCCACGTGTCCGTGTTCGTCCAGCACGGTCTTCACCAACCGATCGCAGTCCGCCATATCGGAAAGGTCGGCGGTATAGGCGAACACCTTGCCGCCCGCCTTCTTCATGTCGTCGCGAGCCTTGAAAAGCTCTTCCTCGCCGCGCGCCACGATGATCGTGGTGGCGCCCGCTTCCGCGACGCGCTGCGCAGTGGACAGGCCGATGCCGGACGAACCGCCGGTGATGACGACCACCTTGTTGCGCACCTTGCCCTTCAACGATCGGTCGACGAACAGGTCCGGATCCAGATGGCGCTCCCAGTAGTCCCACAGGCGCCATGCGTAGTCGTCCAGGCGCGGCACGGCGATGCCGCTACCTTTCAGCGCCCGCTCCGTTTCGCGGCTGTCGAAGCGCGTCGGATAGGTGATGAACTTCAGCACTTCCTTGGGGATCTTGAAGTCGCGCAGGAGCATGCCGATGAAACGTCGCACCGGTGGCAGGTTGCCCACCGCCATGCGGATGCTGCCGGGCACGAAGGCGAACATGCGTGCGTCGATGCGCATGGTCATCTCCGGCGCATGGCCGGCACGGCAGAACGTGTTGAGCACTTCGCCGACGCGCATCGGCTCCGGGTCGGTCAGATGGAAGGTATGGCCATCCAGCTTCGGCTTGTGCGCAATGTGGTCCATCGCGTCGGCGACGAAATCCACCGGCACGATGTTGATGCGCCCCCCTTCGATGCCGAGCACCGGCACCCATTGCGGCAGCAGCTCGCGCAGCTTCTTGATCAAGGTGAAGAAGTAGTACGGGCCATCGATCTTATCGATCTCGCCCGTCTTGGAGTGGCCGACCACCATGCCGGGACGGTAGATGCGCCACTTGATGCGCTTCTCGTTGCGCACGAGGCCTTCGGACTCATGCTTGGTTCGCAGGTAGGGATCGTCCAGGCCCTCGGCTTCCTCGAACATGTCCTCGCGGAAGATGCCGGGGTACAAGCCTGCGGCCGCGATGGAACTGGTGTGGTGGAAGCAGCCCGCTTTCAGCGCGGCGGCAAGGTCCAGCGCGTGCTGGGTGCCGTCGATGTTGGCCGCCTGCTGCGATTCGCGGGTGGCCGTCAGGTCGTAGATGGCCGCGAGATGAAAGAAATGTTTCACCTTGCCGGTCAGCGTGCGTAGCTGGGCGGGGGTCAGCCCGCATCGCGGCTTGGTCATGTCGCCGTGCACCACGGACACGCGCTTCATGTCCCAGCCGGCCTTCTTGGCGATGGCGTCGAACTTCTTCTGCGAGTCCTTCCGGACCAGCACGTAGACCGTCCCGCTGCGCTTGAGGAGGTTGCCGACCAGATAACGGCCAATGAATCCCGTGGCGCCCGTGACGAAATAGCTCATGACGACCCAACCCTCGATTGTGTGGGCAAGCCCCTCCGACCGCCCTGCAGCCTACGTTGCCAGAGCCGTTGCGGTTCGACAATCCCGCCGCCGATTGACCGCCTGCACTACCCGTGGTGTGATGGCCGCGATCACTGGGAGGGATCATCCATGGCAGATCTGAAGACCGCGTTCGACCAGGCATCCAAGGACATCCAGACGCTGTCCGAGCGCCCGGACAACGACACCCTGCTTCGACTTTATGGCTTGTACAAGCAAGGCTCAGAAGGCGACGTCAAGGGCGACAAGCCCGGTTTCTTCGACTTCGTCGGCACCGCCAAGTACGAAGCCTGGGCCAAACTCAAGGGCACCGCGCCCGAAGACGCCCAGAAGAAGTACGTGGACCTGGTGAAGAAACTCACCGCGTAAGTGGCGCGCGATACACGCCAGCGCATCCTCGAAGCCGCCCTGGCGATGTTCAACACGCAGGGCGAGCCTCACGTCACGACCAATCACATCGCGGACGAGCTGGAGATCAGCCCCGGCAACCTGTACTACCACTTCCGCAACAAGGACGACATCATCGAGCAGCTCTTCGCCCGCTACGAAGAGCGCATGGATGCCGCCCTGACGCCGCCCACTGATCGCTTGCCCGGGCTGGAAGACATCTGGCTGCAGCTGCACCTGGTGTTCGAGTGCATCTGGGATTACCGCTTCCTGTACCGCGACCTGGTCGAGATCCTGAGCCGCAACCGTCGCCTGCGCCTGCGCTTCGCTCGCATCCTCAAGCGCGCCGACGACAGTGCGCTGGCGGTGATGCGCGGGCTGGGCCATGCCGGCGTGATGCGCGCCTCGGCCGCCGAGCTCGCGGCCACGGCGACCAACGTGCTGGTCATTTCCACGTTCTGGTTGAACTACGCAGCCACCCGTGGCGAAAAGGACGAACAGGCCGCGATCCGCCAGGGCATCGTCCAGGTGATGATGCTGGTGGCGCCGTTCCTGCGCGACGCCGAGCGCGTGCATCTCAACACGCTGACGCAGGCCTACACCGACTGAAGCGCGCCTACGCGGCCGCCAGTACGTCGCCCAGACGGGTCGACGCCGCGCGCAGCTGCGGCAGCAGGCCGCGATCATCGAGTATTTCGAAGTCAGGCCCCACCAGAGCCATCAGCGCGAGCAAGGCTTCCACTGACTCCGCGCCCAGCTCCAACACGCAGTGGTGCGCGTCGCCGGCCTCGAGGATGCCGCACCAGGGCGGTACGCGCGTGGCCTGCTCTTCGATCGATCCCGGCAGGCGCAACCGCACCTGGAAGCGGGTGAACGGCTGGGTGATCGACTTGGCGACATAGTCGACTACATCGCCCGGGAACGGGCGCGGCGGGAACTGCATGCCGGTGTCGTGCAGCGCCTGCACACGATCGACCCGGAACGTCCGCCAGTCCTCGCGCTTGAGGTCCCAGGCCACCAGATACCACCGACTGCCGGTGTGCACGAGTCGCAAGGGTTCGATCAGCCGTTCACTCGCCTTCTGGCTGCGGTCGCGGTACTGCATGCGCAGCCTGAAGCCGTCCCGACAGGCGCCGGCGATACGCAACAGCGCGTCCACATCCGAGGTCGGCGCACCGCCCGCCAGCGAGAGCGTCACCGAGTAGAGCGCGCTGGCGCGCTTGCGCAGGCGCGCCGGCAGCCACTGATCCAGCTTCGACAGCAGCCGCAACGAGGTGTCTTCCATCCGCCCCACGCTGGCGGCGGCGGTCCGCAGCGCCACGGCTACGGCGACCGCCTCGTCGTCTTCCAGCAGGACGGGAGGCATCGCGCTTCCGGATCCCAGTCGATATCCGCCGCCCAAGCCCGGGGAAGCGTCGATCGGGTAGCCGAGTTCGCGCAGCCGCTCCACATCGCGGCGCAACGTACGGCGATCGATGTCCAGCCGCTGGCTCAGTTCCGCGCCTGTCCAATGACGGCGCGACTGCAGCAGCGACAACAGGCGGAGCAGGCGGTTGGAGGTGCTGAGCATGGGCGCAGTATGGCGCCTATTGCGGACTGATTCTGTCCTCGATGGCAGCCACACTGGCGACTCATCCACCGGGAGCACCCGTCCATGGCCATCCAGACCTACCGCGGGAGCTGCCATTGCGGCGCCATCCGCTACGAAGCGGACCTCGACCTGGCCGCAGGCAGCGGCCGATGCAATTGCTCCATCTGCACCAAGACGCGGTTCTGGGGCGTGGTCGTGCGGCCCGAGGCGTTCCGCCTGCTTCAGGGCGAGGATGACCTAGGGCGGTACCGCTTTGGCACCCACGCCACGGAGCACCTGTTCTGCCGGCACTGCGGCATCAAATCCTTCGGCCGGGGCGAACTGGAGGTCCTCGGCGGCCGATACGTCTCGGTAAATCTGGCCTGCCTGGACGACGTGGCGCCCGAGACCTTGGCCCAGGTGCCGATCCGTTATTTCAACGGTCGCGACAACGACTGGTTCTCCGAGCCCACTGTCACACGACACCTCTAGATGAACGAAAACGCCCCGGTGAACCGGGGCGTCAGGGTCGTGCTGGCCTCAGGCTCAGGCTCAGGCGCGGCGCGTGCGGCGGGCCGCGGGTTTGCGCGGCGCGGGCTTGCGCACCGTCTTGGCGCGCACAGGCGCCGCCTTGCGGCTGCGCGACGCCTTCCGCGCGGGCTTCTTCTTCAGCCCCAGCTTCACCAGCACCGGCTCCAGGCGCGCTTCCACGTCGGCGCTGAACTGGCCAACGCGGGCTTCGCCTTGCTCACGGGCATCGGCGAGGCGATCGAGCACATCGCGCTGCGTGGTGCTGGCGAACGTGGCGGCCTGCTGGCGCGCGGCATCGAAGCGCTGGGTCGCATCGGCGACCGCGGCCAGGGCTTCGCGGCGGCCCACGACGATCAGGCCCAGACCTGCCAGCCACACGTGGCGCAGGGTCGGCTCGAGGGGTTTGCGGGCGTTCTTCTTGGTGGCCATGTTCAGTTCCACGTGCCGCACCACGGTGGCCGGCTTCCTTGATGCGATGCTGCCGTCGGCGGCTTGAGCAATCACACTATTGGCCGCTCTGCGCACGGATTGCGTAGGGGTTGCCTGAGGACGGCGTTCGCGGCCATGCTCGCGACATCCTGGGAGGGACGACAGATGGCAGCGAAGTCTTCGAAGTGGGCCCCGTTTCCGCACGACGCCAAGGCCTATGCCTATGCCGGCGATGCGCTCAAGAAAGCCTGGCCTGCCCTGCATGCGGGTGACCAGGAGCCCTACCCCGACGAGAAGCGCGCCAAAGCCTTGATCGTTGCGGTCGGCAAGGCTGCCAAAGGCATCACGGCCGACGATCTAGCCCAGCAACTGCAGGACGCATGGCGTGCGTTCCATCGCGGCGACTTCCAGGCGGCGTACGAGGCCGGTGAGGCGCTCGGCCCCCTGGGCGCGTCCGTCGCGGTGAAAGCCATCGGCATCCACGCCACGTACCTGGTGGACGACGAAGCCGAACAACTCAAGCGCTTCGAACAGGGCGCCAAGCTCGCCGAGGCCGCGATCAAGGCATTGCCCGATGACGCCAACAGCCACTACCGCCACTCCTTCGCGCTCGGCCGCTACAGCCAGGGACTCAGCATCGCCAAGGCGCTCAAACAGGGCATCGCCGGCAAGGTGCGCACCTCGCTGGACGCCGCACTCGAATTGGCCCCGAAGCACGCCGAGGCGCACACCGCGCTGGCGCTCTACCACGCGGAGATCATCGGCAAGATCGGCGCGATGATCGGCGGCCTGACCTATGGCGCCAAGGCGAGCGAAGCAGAATCCCACATCAAGACCGCACTGAAACTGACGCCCGACTCCCCGATCGCGCACGTCGAGCACGCCAACGTATTGCTGCTCCTGCACGGGGACAAGAAGGAAGACGCCGCTGCCGCCGCCTACGAGAAGGCCGGCAAACTCAAGCCCCGCGACGCGATGGAAGCGTTGGACGCGGCGCATGCCAATGCGCAGATCGAATAGGAACGCCGCCCTCGCGCTCGCATCGGCGCTGCTGGCCGCGAGCGCGACGCTGGAGGCGCAGGTCATCGCGCCTCCCTCTCCTGCTCCGCCGTCGCCCGCGCAGGCGACGGATACGCTGGTCGACGCCCTGACCTGCAGGACGTCGGCTGGCGACATCGCCGGCTTGCTGAGCAGACTGCGGCGCGAACGGCCCGCCGAATTCATCCAGACCGAGCGTCAGTACGGCACGCCGACGATGGATCTCTACCGGCTCGACGAATCCGTGGACGCCTGGGGCAACGAAGGCGATGCGATCGTCGTCACCGACAACCGTGTGCTGTTGTTGGTCGATGCACCCATCGACACGGCCAGCGCGCGCCTGGAGCAGTCGCTGGCGGACAGCCGCGACACGCCACTCTCCGGCGCGCTCGATGACCTGCATGCGCTGGTGGTCTACGCCGGCGAGCATCCCGGCATGCAGCAACGCACGTTGATCGGATGCGAGTACCGCATGCCTGGACTCTCGTTGCTCGCCAATCCGGACGACGCCTGGCGTACGCCGACGCCGTAGCCCGATACCTGCGCTCAGGGCGCACGACACCACCCTCCTTCTGCTCAAACCGCTCGCACGGCGCATCGTGACCGGCCCGGTGTGTCTTGGCGTGCCCGCGGGGCGGCCTTAACGGCACGTCCCGGACCATCTTTAGGGCCGATGTCACGTTTCGGACGTTTCCCGCGAACCCTTGCGCCGCACGGGTTTCGAGTCCCTAACACATTTTTTTGCAGCTGCCCTAAAGGTTTTTTTGGCAGCGCCGTTATTCATTTCGCAACACGAAGACGACTAGCCCAACAAAACAAACCGGCAGCGTCTTTTCCCTTCAACGCCGTGAATCCAAATAAGAGGAGACGAACATGGCACAGGTAATCAACACGAACACGATGTCGCTTAACGCTCAGCGCAACCTGAGCACCAGCGGCGCCTCTCTGGCCACCACCATCCAGCGCTTGTCGTCGGGCCTGCGCATCAACAGCGCGAAGGACGACGCGGCCGGTCTGGCCATCTCCGAACGCTTCAGCACGCAGATCCGCGGCCTCGACGTCGCCGTCCGCAACGCGAACGACGGCATCTCGCTGGCCCAGGTCGCCGAAGGCTCGCTGACCGAGATCGGCAACAACCTGCAGCGCATCCGCGAACTGGCCGTGCAGTCCTCCAACGCCAGCAACTCCGCTTCCGACCGCGCGGCGCTGAACGCCGAAGTCAAGCAGCTGACCTCGGAAATCGATCGCGTCGCCAAGCAGGCCGACTTCAACGGTACCAAGCTGCTGGACGGCACCTTCACCAGCCAGCTGTTCCAGGTCGGCGCCAACGCCGGCCAGGCGATCGCCATCGACAAGGTCGTCGACGCCCGTGCGCAGACCCTGGGCGGTGTGACCTTCGCCAACGTCTATGCCGGCACCGCGCTGGGCGTCGACGCCGCTGCCGCCGACACGACCTACTCGCAGTTGCAGATCTCGGTCACCCCGACCGGCGGCAGCGCGACGGCCGTCAACATCGGCGCCTTCGACGTGAAGGCCGGCCAGTCGATCACGCAGGCTGCCGCCGCTGCCATCAATAACAAGCTGGGCGAGACCGGCGTGTACGCCGAGGTCAAGGCCGGTGTCATCAACCTGACCTCGGTCAAGGGTGGCCAGGAATTCGCACTGGCCTTCGGCGGCCCCGCCGTCACCGGCGCCACGGTGTCGACGGCGGCGAACCTCGGCCTGACCGAAACCAGCACCAACGGCGGCGACCTCGCCACCACGAACAGCTTCGTCCAGGGCCTGGACATCACCACCTTCGCCGGCGCCCAGCGCGCCCTGGAAGTGGTGGACAAGGCACTGACCTCGGTCAACGGCGCGCGCGCCGACCTGGGCGCGATCCAGAACCGCTTCACCTCGGTGGTCGCCAACCTGCAGACCAGCTCGGAAAACCTGGCCGCATCGCGTAGCCGCATCCGCGACACGGACTTCGCCAAGGAAACCGCCGAACTGACCCGCACCCAGATCCTGCAGCAGGCCGGTACGGCCATGCTGGCCCAGGCCAACCAGGCGCCGCAGGGCGTATTGAGCTTGTTGCAAGGCTGAACCTAGCGTCCCCGGCGGCACGGCGGGGAATCGTTGGACAACATCATCCCCCGTGCAGAAAACGCCTAAGGAGTCGAACTCATGGCACAGGTCATCAACACCAACACCATCTCGCTGAATGCCCAGCGCAATCTGAGCACCAGCGGCGCCTCGCTGGCGACCACGATCCAGCGGCTGTCGTCCGGCCTGCGCATCAACAGCGCCAAGGACGACGCCGCAGGTCTGGCCATCTCCGAGCGCTTCTCCACCCAGATCCGCGGCCTGGACGTCGCCGTTCGCAATGCGAACGACGGCATCTCGCTGGCTCAGGTCGCCGAAGGTTCGCTGACGGAAATCGGCAACAACCTGCAGCGCATCCGTGAGCTGTCGGTCCAGTCGGCCAACGCGACGAACTCTTCGTCCGACCGCGCCGCGCTGAACGCCGAAGTCAAGCAGCTGACCTCGGAAATCGACCGCGTCGCCAAGCAGGCCGACTTCAACGGCACCAAGCTGCTGGACGGCTCGTTCACCAGCCAGCTGTTCCAGGTCGGCGCCAATGCCGGCCAGGCGATCGCCATCGACAAGGTCGTCGATGCCCGCTCGCAGTCGCTGGGCAACGTGAAGTTCGCTGCCGACGTGACCGGCACGGCCATCGCCGACGCCGCCGCCAACGGCAGCATCGCCGGCCTGACGATCAACTCGGTGGCCATCGACACCGTCGCCTACACCACCGGCACCACCGGCGACGACATCGCCAAGGGTCTGGCCACGGCGATCAACGCGAAGATGGGCGAGACCGGCGTGTACGCCTCGGTGACCGCCGACCAGGTGACCCTGAACTCGGTGAAGGCCGGCAAGGATCTGGTCGTCGGTGGCACGGTGACCGGCTCGGGCCTGACCGCCGCCACCACGACGGCGGCCGCCACCGCCACCGCTTCGTTCGCCAAGGACCTGGACATCACCACGTTCGAAGGCGCGCAGAAGGCCCTGGAAATCGTCGACGCCGCGCTGACCTCGGTCAACTCGGCCCGCGCCGACCTGGGTGCGGTGCAGAACCGCTTCACCTCGGTGGTCGCCAACCTGCAGACCAGCTCGGAAAACCTGGCCGCTTCGCGCAGCCGCATCCGCGACACGGACTTCGCCAAGGAAACCGCCGAACTGACCCGCACCCAGATCCTGCAGCAGGCCGGTACGGCCATGCTGGCCCAGGCCAACCAGGTGCCGCAGAACGTGCTCAGCCTGCTCCGCTAACGCGGCGCTAGGCACCGGGGCGGGCGTCTCTCCCGCCCGCTCCGGCCAGGCATTCCTTCCTCGCTCCACTCCAGGACTTTCCCATGGCACAGGTCATCAACACCAACACCATCTCGCTGAATGCTCAGCGCAATCTGAGCACCAGCGGCGCGTCGCTCGCCACCACCATCCAGCGCCTCTCGTCCGGCCTGCGCATCAACAGCGCCAAGGACGACGCCGCCGGTCTGGCCATCTCCGAGCGCTTCTCCACCCAGATCCGCGGCCTGGACGTCGCCGTTCGCAATGCGAACGACGGCATCTCGCTGGCTCAGGTCGCCGAAGGTTCGCTGACGGAAATCGGCAACAACCTGCAGCGCATCCGTGAGCTGTCGGTCCAGTCGGCCAACGCGACGAACTCTTCGTCCGACCGCGCCGCGCTGAACGCCGAAGTCAAGCAGTTGGCCTCCGAAATCGACCGTGTCGCCAAGCAGGCCGACTTCAACGGCACCAAGCTGCTGGACGGCTCGTTCACCAGCCAGCTGTTCCAGGTCGGCGCCAATGCCGGCCAGGCCATCGCGATCGACAAGGTCGTCGACGCCAAGGCCGGCTCGCTGGGCGGCGCGATGTTCGCCACCGCCACCTTCACCACCGCTACGCCGGCCGACGGCGTGACTGCGCTGAAGATCGAAGGCCTGCAGCTGACCAACGCCGACGGCGCCACGGTCACCATCGACACCGTCGATGTCGCCGCGCAGGGCACGGCCGCGGGCACCCGCGACGCCGCCGCCAAGGCACTGGTCACGGCCATCAACGCCAAGATCGGCGAGAGCGGCGTGTACGCCGAACTCGGCGCGGCGGGCGCGGTTAGCCTGACCTCGGTCAAGGACAGCGTGGGCACCAACGGCGCGTTCAAGGGCATCGCGATCGAAACCGGCACGTGGACCGGCGGCACCGCCCCGGCCGACGTCACCGCCAGCACCGTGGCCACCACCAAGCAGTACGCCTCCAACCTGGACATCTCCACGTTCAAGGGCGCGCAGCAGGCGCTGGAAATCGTCGACAAGGCGCTGACCTCGGTCAACTCGGCCCGCGCCGACCTGGGTGCGGTGCAGAACCGCTTCACCTCGGTGGTCGCCAACCTGCAGACCAGTTCGGAAAACCTGGCCGCTTCGCGTAGCCGCATCCGCGACACGGACTTCGCCAAGGAAACCGCCGAACTGACCCGCACCCAGATCCTGCAGCAGGCCGGTACGGCCATGCTGGCCCAGGCCAACCAGGTGCCGCAGAACGTGTTGTCGCTGCTCCGCTAAACCGCTTCACAGGAATCGTTGCCCGACGCGGGCGTCCCGGACGGATTCGTCTCCCTCCGATTGGCGCCGGGATGGATGGCCTTGCCATCCATCCGCCCTCCACCGGCTTGGTGGCGGGCGCCGGGCGTTCCTTCTGTTTCTGACCGCAACACCCTCTCTTCCAGGTAAGCGCCATGGCACAGGTCATCAACACGAACACGATCTCGTTGAATGCCCAGCGCAACCTGAGCACCAGCGGCGCCTCGCTCGCCACCACCATCCAGCGCCTCTCGTCCGGCCTGCGCATCAACAGCGCGAAGGACGACGCCGCCGGGCTGGCTATCTCCGAGCGCTTCAGCACGCAGATCCGCGGCCTCGATGTCGCCGTGCGCAATGCCAACGACGGCATCTCGCTGGCCCAGGTCGCCGAAGGCTCGCTGACCGAAATCGGCAATAACCTGCAACGCATCCGCGAACTGGCCGTGCAATCGTCCAACGCGACCAACTCTTCCTCCGACCGCGCCGCGCTGAACGCCGAGGTCAAGCAACTGACCGCCGAGATCGATCGCGTGGCCAAGCAGTCGGACTTCAACGGCACCAAGCTGCTGGACGGATCGTTCTCCAGCCAGCTGTTCCAGGTCGGCGCCAACGCCGGCCAGGCCATCGCCATCGACAAGACTGTCGATGCGCGCTCGACGGCCCTGGGCAAAGTACAGTTCGGCTCGACCTCCGGTGTCGGCGTCGCGACCGGCACGGCCACCGCCGACGGCAAGATCACGGGCATCTCGGTGACCAACCCGATGGGCAAGACCGTCGCGATCGACGATGTCGACGTGAAGGTCGGCGATACCGGCGCACAGGTCACGGCCCGGATCATGGGCGCGATCAACGCCAAGATGGGCGAAACCGGCGTCTATGCCGAATCGACCGGCACAACGGGCTCGTACTACACCGTTGGCGACGCATTGAACGGCAGCGGCGCGGCGGCCGGCATCACCATCGTCTACGGCACCAGCGGTGCGGCGGGCATCACCTCGGGCGTCGGCGTTACCGGCGGCGCACCGGGCGCCGGTGAGGTCAAGGGCCTGTCCGACCTGGACGTGACCACCTTTCTCAACGCGTCCCGCGCGGTGACCATCGTCGACAAGGCGCTCACCGCCGTGAATTCGGCCCGCGCCGACCTCGGCGCGATCCAGAACCGCTTCACCTCGGTGGTCGGCAACCTGCAGACCAGCTCGGAAAACCTGGCCGCGTCGCGCAGCCGCATCCGCGACACGGACTTCGCCAAGGAAACCGCCGAACTGACCCGCACCCAGATCCTGCAGCAGGCCGGCACGGCCATGCTGGCCCAGGCCAACCAGGTGCCGCAGAACGTGTTGTCCCTGCTGCGCTGATGCGCGGCCCGCAAGACCCGCAGTCCTCCTAGTTCTCTGTCGTCCACGGACGGATTCGTCTCCCTCCGTTTGGCAGTACCCCAACCCCTCCGGCAACGGAGGGGTTTTTTTATGCCCGTTCCGACGATCCGGCACAAATCCTGCATCAGCCTGCCGGCCTGCATTTCTCACCAGCCGCCGGACTCACGGCGGCGGTGGGAGACGGAGAAATGTGGGCTAAAGAACGGCGTCCGCAGGCCGTTACTGGAACTGTACGGGCGGGCCGCATTCGCCAACGGATGACGGCCCGCCCGGCCACCCCTTTTGCGGAAAGGGCGCGACAGGAGAAACGGCAATGGCAGATTACTCGCTCGGTTACGGCGGCATCGGTTCGGGGCTGGATATCACCGGCATGGTCGAACAGTTGGTCGCGGCCGACCGCAAGCCCGCCGACAACCGCCTGAACCGTATCGAGACCCAGGCCAAGTTCAAGCTGTCGGCGATCGGCACCGTCAGTTCCGCATTCAGCAGCTTGGACACCGCGCTCAAGGCATTGAAGTCGGCCACCGCCTTCGACGTCCGCACGGTCAAGTCCGGCACGGACACCGTGGTGGGCGCCAGTGTCGCCAGCGGCACGCCCAACGGCATCTACAACGTGGAAGTGGGCTCGCTCGCTACCGCCAACAAGTGGATCACCAATACCCCGGTCGCCGCCGGCACCACCTTCGGCGCCGGCCAATTGACGCTGACCGTCGGCGGCGAGTCGCTCGCCATCGATATCGCCGAAGGTGCGACCCTGCAGGACGTGCGCAGCGCCATCAACACTGCCGCGCGCAGCAAGGGCGTGCAGGCCGCCGTCATGACCTCCAACGATGGCCAGTACCTGTCGGTGTCCTCCGACAAGACCGGCGCGGCCAACGGCCTCACCCTCGCCTTTGCCTCGGGCGGCAGCGATCTGCAAAACCTTGTGACCAGCCTGCAGGAACGCGTGCCGGCCGCGGACGCCGAAGTGACGATCGATGGACTGACCGTCACCGCCAGCACCAACAAGATCACCGATGCGGTCCCGGGCCTCACCCTGGACCTGAAGACCGAAGGCACCAGCACCGTCACCGTGTCCACCGACACGGCCGCGGCCAGCAAGCTGATCCAGGACTTCGTGACGGCGTACAACACGGCAATCGGCGCGATCAACGCCACCACCAAGTATGACGCCGAGAACAACGAACCCTCGGCCCTGACCGGCGACGCGCAGATGCGCAGCGCCTCGGGCCAGCTTCGCAACCTGATGGGCAACCTGTTGGGCGACCTCGCCGCGCAGGGCCTGGATGCGAAGACCTTGGGCCTGCAGACGAAGGGCTATCCCTCGTCCGACGGCACCCTGGTCTTCGACAGCAGCAAGTTCACCGCCGCCCTGACCGCTGATCCCGAGAAGATCCGCGCCGCGTTCACCGGCGATACCGCGTTCGCGGGCACGCTGCAGAAGGCGGTCAGCAGTTATGTCGGTACCGATGGCGCCTTCACCCTGCGTAGCAACGGCCTGAACGCGCAGATCAAGGATGTCGCCACCCAGCGCACCGCCCTGGATGCGCGCATGGAGGCCGTGGGTAACCGCTACAAGGCGCAGTTCGTCGCGCTGGACAGCATGATTTCGCAGATGAACACCACCAGCAGCGCCCTCGCTCAACAGCTGGCCTCGCTCGCCAACCAGACCGGATAAGCCCCCGCCGGGTCCGCCGGAGCGCCCGTGCGGCGCCGGGACCCCAGGAGAAATGGAATGTCACTTCAATCGTATGCCGCGCAGTACCGCAACACCGGCCTCAGCAGCGCCGTGATGGAGGCCGACCCGCATCGCCTCGTCGCCCTGCTCCTGGGCGGCGCCTGCGAGCGCCTGCGCCTGGCGGAAGCCTGCGTGGAGCGCGGCGACCTGGCGCGCAAGGGCAAGGCGATCGGCGAAGTCAGCGCGATCATCGGCCACCTCAACGGCTCCCTGGACCATGAGGCCGGCGGCGAGATCGCCGGCAGCCTGTCGTCGCTGTACGACTACGTGCAAACCCGCCTGATCGAAGCCAACCTGCATAACGACGCCTCCGCGTTGCGCGAATCGCTGGAGCTGCTGGGCGAGATCGAATCGGCGTGGAACGCGATTCCCACCGAACAACGGCAGGTACCGGCCATGGCGGCCGCGCGATGAACGACACACCGGCCCTCGCCGACCTGTTCGACCAGTTGGATGCGATGCGCGCTGCGCTGCATGCCGACGAACTGGATGGCGTGGAAGCCCTGCTCAACCGCCATGACCGCGACGTACGCGCGTTCCTGCATGCCGATGGCGGGCGCAGCGCCGGGTACGACGCCCTGGCTACCTTGCTACGCGCGCAGCTCGAACTGCAGCAGGACATGCAGGCCGCACGCGAGCAGGCACGCATCCGCATGCAGTCCACGCAGCGCGCCGATCGCGCCGCACGCGCCTATCTCTCGGTTGTCGGGGGCTAAGCCGTGGCCGCGCCCGTCGTGTTGGTGGAGCATCCGGCCGAACACACGCTGTTCGACGGCGCGCTGACCTGCGATGTCGTGCTGCCTGCCCGCTTCACCCTCGGCGCGCGCCCGGTGATGCAGGCCCCGGCCGAAGCCCTGCTGCAGGGCCTGGCCGTGGCCGAGGATGTCCGCGGCGACGATCCGGAAGACCGCAAGGAAGCGACACCCAGCCAACAGCGCATCGAAGCGAAGCTCGACCTGGTGCTGTCGCTGCTCGGCCGCCTCGCACGCCGTCACGACGACCTGCTGCCGGTCACCGCGCTGCGCTGGTCGCATCGCGGCCTGCGTCTGGACATCGCCGCACCGCTCGAGGCCGCTGATGGCAGCGACGGCGTGGTGACGCTGCAACCGGCCGCCTGGCTGAGCGATCACATCGAGCTGCCTGCGCGCGTGCTGGCGCAGGTGGAAGGCACTCACGGACATCATCTGTGGCTGCAGTTCGAAGGCCTCAACGGCGGACTCGCCGAAGCCATGGACCGTCACTTGTTCCGGCTGCATCGCCGGCAGGTCGCCGAAGCGCGCCAGTCGCAACTCGCACCGCGCAGGTAAACGCGTTTCGCGCACGCGACCCCTGCGCCTCGCGCAGAGAGGGCCGTCATCACACACCGCGATTGCGCCACACCCGACTTCAACGAGGGCGATGACCGCCCAACTGTGACTCACGTCGTGGTTTCACGTCTCCATCGCGATTGTGAATTGGCGTGACAGGACGCGACCGCTATCGTGACATGACCTGCAAAGCGGCAACGACTGGCTCCTCCCCGTGCGTGTACTCATCGTCGACGACCACACCCTGGTCCGGGCCGGCATCAGCCGGCTGCTGCAGGCATTGCCCGACGTGGACGTCGTGGCCGAAGCCTGCAATGCCCAGCAGGCGCTGGACATGGCCGCCATCCACCGTCCCGACGTGATCTTGTTGGACCTCTCGCTGCCCGATCGCAGCGGGCTGGACCTGTTACCGCTGCTGCACGAATCGCTGCCGCAAGTGCGCGTGGTGATGATGTCGATGCACAACGATCCCACCCAGGTCCGCGTCGCGCTGGACCGCGGTTGCGCCGGCTTCGTCGTCAAGGAAGCTGCGCCGATGGAACTCGAGCTCGCCCTGCGTGCCGCCGCCAGCGGCCAGGTGTTTTTGAGCCCACAGGTCTCCTCGAAAATGCTGGCGCCGATGCTCAATCCGCAACGGCCCACCGGCATCGCCGCGTTGTCGCCCCGCCAGCGCGAGATCCTGCGCCAGTTGGGCAGCGGCATGAGCAGCAAGGAAATCGCCGCGCAACTCGGCATCAGCGTCAAGACGGTGGAAACGCACCGTGCGCGGATGATGGAATCGCTGGGCTGCCGCCGCGCCAATGATCTGCTGCTGCTGGCCGCGCGCCACCAGAACGAACTGGCCTGAGCCTTGCAGTACATCGGGGGCGACAGCGCTTCCGTGACGGAATTCCGTGATCGCCACGCCCCGTCGGGCATCCACCTTCGACATTAAACCGACGCTGTAGGGGAAACCCTGACGGCCGGTCCGGCGTGCCCGTATCACAACCAGAAACGCCCCGATTTTTTTTCCGTCACCCGAGGCGGAAAGTAGTCACACGATGTGAAGCCGCCCTGGCACGCCATCGAATCGGGGACTACGGGGATGAAGACGGGACTTTCCGCCCAGTTGGGCCAGCAGCTCCACCTGACGCCGCAGCTGCTGCAGTCCATCCGGCTGCTGCAGCTCGACGGTCTGCAGCTGGAGATGGAAGTGCGCCGCGCACTGGAACTCAATCCCCTGCTGGAGATCGAGGACACCCACGACGCCGCCACGTCCGGCGACCTGGACGAGATGCCCGCGCAGGACGTTGCCGCCACCGAGACCGCCGCGTTCGACGAGCTGCCCGAATCCAACCTGTGGGACGTCCCCGGTGCCGGCTGGCAGGACGGCGATGACGACCGCATGCAGCGCGTGGCCGCCGGCGAATCGACCGACCCGCACGTGCGCGTGCTCGACCGCCTGGCGCTCGAGCTGGACGAGCGCGCGCTGGAAGTGATCGCGTTCTGGCTGGAACACACCAACGAAGGCGGGTACCTGGAGCAGGCGCCCGATACCCTCGCCCTGCTGGCCTCGGCCCGCTTCGACCTGCGCACCGACGTCGTGCTCGGCCTGCGCGATCGCCTGATGCGCGGCGAATTCCCCGGCCTCTGCGCCGCGGACGTGCGCGAGTGCCTGCTGGTGCAGCTGGACTGCCTGGACGGCCGCGTGCCTGCCCGCCGCGTGGCCCAGCGCATCGTCGCCGAAGGCCTGGCGTTGCTCGCCGCCCATGAATACGACGCCCTCGCCCGCCTGTTGGACCTGGATACCGACCAGGTGATGGAAGGCGTACGCCTGGTGCTGTCGCTGGACGCCCGCCCGGGCGCCTCACTGGCGCCGGCGCCCTCCGGTTACATCATCCCCGACGTCGTCGCCTGGCACGCCGACTGCGCCTGGCGCGTGGCCCTGAACCCGGCCAGCACGCCGCGCATCCGTGTGAATGCGATGCAGGAACGCGCCCTGGAACAGGCCGACGCCTCGCCCGGCGCCGGCAAGCTGCGCGAACTGCTGCAGGAAGCGCGCTGGCTGACCCGCGGCCTGTCGATCCGCTACGACACCCTGCTGCGCACCGCGCGCGCCATCGTCGAACGCCAGGCCGGCTTCCTGGCCCACGGCGACGAAGCGATGGCCCCGCTGACGCTGAAGGAAATCGCCGACGAGATCGGCATGCACGAATCCACGATCTCGCGCATCACCACCGGCAAGTACATGCAGACCCCGCGGGGCACGTTCGAGCTGAAGCACTTCTTCGCCGTGCGCCTGGAAGGCGCCAACGTGTCCGGCCCGGCCGTGCGCGCGATGGTGCGCCGCCTCATCGACTCCGAGCCGGCCGGCAAGCCGCTGGCCGACGAGGCGATCGCCGGGCTGCTGGCCCGCCAGGGCATTCACATTGCCCGCCGAACTGTGGCGAAGTACCGGGAACAGCTCGATATCGCTCCCGCCCGGGAACGCCGACGCGCTACCGTATCCGTCTTGGCCAAGGCCGGATAACGGAGCGCGACCGCAATGAGCAAGATCACCGTACTGCTGGTGGACGACCACGAAGGATTCATCAACGCCGCCCTGCGCCACCTGCGCAAGGTGGAGTGGCTGGATGTCGTGGGCCGCGCCAGCAACGGCCTGGAAGCCATCGAACGCTCCGAGACCCTGCGTCCGGACGTGGTGCTGATGGACCTGGCCATGCCGGAGATGGGCGGCCTGCAGGCCACGCGCCTGATCAAGACCCAGGACGCGCCCCCCTTCGTGGTGATCGCCAGCCACTTCGACGACGCCGAGCACCGCGAACATGCGATGCGCGCCGGCGCCGACGACTTCGTCAGCAAGCTTTCCTACATCCAGGAAGTCTTGCCCATCCTCGAACGATTCAAAGAGCGCCGCCATGAGTGAATCCCGCATCCTCGTCATCGACACCGACGCCGCCCGCGCTGAACGCCTGGCCGGCCTGCTCGAGTTCATGGACCTCACACCGCGCTGGGTCGTCAGTGCCGGTGACGTGGATGTGCAGCGGCAACGCCCGCACGATTGGCTGGCCGTCGTGGTCGGCTCGATCGACGACCAGAAGGCCGCCGATGCCTTCTTCGGCTGGCTGGGCAAGGCGCAGCTGCCGCCGCCGGTGCTGCTGCTGCAAGGCGACACCGCCGCCTTCGCCGGCGCCCACGGCCTGCACGAAGCCGGCGTCTGGGCGCTCGAAAGCCCGATCCGCCACGCACAGCTCGAAGCCTGCCTGCGCCGCGCGAGCCTCAAGCGGCTGGATACCGAACACCAGGCCCAGCAGGTCAGCACCAGCGGCCCCACCGGCAACAGCCCGGCCGTGACCCGCCTGCGCCGCATGATCGACCAGGTCGCCGCGTTCGACACCACCGTGCTCGTGCTGGGCGAATCCGGCACCGGCAAGGAAGTCGTCGCCCGCGCCATCCACGACCAGTCGCCGCGCCGCGATGGGCCGTTCGTCGCGATCAACTGCGGCGCGATCCCCGCCGAGCTGCTGGAAAGCGAACTGTTCGGCCACGAGAAGGGCGCTTTCACCGGCGCGCTGAGCGCGCGCAAGGGCCGCTTCGAGATGGCCGAGGGCGGCACCCTGCTGCTGGACGAGATCGGCGACATGAGCCTGCCGATGCAGGTCAAGCTGCTGCGCGTGCTGCAGGAGCGCAGCTTCGAGCGCGTCGGCGGCAACCAGACCATCCGCTGCAACGTGCGCGTGATCGCCGCCACCCACCGCAACCTGGAACAGCGCATCGCCGACGGCCACTTCCGCGAAGACCTGTTCTACCGCCTCAACGTGTTCCCGATCGAAATGCCGGCGCTGCGCGAGCGCGCCGACGACCTGCCG
This sequence comes from Pseudoxanthomonas sp. YR558, assembly GCF_900116385.1. Lineage (NCBI taxonomy): Bacteria > Pseudomonadati > Pseudomonadota > Gammaproteobacteria > Lysobacterales > Lysobacteraceae > Pseudoxanthomonas > Pseudoxanthomonas sp. YR558. Next base: position 181,532 of record NZ_FPCI01000001.1, on the reverse strand, counting down.
TCGCTGGTCGCCACCATCGCCGCGCAGCTGGCCCGCACCGGCCGCGGCGAGGTGCAGTTCGCCCACGACGCCCTGTTGGCGCTGCGCCAGTACAGCTGGCCCGGCAACGTGCGCGAGCTGACCAACCTGGTCGAACGCCTGGCCGTGCTGCATCCGGGTGGCCTGGTGCGCGCGCACGACCTGCCCAAGCGTTACCAGCCCGAACACCTGCCGGAAGCCGATGCCGTGCCCGTCGCCGCGATGCCGGTACCGGCCGCCGTCCACGCTGCTCCCGTCATGGCCCAGGCTGCGGCTGTGGCGCCGACGGCCGAGCGCCTGCCGGAAGCCGGCATCGACCTGCGCGAACACATCGCCCAGATCGAATTGAACCTGATCCGCGATGCACTCGACCGCGCCGGTGGCGTGGTGGCGCATGCCGCGCAACTGCTGGGCCTGCGCCGCACCACGCTGGTGGAGAAGCTGCGCAAGTACGGCGTGGAACGCGAAGACGCCGCCCTGGCGACGGAAAACTGACTGGCGGCGGACGACGGTTCCGGCACAGGTCTTGCAGCTGATACGGCAAGACACACCGACGACCGAAGCACCCGCCCATGTCCGACGTCACCTCCATCCTCTCGCAGATCCGCAGCTACCAGCACCAGCTGGGCACCCGCGCCCTGGAGCCGATGCCGAACCCGGGCGCGTTCACGCCCAACGGGGTCGGCCTCGAACAGCCCGGCGTCAAGGCACCGAGCTTCGGCGAGACGCTGCAGAACGCGCTGGAAGGCGTGAACAGTGCGCAGAAGAACGCCGGTGCGCTGGCCCAGGCCTTCGAACTCGGCGACCCGCGCGCGGACCTGGCCCGGGTCATGGTGGCGGCGCAGCAGTCGCAGGTCGCCTTCCGCGCCACTGTCGAAGTGCGCAATCGCCTGGTGCAGGCCTACCAGGACGTCATGAACATGCCGTTGTAAGCCGTACCCCCTGACCCGCCACCTCCACGAACCGACCCATCGCCATGGCCCTCACGCTGTCCAAGGAAGCCCTGAAGGAATCGCTGACCGCCGACAAGGCAGGCGCAGCGTTGACCAAGATCGGGGACGCGCGCGTGTTCAAGCAGATGGGCACGTTGCTGCTGATCGCCGGCGCGGTCGCGCTGGGCCTGTTCGTCTTCTTCTGGTCGCAGAAACCGGCCTACACCCCGCTCTACACCGGTCTGGATCCCAAGGCCACCGCCGAAGCCACCGACATGCTGCGCGCGGCGCAGATCCCGTTCCAGCTCGACCAGTCCACCGGCGCGATCTCCGTCCCGGAGGAAAACCTGCACGACGCCCGCCTGAAGCTGGCCGGCGCGGGCCTGGCCGAAAGCGGTCGCCTGGGCTTCGAGATGATGGAGCGCGACCCGGGCTTCGGCGTCAGCCAGTTCGTCGAGAACGCGCGCTACCAGCACGCCCTGGAAACCGAACTGGTCCGTACGATCACCACGTTGCGCCCCGTGCGCGACGCGCGCGTGCACCTGGCCATCCCCAAGCCGTCCGCCTTCACCCGCCAGCGCGAAGTCGCCAGCGCGTCGGTGGTGCTGGACCTGCGCTCCGGCGCGATGCTGGAACGCAACCAGGTGGATGCCATCGTCCACCTGGTGTCCTCATCGATCCCCGACCTGGCGCCGGAGCGCGTCACCGTGGTCGACCAGAGCGGCCGCATGCTGACCATCAGCGACCCGAACAGCGAGGCCGCGCTCAACGCCGCCCAGTTCGAGCGCGTGCGCAAGCTGGAAACCTCCTTCAACGAGCGCATCCGCGAGCTGCTGGAACCGCTGACCGGCCCGGGCCGCATCAATGCCGAGGTCGCGGTGGACATGGACTTCTCGGTCACCGAAGAAGCCCGCGAGACCTTCGCCAACGACCCAGCCAAGATCCGCAGCGAGCAGGTCAGCCAGAACACCGTCGCCGCCGCCGGCCCCGAAGGCGTGCCCGGCGCGACCAGCAACACGCCGCCCGGCCCGAATGCCGCGGCCGCGACGAACCCCGCCGCGCCGACGGAAACGTCCAGCAGCGCGACCCGCAACTTCGAGATGGACCGCACGCTGCAGCACACCCGCCAGCCGGCCGGCCGCGTGCGCCGTGTCACCGCCGCCGTGCTGGTCGACCACGTGCCGCGCACCGGCGAGAACGGCAAGGTCGTCATGACCGCGCTGGACGCCGCCACGCTGACCCGCATCGAGGCGCTGGTGAAAGAAGCCGTGGGCTTCGACGCCGCGCGCGGCGATTCGGTCTCGGTGATGAACGCGCCGTTCGTGCGCGAGACGGACAAGGTCGAAGACGTCCCGTTCTGGGAAAGCCCCTGGCTGCACAACCCGATGGTCCGCGACATCGCCCGCTATGGCATCGGCGCACTGGTGGTGATCCTGCTGCTGTTCGGCGTGCTGCGCCCGGCCATGCGCCAGATCATCGATCCGAAAGCGAAGAAGGCCCAGCGCGAGGACGACAACGGCATCGACGTGACCGTGGTCGACGACGACGAACACCATGCGCGTGCCGCCACCGCCCTCTCGCACGACGAACTGCCGCCGATGCGCGCCCTGCCCTCGGATGCCTACGAAGATCGCCTGCGCCAGGCGCGCGAAGCGGTGAAGACCGACTCCAAGCAGGTCGCGCAAGTGGTCAAGGACTGGGTGGCCAACGATGAATAACGCACAGGACAATGCCCTCAGCGGCGTGCAGCGCGCGGCCGTGCTGCTGCTCTCGCTCGGCGAGCAGGATGCCGCCGAAGTGCTCAAGCACATGAACGCCAAGGAAGTACAGAAGCTCGGCATCGCCATGGCCACCATCTCCGGCGTCAGCCGCGAGCAGGTCATGCAGGTGATGGCGAACTTCGGCGAAGCCCTCGACAAGCAGACCTCGCTCGGCATGGGCGCCGATGACTACGTGCGCAACGTGCTGGTGCAGGCACTCGGCGCCGACAAGGCGGGTGGCCTGATCGACCGCATCCTACTGGGCCGCAACACCACCGGCCTGGACACGCTGAAGTGGATGGACCCGCGCGCGATCTCCGACCTGGTGCGCAACGAGCATCCGCAGATCATCGCCATCGTCCTCGCCCACCTGGACAGCGACCAGGCCGCCGACACGCTCAAGCTGCTGCCCGAACGCACCCGCACCGACGTGCTGCTGCGCATCGCCACGCTGGACGGCATCCCGCCGAACGCGCTGAACGAACTCAACGAGATCATGGAGCGCCAGTTCGCCGGCAACCAGAACCTCAAGGCCTCCAGCATCGGCGGCGTGAAGGTCGCGGCGAACATCCTCAACTTCATGGATTCGGGCCAGGACCAGGCCATCCTGGGCAACATCACCCAGGTCGACGCCGACCTCGGTGCGCGCATCCAGGACCTGATGTTCGTGTTCGACAACCTGGCCGACCTCGGCGACCGCGAACTGCAGGCGCTGCTGCGCGAAGTCCCGAACGACCGCCTGGGCCTGGCCCTGCGCGGCGCAGACGCCAAGGTCAAGGAAAAGATCACCCGCAACATGTCCCAGCGCGCGGCGCAGATCCTGCTGGAGGACATGGAAGCCCGCGGCCCCGTGCGCCTGTCCGACGTGGAAGGCGCGCAGAAGGAAATCCTCGCGATCGTGCGCCGCCTGGCTGACCAGGGCGTCATCTCGCTGATGGCCGGCGCCGAGGAAATGGTATGAGCGCGCCCTCGCCGATCCGCTGGATGCCCGCACCGCTCGACATGGTGGTCGCGGCCGCCACGGCCGCCCAGGACGTGCCGCCGCCGGTGCCGCCGACGCTGGAGGAAATCCAGGCCATCCAGGACGCGGCCTACCGCGAAGGCCTGGAGCGCGGACTGGCCGAAGGGCATGCCGAAGGCTTTTCGCATGGCCAGGCCGATGTGCGTCGGCTCGCCGCGCAGATGGAAGGCATCCTCGACAATTTCTCGCGGCCGCTGGACCGCCTCGAGAACGAAGTCGTCGCCGCGTTGTCCGAACTCGCCGTGCGCGTCGCCGGCGCCCTCGTCGGCCGCGCCTACCAGACCGATCCGGTGCTGCTGCAGGAACTGGCGACCACCGCGCTGGATGCCGTCGGCGGCGCGCAGCGCGAAGTCGAACTGCGCCTGCACCCGGACGACATCGCGGCACTCACGCCGGTACTGGCGTTGACGCCCAATGCCCGCCTGACCGCAGACACCAGCCTCAGCCGCGGCGACCTGCGCGTGCACGCCGAGAGCGTGCGCATCGACGGCACGCTGGAAGCGCGGCTACGCGGCGCGCTCGAGACGGTCCTCAACCGCGGGGTGCGCGCATGAGCGCCCAGCCGCTGGAATGGCTGACCGCGCGCGACCTGCGCCTCTCGGCGCGGCTGTCGCAGATCAATCCCGAACTCGGCGGCCGAGGCCTCATCCGCGAAGGCATCCTGCGCCGCGCCGTGGGCCTGACCCTGGAAGCCATCGGCTGCGAAGCGCCGATGGGCGCCACCTGCAAGGTGGAAGTCGTCGACGGCGGTTGGGTCGACGCCGAAGTCGTCGGGTTCGCCGGCGAACGCACCTACCTGATGCCCAGCGCCGAACTGCACGGCCTGCTCCCGAATGCGCGCGTGGTGCCTTCACGGCGCCGCGGCGGCGTCGAAGTCGGCGAAGGTCTGCTGGGCCGCGTGATCGACAGCGACGGCGTGCCGCTCGACGGCCGTGGCCCGATCCGCGCCGAAGGCAGCGTCGGCCTGGCCGGCGTGGCGATCAACCCGCTGTCGCGCGAACCGATCACCCAGCCGCTGGATGTCGGCGTGCGCGCGATCAACGCACTGCTGCCGATCGGCCGCGGCCAGCGTGTCGGCCTGTTCGCCGGTTCCGGCGTCGGCAAGTCCACGCTGCTGGGCATGATGACCAAGTACACCGCCGCCGACGTGATCGTGGTCGGCCTGATCGGCGAACGTGGCCGCGAAGTACGCGATTTCGTCGAAAGCACGCTCGGCCCCGCCGGCCTGGCGCGCGCCGTCGTCGTCGCCAGCCCCGCCGACCGGCCGCCGCTGGCGCGCCTGCAGGGCGCGTATCGCGCCACCGCCATCGCCGAATGGTTCCGCGACCAGGGCCTGAATGTCCTGTTGCTGATGGACTCGCTGACCCGCTTCGCCCAGGCGCAGCGCGAGATCGGCCTGTCGGTCGGCGAGCCGCCCACCACGCGCGGCTATCCGCCGTCCGTGTTCGCGCGCCTGCCCGCACTCGTCGAGCGCGCCGGCAACGGCGCCAAGGGGCGCGGTTCGATCACCGCGTTCTACACCGTGCTGACCGAAGGCGACGATCCGCAGGATCCGATCGCCGACGCCGCGCGCGCGATCCTGGACGGCCACATCCTGCTCTCGCGCCGCGTGGCCGACAGCGGGCTGTACCCGGCGATCGACGTGGAGTCGTCGGTCAGCCGCGTGGTCACCGAGATCGCCGACGAGACCTGGCGCGACCGCATCCGCAAGCTCAAGCGACTGCTGTCGGCCTACAACAGCAACCGCGACCTGATCGCCATCGGCGCCTACCAGCGCGGCAACGATCCGACCGTGGACGAAGCCCTGGAACGCTGGCCGGAGATCGTCGAGTTCCTCGGCCAGGACGTGGCGCGCGCCGCCGACCTGCCGAGCAGCCGCGCCGCCCTGGAAGCCCTGATCCAACGCAACGCCCCCGTCGGCATCCCGATGCCCGACGGTCTGCAGTAACGCCAAGGACCCCCCGTCATGATGCAGTCCCGCCGAATCGATCCCCTGCTGCGCCGCGCCCAGGAGCACGAGGATTCCGTCGCCCGCGAGCTGGCCGACCGCCAGCATGCGCTGGCGATGCAGGAATCGCGGCTGGAGGAACTGCGGCAGTACGCCGAGGAATACGCGAACAGCCAGATGGCCGCGACCAGCCCGGCGCAGCTGGCCAACCGCCGCGCGTTCCTGGACCGCATCGACCAGGCGCTGAAGCAGCAGTTGCAGACCGTCGACCGCAGCCGCGCCAACGTGGACATCGAACGCGACCGCCTGCTGCTGGCCAGCCGCGACAAGCAGGTGCTCGAGCAACTGGCGGCCAGCTACCGCGTGCAGGAAAAGCAGATCGTCGACCGCCGCGACCAGCGCGAGATGGACGACCTCGGCGCGCGTCGCGCACGCCTCGCCGCGACCGCGTCCGAGGGCGACGCCTGATGCCCTCGCCGATGGCCACGTTCTCACCCGCCGCCGCCAGCGCGTCCGCATCGCCGGGCGCCAACAAGCCTGCGGCGCAGGACGGCGCGAAAGACGGCGCCAAGCCTGCGTTCGACGACATGGTCCGCCGACCCGCCCCGCGCGATGACGCACCCGTGCGCAAGCCGGTGGCGCGCGACGGGGAACCGCGCGAGGTCGCCAAAGGCGATACGCGCGTGCTCGGCCGCACGGACGGCGCAACGGACACTGCCGTCGCCGAAGACGAGATCAAGCAGGACGACGCCGCGCCGATCGCGCTGCTGGCCCTGCTCGATGCGGCACCGACCGCCGTAACCACCGCGACGCCGGCGGCAGGCACGGCCGTGCTCGTGGATGCACCGCTCACGCCGCCGCCCGCCGCCACGACGCCGCCGGCATTCGTACCCGTCACCGATGCGGTGCTGGGCCAGGGCGCGCCGCGCGTCGGTCTGCCGGTCGAGGCGATGCTCGCCACGTCCGCGTCCGAGGCCCCTGCCCCCGACGTCGCCACGACCACGACCACGGCCGCCTCCGTCACACCCAACACCGATGCGTCGGCAAAGGCCCCGCTGCAGAACCTGCTCTCCTTCGCCACCCACCTGGCGACCGGCCAGGTCGCGGCCGCCCTGCCCGAGGTGGTAGCGCTGGGGCGCGACGTCGTCGAGGCGTTCCGCAGCGACGACACCGACGGCACCCTGCCGACCGGCAACGTACTGGCGGGCGTTGGCGCCTCCAACGCGTCGCTCGGCCTGTCCCGCACCGAAACGGTCAACGCGATGTCGGCGCCGAGCGCCGATCTGCATGGCGGCCATTTCGACGAGGACATCGGCGATGCCGTCCGCTGGATGGCGGACCAGAAGATCGGCCACGCCCACATCAAGGTCACCCCGAACGACCTGGGCACGGTCGAGATCCGCCTGCGCCTGGACGGCGACCGCGTGCACGCCGATTTCTCCAGCGCCCAGGCAGAAGTCCGCCAGGCGCTCGAGAGCAGCCTGCCGCGTCTGCGCGACATGCTGGGGCAACAGGGCTTCCAGCTCGCGCATGCCGACGTGGGCCACCAGCATGCACCGCCGTCGCAAGACGGCAGCGCCCGTACCGGCGAAGACCGTGGAGACAGCGCCGAACCCACCGTCGAGACGCCCCGCGCCGTCCGTATGACCGCCCGCGGCCTGGTCGACGCGTACGCTTGATGATCTCGCGCGTATGTAGGAGCGACGTCAGTCGCGACCGCACGCCGTACCGACCCGGGACGACCGTTCAAGCAAGGGGCGCTTGACCGTCAAAGGATGCGTGCGCCGGATTTCAGCGGTCGCGACTGACGTCGCTCCTACAGAAAGCCGTCCCGTCAAAACCCCGTCGGACCCGCCTCCACGCCACGGCACGCCGCTTGCATCACCTGGGCTGACCCCTCAGGAGATCCACCGCCGTGGCAGCCGCAGACAAGAACGCCAGCAAATCCAAGACCGACAAGGCCGACAAGCCGAAGGGCGGCAAGTCGTTGCTGACCATCGGCCTGGTCGCGCTCATTGCGGCCGGTGCGGCCGGCGGCGGTGCCTGGTACTTCACCAGCCACGGTGCGAAGGAAGAGAAGCCGGAAGGCCCGAAGGCCGCCAGCCCCGGCACCGTGCCCGCGCCCGCGCAGTACTTCGCGCTGGAACCGCCGTTCGTGGTCAACCTTGTCGGCGAGAGCGGCGGCGCGCGCTACCTGCAGGTCGAAGTCCAGCTGATGACGCGCGACCCCGAGTCGCTGAAGGCCATCGAGCTGCACGCCCCCGCCATCCGCGCGCGCCTGCTGATGCTGTTCGCCCAGCAGGACGCCGCCGGGCTGATGTCGCGCGAGGGCAAGGAACGCCTGCAGAACGCCGCACTCGGTGAGGTGAAGGCGCTGCTGGTCGCCGAGACCGGCAAGCCCTCCGCCGAATCGCTGTTGTTCACCAGCTTCGTGATGCAGTGACCGGAACCCGCCGCCATGACCAGTGACCTGCTGTCGCAAGACGAGATCGACGCCCTGCTCAACGGCGTCGACTCCGGCGCGATCGAGACCGAGGAACCGCTGCACGACCCCACGGTCGCGCGCACCTACGATTTCGCCAGCCAGGACCGCATCGTGCGCGGCCGGTTGCCGACGCTGGAGATGATCAACGAGCGTTTCGTCCGCACGTGGCGCATCGGCCTGTTCAACCTGCTGCGCCGCTCGGCGGAACTGTCGGTGCGCGGCATCGAGACCATCAAGTTCGGCGACTACCTGCATTCGCTGTACGTGCCGACCAACCTCAACCTGATCAAGTTCAAGCCGCTGCGCGGCGTGGGCCTGATCGTGTTCGAACCGAAGCTGGTGTTCACCATGGTGGACAACTTCTTCGGCGGCGACGGCCGCTATCCGGCCAAGATCGAAGGCCGCGAGTTCACCCAGACCGAGATGCGGGTGATCCAGCTGCTGCTCAAGCAGACCTTCACCGACCTGATCGATGCCTGGGCGCCGGTGATGCCGGTGGATTTCGAGTACATCACCAGCGAGGTCAATCCGCACTTCGCCAACATCGTGAGTCCTCGCGAGTACGTGGTCGTGAGCCGTTTCCACGTCGAACTCGACGGCGGCGGCGGCGACCTGCACGTCACCCTGCCGTACTCGATGCTCGAGCCGATCCGCGAACTGCTGGACGCCGGCATCCAGTCCGACCGCGTCCACGACGACGACAGCTTCCGCGAGACGATGCACCAACAGCTGCGCCAGGCGGAGGTCACCGTCTCCAGCGTGCTCGCCGAGAAGCGCATCAACCTGCGCCAGCTCACCCAGCTGAAGGTCGGCGACATCCTGCCGATCGATCTCCCCCGTTCCGTGCCGGTCTGCGTCGAGCAGGTGCCGGTCTTCACCGGCGAATTCGGCATCTCCAACGGCCAGAACGCCGTGAAGATCGTCGCCAAGCACCCGCCCGGCAGCGGCAAGGCACCGCAGATTTCACGCCAGGCCCTCACCCCGTTCGCTTTCCAGGACGCCACACCATGATTCCCGAGAACGAAGACCTCGCGACCCTCGACGACGCTCAGGCCGAGACCCACGCCGCCGAACCCGACATGAGCCTGGACGTCATCCTCGACGTGCCGGTGACGTTGTCGCTGGAAGTCGGCCGCACCCGCATGCCGATTCGCAACCTGCTGCAGCTCAACCAGGGTTCGGTGGTGGAACTGGAGCGCGGCGCCGGCGAACCGCTGGACGTGTTCGTCAACGGCACGCTGATCGCGCATGGCGAAGTCGTCGTGGTTAACGACCGATTCGGTGTGCGCCTGACCGACGTGGTCAGCCCCAGCGAACGCATCCGCCGCCTGCGCTGAGCCCGACGATGCACGCCTTCGCCCTTCTCGCCGCCGCCGCGGCGCCCGCCCAGAAGATCGGCCAGCACGCGCCCTCCACGCCCGGCATCGGCGGCGCGCTGGTTGGCCTGATCTTGGTGCTGGGTCTGATCCTCGGCCTGGCCTGGCTGCTCAAGCGTTTGCCGGGTGCCGGCCTGGGCATCCGTCCCAGCGAACAGCTCCGCGTGGTGTCGATGCTGTCGGTCGGCGCCAAGGAGCGCGTGATGGTGATCGAGGTGGGCAAGGAACAACTGCTGATCGGCGTGAGTGCCGGCGGCATCACCGCCCTGCATACGCTGCCCGAACCGCTGATCGTCGCGCCCGCGCCGACGATGCCCAACTTCGCCGAGCTGCTGGCCAAGCGCCTGCGCAAAGAGACCTGAGATGCGCCGTTTCGTCCTTTCCCTGATCTGCCTGCTGTGGCTGTGCGCGCCAGTCCTTGCGCTGGCCCAGGCCGCGCCCGCGCAGCCGCCTGCTGCCGCTCCCGCCGCGACCCCGGCCGCGCCCGCTGCACCGACGGCGCCGACCCTGCCCGCTCTGCCGAAGGTCAACGTCGGCCAGGTAGGCGACAACACGGTCAGCCTGCCGTTGCAGACACTGCTGCTGATGACGGCGATCACGCTGATCCCGTCGGCGCTGCTGGCGATGACCGCGTTCACCCGCATCATCATCGTGCTTGGCCTGCTGCGGCAGGCGCTCGGTACCGGCCAGACGCCTTCCAACCAGGTGCTGGTCGGGCTGGCGCTGTTCCTCACCATGCTGGTGATGATGCCCGTGGGCGAAAAAGCCTGGGCCCAGGGCATGGCGCCCTACCTCAACGGCCAGATCGATTTCTCCAGCGCCTGGACGCTGACCACCGGACCGCTGCGCGACTTCATGCTGGCGCAGGTCCGCGAGACCGACCTGATGACCTTCGCCGGTCTGGCCGGCCACGGCGCCTACGCGAGCCCAGCGGACGTGCCCTTCCCCATCGTCGTTGCCTCGTTCATCACCAGCGAACTGAAGACGGCCTTCGAGATCGGCTTCCTGATCTTCATCCCGTTCGTGATCATCGACCTCGTGGTTGCCAGCGTGCTGATGTCGATGGGCATGATGATGCTCTCGCCGATGCTGGTGTCCGCGCCGTTCAAGATCCTGCTGTTCGTGCTGGTCGACGGTTGGGTGCTGATCGTCGGTTCGCTGGCCGCCAGCTTCAACGGCGTCTGAGGAGACCGGCATGAGCCCCGAACTCGCCCTCACCGAACTGCGCGGCGGCCTGGAAGTCGCGCTCTGGGTCGGTGGCCCGCTGCTGTTGGTCGTGCTGGTCGTCGGCGTCGTCGTCGGCGTGATCCAGGCGGCCACGCAACTCAACGAACCGACCATCGCCTTCGTCGCCAAGGCCATCGCGCTGACGGCGGCCCTGTTCGCCACCGGCAGCTATCTTCTAGGCGTGCTGGTGGAGTACACGACGGCGCTGTTCCAGCGTTTGCCGCATCTGATCGGCTGACGACGGCCGCAACGCGATGGATGCCGCCACCCAGATGGTGATCGACGGCCAGCAGGCCTTCGGCATGATCAATGCCATCCTGTGGACGATGCTCCGCACCGGCGCGCTGCTGATGGCCGCGCCGCTGATCGGCACGCGCGCAGTGTCGGTGCGCGTGCGCGTAATCATCGCCGGGGCGCTCGCGATGGCGCTCGCGCCGTTGCTGCCCGGCACGCCGGATCGCATTGCCTTCGACGCGTCCACTGTCCTCAACGTCGCACGCGAACTCGCCGTCGGCGCCAGCATGGGCTTTATGCTGCGCCTGGCGTTCGAGGCGGGCGCGCTCGCCGGCGAACTCATTTCGCAAGGTACGGGCCTAGCCTTCGCGCAGATGTCCGATCCGCTGCGCGGCGTGAATTCCGGCGTGGTGGGACAGTGGTTCTATCTCGCCTTCGGTTTGATCTTCTTCACGCTTAACGGCCATCTGGCGATGGTGTCGTTGTTGGTCGACAGCTATCGCTCGCTGCCAATCGGCAGCGCACTACCCGACGTACAACAGATGCTGGAAGTGGCGCCCATGCTGTTCACCCACATCCTGCGCGCGGCCTTGGGGCTCGCCCTGCCGGTGATGGTGGCGATGCTCGCGGTCAACCTGGCCTTTGGCGTGCTGGGACGCGCCGCGCCCGCGCTCAACCCGATCCAGCTCGGCCTCCCCACGGCGTTGCTCTTGGGCCTGTTCCTGCTGGCCCTGCTGGCGGGCGAACTGGGCCCACCGGTCCAGCGCGTCTTCGACCTGTCTTTTGACGCAGCGCGGCAAATCAGCGCCTAGCGAAATCCCTGTTACCGTGTGAAAACGTGTCCGCGGACCCGATTCACGGCATGCACGTGCGCGTTTCACGGCGGATGTGCGGAACCTGTTCCAATAAATGCATGAATCCGGGCAGAATGCGACTGTGGGAGGGGCAACATACGCCAGCGAACGGAATGGGCCGATGCCCACGCCGGTGTCGGAGCGCCTTCCCACGCAAAACCGGAGGATGCCTGTGAGTTCCAACCCTACGCACAAGCGACGCACCAGCCAGGAGACGCGGGAAGCCGTCCTGGCCGCCGCACGCCGCCTGTTCTTCACCAAGGGGTTCGACCAGACCACGCTGATGGACTTGGGTGAAGAGACCGGACTCAGCGCGCGTGGCGTCATCCTGCACTTCGAAACCAAGGCGGACATCATCGCCACCCTGCTGATCCGCGATTACACGGCGCGGCGGGCACCGATGGTGGAACGGCCGCAGGGATCGACGCATGCGCAACGCATCCTGGATTTCTATTTCTGGATGGCGCGCGAGGATGCCGCCAATTTCATCGCCTTCCCCGCCCTGTGGAGCGTCTCTGCGCGCTGGTCGCCGACGGTCGAAGCGGAAATGAATGCCGCACTGCGCCGCATGCGCGAACCCGTGCGCAGCGAACTCAGTCGCGGCATGGCCGCCGGTGAGTTCCGCGGCGTGGACATCCAGCATGCCGACGACATGATCTGGCAGAGCTACCAGCATGGCCTGCGCGCCGTGTCGGTCAACGGCGGCACGCCGGCGATGGCCGTCCCGCAGGTATTCAAAACGCTGGAAGCGCTGACGGCCTGAGGCCGCCAGCGGCTTCACCAGTCGGCACGCAGCCCCAGGCTGCCCTCCCACGCGCGCTTCATCCCCTTCGTACTGCCGACATCACGCGTGTGATCGAGCGCGAAGTACAGGCTGACATGCGTGCCGAGGCGTGCAGCTACGCCGCCTCCCAGTTCCAGCGCGCGGTAACGCTGCGCCGTCGTGATCTCGTCGGCATCCAGCCGCACCCGATCATCGCCACCGAAGCCATGCCACACATTGAGCTTGAGGTAGGGCTGCCAATGGCTTCGCTGGCCGACGAAGTCACCCGCAAGCCGTAGCCCGAAGCGACTGCTGAGCGCAGCATCGGTGTCGATCGACACGTGCGCGAACGCATCGTGCCGGTCGTCGAACGCCGCCCGATGCCAGATCACCTGCCACTGCGGCTCCAGCGTCCAACGCGAATCCCTACGCCAGCGGAACGACAAACCCGCCTCGAGCGAAGCGGTCAGCCCGTCGCCCTCAAGGTCCACGCCCACGCCGCGCACGGACGTGGCGTCGCCGTCGTAGCGGCTCGCCATCAGCACCGCGTCGAGATAACCGCCAGTTGGCCCGACGCGCGTCCAGCTCAGGCCGAGATGGGTGTCGTCCAGTTTCACCGTGCCGGTGGCGAGATGCTGCCAACCCAGCGCGAATCCGCGCACGTCGCCGTCTGCGCGAACGCGCCCTAGGAACAGGCCGATATGGTCGCGATGGCCACCGTCTGTTTCGCGTGCATGCAGGTCGACACCCGCCTGCACGCCCCATAACGTTCCGTCGAAGGTGGGGTCGACGCTGCCCGACCACGTCTGCTCCACATCCTGCCCGATCACGCGGCCCCAGGCCGCGCTCAGTCCGCCTTCGCTGCGCATCAAGACCTGGCCCCCGAGTCGCTCGTGGAAGGTGCCGAGCGATGCCATCGCGAGCTGGTGGACCACCGGCGGCACGACGGCGTACGTAGGCGTTTCGACGCGATAGAGCAGGATCACGGAGCCCGTCGCGGGCACGGCCTCGGGATTCGGGCGTGGCGGTGCAGGCGGTGTTGGCGCATCCGACTGCGACGGCACGGGAATCGAGGGCGGATCGTCCGGCACGTGCGGGATCGGCGGCGGCGGCGCGGGAGGTGCGACATCCGGAGGCTCAGGTGGTGGCGCCGGCGGTGCGGGTGGTGGTTGTTCCGGATTCGGCTCATCCACGCCTTCCGGTGGCGGAGGGGGGGCGGGCGGTAAGGGAGGTGGTGGCGGTATCACCGGCGGCGGCGGCGGCGGCGCGGGACCGTCGCTGCCGGGTTGGGTGGGATCCGGTGCGGGTGCGGGCGTGGGCGGCGGTGCTGTCGGCGGCGCGACCAGCGTCGAGCGCAGGTACCAGTTTTCCGAGCTGCCGTCGGAAATACCGCCCTTGAACAGGAAGTACTCGAACGCGCCCGCGGCCACCGGGCTGAACAACGCGAAGGCCGTGTCCGTCGAACTCGCTCCCGCCAACGCCTGCACGACGAGAATGCCGTCCAGCAGCGTCACCCCACCCTGCCCGCCCAGGTTGACGATCTCCAACCCGGTCGTACCGCTCGCCGTTCCACCTGACAGAATCAAGCGGTCGGATGCGGAAGTGTCGTCGCCGAGCACCGTCTGCAGGAACACCGCCGCATTCTGGCCGATGTAATTGCCCACGATGGTGAAGGTATCGCTCGCACCCGAAGCGCCATTGGTCAGATCGATGCGACCTGCGTTCACCAGGCCCGCCATCTGGCCATCCGTGAAGGCGCGCAGTGCGGCATGCGCGCCGCCGCCCGCGAACAATGTGCTGCTGGCGTCGACATCCAACTCGCCCGTGCCGCTGCCCGCATCCCCCAGGACCAGATCGCCATCGAAGACCAGTTGGCTGTCGTTGCGCGCGGCGACGTTCTCCCAGCCCTGGTAGCGGGCTACACCGGCCGTGGTGACGTTGTCGAACTGGATCGCATCGACGCCGGTTCCACCGGATAGCGATGGCATCGCGCCCAGGTGCGCGTTTCCCAGGCTGCGGAGCACCGCGGTGTCGTTGCCTTCACCCAGGTCGATCGCCCCGTAGATGATGCCGCCGCCGTCCCAGGCGAATCGGTCGTCGCCCGTGCTCACGCGGACTTCGCCACGCACCACGCCGCCACTGACCGTCACGCTGTCGTTGCCGCCACTGACGCTGATGTTGCCGCCGATGTAGCCGTCGGTAAGCACGATGGTGTCGTTGCCGAAGCCGGTCACCAGGTTGCCGTCGATGATCCCGCCCGACATCTCGAACACGTTGTCGTCCAACTTCATGTTGACGCGACCGATGCGGCCACCCGTCATCACCGCGCGGTCGCCATCCTCGAAGGCACCGACGATGTGCCCGCCGGTCATCCTGAATGTGTCCAGCGCATCGCCCTGCAGCAGGGCGCCTATCTGGCCACCGCTCATCACGAAATCATCGATGCCCCCGCCCTGCTGCACCGTACCCGTGACCGTGCCGCCGCGCATGTCGAACAGATCGCTTCCTCCACCCTGGTCGACCTGCTGCAGCGTCCCCGCCTCCATGACGATCACGTCATTGCCTTCTCCCTGGATGACGCTTCCGGTAATCGCGCCGCCGAGCATCTCGAGACGGTCGGCACCCGCGCCAAACTCCACGCCGCCCGCCGTGCCGCGGATCGTGCCGCGGTTGACTAGCGTGCCGTTTCCACTTCCCGCGAACACGACCCCCACGCCGCCGAGCGCTTCGATCAGACCGTCGTTGATCATCGTTCCGCCGCTCATCATGACCACGCCGCGACCCGACTGGCTGCTGATGCGTCCGGACGCTTCGTTGATCACACGCGAACCCGTACCCGCGACACTGATGCCGTGACCGGCGCTACCGAGCGCACTCAAGGTCCCGCGATTCACCACGATGTTGTCGCTGCCACCGTTGACCTGGATCGCGTTCGCTCCCGTGCCGCCGACGGTGATGGTGCCGGCGTTCTCCAGGGTGTTAGCGCTGCCGCCCAATGACAGCAGACCGTTAGCGTTCGCACCCGTCGTGGTGATGGTACCGGTGGCGGCGTTCGACAGCAGGTTGCGGCTGCCGTTGGTCTGGATACCGTCTGAGGTGCCACCCGCGGTCACGATGCGGCCGGTGTTCGTCACCACGTTGTCACTGCCCTGTGCGAACACCGCATCAAGGGCATTGCCGGCGGCGAGTTCGATCGTGCCTTGGTTGTCGACCCGGCTCGCATCGCGAATCTGCACACCCGGCCCGCTGGCGGGCGTGAGCGCGCTCCCAGAAAGAACTGTGACGCCCACATCACGGCTGTCAGGCGCCGCGACCACACCGCCGGTGGCGGGATTGGGTGCGGATGTGCCGCAGACGACGCGCTGTCCGGTAGTGGGCGCGAGGGTATCGCACGCCCCCCATGCTGCGGACGACACCGCCATGGCCGTGCAGCCGAGCCACCCTGCGATGGCGAAGGAAAGCCGGTCGGTTCTGGGGAACGGCATGGTGGGGCTTCCTTGTTCCAACGGTGCTATGCAATCGGCGTCGGGATGGAGCCGGGCGATCAGGCCCGCGCCTGCGGGTGGCGCAGGCGGATGTCGTTGGGCGGACTATGCGACACCTCGTTCCAGAACCCTTTCACGCGACGCTCACGCGACGCGGGCCCACCCGCGCGCTCCCAGTGGTGGCGCGCACAAGACTCCACAAACGAAAACGGCCTCCGTGAGGAGGCCGTTCGTCGTTCCGGAAAGGGAGCGCTCAGTCGCGTCCGTTGCCTTTCCCATTGCCCTTGCCATTGTTCCCCTTGTTGCTGTTGCCGGGTCCCTTGCCACTATTGCCCTGTCCGTGGCTCGAATGGTCCTGCTTGGCGGGACCCGCCTGCGCAGGCTTGCCGTTATTGCCGTTATTGCCGTTGTTGCCGCCCTTGCCGTGGCCAGGACCATGCTTGGACCAGTCCACGCTGACGCGTTGGTCGACACGGATCGGATAGCCCCAGCGATCGTAGGTGCCGACGGCGCCGTTCTTCAGCGCGTGGAACTCGCGCGAGCCCGGCTTGATACCCATCTGCTTGGCGAGGTTGCCCCAGCCAATGCCCGGGTTGCGGTCATAACGGTGCACGACGTCCAGGCAGGGAATGCCGAGCGCGCGCGCGATGGCGCAGGCGAAGTACACGTCGGCCGGTGCCCAGCCGCGGCGATCCAGCAGTTCGAGCACCAACGAGCGCGGAGCGCCGTAGTAACCGGTCATTTCCGACACGAACGGGTCGCGGTAACGACGTCCGTAATCGTTGATTTCGCCCAGGCGCGTATCCACCCAGACGTCGCCTGTGCGGATGTTGTAGCCCACGGTCTGCGCGGTGGCCGGCATGGCTGACGCCATCGCGAAACCCAGCGACGCCACCATCACAGCGGTTTTCAATGCCTTCATGTCCCGTCTCCTCCGATGCGGTGCCGAGAGTCTTGGCGCGACGGGCTGAATGCGCAATGACGGCTTGGGCATTGTGTGAGAGGTCCGTGCAGATCGACCCGGCGCGGCGTCGGCAAGCGTGACCGGCATCACTCCCGCCTTCGAGCCAAGGCCTACACTGCGCGGGCGCCGGGGTGGCGCAGCCGACCGATCCTGTTCCCGTTGAGCGACGAATCCACCGACTCCCATCGTCCGCATCCGGCCCTCGAGATGAAGCCGAAACGCCGCGATTTCCGCCTGGACATCATCGTCCTGTTGGGTTCCATCACGGCGGTCACCATCGCGTCGTTCGGCACCTACCGTGCGTTCACCGGACAGTGGCCGATGGCATGGCTGGACCTGGGCATCGTCATCGTCGTGTGCTTACCGGTGGTCTACGCCTGGCGCACCGGCGACAGCGTCCGTGCAGGGAATGCGTTGGCCGTTCTTAACTCGCTGGCAACCTTCGCCGCCTGCCTGGTCACCGGGCACACGGCGCTCAGTTGGACTTACCTCGTCCTGTTGACCAACTTCTTCATCGCGCACCGCTGGCTGGCGGTGGGCTGCAATGTCGCGCTGATCCTTGGGATGCAGCTGATACCGGGCTTCTTCCACGATGGCGTGCATGCGGCCTCGGTGTTGATCAGCGCGCTCCTGGTCACCGGCTTCTCGCATGTGTTCGCGGCCAGGACACAAGACGATCGCGCTCGCCTGGAACGCCTCGCTGCGCTCGACGCACTGACCGGCTTGCCGAACCGGCGCAGCATGGAGCGCGTGCTGTCCGATGCGGTCGACGCGTTCCAGCGCAGCGGTCGCGGCTTCGGCCTGGTCGTGCTGGACCTGGACAAGTTCAAGGAGGTCAACGACCTCTACGGCCATGCGGCCGGCGATGCCGCCATCGCCGACCTTGCGTCGATCCTGCGTTTCGAGATGCGACGCAACGACCAGGTGTTCCGGTTCGGCGGCGAGGAATTCGTCGTCCTGCTGGAAGTGGACTCCAGCGCGGACCTCGAAGCCGCCACCGAGCGCCTGCGCAAAGCAGTGCGCGGCGGGCTGCGTGGACCGGGCGGACGCATCACGATCTCGCTCGGTTCGGCGCTGCTGCGCGAACAGGAGAAGACGTGGCACGACTGGTTCTCGCGTGCTGACGCCGCGCTGTACCGCGCGAAGTCGGCCGGCCGCGACAACTACGTCATCGCGGACGACCTCTTCTAGGCGACGTCAGGCGCGCGCTTCCTCGCGGCGATGCCACCATCGGTACAGCACCGGCAGCACCAGCAAGGTCAGCAGCGTGGACGACACGATGCCGCCGATCACCACCGTCGCCAGCGGGCGCTGCACTTCCGAACCCGCGCCCACGTTAAACGCCATCGGCAGGAAACCGAGCGAGGCCACCAGCGCGGTCATCAGCACCGGACGCAGACGACCCAGCGCGCCATCGACGACGGCGGTATCGAGCGCCATGCCCTGCTCACGCAGCTTGCGGATGAAGGCGATCATCACCAGGCCATTGAGCACCGCCACCCCCGAGAGCGCGATGAAGCCCACCCCCGCCGAGATCGACAACGGAATGCCGCGCAACGCCAGCGCCACCACGCCGCCGGTCAGCGCCAGCGGTACGCCGGTGAAGACGATCGCCGCATCCTTCCACGAGCCGAACGCCCAGAACAGCAGCGCGAAAATGATGACCAGGGTGACCGGCACCACCACGCCCAGTCGCTGACCGGCGGAGATGAGCTGCTCAAAGGTGCCGCCGTAGTCCACCCAGTAGCCGGCGGGCACCTCGACCTCGGCATCGATGCGTTGTTGCAGTTCGGCGACGAACCCGCCCAGGTCGCGACCGCGCACATTGGCGGTGACCACCACGCGGCGCTTGCCGTTCTCGCGGTTCACCTGGTTCGGGCCCAGCGTGGTCGCGATCGTGGCGACTTCGCGCAGCGGCACCGTTCCTGGTGCGCCGGAATCCCAGCCCGGCGTGCGGGTGGACTCGTCCAGGTTGCCATCGCCGCCCAACGGGATCGGCAGGTCGTGCAGTGCGGCTGGGTCCTGTCGCAACGCTTCCGGCAGTCGCACGACGATATCGAAGCGACGATCGCCCTCGAACAACTGGCCGGCCACTTCACCGCCCACAGCGGTCGCGACGGTGTGCTGCACGTCGCCGGGATTGAGGCCGTAACGGATCAGCGCCTGGCGGTCCGGGGTGATCGTCAGCAACGGCAAGCCCGTTGCCTGCTCCAGCCGCACATCGGCGGCGCCGTCCACGGCCTTCGCCACCGCTTCGACCTGTTCGCCGAGTTTGACCAGCGTATCCAGGTCGTCGCCGTAGACCTTGATCGCCACGTCCGCGCGCACGCCGGAGATCAACTCGTTCATGCGCATCTGGATCGGCTGGGTGAACTCGTAATTGTTGCCTGGGATCTGCTTCACCGCGGTTTCGATCTCGGCCACCAGCGCTGCCTTCGTCTTGCGCGGATCCGGCCATTCGTTGCGCGGCTTGAGCATGATGAAGGTGTCGGCGACCGAGGGCGGCATCGGATCGGTCGCCACCTCGGCGGTGCCGAGCTTGCCGAACACGCGATGCACCTCGGGGAACTGCTTGATCCGCGCTTCCAGCGTGGATTGCATGTGCACGGCCTGGTCCAGGCTGGTACCAGGAATGCGCATCGCGTGCATCGCGATGTCGCCTTCGTCCAGGCTGGGCACGAACTCCGAACCCAGGCGCGTGGACAGCACGCCGCACAGCACCACCGTCGCCAACGCGCCGGCGACCACGGGCACGCGCCGGCGCAGCGCCCACGCCAGCGCAGGTGCATAGGCACGACGCGCCCACTGCATCAACCGCGTGTCCTTCTCCTGCACTTTGCCGCGCAGGAACAGCGCGATGGCGGCGGGCACGAACGTAAGCGACAGCACCATCGCGCCGGTCAGGGCCAGCACGACCGTGATCGCCATCGGATGGAACATCTTTCCCTCCACGCCGGTGAGCGCGAAGATCGGCAGGTAGACCGCGGTGATGATGCCCAGGCCGAACAGGCTGGGCCGGATGACTTCGGCGGTCGCGGACGCCGTCGCGTCCAGGCGTTCCTCCTCGGTCAGCGCGCGTCCGAGCGCGTGCTGCAGCTCGCCGAAGCGACGCAGGCAGTTCTCGATGATGATGACGGCGCCGTCCACGATCAGGCCGAAGTCCAGCGCGCCCAGGCTCATCAGATTGCCGGACACACCGCCCCGGACCATGCCGGTCAGCGTGAACAGCATCGCCAGCGGGATCACCGCCGCGGTGATGAGCGCCGCACGCACGTTGCCCAACAGCAGGAACAACACGGCGATGACCAACAACGCACCTTCCACCAGGTTCTTCGCCACGGTGCGGATGGTGCGGTCGACCAGCGAGGTGCGGTCGTACACCGGCACGGCGCGTACGCCTGCCGGCAGGCTGCGGCCGGCTTCGGCCAGGCGCGCCGCGGTGGCCTGCGCCACCTCGCGGCTGTTGGCACCGATCAGCATGAAGGTGGTGCCGAGCACGACTTCGCGGCCGTCCATCGTCGCCGCACCGGTGCGCAACTCCGGACCCTCGCCGACCTGCGCCACGTCGCGCACGCGGATCGGCACGCCGTCGCGCCGGTCGAGCACGATGTCGCGGATGCCGTCCAGATCGGCGACCTGTCCGGGCGCGCGCACGAGGAACTGCTGGCCATTGCGCTCGATGTAACCCGCGCCGACGTTCTGGTTGTTGGTGGAAACCGCCGTGACCACGTCGTGCAGGGTGAAACCGAGCGCGACCAGCTGTGCCGGGTCCGGCGTGATGTGGATCTGGCGTGCGAAGCCGCCGATGGTATTCACCTCGGTCACGCCTGGCACGTTGCGCAACTGCGGCCGCACCACCCAATCCTGCAGCGTGCGCAGGTCGGTGGCGGTGTACGGCGTGCCATCCGCCTTGCGCGCTTTGTCCTCCGCTTCCACCGTGTACATGAAGATCTCGCCCATGCCGGTCGCGATGGGACCCATTTCGGGCTCCAGTCCCTCCGGCAACTGGGACTTCACCTGCTGTATGCGCTCGGCGACCTGCTGGCGCGCGAAGTACAGGTCGGTGCCGTCTTTGAACACCACGGTCACCTGCGAGAGTCCGTAGCGCGAGATCGAACGGGTGTAGTCCAGTCCAGGAAGGCCTGCCAGCACCGTCTCGATCGGGAATGTCACCCGCTGTTCCGATTCCAGCGGCGAATAGCCGTCCACCTGGGTGTTGACTTGCACCTGCACGTTGGTGATGTCGGGCGTGACGTCGATCGGCAGCCGGCTGAAACTCCAGCTGCCGACGGCGATCAGTGCGATCGTCAGTGCCAGCATCAGCCAGCGGTGCGCGATGGCGAAGCGCAGGCTGCGTTCCAGCATTCCGCGCGGTTCGAAGGGCGTCGGTTCAATGGTCATGCGAGGCCCCCGATTTCTCGATGTCCGCCTTCACCAGATAGCTCTGCTCCACCACGACCTGATCGCCCGCCTTGAGGCCGGACAGCACCTCGACACGCGCGGCATCGCGCTTGCCCAGTTCGACTGGACGAATTTCGTACGTGTCGCCGACGCGCACGAACACGACGTCCCAGTCGCGGAACGTTTGCAGCGCCGCCACCGGCACGACGAGCGCGGCGGGCTGCTGTTCCACCGTGATCCGCGCCTTCACTGCCGAGCCGGGCCGCCAGAGGCCATCGGCGTTCGCCAGCGTTGCGCGCGCCACCGTGCTCTGGCTGGCGGTGGCCGTGCCGGGTAGCACCCGCTCCAGCGTGGTTTGCGCGGTCGCGCCGTCGCTGAGCCGCGTCACCGTCACCGGCACGCCCGGCACGATGTGCTGGGCATCCGCGCCGAAGATGTGCAGATCCACCCACAGCGACGACAGGTCGGCCACTTCGAACAACGTGGCGCCCTCGCCGGCCACGCCGCCCACCGTGGCGTTGCGCGCCAGCACCACGCCGGATATCGGCGTGGTGACGGTGTACGTCGTCAGGCTGAGATTGCTTTCCACCGTTGCCAGCGCCTGCCCGGCCTGCACGCGGTCGCCCACGTTGACGGAAAGCCGGCGGATAGGCCCGGGAAAACGCGCGGCGATGTTGGCCACGCGGCCCTCCACCGGCGTCAGCAGGCCCTGCACCTCGTGTTCGTCGGCGATCACGCCCGCCTGCACGGGCGCGACACGGACCCCTGAATCCTCCGCGATCTTCGCGGCAATGGTGGTGCGGCCCTCGTAACTGTCGTAGGTCCAGCGCAGCGGCTTGCCATCCACCGTCGCAATCACCTCGACATCGAAGGAATGGGGTTCGCCGACCACGCTCTTCGCCAACAGGCTGCCATCGGCCTGTGGCATGAGCGTGTGGGTTTCGCGCACGTTGCCCAGGCGGACGAGCCGGACTTCGACCGTGCCCGCCGTCGCCGGCAACGGCTTGCCCTCGCGGTAAAGCCACGCCTGGTAAGTCGGCGGCGTGCCGCTCTCAGCGATGGCGAGTTCGACGGTGACGCCGCCCTGTGCCAGCAACCGGCCGCCGTGTTCGCCGCGCGCGGCTTCTTCCGCGCCGTGTTCCCCACCTTCGTGGCCGTGGTCCTCTTCGGCGTGGTCGTCCTTGCCGCCACAGGCGACCAGCAACAGGGAAAGCGCGAGCGCGCCGATCAGGGGTCGCAGGGTCATGGGGTCGTTCCTTCCGGTGAAGCGGCAGGGGCGGCGACGAACGCCTGTCCGGTGAGCCGCTGGATTTCGATCAGGGCCGCCTGCGCGTCGAGCGCGGCGTCCAGTTGCTGGCGACGCGTCGCCGTGGTTTCGGATTGCAGCTGCGCCCATTCGAGGTAGCTGATGGCGCCCGCGCGGTACGCGCGCTCGGCCGCCTGCTCGGCACGCAACAGGCGCGGCAGCACGTCGGTCCGCGTACGCTGCACATCGAGCTGCGCTACTTGATAACGACCATGCGCATCAGCCAGGGTCGAGTACAGCGCGATATCGCGCGATTCGCGCTCGATCTCCAGCGCCGCGAGGTCGGCCTCGGCGGACCGGATCTCCGGCGCGGCGCGACGCGCACCACCCAACGGCAACGACACGCCGCCGACCAGCGCCATGTCGCCGCTGTCCTGCATGCGACGCACGCCCACCTGCCAATCCACATCGGGCGTTGCCGCGGTGCGCGCGAGGCGCACGCGCGCTTCACGCACGCGACGTTCGTCGGCGAACTGGGCCAGTTCCGGCGTGCCATCGAGCAGCGCCGCCAAGTCCGCCGCACTTGCGATGTCGGGCAAGACCAGCGGATCGGCGGGCGCGATGTTGAAACGCGGTGCGCGTTCGCCCCACAACGCGGCCAGATGCTGGCGCGCGGCGACGTCCTGCTGTTCCGCGCGCGCTTGTGCGAGTTCGGCGCGTGCCAGGGCGGCCTGCGCCGTCAGCACCACGGATTCCGGCGACGCACCCGCCTGCAGCCGTTGGCGCGCACCGGCGACGGTGCGCTGGCGCTGCGCCACATCTTGCATGGCGATGGTCTTCTGGGCGCGCGCCGCCACGACGGCGAGGTGCCGGCGGGCGACGTCCGCCAGCAGGTCCAGTCGCTGCGTTTCGCGCTGCAGGGCGAGCGCATCGATGCGGGCCTGCGCCAGCGTGCGGCGCGCATCCAGCTTGCCGCCACGTTCGAGCACCCCGGCGAGGGTCAGGGTGGCCTCGGCCTGGCGGAAGGCGCGGGCTTCGCCGCTGCCGAGGGCGTTCTCGATCTCCAGCCCCGCGCGCAGCGCCGGCCGCAGTGACGCAGCATCGTAGTCCGCCTGCAGCGCGCTACGGCGAGCATCGAACACGCGCAGGTCGGGATGGAGACGGGCGACGCGGGCGATGGCGTCGTCGAGCGTGAGGACATCAGGGGGAACAGCGGGCGATGGCGCCTGCGCGTGCACGCACGGCGCGATCGCGAAGGCGGCCAACGCCGCCAATCGCAACCACATGGGAAATCTCCGGAAAGTCGGTGATGGACGCTGGGCGACGGAACGTCAGCCCGGCACGGGCATCACGCGACGATCGGAGGACGCAGCAGGGAAGTCGGCTGCGGAGAAGGCACCGGCACGGTGTCGGCCATGGGCGCCGCGGAAGCGGGCGGCATGCCGGGCAGCGCGAGCGGTGCCGGCACGATGGCGGTCAGGTGGCCGCAGCAATGGCTCGCATGCATCAGCGCATGCAGCAGGTCGCCCTCGCCGTCGTCGCCATCGGCATGTCCGTGGGCGGGACCCGCGTCGTCGTGGTCGCTGACCGCATGCAGATGCTCGCCGCCGCTGCCCAGCTCGTGCAGGTCGCCCAGCGAGGCCAGCACCGGATTGGCCAGCACCGCCAGCAACAGCAGTGCCAGCGCCGGCAGGCGAAGCAGGAAGCGGCGTTGGCGGAGGGCGCGGAACAGCATGCCTACATGCTAGCCGCGCGACGCGCCGTTAGACAATTCCACGTCGCCGCCCGCCCGCCGACTGGAACGGGACTTGCAGCCATCGCCCCGACCCCGTCGGAAACACGCCATGTCTGAGCAGGACGAAAGCGGCGAACGCACAGAACTTCCCACCGAAAAACGCCGCCGCGAAGCCCGGGAACAGGGCAACATCCCGCGCTCGCGCGAGCTGGCGACGGCGGCGGTATTCGGGGCGGGCGTGCTGGCGATCACCGCCATGGGGCCCTCGCTCGCCCGCAACACGCTGGGCTGGATGAAGATCGCGCTGACCCCCGACCCGGCGTTGATGCGCCACCCCGACCAGTTGTTCGGCCACGTCGGCCTGCTCCTGCTCAAGCTGCTGGCGGTGGTCGCACCGGTGGCCGGCATCTGTGTGCTGGCCGGCCTGGCCGCGCCGATCGCGATGAGCGGCTTCCAGTTCTCGCAGAAAGCGCTGATGCCCGACTTCAAGCGGCTGAGTCCGGCCGCCGGCCTCAAGCGCCTGTACGGCGCTGAGAGCGTGGCGGAACTGCTGAAGTCGCTGCTGCGCGTGGCCCTGATCGGCGGCGCCGCGGCCATCTGCCTGAAGATGGGCCTGAATCCCCTGCGCGAACTGCTGACGATGCCGCTGGAGCAGGCCGTGCGCAGCGGCCTGGGCTTCACCAGCACCCTGCTGCTGGCCACCACCGGCGGCCTGATCCTGCTGGCCGCCCTCGACGCGCCGTACCAGAAGTGGAACTGGCTGCGGAAGCTGAAGATGACCCGCGAAGAGCTGCGCAAGGAGATGAAGGAAAGCGAAGGCAGCCCGGAAGTGAAAGGCCGCATCCGCCAGATGCAGCACCAGCTGTCGCAGCGCCGGATGATGGAAGACGTCCCCACCGCCGACGTGATCGTGGTCAACCCGACCCACTACGCGGTCGCACTGAAGTACGAGGCCGGCCAGATGGGCGCGCCTCGGGTCGTGGCCAAGGGCGTGGACGAACTTGCCCTGCGCATACGCGAAGTCGCCGACGCCCACCGTATCGCCATCGTCTCGGCGCCGCCTTTGGCACGCGCCTTGTATCGCGAGGGTCAGCTTGGTCGAGAAATCCCCGTGAGACTCTACGCCGCCGTCGCCCAGATCCTGTCCTACGTGTACCAGCTGCGTGCCTGGCGCGTGGGCGACGCCCCCCACCCGGACATGCCCGCCGTGGACGTGGATGAGCACGGGGGCAAGGCATGAGCGCGCAACCGGCCTCCGGCGGCCTGCGCTGGATGGACATGCTGAAGAACGGCCTGGGTGCGCCCCTGGTCGTGCTGGCGCTGCTCGCCATGGTCGTCGTGCCGCTGGCCCCGGCTGTGCTGGATGCGCTTTTCAGCTTCAACATCGCCATCTCGCTGGTGGTGCTGCTGGCCGTGATCTACGTGAAGCGGCCGCTGGATTTCACGATCTTCCCGATCATCCTGCTGATGACCACGATGCTGCGCCTGGCGCTGAACGTGGCTTCCACCCGCGTGATCCTGCTCAACGGCCAAGACGGCCACGAGGCCGCCGGCAAGGTCATCGCGGCCTTCGGCGAGTTCGTGGTGGGCGGCAACTACGCGGTCGGCATCGTGGTGTTCGCCATCCTGACCATCATCAACTTCGTGGTCATCACCAAGGGTGCCGGCCGCATCGCCGAAGTCTCGGCACGCTTCATCCTGGACGCGATGCCCGGCAAGCAGATGGCCATCGACGCTGACCTCAACGCCGGCATCCTGACCCGCGAGGAAGCCAAGGCCCGCCGCGAGGAAGTCCGGGCGGAAGCCGACTTCTACGGCTCGATGGACGGCGCCAACAAGTTCATCCGCGGCGACGCCATCGCCGGCATCCTGATCCTCTTCATCAACCTGGTCGGCGGTTTCGCCGTGGGCATGTTCCAGCACGGCATGCCGGCCGCCGAAGCGGCCTCGACCTACACGCTGTTGTCGATCGGCGACGGCCTGGTCGCCCAGCTGCCCGCCCTGCTGGTCTCCTCGGCGGTGGCCATGCTGGTCACCCGCGCCTCGCGCTCGGAAGACATGGGCCAGGCGGTGATGGGCCAGGCCTTCGGCCAGCACAAGGCGCTGGCGGTGGCCGCCGGCGTGCTGGGCCTGGTCGGCCTGGTGCCGGGCATGCCCAACGTCGCCTTTTTGACGCTGGCGGCAATCCTCGGCTACCTGGCCTGGAAGATGTGGAAGCGCACCCAGGAAGGCCCCGAGGCCGCCGGCGGCGATATCGCCGCCCTGCCCGCGCCCGGCGCGCCCGACCGCAACGCCGAACTGACCTGGGACGAACTGCGCCCGGTCGATCCGCTGGGCCTGGAAGTCGGCTACCGGCTGATCCCGCTGGTCGACAAGAACCAGGGTGGCGAGCTGATGTCCCGCATTAAGGCGGTGCGCCGGAAGCTGACCCAGGACCTCGGCTTCCTGATCCCGCCGGTGCACATCCGCGACAACCTGGAACTGCCGTCCAACGGATACCGCCTGCTGGTGCACGGCGTGCCCGTCGCCACCGCGGAGATCCACCCGGATCGCGAACTGGCCCTGGACCCGGGCGGCGCCTTCGGCGCCATCGACGGCATTCCCGGCAAGGATCCGGCGTTCGGCCTGGATGCGGTCTGGATCCAGGCGCACCAGAAGGCCACGGCCGAATCGCTGGGCTACACCGTGGTCGATCCGGCCACCGTCATGGCCACCCATCTTTCGCACCTGGTGCGCGAACACGCCCCGGAACTGCTCGGCCACGAGGAGGTACAGCAGCTGCTGTCCCAGCTCGGCCGCAACGCGCCGAAGCTGGTCGAGGACCTCACGCCCAAGGCGCTGCCGCTGGCCACCGTGGTGCGCGTGCTGCAGAACCTGTTGATCGAGCGCGTGCCGATCCGCCAGCTGCGCCGCATCGTCGAGGCGCTGGTGGAGTTCGCGCCGCAGAACGCCGATCCGGCCGCGCTCACGGCCGCCGTACGCACCTCGCTGGGGCGGTTCATCGTGCAGGAGATCTCCGGCATGACCCCCGAGCTGCCCGTCTACACCTTGGCGCCGAATCTGGAACGCGTCTTGCAGGACAGCACCCAGGGAACCGGCGCGGCGCTGGAACCGGGACTGGCGGAACGCCTGCACCAGAGCCTCGCCGACGTGGTGACCAAGCAGGAAGCCCGCAGCGAGCCTGCGGTGGTGCTGGTACCGGGAACGGTCCGCGCCGCCCTCGCCCGACTGGTCCGCCACAGCGTCCCCTCGCTGTCGGTGCTGGCCTACAGCGAGGTTCCCGAAGACAAGCGGTTGAAGCTGGTCGGCACGATCAGCTGAGACCGGGAGCAGCAGAACCCGACGCGACACCGAACCGGATAGCACGCCATGAAAATCAAACGCTTCGTCGCTCCCGACATGCGCACCGCCTTCGCCCTGGTCCGCCAGGAACACGGCCCGGATGCGGTGATCCTGTCCAACCGCGTCACCGAGGACGGCGTCGAGATCGTCGCCGCCAGCAACTACGACGAAGCGCTGGTGAAGCACACCCTGGACGCGATGCGCCCGGCCAACGCCACCGCACCGCTGCATCCGCTGCTCGATCCGGCCGCACCGAACCGCGCCACGAACACCGACGCGAATGCCGCGGCACCGGCACCGAGCGCACCGGCGCTGTCGCCCGCCGAGGCCGCCGCCAGCTACTTCGCGCGCCGTCAGACCGCACAGGCACCGGCCGCACAGGCGACCCCCGTGCGCGCTGAAACTACGGTCGTCGCGCCGCGCACGCCCGCGGCACCCCTCGCCGCCACGCCGGTCACGGCTGCCAACGAAGCGCCGCCGCGCTTCACCCCCAGCCAGCCGTTGCGCGAGATCGCGCCGCAGCTGATCGAACCCGAATCCTTCGCCTCCAAACTGGCCGCCTGCCTGCCGGCACCGCCCGCCAACGAACCGGCGCCGGTCATCGCCCCGATCAACGACACCATCGCCGAGCCCGCCATCGTGCCGCGTGCGCGTACCGCCGTGCGTACGGACGCCGACGACACCCTGGACCTGGACGCCCTGCTGCCGTCGATCGCACCGCCCGTCGCGTTGCCGGAACCGGCGCCCGCGCCGAAGGTGGCCACCTTGCCGGCCGCACGCACGACCACGGCGACCGCCGTCCCCGCCCCGTCCGCCGTCACTGTGCCGACGCTCACCGTCGTGACCGACGAGACGGCCGATGCGCGCGAAAGCGACGAACAGTTGGTGCACATGCGCGGCGAGCTGGCCGCGATGCGCGAAATGATCGAACGCGAGATGCACCGCCTCACCGACGAGCGCCTGCGCGGTTCGCCGGTGCGCATGCAGGCGATGGAACTGATGGAGGATTACGGCTTCGACGCCGGCATCACCCGCGACATCGCCCTGCAGATTCCTGCCGACACCGAAGCCCATCGTGGCCGCGGCCTGATGCTGGGCTTGCTGTCGAAGAAGTTGCCCGTCACCGAGATCGACCCGCTGGAAGCCGGTGGCGTGATCGCCCTCGTCGGCCCCACCGGCGCCGGCAAGACCACCACCATCGCCAAGCTGGCGGCCTGCTTCGCGCAGCGCCACAACGCACGCGACGTCGCCCTGGTCACCACCGACACCGTGCGTGTCGGCGGTCGCGAGCAGCTGCACGGCTACGGCCGCCAGCTCGGCATCGCGGTGCACGAAGCCGACAGCGCGCAGAGCCTGGCGTTGGTGCTGGAACGCCTGCGCGACTACAAGCTGGTGCTGATCGACACCGCCGGCCTGGGCCAGCGCGACCGCAACCTGGTCGGCCAGCTCAACTGGCTGCGCGCTTCCGGCCAAGTGCAGACCCTGCTCTGCCTGCCGGCCAACTCCCATTTCTCCGACCTGGACGAAGTCGTCCGCCGCTTCAGCACCGTGCAGCCGCAAGGCGTGGTGCTGACCAAGCTCGACGAAACCGGTCGCCTGGGCTCCGCGCTGTCGGTGGTCGTGGACCACCAGCTGCCGATGGCCTGGGTGACCGACGGCCAGCGCGTGCCCGACGACCTCCACCGCGCCAACAGCGCCCACCTCGTGCTGCGGCTGGACCAGCTGCGCCGCGAAGCCGACGAACCCTGCTCGACCGAGGCCACCCATGTCGCCTGACCACCTGCTGCAGACCAATCCGCGCAGCACCCCGCCGATCCCGTCCGCGTTCCATCCGGTGCGCGTCATCGCCATCACCGGCGGCAAGGGCGGCGTGGGCAAGACCAACGTCTCCGTGAACCTGGCGATCTCGCTGGCCGAGATGGGCAAGCGTACGCTGCTAATGGACGCCGACCTGGGCCTGGCCAACGTGGACGTGCTGCTCGGCCTGTCGCCGAAGTTCACCCTGGCCGATCTCGTCGCCGGCCGCTGCCAGCTCGAGGATGTGCTGCTGGAAGGGCCTGAAGGCCTGATGGTGGTGCCGGCTTCGTCGGGTTTCCGCCACATGGCCGAACTGACGCCGGCCGAACACGTCGGCCTGGTCAACGTGTTCTCCGAACTGCAGCGCGCCCTCGACGTCATGGTGGTCGACACCGCCGCCGGCATCACCGACAGCGTGCTGACCTTCTGCCAGGCCGCGCAGGACACCGTCGTGGTCGTCTGCGACGAACCGGCGTCGATCACCGACGCCTACGCGCTGATCAAGGTGCTGGCGCGCGAACGCGGCCTGGACCGCGTGCACGTCATCGCCAACATGGTCCGCGACCCCAACGAGGGCCGGAAGCTGTACGAGAAGCTGGCCCGCGTCTGCGAGCGCTTCCTCGGCGACGTCGCCCTGCATTACCTGGGCGCCGTGCCGCAGGACGACTGGCTGCGCCGCGCCGTGCAGCGCCAGCAGGCCGTCGTGAAGGCGTACCCGGGCAGCCCATCCGCCCGCGCCATCACCGACATCGCCCGCGTCGCCGCCCGCTGGCAGCCGCCGCAAGGCGCCCGCGGCAACGTGGAGTTCTTCGTCGAACGCCTGATCCAGCGCGGGGTGGCCGCATGAACACCGCCGCCGCCCAGTACCGCGCCGTCCAGCGCAGTGCCGCCACCGACTGCGTCACCCAGCATGCCGACCTCGTGCGCCGCATCGCCCATCACCTGGCGGCACGCCTGCCGGCCAGCGTGGAGATCGACGACCTGATCCAGGCCGGCATGATCGGCCTGATCGAAGCCTCGCGCAGCTACGACGCCGAACAGGGCGCATCGTTCGAAACCTATGCCTCGATCCGCATCCGCGGCTCGATGATCGACGAGATCCGCCGTGGCGATTGGGTGCCTCGCTCGGTGCATCGCCGTGCGCGCCAGGCCGCCGCTACCGTGCGCGAGATCGAACAGCGCACCGGACGCGCCGCCATCGCCACCGAAGTCGCCTCGGCGATGGAGATGCCGCTGCCGGAATACCTGCGCCTGATGGAAGACGCCGCGCGCGGCCAGGTGCTGAGCCTGGAATCGCATATCGACGACCACGGCGAGCCGAACACCGCGCGTACCGGCGGCCCGTCGCCGCAGCAGAACCTGGAGCGCAGCGAATTCCGCCAGCAGTTGGTCAAGGCCATCGGCCACCTGCCGGAGCGCGAACAGCTCGTCCTCTCGATGTACTACGAGAAGGAACTCAACCTGAAGGAAATCGGCGCGGTGCTCGGCGTCAGCGAGTCGCGGGTCTGCCAAATCCACGGCCAGGCCATGGTCCGCCTGCGCGGCCGCCTGCAGGTCTTCGAGAAGGCCGACGCCGGCCTGGAAACCGACGACTGAAGAATCCCCGCGGCCTGCCGATAAAGCTCCGGTAGGCCGCCGCGTGCAGCCCCTGCCCTGCCCTCGCCCCTGACCGGGCACGCTTTACTGGAGTTCGATGTGACCGCCAACAAGAACATGCGCATCCTGATCGTGGACGACTTCTCCACCATGCGCCGCATCATCAAGAACCTGCTCAACGACCTCGGCTATACCAACACGGCCGAGGCCGAAGACGGCAACAGCGCGCTGACCGCGCTGTCGCAGGGCAGCTTCGAATTCGTGGTCACCGACTGGAACATGCCCGGCATGACCGGCATCGAGCTGCTGAAGGCGATCCGCGCCGACGATCGCTTCAAGACGCTGCCCGTGCTGATGGTCACCGCCGAAGCCAAGCGCGAGCAGATCATCGAAGCCGCGCAGAACGGCGTGAATGGCTACATCATCAAACCGTTCACCGCGCAGACGCTGGAAGAGAAGCTCGGCAAGATCTTCGAACGCCTGGGAGCGGCCGCCTGATGAATGCCGTCGCCGACGTCACTGGTGCGCGCGCCGCGCTGGTGGAACGGCTGCAGCACGCGCTCGATGCCCTCGAACAGGGCGACGAAGCCGGCTGGCGCCGCGAACTGGACACCATCGCCGCCTGGCGTACGCAGCCGATGATGCAGGGCTTGGGTCGCCTCGCCCGCGAACTGGCGCAGACCCTGGGCGAACTGCCCCCGACCGACGCCGGTGAGCTGGACGACGCCTGCTCGCGCCTGGACCACGTGGTCGAGATGACCGAACAGGCCAGCCACAAGACGCTGGACCTGGCCGAACAGTGCCGCGGCTACGCCACCCAGCTGAA
Source organism: Pseudoxanthomonas sp. YR558 (assembly GCF_900116385.1). Lineage (NCBI taxonomy): Bacteria > Pseudomonadati > Pseudomonadota > Gammaproteobacteria > Lysobacterales > Lysobacteraceae > Pseudoxanthomonas > Pseudoxanthomonas sp. YR558. The sequence continues at coordinate 149,522 of NZ_FPCI01000001.1, read as the reverse complement.
GGGCACCGCCTTGTCGGCCGAACAGGCTGCGCTGGTGGACAGCATCGGCAAGGGCCTGTCGGAAATGGCGCTCGCGCAGAGCTACCAGGACCTCACCGGCCAGATCATCCGCCGTGTCGCCGGCATCGTCCGCCGGGTGCACGAGGGCTTCGGTGCACTCGGCCTGCCGCCGCCGGAGAAGAAAGAGACTTCAGAACTCGCCGGTCCGGCCGTTGCTGGTCTTGACCGCAACGCGTTCTCGCAGGACGACGCCGACGACCTGCTCTCCGGCCTGGGCCTGTAGCCCACCGTCGGGCGCTGCGGAACCGGAGACCTGCCATGCGCCACCGTTCCGTCCATCGTCATCCGCTCCTCCTGCTGTTCGTCGGGCTGCTGCTGGCCTGCGACGTGATCGCCCGGCGCCTGACCGCGCGCCGCGCCGCGTCGCCTCGCCTGGTCCACCCCGCCCGCTGATCGACCGCTTCCGGTAACCGCCCGTCCATGTCCGCCGTCACGCCCGAAATCGCCGCCGACTTCCTGATCGAAGCGCAGGAAATCCTCGATCGCCTGGGCGAACAGCTGGTCACCCTGGAACAGGACCCGTCCGACAGCGAACAATTGAATGCCGTGTTCCGCGGCTTCCACACGCTCAAGGGCGGCGCCGGCTTCCTCGGCATCCAGGCCATGGTCAACCTCTGCCACGCGGCGGAAGAAACCCTCGGCCTGGTCCGCGCGGGCCAGGCCGCGCTGGAGCCGCATCATTTCGACGCCGCGCAGCAGTCGCTGGATTATCTGCAGCAGATGCTGGACGCAATCGGCGCCGGCGAAGAACCGCCGCACGCGCCGCAGGCGTTGATCGACCAGTTCGACGTGCACGGCAGCGCACCGGCGCCCGCCGCTGCCGCCGCGATGTCGACCGCGCCGGCCGCTGGCGATCTGATCAGCGACGACGAATTCGAAGCGTTGCTCGACCAGTTGCACGGCGATGCCGCGCCCACCCAGGTCGCCGCCGCAGCGCCTACACCGACACCGCGCCCCGCACCGGCCGCGCCCAAGCCCGCACCGGCCGCCAAGCCGGCGGCGAAGGCCGGCGGCGAAGCGGAACAGACTATCCGCGTGGACACCAAGCGGCTGGACGCCATCGTCAACCTGGTCGGCGAACTGGTGCTCTCACGCAATCGTCTGAAGACCCTGCGCGCCCGCATCCGCGATGAGGAACTCGACCGCGCGGTCAGCAGCCTCGATATCGCCACGGCGCGCCTGCAGAACGCGGTGATGCGCACGCGCATGCAGCCGGTCGGCAAGGTGTTCTCGCGCTTCCCCAAGGTGGCGCGCGACGTCGCCCGCCAACTGCAGAAGGAAGTCGACCTGGAACTGGTCGGCGCCGACACCGAACTCGATCGCAACCTGGTCGAAGCCTTGGCCGATCCGCTGGTGCACCTGGTGCGCAACGCCATCGACCACGGCATCGAAGTGCCGTCGCTGCGCGATGCCAGCGGCAAGCCGCGCCAGGGCCACGTGCGCCTGTCGGCGCAGCAGGAAGGCGATTTCGTCACCATCGAGATCCGCGACGACGGCGCCGGCATCGATCCCGAACGCCTGCGCGTCAAGGCGCTGGAGAAGGGGCTGATCGATCCCGAGGCCGCCGCGCGCCTGTCGCACGACGAATGCCTCCAGCTGATCTTCCTGCCCGGCTTCTCGACCAAGGCCGAGGTCACCGACATTTCCGGCCGCGGCGTGGGCATGGACGTGGTGCAGTCGCGCATCCGCGAACTCAGCGGCCAGATCACCATCCATTCCGACGTGGGCCGCGGCAGTCGCTTCGTCATCCGCGTGCCGTTGACGCTGGCGATCCTGCCCACGCTGCTGGTGCAGGCCGGCGAGCCGGTCTACGCCCTGCCGCTGGCACGCGTCATGGAAGTGCTGCACGCGCCCGCCGCCAGCCTGCGCTGGTTCGACGGTCGTGCCGTGCTCGATCGCCAATCGCACACACTGCCGCTGGTCGACCTGCGCGACTGGCTGCAGGTGGAACCCACCGCCGCACCGCTGCTCACCATCGTGGTGTTGCAGATGGGCGACCAGCGCTTCGGCCTGGTCGTCGACCAGGTGCGCGGCCGCGAGGAAGTGGTCATCAAGCCGCTGCCGCGCGCCGTGCGCGGCCTGCCCGGCTACGCCGGCGCCACCCTGATCGGCGACGGCCGCATGGCCCTGATCCTGGACGTGGACGGCCTGCGCGCGACGGCATAGCGCGGCAGGCTGTTGTGGGAGCGACGTAAGTCGCGATGACCGCCAGGCGCGGTGCGGGCGAATCTCGATGTCTGAAGGAAAGAGCTCGCGACTTACGTCGCTCCCACAAGAGAGATTCGGGTGTGACCCCGGTCGCGACTTGCATCGCTCCCACCCCCGCGCCAGCTCAAGTCCACCTGAATTGGGCCGATAGATCGTTACATGGACATCTTCAGCCTCATCGGACTCCTGCTCGCGCTGGTCGCGCTGGTCGGTGGCAGCATCCTGAAGGGTGCGGGCCTATCGTCGCTGTGGTCGTCGGCCGCGTTCGTCATCGTGATCCTCGGCACCCTCGCCGCGATCCTGGTGCACACGCCGCCGCCGGTGTTCAAGCGCGCTGTCGCCATCGTGCGCTGGGTGATCCGCCCGCCGGGCAACGACGGTGAGGCGCTGATCGCCGAGATCGTCGACTGGAGCAACATCGCCCGCAAGCAGGGGCTGCTGGGCCTGGAGCCGCTGGTCAACCAGCAGGACGATCCCTTCCTGAAGAAGGGCCTGCAGATGCTGGTGGACGGCGTGGAGCCGGAGTCGATCCGGCACATGATGGAGATCGACCTCAACGGCCAGGAGCACCAGGACCTCGCCGCCGCGAAGGTGTTCGAAGCCATGGGCATCTACGCGCCCACGCTGGGCATCATCGGCGCCGTGTTCGGCCTCATCGCCGTGATGAAGAACCTCGCCGACCCCAGCAAGCTGGGCCACGGCATCGCCGCCGCGTTCACCGCGACGATCTACGGCATCGCCTCGGCCAACCTGTTCTTCCTGCCCATCGCGAGCAAGCTCAAGAGTGTCATCGGCGGGCGCAGCCGCGAGCAGGAAATGATCATCGAAGGCCTGATCGCCATCGCGCAGGGCGAGAACCCGCGCAACATCGAGGCCAAGCTGGCCGGCTTCCTGCACTGAGCCGGCGCGACCATGGCACGCCGGCACAAGCACGAGGAACACGCCAATCATGAGGCCTGGGCGATCCCCTACGCCGACCTCATGACCCTGCTGCTCGCCTTCTTCGTGGTGATGTACGCCATCTCCACGATCAACGAAGGCAAGTACCGGGTGATGGCCGACGCGCTGACCGCTGCCTTCGGCGGCGCCCCGCGCACGATCAACCCGGTGCAGGTGGGCAACCACCAGTTGCAGGGCGCCGACTTCGACCGTCCTTCGCCGATCAAGTCCGGTGCCAAGCAAGGTCCGTCGGCCCCTTCGCCGTCGCCCAACGTCACCCTGCTGGCGGCGATGGCCTCGCAGATGAACCTGTCGCTGGACGCCAAGGGCCTGCAGAGCGCTCAGGGCGAGCTGAAGCGCATCGCCGACGACCTCGAGCGCGCGCTGGCGCCGCTGATCGACGAGAAGCTGGTCACCATCAAGCGCTCCTCCCTGTGGCTGGAAGTGCAGATCAACAGCGACATCCTGTTCGCCACCGGCTCCGCGACGCTCGACCCGCAGGCGCAGGAGACCGTCGGCAAGCTGGGCGCGGTGCTGGCCGATGTGCCGAACTCGGTCCGCGTGGAGGGCTACACCGACGACCGGCCGATCCGGACCTCGCAATTCCCCTCCAACTGGGAACTGTCGTCCTCGCGCGCGGCCAGCGTGGTGCACCTGTTCGTCCGCGACGGAATCCCGCCGGAGCGGCTGGCGATGATCGGCTACGGCGAGTTCCGCCCCATCGCCGACAACGCGACGATCGAGGGCCGCAACGCCAACCGCCGCGTATTGCTGATCATCCTGGCGAGCCCCGGCGCTCCGGCACCGGAATTGCATGCCCAGCAGGAAGCCGTCGCCCCGCCGTCAGTGATCTCGCTGCCGCCGTTGCCGACGCACGCCGCGACGCCCATGCCCGGAGCGCCGCCGGCGCCCCAGGTCCATGAAGGAGTCCAGTGATGCGCGTGTGGGCGATCGCCAACCAGAAAGGCGGTGTTGGCAAGACGACCACCACCCTCGCCCTCGGGCGCGGGCTGGCGATGCGCGGCTATCGCGTGCTGCTGGTGGACCTGGATCCTCATGCATCGCTGACGCGCGCGTTCGGCGTGCCTGCCGATCCGCAGCCGGCCGGCGTGCTGGACCTGTTCGACGAGAATCCCCCCGAGCTGGCGCGCCTGGCGCGCGCCACCGAGATCGAGAACCTCGCCTTCGTCGCCGCGCAAACGCCGCTGGCCACGCTGGAGCGCCGCAGCGCCACCCAGCCCGGCCTGGGCCTGGCGCTGTCGAACGCGCTGTCGCGCGGCGGCGCCGCGTACGACTACGTGCTGTTCGACTGCCCGCCCACGCTCGGCCTGCTGATGGTCAACGCGCTGGCCGCAGCCGACCACGTCATCATTCCGACCCAGACCGAACCGCTGGCACTGCACGGCCTGAAGGGCATGTGCCGCACCAGCGAGATGATCGAACGCTCGCGCCGACGCGCACTGCCGGTATCGATCCTGCCCACGCTGCACGACAAGCGCACGCGCACCGGCGCCGACACGCTGAAGGCCATGCAGGAAACCTACGGCGAGTCGGTCTGGAACGACGCCATTCCCAACGACACCCGCATCTGCAGTGTCGAAGCGCTGACGCATTCCGCGCCGGCCGCGCAGTATCCCGGCCGCGGCCTGTCCGCCTACCGTCGCGCGCTGGACTGGCTGCTGCTGACTGAGGCGCGCGCCACGGAGCAGGCCGCATGACGACGCCCGCCGTCCTCGACGATTACCTGCAGGACTTGCTCGGCGATGTCGGCATTGCGCCGGCACCGGTGGCGGAAGCGCCGCCCGCCGTGGTCGTCGAACCCGCGCCCGTGGCCGAGGCGGAGGTGGTCGAGGCGCCGGTCATCGCGCCTGACGTTCCCGCCGCACCCTCGGCACCGGTCCTGGCGGTCGCGCCCGTGCGCGCCGGCGCCGAAGCCGACCTGATCACCGACGACGAATTCGAAGCCCTGCTCGACCAGTTGCATGGCGATGGCGTCCCGCAGGCGCCGGCCGCACCCGCTGCGACGCCCGTGCAAACGCCGGCCCCTGCGCTGGCCATCGCGCCTTCGCGCGCACCGGCGAGCGAGGCGATTTCCGACGACGAGTTCGAAGCCCTGCTCGATGAGTTGCACGGGGGGGCCGCGCCCACGGCCCGCGTCCCCTCGCCTGCGCCCGTCGCGGAGCCGCCGTCGGCACCCGTCGCGCCCGCCGCACCTGCGATACAACGCGCCTTGCCGCCGCTCCCCACCCACCCGTACCTGCAGACGCCGGTCGACACCGGCCAACGCCGCCGGGCGACCGAACGCAAGACGCGCTGGCTGCGCCTGCGCTGCGACCAGCAGCACTACGCGCTGGAGCTGCTCAAGGTGCAGGAAGTCGTGCTGCCGGCCATCCTGTTGCCGCTGCGCGGCGCCGCACCGCACATGCTCGGCGTGATGAACCTGCGCGGCCAGGTGGTGCCGGTGATCGACCTCGGCCTGTACCTCGGCCGCCGCGCGATCGAACCCGACGCGACCACCCGCATCGTGGTGCTCGAGGAACATGGCGAGATCCTCGGCCTGCGTGTCAGCGCGGTGGAGGACGTGGCCAACCTCAGCGACCACCAGATCGAATCCCCGGACAACGCCCGCGTGGGCCGCATCGCCAACCCGCTGTTCCGCGGCGTGGCGCGCCTCAACGAGCGCGCGGTGATCCTGCTGGACGCCTCGCAGCTGCTGACCTGACCCATGCACCGCACCCCGCGACAGTCCGACGCGCGTCACACATTCACGTGCACCTCTAAAGAGCCATCGGCCCGCGCCGATACCTGCTCTAGAGCCGCCCTTCCGGAGACACGATGAGCGCAGTGCCCCTGGGTGACGACCTCGGTATCGAGGCCGCCACCGACCTCAAACAGCATCTCGCCATGCACGTCGCCGACGCGGCGCCGCTGGTGCTGGATGCCGGCACCGTGCAGCGCATCCACACGGCCAGCCTGCAGGTGCTGTGCAGCTTCGTGCGGCAGCGCCAGCAGGCGGGCCTGGCCACCGACTTCGGCGCGGTCAGCCAGAGCTTCCGCGACGCCGCGCGCCTGCTGGGCGTGGGACGCCAGTTGGGCCTGCCGGTCGCCGACGACACCAACATCAATACGCAACAAGTGGAGAACGCCGCATGAGCGCACGCATTCTGGTAGTGGACGATTCGGCCTCGATGCGACAGATGGTCGCCTTCGCCCTCAGCTCGGCGGGTTTCTCCGTGGACGAGGCCGAAGACGGCCAGGTTGCGCTGGGGCGCGCGCAGGGCCAGCGCTTCAATGCCGTCGTCACCGACGTGAACATGCCGAACATGGACGGCATCTCGCTGATCCGTGCGCTGCGTGGCCTGCCGGACTACAAGTTCACGCCGATGCTGATGCTGACCACCGAATCGGCCGCCGACAAGAAGGCCGAAGGCAAGGCCGCCGGTGCGACCGGCTGGCTGGTCAAGCCGTTCAATCCGGAACAGCTGGTCGCCACCGTCCAGAAAGTCCTGGGCTGATCGCCCACCCTTCCCCCGTACACCGTCTTCCGCCACAGGTCTCCGTCGCAATGAACATGGACATGCAGCGCTTCCACGCCACGTTCTTCGAGGAAAGCCGCGAAGGACTCGAGGCCATGGAGGCGGGGCTGCTGTCGCTGGAACAAGGCAGCCGTGACGGCGACCTGATCAATTCCATCTTCCGTGCGGCCCACTCGATCAAGGGCGGCTCGGCCACCTTCGGCTTCGATGCGATCGCCGGCATGACCCACGTGCTGGAAACGCTGCTCGACGAGTTGCGCGCCGGCCAGCGCGCCGTCAGCCCGCCCGCGGTGGATGCGATGCTCGCCTCGGTCGACGTGCTGCGCGCGTTGCTCGCCGAAGCCGAACACGGTACGCCGGCCGATCCTGCCGCCGTGCAGGCGATCAAGGACCGCCTCAACGCGGTGCTGACGGGCGAGGACGTCCCCGTCGCGGTTGCGGCCGCACCGAAGGCCGACGAAACGCCCGAAGGCTGGAAGATCGGCTTCACTCCGGCGCCATCGCTGTTCATGAGCGGCAACGATCCGCTGCGAATCATCCGTGAACTGGAACACCTCGGCCCGCTGGAAGTCGCGTGCCGGCTGGAACGCTTGCCGGGCTTCGATCAGATCGACCCACTCGAAGCTTATCTCGCGTGGGACCTCGGCCTGATCGGCAAGGTGCCGCGCAGCGCCGTGGACGATGTCTTCGCGTGGGTCGTCGACGATTGCGAGCTGGACATCCAGCCGATGCAACGCGATGCCATCCCGGTCGCCGCCGTCGAAGCCGCCGCGGCAGCGCCTGTGCAGCTGGTCGGCGCCGCTGCCCCCGCGCAGGCCGGTGCCGCTCCGGCGCAAGCCGCCGCCAACGACACCGCCGAAACCTCGATCCGCGTCAGCGTCGACAAGATCGACGGCCTGATCAACCTGGTCGGCGAACTGGTCATCACCCAGGCCATGCTCAAGCAGGTGTCGGGCGTGCTCGACCCCGCCCAATGCGAACGGCTGTTCGCTGGCCTCGACCTGCTGGAGCGCAACACGCGCGATCTGCAGGAAGCCGTCATCGGCGTGCGCATGCTGCCCGTGGACGCGGTGTTCCGCCGCTTCCCGCGCCTGGTCCGCGACCTGTCCGCCCGCCTCGGCAAGCAGGTGCGCCTGCGCACCGTCGGCGAAGGCACGGAACTGGACAAGGGCCTGATCGAACGCATCGCCGACCCGCTGGTGCATCTGGTCCGCAACTCGATCGACCATGGCCTGGAAATGCCCGATGTCCGCGCGCAGGCCGGCAAGGACGAGACCGGCACGATCACCCTGGCGGCCTCGCACCAGGGCGGCCACATCGTCATCGAAGTCAGCGACGACGGCCGCGGTCTCAATCGCGAACGCATCCTCGCCAAGGCGGCCGAACGCGGCATCGCCGTGCCGGAAAACCCGACCGACTCCCAGGTCTGGGACCTGATCTTCCAGCCGGGCTTCTCCACCGCCGACGCCGTCACCGACCTGTCCGGCCGTGGCGTAGGCATGGACGTGGTCCGCCGCAACATCCAGGCCCTCGGCGGCGAAGTGCAGCTCGAAAGCGCGGCCGGCCAGGGCACGCGCGTGGTGATCCGACTGCCGCTGACGTTGGCCATCCTCGATGGCATGGCGGTGTCGGTGGGCGACGAAACCCTGATCCTGCCGCTGAGCTACGTGCTGGAAGCACTGCAGCCGGTGGCGGAGGACGTGCGCACCGTCGCCGGCGACGGCCGCGTGCTGCGCGTGCGTGGCGAGTACCTGCCGATGGTCGCGCTCAACGAGTACTACCGCTACGGCGACGCGCGCGCCGAAGACCCGCTCGTCGTCGTGGTCGAAGCCGATGGCCAGAAACTTGCACTGGAAGTCGATGAACTCATCGGCCAGCAGCAAGTGGTGGTCAAGAATCTCGAGAACAATTACCGCCGCATCGACGGCATCTCCGGCGCCACCATCCTGGGCGACGGTCGCGTCGCCCTGATCGTCGACATCGGCGGGCTGGTGCGCACGCGCCGGATGCAGCAGGCCGCCTGAACCCCTTTCCCCGCGTGACCGCTCCCGTCGCCTTCTCCCGGCGACGACGGTGACGCACGCCTTTACACTTACGGTATCCGCATGAAGTACGCACTTTCCCTGCTCGCACTGGCCCTGGCGGCCACCTACGCACCCGCGCATGCCGCGGACGGCGCAACCAAGGCCGCTGCCTGGCCGCCGAAGATCAGCTTCGCCGATGGCACTGAACTCAGCCTCGGCGGCAATCTCCAATACGACCTCAACCAGTTCTCCGGCGAAGGCTACAACGGCGCCGCGCTGGAAGACGACGATGCCTGGCGCCGGCAGGAACTCGGCTTCACCCTGCGTCGCAAGGGCGTGTACGACCTCGGCGTGACCTACGACATCCAGGCCAAGAGCTGGAACGACGTGGCGCTGCGCGTGGAAACCAAGGCCTTGTTCGGCCGCGACCTGGGCAAGGTGCGCATCGGCCAGATGAAGGTTCCGCTCGGCTTCGAAGGCAACACCGCCACGCGCGCGGTCAGCTTCCTGGAAGCCTCGCTGCCCACGCAGGCGTTCTACGAGAACCGCCGCAGCGGTATCGACTGGGCGTTCGAACGCGACCGCTATCTGGTCAACGCCGGCTACTTCTTCGAATCCGACCTGCTGGGCAATAACAAGGGCGACACCGCCGCCGTGCGGCTGGCATGGACACCGCGCAAGGCCGCCGGCGATGTGCTGCACCTTGGCCTGGCCGCCTCGCAGGAACGACCGGACAGCGAGGTCAACGGCCTCGGCGTGACCGTCTACCCGAGCGTGCGATGGCGCGCCAAGCCGGAAGCCGCCCTGACCGCGGTCCGGCTGGTGGATTCCGGCACGCTGACCCGCGTGGACCGCATCGAGCGCACCGGCCTGGAAGCGCTGTGGATCCATGGTCCGTGGTCGGTGCAGGGCGAGTACCTGCATCAGGAAACCACGCGCGATCTCGGCCTGCCGTCCTACTCGGCGGACGGCGCGTACGTGTTTGGCAGCTGGTTCGCCACGGGCGAATCGCGCGGTTACAGCGGCGGCAATGTCGCCAATCCGAAGCCCAAGGGCCAGTACGGCGCCGTGGAGCTGCTGGCGCGCTACAGCCGCATCGACCTGGACAACGACGGCATCGCCGGCGGCCGCCAGTCCGATTGGACGCTGGGCGCGAACTGGTACCTGACGCAGTACTTCAAGTTCCAGGCGAATTACGTGAAAACCGACGCCACGCGCGGCGCTTTTTCCGCCGATCCGTCGGTGTTCGAGCTGCGCGCACAGCTGCAGTTCTGACCGCTCCGCCCCCCTGCCCCGCGCCACCGGTCACGGTTTTCGCGGGGAGCCGGCGACAGTTTCGTAAGCACGCTTATCTTTCGGCCGAACGGCCGTAAAGAACCCTCCCGATACGCCGTTACTCCACGTGCAGACAGCGCAATGTCGCTGCGCAGGCACGGGAGTGAGGCATCGATGCCTGGCGTCATGGAAGTCCCCGCGACTTCCGCCGCATGCACGCCTTTGATGTTCCACCGGAGAGATCCAAGATGACCTGGTTCCAGAACCTGTCCATCGCCCGCAAGCTGGCGCTGGCCTTCGCTTCCACCACGCTGCTGACCCTGCTGTTGGGTGCTTTCTCGCTGTGGCGCCTCAATGACGGCAACGCGCAGATCCGCGACGTCAACGAGAACTGGATGCCCGCCGTCCAGCACCTCGGCGAGATGCGCGCGCAGTTGGGCGAGTTCCGCACGTTCGAGCAGGCGCAGCTGGGCAAGCAGGGCGACGCGGCCGAGCTCGCCGACTACGACAAGCGCCTGAAGGACACCCGCGCGCTGATCGACGCGGAAGAAGCCGGCTACAACGCTATCCCGGCGGAGTCCTCCGACGAAGAACTGGCGCTGTACAAGAAGGTGGAATCTTCGCGCGCGGCCTACTTCGAGGCCCACGACCGCATCGCCGCCGCGATCGCCGCCGACGACTTCGACACCGCCAAAGCGATTTCCGGCAGCGATTCGCGCAAGCTGCGTCGCGAATTGTTCGACAACCTGAAGACGCTGTCGCAATACAACGTGGACCACCTGTCCCAGAACGTCGAGGCCTCCCGCGAGGCGCACGAGCGCACCGTGATCACGCTGATCGGCGGCCTGGTGCTGGTGCTCGCACTCGCATCGTTGCTGGGCTTCACCATCAGCCGCTCCATCGCGCGACCGGTCGCCGATGCAGTGCGCGTCGCCAACGACGTGGCCGCCGGCCGCCTGGATGCCAAGATCGACACCAGTCGCCAGGATGAAGTGGGCCAGTTGCTCTCTGCCATGCAGCGCATGCAGGTGCAGGTGGTTTCGCTGATCGCCGCGCTGGCCGAAATGACCCGTCGCCACGACGAGGGTCAGATCAGCTTCCGCATCGACGACACGAACTTCCCCGGCGACTACGGCCGCATGGTGCGCGACACCAACACCCTGGTGGCGCAGCACATCGGCGTGAAGATGAGCGCGGTCAATGTCATGCGCCGTTATGCAGTCGGTGACCTGTCCATCGACATGGACCGCCTGCCCGGTGAGAAGGCCGTCATCACAGAAGCCATGGACATGTGCAAGGCCAATCTGTCGGCGATCAACGGTGAGATCAAGCGCCTGTCGACTGCGGCTGCGTCCGGTGACTTCACCCAGCGTGGCGATGTGGAGAAGTACCAGTACGACTTCCGCGCCATGGTGGAAGGCCTCAATGGGCTGATGAAGACGACCGATGGCAACCTGGCCGAAGTGTCCGAACTGCTGCAGGCCATCGCGCGCGGCGACCTGACCGCGCGGATGGAAGGCGACTTCCATGGCGTGTTCGCCACCATGCGCGACGACGCCAACGCCACCGTGGCCCAGTTGACCGAGATCGTCGGCGGCATCCAGATGGCGGCACTGAGCATCAACACTGCCGCCGGCGAGATCGCGTCGGGCAACTCCGACCTCTCGCGTCGGACCGAGCAACAGGCCGCGAACCTGGAAGAGACCGCGGCTTCCATGGAGGAACTGACCTCCACCGTGCGCCAGAACGCCGAGTCGGCCCGCCAGGCCAACCAGCTGGCCATCGGTGCCGCCTCGGTTGCCTCTCAGGGCGGCGAAGTCGTCGGCAAGGTGGTCTCCACCATGACCGACATCGAGCAGTCCTCCAAGAAGATCGCCGAGATCATCTCGGTCATCGACGGCATCGCCTTCCAGACCAACATCCTGGCGCTGAACGCCGCGGTGGAGGCGGCGCGCGCCGGTGAACAGGGCCGCGGCTTCGCGGTGGTCGCCAGCGAGGTTCGTACGTTGGCCCAGCGTTCGGCCAATGCGGCCAAGGAGATCAAGGGCCTGATCGAGACCTCGGTGGACAAGGTCGCCGATGGTTCGGCCCTGGTGAACCAGGCCGGCACGACCATGAGCGAGATCGTGGCCTCGGTGCAGCGCGTGACCGACATCATGGCCGAGATTTCCGCCGCCTCGCAGGAACAGAGCGCCGGCATCGAACAGGTCAACCAGACCATCACCCAGATGGACGAGACCACCCAGCAGAACGCTGCGCTGGTGGAGGAAGCCACCGCCGCGGCGCGTTCGATGGAAGAGCAGGCGCAGGTGCTGACCGAGTCGGTGTCGGTGTTCAAGCTGCAGGCCACGATGAATGCCCCGGTCCGCCGCGTCATCGCCGAGGCCATGGCACCGAAGGCGGCCGCGCCCAAGGCCGTAGCTCGCAAGCCCGCCCCGCGCAAGCCCGAACCGGCCTTCGCCGATGGCGACTGGCAGGAGTTCTGAGTCCATCGGGGCGGTCGCGGCCTGCCACGCCGCTCCGGTGTCTTGTGACCGCCTTCAAGTAATGCCGCGCCCGGCCGATATGTCACCAGAAGGCACTCTTCCCTAGCTCCCGATGATCGTCGCAGTCCCCGCCACCGCTGACGCCAGCCCCCCACGCAAGGACCTGCCATGCTCCGTCGTACGTTGACGTCGCTGACATCGTTGCGTGATGGACCCGTGGCGCCCGCAGAAGCGCCGCAGGGCAGCCTGTGGCAGGTACTGGAGCAGTCGGTGGACGCCGCGTTCGTCATCGACGGCCGCCATCGCATCGTCCTGTTCAACCCGGCCGCCGAAGCGCTGTGGCGGTGCCGTCGAGAAGACGTGCACGGCACGCCCTTCATGCGCCTGCTTTCCAGCCCGCAGGTGGATACCGGTGCCGCTCCGGAGGCCACGCTGGCGCAGTTGATGGGCAGCCATCGCGACGCGGTGATCCGGCGCCCAGACGGTAGCGAGGGCGCCTGTTCCGTCTCGATGTCGAAGATGGTCGTCGACCAGCAGGTCTTCCACACCGCCTTTGTCCGCGACACCAGCGACCAGCAACGGCAGCTCGAGCGCCTGCGCCAGCTGTCCATCGTCGTGGACAAGAGCGACAACGCGATCTTCGTCAGCTCCCCGGAACGCGAGGTCGTCTACGTCAACAGCGGCTTCACCCGCATGCTCGGCTACCGGCTGGAGGAACTGCGGGGCATCAAGCCCGCGGAACTACTCTCCGGACCCCACACCGACGGTACGCTGGACGAACGCATCGGCCGTGCGATGGCGGACGGCGAGGGCCTGCAGACCGAAGTCCTGCTGTATACCAAGGCCGGCCGGCCGTTGTGGCTGTCGGCCGCGATCAATCCCGTGCACGACGAAGATGGCTCCCTGCTCGGTCTGGTGAGCGTGCTCAGCGACATCACCCAGACCAAGATGCACCAGGTGTTGCACAACAAGGTGCTGGATGCGCTGGTGCACGAATGGAGCGTCGCCGACGTGATGACGCTGATCTGCCGCGAGGTGGAGCACATCGCGCCGGAACTGGTGGTCTCCATCATCACGGTCGACAACGAGGGGCTGATGCATGCCCTCGCCTCGCCCAGCCTTCCGGAGGCCTGGGCACGCAAGATCGATGGCATGTCGATCGGTCCGCGCGCGGGCATCTGCGGTGCCGCCGCGTGGCGCGGGCGCACCGTGCTGGTGAAGGACATCGCCAGCGATCCGCTGTGCGCCAACACCCGCCACCTGACCACGCCGCTCGGCCTGCGCGCCTGCTGGACGCATCCGATCAAGTCCAGCAGCGGACGCGTGCTGGGCACGCTTTCGTTCTACTACCGCGAGAACCGTGGCCCGGACGAATTGCACGAGCGCCTGGCGGACACCTGCCTGCACCTGTGCTCGCTCACGCTGGAGCGGGAGCAGACCAACGAGCGCGTGCACCAGTTGGCGTTCTACGACACGCTGACCGGCTTGCCGAATCGCATCATGTTCAGCGCGAAGGCCGAACAGGCCCTGGCCAACGTCGCCCAGGCCAACGGCACGGCCGCCGTGCTCTTCATCGACCTCGACCGCTTCAAGCGGGTGAACGATGCACAGGGCCATTCTGCCGGCGACGGGCTGCTGCGCGACATCGCGGCCCGCCTCAGCGAGGAACTCGGTGGTGTCAGCATCGTCGGCCGCCAGGCCGGCGACGAATTCGTCGCGGTACTGCCGATGTGCAGCGCCGAACAAGCCGGCAGCGTCGCCGAGCGCCTGCTGGGCGCCGTGGCCGCACCCACCTCCGCCGGCCTGATGACCCTGCATCCCAGCGCCAGTATCGGCGTGGCGATGTTCCCCGACGACGGGCGCGACATCGATCTGCTCGTGCGCCACGCCGACATGGCGATGTACCGCGCCAAGAGCGATGGCGGCGGTGGCTTCCGCTTCTTCAGCGTGGACATGAACCGGTTGGCGCAGGAACGCGTCTCGCTGGAAACCGCGCTGCGCGAGGCCCTGCGCCTGGACCAGCTGCAACTCCAGTACCAGCCGCAGGTCGGTGGTTGCGACGGTCGCCAGTTGTACGGCGTCGAGGCGTTGTTGCGGTGGAACCATCCCGACCTCGGCGTGATCCCGCCGTCGCGCTTCGTGCCGGTCGCCGAGGAATGCGGCCTGATCGCCGACCTCAGCCTGTGGGTGTTGCGTCAGGCCTGCGTGCAGATGGCCGACTGGCGTCAGCGCGGGGTGGACATCCCGCGCGTCTCGGTCAACGTATCCGCCATCAATTTCCGCGACCCGCAACTGTCCCTGCAGATCTCCGATCTGCTCGACGAACACGGACTGGAACCGCAGCACCTGACGCTGGAGATCACCGAGAGCGTCATGCTGGACCCGGACCCGGATGTGCTGGAGAACATCGAAGCCATCTACGTGCTGGGCGTGCGCCTGTCGCTGGACGACTTCGGCACCGGCTATTCGAGTCTCAGCCATCTTCATCGCCTGCCGATCAGCGAACTCAAGCTCGACCAGAGTTTCGTCCGCGACATCGACACCAGCGCCATCGCGCGCACGCTCACTACGTCCGTCCTGCGCATCGGCGAAAGCCTGGGCATGAAGGTGGTCGCTGAGGGCGTGGAAACCGAATCGCAGCACCGCTTCCTGACCGAACAGCGCTTCCCCGTGCTGCAGGGCTATCTGTTCTCCCCGCCGCTGCCGCCGGCCCCGCTTGAGCAGTGGCTGGTGACGCAGCAGTACACCGCCGCGCGCGAAGGCACGCCGGAACCCGTCGCCGCGGCCTGAGCCCGGCCGTCGCGCGAAAAACGTGACGTGCCTCTCAATCGAATGTTCGCTGCCCGCACCTGGCGCACAGCGCTCTCAAGTTCGCGGCATTTCCGCCGATCTCAGGCATTGAGCCCTTACCTCCCTTCTGTCCCTCCGGAGACACCACCATGAAAATCGCTTCCGCCCTGACCCTCTCCATCGTCGTTGTCGGCGCCGCCCTGCTGATGCCGGCCTCCCCGGCGAACAGTCAGTCACAGGTCGACAACGCGATCCCGGCGGACATGGCCACCCGCTTCACCGGCAAGAGTGGCACGGTGTGCGGCAAGGTCGGCAAGGCGCGTTTCGCCGAGAACACCGAGGGTACCCCGACGTTCCTGTACATGGGCGGCAGCTTCCCGCGCCACACCTTCACCGCGCGCATCCCGGGCGACGCCCGGGCCAAGTTCAAGCCTGCCCCGGAAGAACTGGAAGGCAAGGACGTCTGCGTGATCGGCACGATCGAGCGCGACGCCTCGCGCGCGGAAATCGTCGTCAACTCGCCGTCCAACCTGAAGCTGGCCACGATCCGCTGATCCGCTTCGCGGGCGGGGCGTACTGCCCCGCCCTGACTTGGTCGCATCTGATGGCGGCGCGGCATGCGCCCCGGTAAAGGAAAAAGAATCCCATGCAGCGGATCAAGAACTTCAAACTGACGACGAAGATGATGCTGGCCTTCGGCGTCGTCCTGGCGCTGATGCTGGTCCAGGGCGTGACGGCCTTCATCGGCCTGAACTCGTTGAACCACGTCACCACAGAAGTCACCGGCAACGTCCTGCCCAGCGTCAAGGCGGCGGGCGACCTGCAGAGCATGCTGGGCGAGTACCGCACCAACTCCTACCGGCAGCATGTGCGCGCCAGCGATGCGGTCAAGGCAGAAGCCAAGGCGCTTGCGGCAACCACCGAGAAGAAGATCGAGCAGTCCATCAAGGACTACTCCAAGCTGATCGTCAGCGCCGAAGAGAAGAAAGCGTTCGATACGTTCACCAAGGAATGGAAGGCCGCGCAGCAATCCTATGCCGACGTGCAGGAGATGCTTGACCTGGGCCTGCCCGACGACGCGGTCGACACCTTCATCGGCGCTACCCGCGATCAGCACCGCAAATCGACGGCCGCGCTGAGCACGCTCATCAATGTCGTCGACCAGCAGGCCAAGACCGCCAGCGCCGACGCCGACAGCACCTTCACTGCCTCCAGCACGCTGATGATCGTGATGCTGCTGGCGGGCATCGTGGGCGGCCTGGCCCTGGCCTGGTTCTTCGCCCGCGCGATCGCCAACGCCGTCGGCGAGGCCGTGCGTGTGGCCAACGATGTGTCCGCCGGCAAGCTCGACGGCAAGATCGATACCAGTCGCCAGGACGAAGTGGGCCAGCTGCTCACCGCGATGCAGCGCATGCAGACGCAGGTGCAGTCGGTCATCTCCGCGCAGAGCGAAATGGCCACCCGTCACGACGAAGGCCAGATCAGCTACCGCATGGACGACAGCCAGTTCCCGGGCGAGTACGGCCGCATGGTGCGCGACACCAACGCCTTGGTGGCCTCGCACCTGCAGGCCATCGGCGACGCGCTGAAGATCATGCAGCGCTACTCGGTTGGCGACCTGAGCCAGGACATGCCGAAGCTGCCCGGCGAGAAGGCCAACCTCACCGAGACGATGGACGCCACCAAGGCCAACCTGTCGGCGATCAATGCCGAGATCAAGCGCCTGGCCATGTCCGCCGCCTCCGGCGACTTCACCCAGCGCGGCGACGTGGACAAGTACCAGTACGACTTCCGCGAAATGATCGACGGCCTGAACCAGCTGATGGAGACGACCGACGAGAACCTGGGCGAAGTCTCCGAACTGCTGCAAGCCATCGCCCGCGGCGACCTCACCGCCCGCATGGAAGGCGACTTCCACGGCGTGTTCGCCACCATGCGCGACGACGCCAACGCGACGGTCGCACAGCTGACCGACATCGTCGGCCGCATCCAGGATGCCTCTACCTCGATCAATACCGCCGCTGGCGAGATCGCGTCGGGCAACTCGGACCTGTCGCGCCGTACCGAGCAGCAGGCCGCCAATCTGGAAGAAACCGCGGCTTCCATGGAGGAACTGACCTCCACGGTGCGCCAGAACGCGGAATCGGCCCGCCAGGCCAACCAGCTGGCCATCGGCGCCGCCGGTGTCGCCTCGCAGGGTGGCGAAGTCGTCGGCAAGGTCGTCACCACGATGCGCGACATCGAGCATTCGTCGAAGAAGATCGCCGACATCATCTCCGTCATCGACGGCATCGCCTTCCAGACCAACATCCTGGCGCTGAACGCCGCGGTGGAAGCGGCGCGTGCCGGTGAGCAAGGTCGCGGCTTCGCCGTGGTCGCCTCGGAAGTGCGCACGCTGGCCCAGCGTTCTGCGAACGCCGCCAAGGAGATCAAGGGCCTGATCGAGACCTCCGTCGACAAGGTCTCCGATGGTTCCAAGCTCGTGAACCAAGCCGGTACCACGATGAGCGAGATCGTCGCCAGCGTGCAGCGCGTGACCGACATCATGGCCGAGATCTCCGCCGCGTCGCAGGAGCAGAGCGCCGGCATCGAACAGGTCAACCAGACCATCACCCAGATGGACGAAACCACCCAGCAGAACGCTGCGCTGGTGGAAGAAGCCTCCGCCGCCGCCCGTTCGATGGAAGAGCAGGCGCTGGTGCTGTCCGAATCCGTGTCGGTCTTCAAGCTGCACCACGCCACGGCACCGTCCACGGGCAAGCCCGCCGCCGCCAGCAAGCCGGCCGTCGCCGCGGTCAAGCCTGCCGTCCGCCCCGTCCAGGCGGCGCTGGAGCCCGCCCTGGCTGATGGCGACGACTGGCAGGAATTCTGAGGCACACCGCTTGCATCGCATCAGGCCAGCAGTACCGGTTCTCTGTCCTCGCGACAGGGAACCGGCCATGGACCGGCCCTAGCCCTACCGCCCCGAGAACCCGATGTCCGTCAGTACCCGCCCCTCTCCCCCGGCTGCCACGACCCGACGGACGACGACCCCGCCCCTTCGTGAAGGCGATGCGCCGACCGCCGCGCGCGACTTCGAGTTCGACGATCGTGATTTCCGCCGCGTCGTCGAGCTGATTCGCCAGCGCGCCGGCATCGCCCTCGCCGACGGCAAGCGCGACATGGTCTACGGCCGCCTGTCCCGACGCCTGCGTGCGCTGGGCCTGCGCAGCTTCAAGGATTACCTGGACCAGCTCGAACGTGATGGCGGCGACGAGTGGCAGGCGTTCACCAACGCACTGACCACCAACCTCACCTCGTTCTACCGCGAACCGCATCATTTCGAACGGCTGCACGAAGAACTCCAGCGCCGCGTCCATGACGGTCCGCTCAAGCTGTGGTCATGCGCGTCGTCGACCGGCGAAGAGCCGTACTCGATGGCGATCACGGCGTGCGAGGCGTACGGCACCCTGACCCCGCCGATCCGCATCCTCGCCACCGATGTCGACACCCAGGTGTTGGCGACCGGCGAACGCGGTGTCTACCCCGTCGAACGCATCGCCAGCCTCGATGCGGGCCTGAAAAAGCGCTATTTCCAGCGTGGTACCGGGCCCAACGAAGGGTTCTGCCGCGTGCATCCGGCACTGCGCCAGCTGATCGAGTTCAAGCCATTGAACCTGTTGTCGTCGCGTTACGAGGTCGCCGGCCCGTTCACCGCCGTGTTCTGCCGCAACGTGATGATCTACTTCGACAAGCCGACCCAGCGCGCGATCCTGACGCGGCTCGTACCGCATCTGGCCGACGACGGCATGCTGTATACGGGCCACTCGGAGAACTACCTGCACGCGGCGGACATCATCCAGCCCTGCGGACGCACGCTGTACCGACGCGCGACAAAGGCCGCATGAGCGCCGCCGCCGCCGCGATCGCCGAAGGCAGCGTGATGCGCTATCACGATGCCCGCTTCAAGACCGAAGCCGCCAAGCTGTTGCCGACCCAGTATCTGGTGATCGACAACGACACCGCCCTGGTCACCGTGCTGGGCTCGTGCGTCGCCGCCTGCATCCGCGACCCGCTGCTGAAGCTGGGCGGCATGAACCACTTCCTGCTGCCGGACGGCAACGTCGGCGACGGCGCGCCGGCGCGCTACGGCAGCTATGCGATGGAACTGCTGATCAACGACCTGCTCAAGCGCGGCGCCGCGCGCAACCGGCTGGAAGCCAAGGTCTTCGGCGGCGCCAACGTGCTGAAGGGCTTCACCAGCAATCCCGTAGGCACGCGCAACGCGGAGTTCGTCCGCCGCTACCTCGATGCCGAACGGATTCCCGTCATCGCCGAAGACCTGCGCGGGATCCATCCGCGCAAGGTCTGGTACTTCCCCAATTCCGGGCGCGCGGTCGTGCAGCGGTTGCCGCACGCCCACGATGCCGAGGTGCTGGCCGCCGAGTCGGCTGCCCGTGCCCGCCTGTCCAGGGCCCCCGTCACCGGAGGCGTGGAGCTGTTCTGATGAGTAGTACCTCTCCCTGCCGTGTCCTGATCGTCGATGACTCGGCGGTCGTGCGCCAGATCCTGACCGAAATCCTGTCGCGCGACCCCGGCATCGAGGTCGTCGGCTCCGCCGCCGATCCGCTGCTCGCCCGCGACAAGATCAAGCGGCTCAACCCCGACGTGATGACGCTGGACGTTGAAATGCCGCGCATGGACGGCCTGGCGTTCCTCGAGAACGTCATGCGCCTGCGTCCGATGCCGGTGGTAATGATTTCCTCGTTGACCGAGCGCGGCGCCGACACCACGCTGCAGGCATTGGCCCTGGGTGCGGTGGATTTCGTCTCCAAGCCCAAGCTCGATGTCGCCAGCGGCTTGCAGGCGTACGGCGAGGAGATCATCGCCAAGGTCAAGGCCGCGTCGAAGGCCCGCGTGCGTCCGCTCGCCCGTACCAGCGCACCGCGCGTGGATCTGGACGCGACGCTGCCGGCGCCGCCGGCGCTGCGCTTCCGCACCACCGACCGGCTGATCGCGATCGGCGCCTCCGCAGGCGGCACCGAAGCGCTACGCGTGGTGCTGGAGCAGATGCCGGCCGACGCGCCCGCCATCGTGCTGACCCAACACATCCCCGCCGGATTCAGCCGCGCCTTTGCCGAACGCCTTGACCGGCACTCGGCGATGGCCGTACGCGAAGCCAGCGATGGCGAGGCCATCCTGCCCGGTCACGCCTACCTGCCGCCGGGCGGTCAGCACATGCGCGTCATCCGCGACGGTGCCCGCTGGCGCTGCCGCATTGATGACGGTCCGGCGGTGAACCGCCATAAACCCGCCGTCGACGTGCTGTTCCGCTCGGTCGCGCAGAGCGCAGCAGGGAATGCGGTCGGCGCCATCCTCACCGGCATGGGCGACGACGGCGCGCGCGGCCTGCTCGAAATGAGCCAGGCCGGTGCACCGACCCTGGTCCAGGACGAAGCCAGCAGCGTGGTCTGGGGCATGCCGGGCGCCGCCATGCGGCTCGGTGCCGCGAAAGAAGCCGTGCCGCTGGAACGCATCGCCCAGCGCCTGCTCGACCTGGCCGCGCAGATCGCCTGACAGGGCCCGCCGGACCCGGTCCACACGGTCATCACAGTTTCACGGAACCCAGGAAATCCGGGGTTTTTTCGCCTAAAGAGCGGTTGGCCACGGCCGATACTCCACAGTGAGCTTCATCAGAGAGCATCCATGTACTCGCGCATCCTGGTTCGTCTGGCGGCACCCCTCATCCTGACCCTGCTGTTCCCATTGTCGGTCGGCTTCGACTGGCCCAATGCCCTGCAATGGGCGCTACTGACGTCGCTGACGCTGGCCTGGCTGATCTTCGCCTGGCTGACGGCGGTGAACAGCCACGTCGTGTCGCCGGAGCACGCCACCGTCATCCGCGAGCAGGACGCCCTGCTCACCGAACTGCGCCGCTTCGTGAACAACGAGATCGAGGGCTCGCGCCACGAGATCGACCGCGCCCGCGAGCTGATCCGCGAGGCCGTCAACAGCCTGGGCGGCAGCTTCGACGCCATGAACCGCAAATCGCGGGAACAGAGCACGGCGATCTCCCGCATCATCGATCGCAACGGCGACGGCGACCGCGCCGGTGTGGATGTCGCGCGCTTCGCCCAGAACGCCAGCCAGCGCATGGAACAGTTGGTCGAAGCCCTGGAGCAGGTCGCTGGCCAGAGTGGCACGACGGTGCACCACATCGACGACATGGCCCAGCACCTGGACGGCATCTTCTCGTTGCTGGAAGACGTCAAGTCGATCGCCGACCAGACCAACCTGCTGGCGCTGAACGCCGCCATCGAAGCCGCCCGTGCCGGTGAAGCAGGCCGCGGTTTCGCGGTGGTCGCCGACGAAGTGCGCAACCTGTCCGAGCGCTCGACCGCCTTCAACGAGCAGATCCGCAAGCTGGCCCACAGCTCGAAGGAATCCATCGCCAAGGTGCGCGACACCGTATCCAACATGGCCTCCCGCGACCTGGACCGCTCCCGCGAGGCGCGTTCCGAAGCCGCCGGCATGCTGAACCAGGTGGCCGCGATCAACGCCTCGCTAGGCGACGGCATGCGCGAAGTCTCGATGTGCGGCCACGCCATCGACGCCAGCGTCGCCGACGCGGTCCGCTCGCTGCAGTTCGAAGACATCGCCACCCAGTCGCTGGGCAGTGCGGTGACCCACCTGGATCGCCTGACCGCGATCAACAAGGAAGCGCTGGCCCTGCAGGAGCTGCTGCATCGCTCCGGCGGTGCGACCGACAACGAGCTGCTCAGCGCGCTGCGCCTGATCGGCAACCGCCTGCGCGACCAGCGCACGGAGTGGGAGCGTCCGCCGCACAAGCCGGTGGCGCAGCAGAACATGGGCGCGGGCACGGTCGAGCTGTTCTGACCGCAGCGCCACGATCCGGCTGGAACCTCCACGGGGCGATCGCGATGCGGTCGCCCCGTCCTCGTTCCGGGACCGGGGTTTCGCATGCCCGCGCGGCACGGCTGGCATACTGCGGCGACTTTCCCGTCGTGTCCGCTGATGCCCACGCCACCGCCGTCCGCGCTGCTGCTCCAGTTGTTCCGCCTGCAGGAAGCCGAACGTGCGCGCGTCGGCCGCGCCCTCCACAACCAGGTGGGCCAGGCGCTGTCGGCGATCAAGATGGGCGCGCATCTGGTGCAATCGGAGGACGATGCCGCGACGCGTGCCGAGGACCTGCACGAGATCATCCGCGCCAGCGACGAGACGGTGGCGATCCTCCGCGACCTGCACGCCACGCTGCATCCGCCGCAGCTGGACGCCATCGGCCTGGACGCGGCGCTGCGCGCGGAGATCGAGCGGCGGTTCGAGCCCGGTATCGTGGCGTTCCGGCTCGATCCGTTGCCGCAGGCGCCCGATGCCGGGATCGCACTCATCGCTTTCCGGATCGGCCAGGCGCTGATGCATCCGAGTGGCGCCATGCACGTCGCTCTGGACGATGAAGGCGACAGCTTCGCGCTGACCTTGCAGGACGCGGCGGGCGAACCGTCCGACATCGCGTTGTGGCAGGCACTGGCCGCCGCCGGCGGCGGTCGCCTCGACGGCGAAGGCGGCACGCGCTGGCGACTTCGCCTACCCTATGGCCCCACGTCCGCGACGCCCATCGATCCCGCGTGAACACCGAGCACGCCCACCTGCCCCGCCTGCCGCGCCTCGGCGCCGGCGAACCCGACCTGCAGCGGATGATCGATGCGGCAAACGCGGGCGGCACGCCGCTGATGCTGCTGTACCTGGACATCGACCACTTCCGCTCGATCAACGAGAACATGGGTGTCGAGGTCGGCGACGAAGCGCTCGCCATCCTCAGCGACCGCCTGCAGCGCGCACTCGGCCCCGATGCGCGGGCCTGGCGCCATGGCAGCGACGAGTTCATCGTGGCCGTGCCGCGATTGCCGGGCGTGCTGGCGCCGGAGGGCTTCGGCGACTTCCTGCGCGAGCAGATCGAACTGCCGATGACGGTACTGCCGTACACGCTGTTCCTGACCGGCACGCTGGGCATCGCGCTGTGCCCGGAACACGCCGACAACGCCTCCAGCCTGCTCCAGTGCGCCGAGAGCGCCATGGAACAGGCCAAGCACGAAGGCATGAACCTGGTGCGTCTGTACCGTCGCGGCGCCGCGATCACCGCGCGCAGCGACAGCATCATCGCGCGGCAGATCGTCAACGCGATCCAGCACAACGAGCTGCGCCTGTTCTACCAGCCGCAGATCAACGCGCACGACGGCCGTGTGGTCGGCATGGAAACGCTGCTGCGCTGGTATTCGCCGGCGCTCGGCCTGCTGGTGCCCGAGCGTTTCATGCACGTGGCCGAGAAGCTCGGCGTGATCGTGCAGATCGGCGACTGGGTGCTGCGCAACGCGTTCAAGCAGGCACGCGTCTGGCGCGACTGGGGCTTCGATGACTTCGAAATCGCGGTCAACGTCTCCACCCTGCAGTTGCTGCGCCCCAGCTTCGTCTCCGAAGTGCTGGAAGCGTTGCAGGAAGCTGGCATCCCCGCGCAGATGGTCGTGCTGGAAGTCCGTCAGAACGCGCTGGCCAAGGACATGAACCTGGTCCACCGGACCCTGGCTCAGCTACATCGCGAAGGCGTGCGCCTGACCCTGGACGATTTCGGCATGGGTGATTCCAACCTGGATTCGCTGGTCCGCTTCTCGGTGGACAAGATCAAGATCGACCGCAACTTCGTGAAGGGCGTGCCGTCGGGCAACCGCGAGGTCGCCATCACCTGCGCCATCATCGCGATGGGCCACCAGCTTGGCATGAAGGTCATCGCGCACGGCGTGGAAACCGACATGCAGCTGGGCTTCCTGCGCCGCAACCAGTGCGACATGTTCCAGGGCCATCTGTTCGGTGAACCGATGACGGCCGAGGACGCTGGCGCGGTATTGCGTCGACGCTATCTGCGCGCCGACGCCTTCGCGGCGACCAAGCCCGACCGCACGCTGCTGCTGCTCGACGACGAAGAGAACATCCTGCGCTCGCTGGTGCGCCTGTTCCGCCGCGACGGCTACCGCATCCTGGCCGCCAGCAACGTCACCGATGCCTTCGAACTGCTTGCGACCAACGACGTGCAGGTGATCCTGTCCGACCAGCGCATGTCCGACATGAGCGGCACTGAGTTCCTCGGCCGCGTGCGCATGCTCTACCCGGATACCGTCCGCCTGGTGCTGTCGGGCTACACCGACCTGGCCACGGTCACCGAGGCGATCAACCGCGGCGAGATCTACCGCTTCCTGACCAAACCGTGGAACGACGACGACCTGCGCGAACACATCCGCCAGGCCTTCACCACCCACGAAAACCAGCCGCACCACCGCGCCCATGCCTGAGGCGGCAGCCTGGTGCCTGTACCTGCTGGAGTGCCGCAACGGCGCGTATTACGCGGGCATCACCAATCGCCTCGATGCGCGCTACGCCGCGCACGTGGCCGGCACGGGCGCCAAGTACACGCGGGCAAATCCACCGGTGCAGCTGCTGGCCAGCCGCGCATATCCCGACCGCAGCGCGGCGTCGCGTGCGGAAGCGCACCTCAAACGGTTGCCCCGGGCAAAGAAGCTCGCGTTTTTCGCCACCCTCTAGACTACGGCGTCACGCCGCGTCGGCGGTCGGCTGGCGGATCGGCAGGGTGATGCGGAAGCAGGCGCCGGCACCGGGGATGTTGCGCGCCTCGATGCGGCCGTTGTGCTTCTTCACGATGCCGTAGGAAATCGACAGGCCCAGGCCGGTGCCGCTGCCGACCGGCTTGGTGGTGAAGAACGGGTCGAAGATCTTCTGCAGGATCTCGTCCGGGATGCCGTGGCCACTGTCCTGCACATCGATCCACACCTCGTCCCCTTCCACGCCGGTGCTGACGGTGATGGTGCCGCGCTCGTCGATGGCGTGGCTGGCATTGAGCAGGATGTTCATGAACACCTGGTTCAACTCCGAGGGACGGCACTGCACCAGCGGCAGCTTGGCGTAGTGCTTCTCCAGCGTGACCTTGTACTTCAGCTCGTTCCAGATGATGTTGATCGTGGAATCCAGGCCCGCGTGCAGGTCGGTCGACTTCCAGCTGTCGTCGCGGCCGGAATAGGAGAAGTCCTTGAGGTTGCGCACGATCGCGGTGACGCGCTCGATGCCCTCACGCGACTCGGACATCAGCTGCGGCAGATCGCCAGTGATGAAATCGATGTCGTAGCGGTCCCGCATCTCCTGGATCTCGGGCAGCATCACCTTCGGGTCCGGCAGGCGCAGGGCGCGCTCGTACACTTCGATCAGCGAGAACAGGCTGTGCAGGTATTCCTGCAGCGAGCCGAGATTGGAATGCACGTAGCCGATCGGATTGTTGATCTCGTGCGCCACGCCGGCGGCGAGCTGACCGATGGACGCCATCTTCTCGGACTGCACCAATTGTTCCTGCGCGCCCGCCAGGCGCACCAGGGTCTGCCGGAGCTGCGCATGGCGGCGCTGCAGTTCCTGTTGGCGCGCATGCGCTTCGCTGACGTCGTGGAAGACGATCAGCGAGTATCCCCCGTCGCCGGTATCGTGGCAGTACGCGCGCACCTGTAGGACCAGGCCGTCGGCCAGGGTCAGGTCGCCGTTCCAGCGCCCCTCTTCGCGGGCGACACGAATGGCCTCCGGCGGCAACAGCGCTACCAGTGCCTCAAGCGCATCGCCCTGCTCCGGCACCAGCGCGCGTGCCGACGCATTCGCATGCATCGGACGGCCATCGCCACGGCACAACAGATAGCCGTCGTCCATCAGTTCGCCCAAGGCCATCAGGTCGGCAAAGCGCGGCGCCCGCTCATGCGGGAAGGTGTCATCGGAAGGTTGCGGAGTTGGTGCGGTGGCCACGGTCGCGATCGGCGGCGGCGATGGGCGGCCAGTATCGTGCGGTGCCGGGGAGCCGGCAAGTTGCGGCGTCGCAGTTCGCGATACCGGAGGTACGGTGCTCAGGCGACAGCCAGCGGACGGACCGCGGAGACCGCCGTGGTCTGGCCCTGCGCGTCGTAGGCGCCGGTGCTTTCGCTGCGGCCCAGGTGGCGCAAGGCCCAGTTCACTTCGCGGCGGCGACGCGCCAGCAGGATGCCGTTGGCATGGTTCAGTTCGGCCAGCTCGGACAAGCGCGCCTGCAGTTCGGCGGGAAAGCCGAAGCCTGCGGCGGCGGCTTCCAGCGCGCGCAGTGCATCGAGCTTCTCCTGCGTGGAGCGCACGAGCGCTTCCACGTCGTGCTCGACGATGGCGCGGCGCTCCTCTTCCAGGGCCGCGGACAGTCGCTGGAGGGGCGCAGTGCTCATCCGGTTCAACCGCCCAGTTGGTCTTCCAGGCCAAGCATGCCGTCGGCGATGGCCTCGGCATTGATCTGGTAGGTACCGGACTGCAGCGCTTCACGCACGGCCTGCACGCGGGCCTGGTCGATCGCCGGGGCGGTCGACAGTTCGCGCTGCACGGCCTGGAGGCTAGCGGCCTCACCGGTCAGGCGCAGGCTGTCGCTGCCGCTGCTGGCTTCCACCGCCTGCGAACGGTCGGCACCCGCCGGGGCGACACGGCCGCCCACGGGACCGGTGCTGCGTACGGCGGCGGGGGGAGTGCCTTCGATTTTCTGGCTCATGTTGGTTCACCTGTAACAGGGTTCATCGAGGTTATCGGCCGTGGCAGCGCCAACTTTAGTGACGGATTCCACAGTTCCGTAGAAGGCCGGATTGTCGCCGGTTCTTCCACCCAGCGTCGGTATCGGCCCCCTATCGGACAACTTGAGGGGCGATTCGAACTTTTTTTCATCGGCTGACCCAGACGTCGCCACCCGGCCCCACCACGCCCTGCACGACGCGGCGGGATGAGAGGTTTTCCACGGTCACCCGTTCGTTCTCGCCGGCATCGCCCAGCGCCTTGCCGACCACGCGCACTTCCACCCCACCACGGCGGGATACCAGCGCGACGTTGTCGCCCCGGCGGATCAGGCGCAGCGCCACCAGGTCGGACGCCGACAGCACGGCACCGGCCGACAACGTGCGGCGCGCAACGCGGCCCACGGCCTGGGCAGGATCGGCCACGGCCGCGCCGACGATGCGCGAGGCATCGCGGGTTTCGGGAATAAAGGCGTCGGCGGTGATCGTTTCGCCCGGCGCGATGCCACGGCTCAACACCAGTACGGTCTGGCTGCGACGCACGCGCACGGGTACGAACAGGCGCCAGCCGTCGGGACAGCTGACCTCCACGCTGTTGCTGCCCTGCACGCGCGCGACCAGCGACCCGCTGCAACGCGGCAGGCGGAGTGCGGGATCCAGCGTGGCCTCGGCCTCGGCACCGGCGGGCATCGCCCCGAGCGCTGCGGCCTTGATGCTGTCGACCGGCTGGAAATCCGCCGCCATGACGGCGCACGCGGTCAGTCCGCCGATCAGGGCGGTGGTGAGGCGCAGCAGCATGGGCGGGCTCCGTCGGTTCATCGGCGGAACACGTGCAAGCGGTGTGCCAGAACATGGAGGCTGCGCGGGGCTTGCAGCGATGCGCCTTGTGGCACGGACGCTTGGTGCCGCTGGCCGCGGAGGCCTTACTTTTCTTTGCTTGTGCAAAGAAAAGTAAGCAAAAGAAACACACCCCGGCGGTCCGCCCGCCGCTGAGCGGCGGGTGCGCAGTCCCGGCGGGAATTTTCGGACGGGGCATCCTGCCCCGGCCGAAAACGGCGCACGTCCTGTGCGCCGCCCTGCGGGTTTTACCCGCCGTGACTGCCGGACCTTAAGGGGCCCCGAAAGCCGACACGGACAGATAGGGAGTGCACGCCTTTGACGTGGCTCTTCAGGGCCCCCATGAGGCACGGCGAGTGGGCCGGGTAAAACCCGAAGGGCGCCGCCCCGGATGGGCGGCGTTTTCGTATGGCACAAGGATGTGCCTTACGAAAATTCCCGGACCGCTCGCGGACCCGGAGCGAAGCGCAGGGCGTGCCGCCTGGGGTGTGTTTCTTTGCTTCTTTCTTTGCACAAGCAAAGAAACGCTCTTCAACAGCCGAATGGCTGGTCAAGAAGGCCCCCGCGGCGAGCGGCACCATGCCAGGCCGCACGGATGGCACCTGCGCTCAAGACCCCCACCCCCCGGCCGATATGCTGGACATGACCCAGGACCTGCTCAACCGCATCGACCAGCGCACCCGCCTGGCCGGCCACAACCGCCTCGCCCTGCTGCTGTTTCGCCTGGGCGGGCGTCAGCTTTTTGGCGTCAATGTCTTCAAGGTGCAGGAAGTCCTGCGCCGGCCCGACCTGTTCCAGCTGCCCGGCCTGCCTGCGGAATTCGTCGGCGTCGCCGATGTCCGTGGCCGCTCCGTGCCGGTGCTGGACCTCGGCCTGAGCATCCGCCACCCCGAGCGCGACCCCAGCCCCGAGAACGCCCCGAACTACCTGGTCGTCACCGAGTTCAACCGCTCCATCCAGGGCTTCCTGGTCAGCGGCGTGGAGCGCATCGTCAACATCGCGGTGGAAGACATCCATCCCCCGCCGGAGTTGGGCGCGGAAAACAGCTTCCTGACCGCCGTGACGCGCTTCCAGGGCGAACTGATCCAGGTGATCGACGTGGAAAGCGTGCTGGCCGACATCTGCCAGTCGCGCATGGACGCCACCCTCGCCCCCGAGATGGCGCTGTCGCCGGATGCCCCGCCGATGCAGGTGCTGGTGGTCGACGATTCCCGCGTGGCGCGCTCGCAGATCCGCAGCGTACTGGAGCAGCTGGGTGTCACCGCCACCCTGCTCTCCGACGGCCGCCAGGCGTTGGACCACCTCTTGCAGGTGCATGCCGCCGGCGAGAACCCGGCCGAGCGGTATGCGATGGTCATCTCCGACATCGAGATGCCGGCCATGGACGGGTACACGCTGACGACGGAAATCCGGCGCCACGCGGGCCTGTCCGGCCTGTACGTGTTGCTGCACACCTCGCTGTCGGGCGTGTTCAACAACGCCATGGTCGAACGCGTGGGTGCCAACGCCTTCGTGGCGAAGTACAGCCCGCACGAGCTGGCCGAGCACGTGCTGTTCCGCCTCAACCAGGTCGCCGCGGCGCAAATGGCGGCGGCATAGTCTTATCGCGATGCGATAAGACCCCCAGGATCCGCTACACGAATCCCGGGCCCCGCCGCACGCTGCCGATCCCCCATTCGCGCCGCTGGCGCGAATCGCCCCCTTACCAAGGGGGCCATCAAGACGCCAGGTGAGGCGTCGACCGTGTTCTGGCACACGCCTTGCAGCATCCCCGGCAACGGTCTGCCGGAGCGGTGCCATGTCCAATCCCATCTCCAATTACCTGGGCGTCCATGCCGCGGCGCTGCCGCTGCGTGAGCAGCGCATGCAGCTGATCGCGAGCAACCTGTCCAACGCGGACACGCCCAACTTCAAGGCCAAGGACCTCAACTTCCAGGCCGCCCTGGAACAAGCCGCCGCCAAGGCCTCGCCCCTGCAGACCACCCACGAGCAGCACCTCACCCTGCTCGATGCCGGCCCACGCGTGTTCGAGCGCGCCGGCGTGCAGCCCAGCCTGGACGGCAACACCGTCGATGCCGACACCGAGCGCGCCGCCTACGGCCGTGCCGCGCTGGAATACCGCGCCTCGCTGAGCTTCATCGAATCCAAGGTGCGCACGATGCTCACCGCCATCACCGGCCAGTAAGGGGACGCGCCATGAGCAACCTGCCCATCTTCGACGTCGCCGGCTCCGCGCTGCAGGCGCAGTCGGTCCGCTTGAACACGATCGCCAGCAATCTCTCCAACGCGGACTCCATCGCATCTTCGCCCGAGGCGGTCTACAAGCCGCTCGAACCGATCTTCCAGGCCCGCCCGCTCAACGCGGACGGCTCACTGACCTCGGTGCAGGTGAAGGAAATCACCCAGAGCGAAGCGCCGCCGATCAAGCGCTACGAGCCCGGCCACCCGATGGCCGATGCCGATGGCTATGTGTATGCACCGGACGTGGATCCGGTGGCGCAGATGGTCAACCTGATCTCCGCCTCGCGCGGCTACCAGGCCGGCGTGGAAGTGCTGAACACCGCCAAGGAACTCGCCTTGGCCACCCTGACCATGGGCCGCTGACGCCCCGACGACTGAGCGAACACGCACATGACCACCGTCAACGGCGATCCCTTCGCCGCGATCAACACCGGCACCACCGGCACGGCGACCACGGCGAAGAAGGCCGACACACTGGGCCAGGCCGACTTCATGCGGCTGATGACCCAGCAGTTGGCCAACCAGGATCCATTGAAGCCGCTGTCCAACAGCGAGTTCGTCGCCCAGCTGGCGCAGTTCTCCACCGTGCAGGGCATCAGTGATCTCAACGGCACCGTCAACGGCTTCACCGCCGCGCTGACCGGCGACCAGGTGCTCAAGGGCGCGTCGCTGGTCGGCCACTCCGTCGTGGTGCCATCCGACTCGGTCGCGCTGCCCGCCACCGGCAATGCCAGCGGCCTGGTGATGTCGCCGAGCGCCGGCAAGGTGACCTTCGAAATCACCGACGCCAGCGGCGTGGTGGTGGACACGGTTGAAGTCGACGCCAGCGGCAAGGGCGAGACCGCGTTCTCCTGGGACGGCGTGAAGGCCAACGGCGAGCGCGCACCCGAAGGCAAGTACTCGATCAAGGCTACCCACACGGCCACCGACGGCACCGCTACCGCACTCAACACCTACGTCGACGCCACCGTCGACAGCGTGACCATCGGCTCCGATGGGCTGTACCTCAACCTGCCCGGCCTGGGCACCGCCCCGCTCGACTACGTGCTGCGCATCGGCAAGTCGGCGACCTGACACCCACGCTCCCACCGTACCCCGCAAGGAGTCTTCCATGGCATTCAACAGCTCGCTGTCCGGCATGAGGGCGGCCAATGCCGACCTCAACGTCACTTCGCACAACATCGCCAACGTCAACACGACCGGCTTCAAGGAGTCGCGCGCGGAATTCGCCGAGGTGTTCTCCACCACCGGCTATGGCCTGACCCGCAACAGCATCGGCGCCGGCGTGCGCCTGACCAACGTGGCCCAGCAGTTCTCGCAGGGCGACATCAACCAGACCGGTCGTTACCTGGACATGGCGATCGACCGCGAAGGCTTCTTCACGGTCAGCAACAACGGCACCAACGTCTACACCCGCGCGGGCAACTTCCAGCGCGACCCCAACGGCTACGTCACCACGCCGGAAGGCTACCGCCTGCAGGTGTTCCCGCCGCGCGCCGACGGCGTGGGCTTCGACACCGGCAACATGACCGATCTGCGCCTGCTGACCACCGACAGCCCGCCGTCGCCGACCACCAACGTCGAGTTGGGCGTCACCCTGCCCGGCAACGCCGCGCAACCGACGATCACGCCGTTCTCGCCCGCGGACAGCGCCAGCTACAACGAGACCACCTCGGTCACCGTGTACGACTCGCTGGGCGTGGCGCACCAGCAGACCGTCTACTACGTGAAGACGCCGAACCCGAACGAGTGGAACATGCACGTCTACGTGGACGGCACCTCGATGGGCGCGGCGACCACGGTGCAGTTCGACAACAACGGCGCGCTGACCGCGCCGGCCAACGGCCAGGTCGCACTGGCGCCGTTCACGCCGAGCACCGGCGCGGGCGTGCTGAACATGACGCTCGACATCAGCGGCACCACCCAGTACGGCGAGCAGTTCTCCAAGCGCATCCAGAACCAGGACGGCTACGCCACCGGCAAGCTCAACGAGTTCAGCGTGTCGGAGACCGGCGTGGTCTACGCCCGCTATTCGAACGGCGAAGACCGCGCGCTCGGCCAGGTCGCGCTGGCGAACTTCTCCAACCCGCAGGGCCTGGTGTCGCAGGGCAACAACACCTGGACGCACAGCTACGCTTCGGGCGATCCCCGCATCGGTGCGCCGGGTACGTCGGACTTTGGCCAGGTGGCCTCGGGCGCGCTCGAATCCTCGACGGTCGACCTGACCGAGCAGCTGGTCAACATGATCGTGGCGCAGCGCAACTTCCAGGCGAATTCGCAGGCGCTTTCGACACAGGACCAGATCACCCAGGCGGTGATCAACATCCGCTGACGCGGCGCACGCCGACGGAGACTGACGCATGGACAAGGCCCTCTATGTCGCAATGACCGGTGCACGCGCCTCGCTGCAGGCGCAGGGCACCGTGTCGCACAACCTGGCCAACGTGGACACCAAGGGGTTCAAGGCCGCGTTGGCCGGCACCGAGGCGTACAAGATCCAGGGCCAGGGATTCCCGTCGCGCGTGGACGCGGTGTTGATCGATCCCGGCTTCGACGGCCGCACCGGTTCGCAGATGGTCACTGGCCGTTCGCTGGACATCTCGCTCCAGCCGAACCGCTGGATGGCCGTGCAGGCCGCCGACGGCGGTACGGCGTACACGCGCAACGGCGAGCTGAGCGTCACCCCGAACGGCCAGCTGGTCACCGCCGGCGGCCGCGCGGTGCTGGACGACAACGGCAACCCGATCGCGGTGCCGCCGGCGCAGTCGATCGACATCGGCGCCGACGGCACGGTCTCGATCATCCCGCAGGGCGAAGGCCCGCAGACGATGGCGATCGTCGGCCGCATGCGCATCGTGGAAGCCGCGCAGTCGCAGTTGGCGCGCGGTGGTGATGGCCTGATGCGTCCGTCCGATCCGCAGGCACCGGCGCTGCCGGTCGCCACCGGCAACAGTCTGACGATGGGCGTGCTGGAAGGCAGCAATGTGGACGCGGCCGGTGCGCTGGTGCAGATGATCCAGTTGCAGCGCCAGTTCGAGATGCAGGTGAAGGTGATCCGCACGGGCGACGAGATGGCGCAGTCGTCGAACCAGTTGCTGCGATTGGGTGGTTGATCAACAAGCACCATGAGCGCGATGCGCTCATAGATTCTGAGCGTACGACGTTCGCTCGCTGGATGCGTTCATTGGATGCGTTCACTAGCCTCAAGCATGGTGCCGCTCGCCGCGGAGGCCTTCTTTCTTTGCTTGTGCAAAGAAAGAATCAAAGAAACACACCCCAGGCGGCACGCCCTGCGCTTCGCTCCGGGTCCGCGAGCGGGCCGGGAATTTCCGTAAGGCACATCCATGTGCCATACGGAAACGCCGTCATCCATGCCGGCGCCCTTCGGGTTTTACCCGCCCCACTCGCCGTGCCTCATGGGGACCCTGAAGAGACAAGTCAAAGGCGTGCACGCCGGATCTGTCCGTGTCGGCTTTCGGGGCCCCTTAAGGTCCGGCAGTCACGGCGGATAAAACCCCAAAGGGGCGGCGCACAGGACGTGCGCCGTTTTCGGCCGGGGCAGGATGCCCCGTCCGAAAATTCCCGCCGGGACTGCGCACCCGCCGCTCAGCGGCGGGCGGACCGCCGGGGGGTGTTTCTTTTGCTTACTTTTCTTTGCACAAGCAAAGAAAAGTAAGGCCCCCACGGCCAGCGGCGCCATGCCAGTCCATCAATAAGATCTCCGGCCCCACCGCCCGCCATCTTTCCGCCGCACAGACCCCGGCGCCCGCGCCGGACTTACGACACCCGTTTCGGCACAGGACTTGCCTGAGAGGGGGCGAGGAACCGTATCGCGCGGTTCCACCCCTTCACCCGCGAGGAACCACGCCATGAACCAAGCCCTCTGGGTCGCCAAGACCGGACTGGACGCGCAACAGACGCGCATGTCCGTGGTTTCCAATAACCTGGCGAACACCAACACCACCGGCTTCAAGCGCGACCGCGCCAGCTTCGAAGACCTCCTGTACCAACAGGTCCGCCAGCCCGGTGGCTCCACCTCCTCCCAGACCCAACTACCGTCCGGCCTGCAGCTCGGCACCGGCGTGCGCGTCGTGTCGACCTCGAAGGACTTCCAGCAGGGCAACCCGCAACAGACCGGGCGCTCGCTGGACGTCATGGTCAACGGCCGCGGCTTCTTCGAAGTGCTCCTGCCGGACGGCTCGCCGGCGTACACGCGCGACGGCTCGTTCCAGATCAACGCCCAGGGCGAACTGGTCACCAACAGCGGCTACCCCGTGCAGCCCGGCATCCAGGTGCCCGAAGGCGCGCAGTCGATGACCATCGGCGCCGACGGCACCATCAGCGTGACCATGGCCGGCCAGGCCCAGGCGCTGGAGATCGGCTCGCTGACGCTCACCGACTTCGTCAATCCGTCGGGCCTGCAGGCCAAGGGCGAGAACCTCTACGTCGAGACCACCGCCTCCGGCCCCGCGCAGAACGGCACGCCCGGCCTCAACGGCCTCGGCAGCGTCGTGCAGGGCTCGCTGGAAGGCTCCAACGTCAACGTCGTGGAAGAGCTGGTGAGCATGATCGAAACCCAGCGCGCCTACGAAATGAACGCCAAGGCCATCTCCACCACCGACTCCATGCTCGGTTACCTCAACAACAACGTCTGATCCGCCTGACGCTCTCTTCCTCGAGGCTCGCCATGAAGCGCTCCACGTCCGCCACCACCCTCGCCTGCGCCCTGGTCCTGTTGCCTGGTTGCGCGCGCTATTACGGCGACGTGCGTCCCTACGCACCGATGCAGCCCATCCAGCCGGTGGTCGCCGCGCAGGCGCCGGCCACCGCGGGTTCGATCTATCGCGCGGGCCCCGGCCTGAACCTGTACGCCGACCGTCGCGCGCGCGACGTGGGCGACCTGCTGACGATCAACCTGGTGGAGAACACCACCGCGCAGACCTCGGCCACCACTTCAGTGGACAAGCAAAGCGAAGTCAGCCTGGCCGCACCGAACATCGCCGGTGCCCCGCTCACGCTCAACGGGCGCGACCTGCTCAGCGCCTCGATCAATGGCGACCGCGGCTTCAGCGGCGCCGGCAACAGCGCGCAGAGCAACAAGCTGCAGGGCAGCGTGACGGTCACCGTGATCCAGCGCCTGCCCAACGGCAACCTCGTCGTGCAGGGCCAGAAGAACATGCGCCTGAACCAGGGCGACGAGATGGTGCAGATCCAGGGCATCGTCCGCCCGGCCGACATCAACCCGGACAACAGCATCTCCTCCGGCAAGGTCGCCGACGCACGCATCGCCTACGGCGGCCGCGGCGCGATCGCGCAGTCTAATTCGATGGGCTGGCTGGGCCGCTTCTTCAACTCTCCGATCTTCCCGAACTGAGCATCGTGATGGACGCCAACGAAGCCAACCGCGCTGCACCGGCACCTGCGAAGAAGTCGCGCCGGATCGACACCTACACGCTGCTGGGCCTGCTGGCCTGGATCGGCCTGGTGCTGATCTGCCTGGCGCCGGCTGCGCGCGCCGAGCGCATCAAGGATCTTGCCCAGGTCGGCGGCGTGCGCAGCAATCCGCTGGTCGGCTACGGCCTGGTCGTCGGCCTCGACGGCACCGGCGACCGCACCAGCCAGGCGCCCTTCACCGTGCAGAGCCTGAAGAACATGTTGGGCGAGTTGGGCGTCAACGTCCCGGCCAACGTCAATCCACAGCTGAAGAACGTCGCGGCGGTCGCCATCCATGCCGATCTGCCCGCCTTCGCCAAGCCGGGTCAGCCCATCGACATCACCGTGTCTTCGATCGGCAACGCCACGTCGCTGCGCGGCGGCAGCCTGCTGATGGCCCCGCTGCGCGGTGCCGACGGCGAGGTCTATGCGATCGCCCAGGGCAACCTGGTGGTCGGCGGCTTCGGCGCGCAGGGCAAGGACGGCTCGCGCGTGTCGGTCAACGTGCCCAGCGTGGGCCGTATTCCGAATGGCGCCACCGTCGAGCGCGCGATCCCCAATGCGCTGGACAGCGGCGAAGGCACCATCACGCTGAACCTGCATCGCGCCGACTTCACCACGGTGTCGCGCATGGTCGCGGCGCTGGAACAGAACTTCGGCGCCGGCAATGCCTACGCGCTGGATGCGGTCACCGTTGCCGTGCGTGCACCGGCCGACATCTCGCGCCGGGTGAATTTCCTCGCCCAGATCGAAAACCTGGAGCTCACTCCCGGCAGCGCGCCGGCCAAGGTCATCGTCAACGCGCGCACCGGCACCGTGGTGATCGGCGCGCAGGTGAAGGTGATGCCGGCGGCGGTCACGCACGGTTCGCTGACGGTGACCATCACCGAATCGGCGAACGTCAGCCAGCCGAACGAATTCTCGCGTGGCGGCACCACCGTGGTGACGCCGCAGTCCAGCGTGTCGGTCAGCCAGGAAGGCAACCGCATGTTCAAATTCGAGGGCGGCACTTCGCTGGACGAGATCGTCCGCGCGGTGAACGAAGTCGGTGCCGCGCCCGGCGACCTGATCGCGATCCTGGAAGCCCTGAAGCAGGCCGGCGCCTTGCGCGCGGAGCTCGAGGTGATCTGACATGGCCAGTGCCC
This sequence comes from Pseudoxanthomonas sp. YR558, assembly GCF_900116385.1. Taxonomy (NCBI): domain Bacteria; kingdom Pseudomonadati; phylum Pseudomonadota; class Gammaproteobacteria; order Lysobacterales; family Lysobacteraceae; genus Pseudoxanthomonas; species Pseudoxanthomonas sp. YR558. Next base: position 112,930 of record NZ_FPCI01000001.1, on the reverse strand, counting down.
CGCTCAGCGCCCTCACCCCCTCTCTGCCGCTGGCCGACGTCAGCGCGAAGGCCGACAACGCGCGCATCCACGACGTCGCGCGCAAGCTCGAGGGCCAGTTCGCGCAGATGATGATCAAGTGCATGCGCGAGGCGGGCTTCGGCGATTCGCTGTTCCCGGGCGAAAACCAGGTCTTCCGCGACATGTACGACCAGCAGATCGCCACCGCGATGTCGCAAGGGCGTGGCCTGGGGCTCGCCCCAATGATCGCGCGCCAGCTGGGCGCCACCGATGCGGCCACGCCCGCCGTGCCCGCCACGACGGCGCTGTCGGCCTACAAGCGCCTGCTGCCGGGCACCGATGCCGACTCGATGCTCGACGCCATCGCGGGTCGCGGCATCGGCAGCCGCGACACGCAGGGCGCTTCGGCGATGCCGGAGACGATCACGTTCGACACCATCACCGTGCGTCCCGACGCGGCCTGCGACGAGGTCGAACAGGTCGCTTCGGCCGACCCGTCCCAGTACGCCCGCAACACGCCGGAACGCTTCGTGGCCGAGATCTGGGGGCATGCACAGAAGGCCGCCAAGGAACTCGGCGTGGACCCGCGCGCACTGGTCGCGCAGGCCGCACTGGAAACCGGTTGGGGCAAGCGCCAGATCAAGACCGGCGACGGCGACAGCGCGCACAACCTGTTCGGCATCAAGGCCACCGGCTGGAAGGGCGAGCGCGCCCGCACCGCCACCCACGAATACACGAATGGCGTGAAGCACACCGAGACCGCGGATTTCCGCGCGTATTCGTCGCCCGCCGAGAGCTTCGCCGACTACGTGCGGATGCTGAAGAACAACCCGCGCTACCAGCAGGCACTGTCGGCGGGCAAGGACATCGTGGGCTTCGCCCGCGGCCTGCAGCGCGCCGGCTACGCCACCGACCCGACCTACGCCAACAAGATCGCCTCCATCGCCAACGGTCCCACGCTGGGCAAGGTGCTGTCGACGATCGGCACCACGGTGGGCGGCCCGGTCGGCAACGCCGTGGGCAACGCCATCGGCAACGCGCTGCGGCGCTGACCTGGGGATAACGCATGTCGAACCTACTCGCCACCGGCAGCAGCGCCCTGATCGCCTTCCAGCGGGCGCTCTCGACCGTCGGCCACAACGTCGCCAACATCAACACGCCGGGCTATTCGCGCCAGCGCACCGAGTTCGAGGCGCGCGACGGCACGTACTTCGGTTACGGCTACCAGGGCAACGGCGTGCAGATCGTCGACGTCCGCCGGATGGCCGATTCGCTGGCCACCTCGCGCCTGCTTGACAGCGGCGGCGAACTCTCGCGCCTGCAGCAGCTGTCGGTGATGTCCACGCGGCTCGACCAGCTGTTTTCCGAGAAGGCCACCGGCATCAGCGCGCCGTGGTCGAGCTTCTTCGATTCGGTCAACGCACTGTCGTCCAACGCCGCCGGCTCGGCCGACCGCGAAAGCGTGCTGGCGCAGGCGAATGCCCTGGTCACCCGCTTCCGCCAGATCGACCAGCACCTCGACGGCCTGGACACCGAGGTCAACGCCGGCCTCACCGCCGCCACCGGCGAAGTGAACCGGCTGGCCAAGGAGATCGCCCAGCTCAATGGCCAGATCGGCGGCAGCAGCAGCCCGTCGGGCGACCTGCTGGATCGCCGCGACCAGCTGATCAGCGAACTCGTCGGCTTCACCGGCGGCAACGCGATCACCCAGGACGGTGGACTGGTCAATGTCTTCAGCGCCGGCGGCCAGCCGCTGGTGGTCGGCACCTCCGCCAGCACGCTGGTTACCGTGGCCGATCCCTATCGCCCGGAACGCCTGCAGGTCGCACTGGAAACCAATGGCCAGCGCGTGACGCTCGACAAGCGCGCGCTGGGCGGACAGATCGGTGGCCTGGTCGAGTTCCGCACCACGGTGCTGGACCCGGCGATGGCCGAACTCGGCCGTGTCGCCACCTCGCTGGCGCAGACTTTCAATGAAGGCCATCGCGCGGGCATGGACCTGTACGGGCAGATGGGCGCGGATTTCTTCTCCCTGCCCGCGCCGCGCATCTCGTCCAACGCCAACAACACCGGCAACGCCAACCTGACCACGTCGGTCGGCAGCGTGGCCGGCCTGAATGCGCAGAACGTGCTGCTGCGCTTCGACGGAACGGGTTGGGTGGCGACGCATCCGGATACCGGTGCCAGCATTCCGATGACCGGCACCGGCACCGCCGCCGATCCGCTGGTGGTCAACGGCATCGAAGTCGTGCTGGCCTCCGGCACGCCGGCGAACAATGACCGCTTCCTGCTGCAGCCCACTGCCGGCGCGGCGGGCAACCTGAGCGTGGCGATCACCGATCCGAGCCGCATCGCCGCCGCCACACCGGTGAAGGCGACCACCGACCTGACCAATACCGGCACCGGCAAGCTCAGCGGCCTGAAGGTCACCGATGCCGCGAACGCGGGGCTGCTGGCCCCGGTCGACATCGAATTCATCGACGCCACCCAGTACACGATCAACGGCACCGGCCCGTTCGCCTACACGCCGGGCCAGACCGTCGCCTACAACGGCTGGAGCGTGGTGCTGGACGGCGCGCCCGCCGCCGGCGACACCTTCAGCGTGGGTCCGACCGGCGCCAACTCCAGCGACAACGGTAACGCCAAGCTGCTGTCCAACTTGGACGATGCGCGCGTACTCAACGGCGGCACGCTGACCCTCAACGGCGCGATCGGCGGACTGACCACGCAGGTCGGTTCGGCGGCGCGACAGGCGGACTACTCCGCGCAGGCGCAGCAGGTCATCCACGACCAGGCGCAGGCCGCGCGCGACGCGGTTTCCGGCGTGAACCTGGACGAAGAAGCCGCCGACCTGATGCGGCTGCAACAGGCCTACCAGGCGGCGTCGCAGATCATCGCCACCGCCGACACGCTCTTCCAATCCCTCCTGGCCGCGACCCGCCGATGAACTACCGCATCTCCACCGGCATGATGTACCAGCAGTCGATCACGACGATGCTGGCCAAGCAGGCGAAGCTGGCGCACACCCAGCAGCAGCTGGCCAGCGGCCAGCGCCTGGTCACCGCGAAGGACGATCCCGTGGCCGCCGGCACGGCCGTCGGCCTGGACCGCGCCGTGGCCGAACTCGAACGCTTCGGCATGAACGCCAATGCCGTGCAGAACCGCCTGGGCCTGCAGGAGAACGCGCTGACCCAGGTCGGCGATGCGATGGCGCGCGTCAACGAACTCGTCATCCAGGCTAACAACGCCGCGATGGGCGAAGACAGCCGCAAGGCGATCAGCACGGAACTCAAAGCGATCTACGCCGGCCTGCTCGACCTGGCCAACAGCACCGATGGCGCCGGGCGCTACCTGTTCGGCGGTACCAGCGACGGCAGCGCGCCGTTCGCGATCTCCGGCGGCGGCGTGATCTACAGCGGTGATCAGACCCAGCGTCAGGTGGAAGTGGCGCCGGACATGTTCGTCGCCGATACCTTGCCAGGCAGCGAAGTCTTCCTGCGCCTGCGCACCGGCGATGGCCGCATCGATGGCCAAGCCGCCGCGGGTAACACCGGCACCGGCCTGCTGATGGATTTCAGCGTTACCGACTCCACGGCGTGGACCGGCGGCACGTACACGCTCAGCTTCGGCGCCGGCGATACCTACCAGGTGCTGGACAGTGGCGGAAATCCGGTGGCATCCGGAACCTACGCCAAGGGCGAGAGCATCGCCTTCGCGGGCGTGCAGATGAAGATCGACGGGCAGCCGGCCAACGGCGACAGCTTCACCCTCGGCCCGGCCGGCTCACGCGACATCTTCGGCACGGTGCAGGGGTTGATCACCACGCTGGACACCAACCCCACCACCGACGCGCAGCGCGCCGCCATGCAGAACAACCTGCAGGCCGCGATGCGCGACGTCGCCACTGCGCAGAGCAAGATGATCGATGCGCGCGCCAGCGGCGGTGCGCAGCTATCCGCTATCGACGATGCGGCGGCGTTGCGCGAAGCCAACAACGTGACCCTGCAGGGCACGTTGTCGACCCTGCGCGACCTGGACTGGGCCGAAGCCATCGGCCGCTACCAGATGGAGAACACCGCGCTGCAGGCCGCACAGACGGTCTTCATGCAGATGCAGTCGCTGTCACTGTTCAAGCTGATGGGCTGACGGCGGCGCACGCCCCTTTTCAAGCAGTCCTTGACCCTCCCGCCGCGATCTCTCGCGGCGTTTTTTTGGAAGACGGGATTCTTGTGGGAGCGACGTAAGTCGCGATGGACCACCGGTAACGCCTCATCGCGACTTACGTCGCTCCCACACCTGTTCCCACAGGCGATGCCGGCCGCACGCGGAACACCACGCTGATCCGCGGCCCCTGCGCGCGCCGCGTCTTCGGAATGCCATGCTCATGGGTGCTCTGCGACGCATGGCTCATCGACAGCACGCTGCCCGGCGCCAGATCCACCGCCACCGTCTCGCGACGGCCTTCGCGGGCACGGATCAGCATCCGCCGTGGCGCGCCCAGCGACACCAGCGTGATCGGATGGCCCGCCGCCACGGTATGCAGTTTGTCGCCATGCATGGCGACGCTGTCGTGACCGTCGCGGTAGAGGTTCATGCCGATACGCGAATACGGCGCAGGCGCCTTCGCCTGCACGCGGGCGAGCAGCGCGGCCAGCGGCAGTTCGTCCGGCAATGCGTCCACGGCGTAGTTAGCCAGCAACCGCGGCACGTCGACGATGCGGTCGTACATCGGACGCTGCAGGTGCGTCCACGCCGCGCTCGCCCGCAGCCTGTCGAACCAAGCGCGAGCCGTCAGCGGATCGATGACCTCCGGCCAGTAACGGACGCCGCCTTCGGCATCGTCCACCAGCTGCACCATCGCGGGCGCGAACAGGTCGTCGGTGAGGGTGGCGAGTGCGCGCATCATCGCCTCAATGGAAGTCGCGGGAGCTGGTCTGCAGCTCGCCCAGCAGGTGGCTGAAGTCGTGCAGGTCCTCGGCGATCAGGTGGCGGACGCCATCCACATGCTCCCAGCGTCCGCGTACGCCCAGCAGACGCGCACCGAGCAGGGCCTTGCGCCGGCGCTCGGCGATACGCGCCCAGACCACGACGTTGATCACCCCATGTTCGTCTTCCAGCGTCACGAAGATGACGCCGCTGGCGGTGCCCGGCCGCTGGCGCTGGGTGACGATGCCGGCCACGTGCACGCCGCGCCCGTGCGGCAGATCCTGCAACTGCCGCGAATCGACCACGCGCTCACGGCGCAGGCGGTCGCGCAGCAGAGCCAGCGGATGCGTGCCCAATGTCAGTCCGGTGACGCGGTAGTCCGACAGCACATCTTCGACCAGACCAGGCGCAGGCAGCATGATGTCGTCCTCGTCGGGACTGCCCGGCAACAGTGGTCGCTGGCGTTCGACGCCGGCCACCGCCCAACGTGCCGCGTGACGATGGCCGGCGAGCGACTGCAGCGCACCGGCTTCGGCGAGCGCGCTGCGCGCCTTCTCGTCGAGATTGGCACGCAGGCAGAGATCGCGCACGTCGGCAAAGGGCCGCTGCGCGCGAGCGGCCATGATCGCCTTGCCCACTGTCTCCGACAGCCCGCTGACCTGGCGGAAGCCGAGCCGCACGGTGGCCTGTCCTTTCCGAACCGCCTCGCTGCGCATCCGGCCACCCTCCAAGGTGTTGTCCCAGTCGCTGCAGGCCACATCCACGGGACGGACATCGACACGCGGCCGTCCCGCCCAATGGCCCCGCCGTGCGTCCTGCACGATCTGGCTGGCCGAATAGAACCCCATCGGCTGCGCATTGAGCAGTGCGCAGACGAACGCCGCCGGTTCGTGCCGCTTCAGCCAGCAGCTGATGTAGACCAGCTTGGCGAAGGAGGCCGCGTGACTCTGCGGGAATCCATAGGAACCGAACCCCTTGATCTGCTCGAAGATCTGGTCGATGAATTCCGATGAATAGTCCTTTTTCTCCATCAGCCGACGGATCTTGTCGCGATGCGGCGTCATGTCACCGCCCCTGCCCCACGCCGCCATGGAACGACGCAGGCCATCGGCTTCCGAGGGCGTGTAGCCGGCATGGATCACCAGTTCCATCACCTGTTCCTGGAACAGCGGAATACCCAGTGTGTTGCCGAGGATCTCCTCGATGCCCTCGGACGGATACGTCACCGCTTCTTTCTTCTGCCTTCGCCGCAGATACGGATGCACCATGCCACCCTGGATCGGGCCGGGACGGACGATGGCCACCTCGATCACCAGATCGTAGAAATTCTTCGGCTTCAGTCGCGGCAACATGCTCATCTGCGCGCGCGACTCGATCTGGAACACGCCGATCGTGTCGGCGGCCTGGATCATCGTGTAGGTGCGCTTGTCTCCCGGCGGCAACCTGGCCAGGTCGATCGTGTAGCCCCGATGCTGCGTCACCAGATCGACGGCCTTCTTGATACAGGTCAGCATGCCCAGTGCAAGGCAGTCGACCTTCAGCAACTTCATCGTCTCCAGGTCGTCCTTGTCCCACTGGATGATGGTGCGGTCGTCCATTGCCGCGTTCTCCACCGGCACGACCTCGGACAGCGGTCCATCGTTGATCACGAAGCCGCCGACATGCTGGGAGAGATGGCGCGGATGCCCGCGCAATTGTGTCGTCACCGCCAGTACGCGGTGGATCAATGGATTCTCCGGATCGAACCCGGCTTCCCGCAGGCGCTGCTCCATCGGCGTCTCGCCATTGCCCCAGCCGAAGCATTCGGCAAGCAACGCGATCTGGTCCGGTGGCAGGCCGAAGGCCTTGGCCACGTCGCGCACCGCGCTCTTGCCGCGATAGCGGATGACGGTGGCGGCCAGCGCCGCACGGCGGCGGCCATACTTTGCGTAGACGTACTGCAGCACTTCTTCGCGCCGCGCGTGTTCGAAATCGACATCGATGTCCGGCGGTTCGCCGCGTTCCTCGGACAGGAAGCGCGCCATCAGCAGCCGGCTTTCGGCCGGATTCACCACGGTGATGCCCAACGCGAAACAGACCGCCGAATTGGCCGAGGAACCGCGCCCCTGGCACAGGATGTCCTTCGACCTGGCGAAGCGGACGATGTCCTCGACCGTCAGGAAGAACGCTTCGTACTTCAACCGGGCGATGAGCGCGAGCTCCTCGTCGATCTGCGCGACGATGGCGGGCGGCACGCCATCCTTCCAGCGTTCCCGCATGCCCCGCTCGGTCAGCGCGCGCAGCCAACTGGCCGGCGTGTGGCCGTCCGGCACCAGTTCGGCCGGGTAGCGATAGCGCACTTCGTCCATCGAGAACGTGCAACGCCGCGCCAACGCGGCCGCCCCTTCCAGCAACGCATGCGGATGGATGTTGCCCAACGCCCGGCGCGAGCGCAGGTGGCGTTCGCCGTTGCGGAACAGGTGTCCGCCGCACTCGGCCAGTGGCACCGTGTGGCGGATCGCCGTCATCGTGTCCTGCAACGCCCGCTGCCGGCGCACGTCCATGTGCACGTCGCCGGCGGCGACGGCCCGCATCGCCAACCGTGCCGACAGATCGAGCAGTTGCTGAAGACGTGCGGCATCGTCCTGCTCCCGATGCAGCTCCACCGCCAGGTGCGCCCGCGCGCCGAACACCTGTTGCAGCCATCGCCCCTGCGCTTCGTCCGGCATGCGGGCCGGCAGCCACAGCGCGAACAACCCGCCCGTTTCCGGATCGCCTTCGCCCAGTACCCGCTCCACGTCCTGCCGGGTCAATGCATAGCTGCCCTTGGGGCTCGCGCGGCGCGCCGTGGTGATCACTTCGCACAGGCGCACGTATCCGGCGAGGGTTTCCACCAGCAGCACGCACTTCAGGCCGCACTTCAACGTGAACTCGCTGCCGACGATCAGCTTCAGTCCGGTGGCGCGCGACGCTTCCAGTCCGCGCACGATGCCGGCCAACGAGCATTCGTCGGTGATCGCCAGCGCGTCGTAGCCGCAATGCTTGGCGCGGACGAACAGGTCCTCCGCACTGGAGGCGCCACGCAGGAAAGAGAAGTCCGACAGACAGTGCAGTTCGGCATAGGCCGGCAGGCCGTCGGCGGTGGGCGCATCGTCATTGGCCGCCGCATGCGCCCGCAGCCGATGCGCGGTCTCCCAGGCGCGCGGCACATGCGAGCCCGGGTAATCGCCGCGCTCTTCGTCGCGGCTCATGCGAACCACCCGTGCAGCATCCAACCGCCCTGCTCGCCCGGCGGCGCGAACGCCCAGGCGCGCTGACCCTGCGAGGTCTCCAGCACGTAGTAGTCGCGGCGCGCGTCCCCGCCGTCCCACCAGCCGCTCTCCAGCCGCTCCGGGCCGGAGACGATGCGCGGGTGCGGATCGCGCAGCGGCACCGGCTGCGGCAGCAACCAGGTCGGGCGTGGCGGACGCAGCGGCGCCTGCTCGATGCGCCCGCCATCGCCCTGCACGCGTCGCCACGCGCGTTCCGGGCGTGGATCGCCGGCCGGTGCCACGCGGTGCACCGCCTCGTCGCCCAGGCGCGCGCGCAGGCGTTCGCGCAACTGCGGCCACGGCAGTTGCTGCTGCGGTCGCGTATCGAACAGATCGCGCGCGGCCGGCACGAACGGCGGCAGCTCGCGTGCCAGCAGGCGCACGCCGACCACCGGCTGCGCGATCTGCACGCGCTCCAGGCGGTTGCGGGTGAGTTCGAACAGCATCGCCGGTTCGCGTTCGGCGGCGAGCAGGCCCACCTCGACATCGGTGTGGCCTTCCTCGTGCTCCAACCGCAGGACGAAACGCTGCACGCCGCCGTCGCGGATCGACAGGTAGGTGGACAGATCGCCGATCAGCCTGCGCAGCGGGAACAGCAGTGCCATGTGGCTCTCGACTTCGTAGCCGAGTTCGATGCGCGCATCGAAGTGGTCCGGCGGCGCGTAGTACGCCAGCGCATCGTCGGCCTGGCCGTACAGGCGATCCAGGTGGTCGAGCACCGGCAAGCCGAAACGACGGCGCACGCTGTCGCGTGGCAGGTCGCGCAGTGTGCGCAGGTCGCGGATGCCCATGCGATGCAGGCGTTCGCCGGCATCGTCCGGCAGGCGCGCGCGGCGCACCGGCACGCGGTCCAGCATCTCCGCCATCGCCGCCGGCTGCATCACCGCCAATCCGTCGCGCAGACCGGCGAACACATGCGCCGCGCGCGGCGTGGGTGCCAGCGCGAGGCGATGCTGGAAACCCAGCAGACCGAGTTCCTCACGCAACCGCGCCTCGATGCGCGGCCAGGGCCCCAGCAGACGGAAGCTGGCGCGCACCTCCAGCACCAGGCAGCCCGGCCACTGTGCGCTGACCAGCGAGCTGTGGCGGTACGCCCAGGCGGCGAGGAACCGCTGCCAGCGCGCTTCGGCTGGCGGATCGTGTTCGACCATCGCGAACTCGGGCAGCAACGCGTGCGCAGCGGTCAATCGCATGCCGGCCCGCAGGCCCGCCTGCGCGGCAGCGGCATTCACCGCCTGCAAGGTACGCAGCTGCACGGCACCGCCGACCAGCGCCAGCGGCGCGTCGGGGTCAGGCAAACGCCGGAGGACGGCGTCCAGCGCCAGCTGCGGCAGCAGTACACAGGCCCAGAGCATGCGCGGGCCTCAATGCGCGACCAGCGCGAACGGTTGCGCAGGCGCCGGCCCACCCCGGCATTTGCGTACCTGCCACTGCGTACCGCCCTGCGCATCGCGCGTGGCTTCCACGCGCAACGCGGCCGCCGAGGGATTGGCCGCATGGCGACGGTCGCGCAGTGCGAAGCCCAGGCATTCGCCACTGTCGGCCGCCACCTGCAGCCGGCGCAGCGCAGGCCCGTCGGCGTGCGTGGGCCAGCCCAGCACGGCGGCGCAGGCACCGCTGCGCAGGCATTGCTCGAACGCCCACAACGCATCGCGTGGCGCGGCTTCGACGATCTCCAGCATCGCCAGGTCCACGCCCGCGGCCTGCCAGGCCGGCGCATACGGCACGTAGGGCGGCGCGATCACCGCTACCGCACTGCCCGCCTGGGTCATCCGCGCCAGCGTGGGCAACAGCAAGGCCAGTTCGCCCACGCCGTCGGCGGGCAGCAGCAGTTCGGTCAAGGCGCGGCGTGGCCAGCCGCCTTGCGGCAGCAGCGCGTCGAGCGCCGCATGGCCGGTGGGTTCGCCATCGGCGGCGATCGCCGCACTGCGGCCCGCGTGCCACAGCGTGCGCGCAGCCAACAGCGTGTCGAGGGCGACGACGGCGCCCATCTCAACCGCGGCGCACCAGGCCGCAGTACACGCCTTCGATGGCGAAGTCCTGCCCCGGCTGCACCTCGATCGGCGCGTGCGCGGGATTGCGCGGCAACAAGCGGATGCGCCGGCGCTCGCGCTGCAGGCGCTTGATGGTCAGCTCGCCGTCGATGCGGGCCACGACGGTCTGGCCGTCGCGCGCCTCCGGCGTGCGGTGCACACCGACCAGGTCGCCATCGACGATGCCGTCGTCGATCATCGAATCGCCCTGCACCTTCAGCAGGTAATCGGGCTGCGGCGAGAACAGCCGGCGGTCCAGCCACACCTGCTCGTCCAGGCCGATGTCGGCGCCGATCGGCTGGCCGGCGGCCACCCGGCCCAGCACGGGCAACGGCAGCAGGTCGGCCATGCCGCCCGGCAGGCGCAGGCCGCGCTTCTGGCCCGGGGCCTGTTCCAGCAGGCCGTCGGCGACCAGCGCCTGCACATGCTTCTGCGCGGCATTGCGGGAGGCGAAGCCGAAGGCCCCGGCGATGTCCGCCAGGCTGGGCGCGCGCCCGGCCGCCAGCTCGCGGCGCAGGAAGGCCAGGACGGCGGCACGTTGGGGAGGCAGGTCGACGGGGTTCATGGGTGTACATTTGTACACCCATCCGTCGCACAAGGCGAGACTGGCAGGGGCGCCGTGTATCGGCTAGCGAACCCCTGCCCGTCGGGCGATCAGGCCGCCTGTTCCTCGGCGCGCTCGACCAGGGTTTCGGCCATCTGGCGCCAGTTGGGCAACTGGTCCAGCACGCCCAGCGACTTCAGGTAGCTCTCGTCGACCGGCTCGTTGCTGGCCAGCGCGCCGGCCACGTGCACGGCACCGGGCACCCAGAAGCTGCGCAGGCTGGAGCGCTGCGGCTGGCGATGGAACGCCACCGCCTCGACGATCGGCATTGGCAGGCCCCACAGGCCGAGCAGGTAGGCACCCGCCTCGGTGTGGCCGGGGCGGTCGTCGTCCTCGCTCGCCGGCGTATCGCGCTCGTCGCGCACGCCCGGCAGCAGCAGGCCGATGTCGGCCAGCAGCGCCGCGGTGGCACCGAGTTCGGAACTGGTGCGCGGCAGGATCTTCGCCGCCAGGCGCGAGGCCAGCAGCGCACGGTTCTGCAGCGCGGCACGGTCGACACTGGAGGTGGTCTTCATCGAGAACACCTCGCTGGCCAGCACCAGGTCGCGCAACGTGCCTAGGCCGAGCCGCGTCACGGCGGCGCGCAGGTCGGTGACCGAGCGGCCATTGGAGAAGTACGCCGAGTTGCACAGCTGCAACACCTTGGCCGCGATGGCCGGGTCGCCGGCCACCAGCGTGGCGATGTCGTTGGCGGTGCCTTCGTCTTCTTCCAGCGCGCGCGTCAGCGCGAAATAGAGATGCGGCGGCGAGGGCAGGTGTTCGACGCGGCCGATCGCCCGGCGCAGGCGCGGGCTGTCGAGCAGGTCGCGTAGTTCTTCCAGGCTGTGGATCGATTCCAGCACTGTTTCCGACGACAGCGGCAGCGGCAGGAAGCGGTGCGCCACGCCGATCAGTTTGATCGGTGCGGACAGGCTGTCGGCGCTGCCTTCCAGCAGTGCGATGCGGATCGTCTCAGGGCGCAGCGTACGGATCTGGCCCAGCAACGTCGCCGGCGGCAGGTCCGGCAGGCCGGGGCCGACCATCACCACGTCGACCGGCCCGTTGGCGACCGCGAACATCGCCGATTTGCCGTCGACGACCGTCTCCACGGTCCATTCGTCTCCCATGTCGCCGATGTAGTCGGCCAGGTCGTCAGGCAGGCAGGCGGTATCGCCAACGTACAGAATGCGCAAGGCACGGCCCCTTTTTTCTTGCAGGTTCAATGCGTGCCACGCGGTTGCGGGGCACGGACGGGATGAAATCTAGCAAGGATGTCGGCCGCCCCTGCCGCTTCTTGAACGGCGATGTGGCGTAGTGCGCAGCGCTTCACACTCCGCTGTCGGTGGATCCCCGACAGCGCGGCATGTCAGAAGCGCAACTTCCCCAGCAACTGCGGTCCGCGGTTGTTGAGGTTGAGATTGCCGTCGAAGCGGGAACGCTCGAAATCGAGGTCCACGTCGTTGTAGTTGTAGCGCAGCGAGAAGCCGAAATGCTCCCAGGGAAAGTATTCCAGTTCCACTTGCGCATCCAGCGCGTCGCCGGTGACGTTACCGCTGTTCTTCCGCGTGTACGCCAGCGAGGCGCCCCAGCGCCAATGCGCCGAGAGCGACTGTGCGTACTCGGCGCGCAACATCGGCGCCCATTCCGCCTCGGACAGATCGTTCGCATACGCCACCGGGGATCCGGCCACGGTAGCCGTGGCGTCGAGGTCGGCCTCGATGTCGTACCGCATCGCGCCGAGGCCCACACCGGCGGCCCGTCGCCCGTTCTGCAGGAAGAACCAGGTGTACGAGACGCCGGTGATCTTCAGGTCGAGGCGACCGGTGAACGCCGCATCCACCGGATACGCGTTGTCGCCGATCAGCAGCGTGCGGTCCAACAGGCGGACCGTGTCATCGTCGTAGTCGTAGCCGAACGCTTCGAACGCATGCCGGCGTTCTTCCCCCAGGCTGCCGCCGATGGTCCAGGTCAGTGCATCCTGGCGGTCCATGAATCCCAGATCGCGCTGGAAATTGACATGGGTGCCGAGCGACCCGTCGCTGGCATCCCACCGCGTGTCCAGATCGTGGTCGGCCCAGTAACGTCCCGCACCGATGTGGAAGCGATCGACGGCCGGCAACGCGTCTTTTGCGGCGACGGTGGACGATGCGCCGGCGAGCAGCAGGCAGAGGACAACGGAACGGTGCATGGGACGGCTCCTGTGGCAGGGCGGACAGGCAGTGCGTCTTCGTGGACTCCGACGGCGCCAGCATCCGCCTGCCTACCTGCGCGGTCAAGAAGACGCGCAGGTAAACACGCTTCCCTCTTCCGCCGCACTGGCATCCGGTGCCGACAAATGCATCAGCAGCCGCGCCAGCGTCACCACGTCCTGGAAGTTGTGCAGCAGCACGCGTCGCAGCAATCCGGCATCGCCGCCCCGCAGGTACTGCAGCCACGCGCCCGGCGCTTCCGAACCCGGCAGATCGTCTTCGCGGACGATGCCGAGCGCATGGCGCTCGATGGTGCCCAGGCGGCAGTTCTCCCATACGCCGCGATACCGACGTCGCGTGGGAAACAGCAGGTCCAGGTGTTCGAGTCCGGCCAGTGGCGTGCCCTGCCGCGCCAGCCGGTAACGCGTGGCCAGCAGGGGCGCGTCGTAGCAGCGGCCGTTGTAGCTGACTAGTCGCGTATCTTCCCCCAGCCAGCGCGAGAACTCGCGCAGCATCGCCGGCTCGGCCGATAGGTGCGTGATCAGCAGCTGACGCACGCGCAGTCCGCCGGGCACGAAATCCGACGCGCCCACCATGAAGGCACGCGTACCGGTACCGCCGGACAGCCCCGTCGTTTCGGTATCGAAGAACAGCATGCCGGCAGTGGGCAACGGGCCGGTGCGTGCGAACGTGCCGTCCACGTCATCCGGTACGTTGTCGAACGGAAGCACGTCTTCGAGCAGCAACAGCCCCGGCGCGATTTCGGTGCCCGGCAGGTGGCGGTCGCGCGCGGGCACAGGCAGCGCCGGGCGCGCGCGCTCGCGGATACCCAGCATGCGCCGCAACGCCGCGATCGGTTCGGGCTCGAGGACCGACTCCGCGATGCGCGCCACCGGTGCCGGCGCCGCCGCATGGCCTGCCTGCCGCCGCAGCCGCTGCAGGGTCTCCAGACTGATGCTCATGCAGCATCCAGCAGGTGCAGCACGCGCCTGGCGAGCGCACGCGGCGTGGTCTCGGCGTCTTCGTCGGCGGCCAGCACCGGGCCCACGCAGGCGGGGCAACCGGCCTTGCAGTCGCAACGGTCCACCAGGTCCGCCGCGCGGCGCACCAGCTCCTGCTGGCGTCGCCACAGCGGCTCACTCAGGCCAATGCCGCCAGGATAGTTGTCGTACAGATACACCGTCGGCACGAAGCGATCCCCCGACGTCGGCGACAGCAACTGGCCTTCACCACCGCGCAACTGCCCCCTGCCCTGCGTATCCGGCAGCGCGAACCACGCGCCGTCGCCATCGCCCACCGCCTTCTGCAGGTCGCGACCCTCGGCCATCACCGCGACGGTCGCGGCGATGTGCAGCGCATGCGCCGCGCCAAGGAAGCCATCCAGCGCCTCCTGCCGCGATCCGAACGAGGTTTCCAGCACCTGCGGCGGCAGTTGCCACCACAGGCTGGTGGTGTGCATCTCCTGGTCCGGCAGGTTCACCGGCCCGTAGCCGATGTTCTCGTGCGTGTAGTAGCGGATCTTCTTATAGCCGGCGACGCGTCGCACCACATGCACCTCGCCGTGGTGGCAGGTGCCCTGCCCCGCGATGCCGCCATCGAAGCGCTCCAGCACCTTCAATTTCGTGTAGTCGATGGCGTCGGTGTAGTAGTCCACGTGGGTGCGGGTGACGTAGGCCTTGCGGCCTTCCCAATCCAGCCGTTCCACCTGGTAGGGCGTGGACTGCACCATGTGGATCGCGCCCTCGTACAGGGTCAGTGGCGCAGCACTGAAATCCACTTCTGCGATGATCACCTGGCGCCCATCGGTGCGGTCGACCACAACGAAATTGCCGTCCGCCACCGAGCGCAGGCTGACCGCGTTGGCCGGATAGCTGTCGGCGATCCATTCGTAACGATCGCCCTCGCGATGGACCACACTGTCTTCATCCAGCAGCTGCAGGAATGGCGACGGATCGACGGGCCCGTACATCTCGCCGGCCAGGAACGGCAGCTCGAAGGCGGCGCAGCGGATGTGGTCGAGCAGGATCATCGGCTGGTCCGGCGCGATGCGTGCATGTTCGGGCGGGCTGTCGGCGAAGAACTCCGGGTGCCGCACCACGTACTGGTCCAGCGGCTGCGAACTGGCCACGAGAATGCCCAGCGACGCCTGCTGGCGACGACCCGCACGACCGAAGCGCTGCCAGGTCGCGGCGATCGAACCCGGATAGCCGTTCAGCACCACCGCATCCAGGCTGCCGATGTCCACGCCCAGTTCCAGCGCGGAGGTGGACACGATCCCGTCCACGCGTCCGTCGCGCATCGCACGCTCGGCCTCCCGTCGCTCGGTGGGCAGATAGCCACCGCGGTAGGCACGGATGCGCGCCGGCTTGCGCGGATCATGGTCGAACACGTCCTTCAGGTACTTCGTCAGCACCTCCACCATCGTGCGCGATTGCGCGAACACCAGCGTCTTCAGCCCGGCCTTGATCGCCACCCGCGCGATCCGGTTGCTCTGCGACCGCGCCGATGCGCGCAAGCCGAGATCGGGATTGACCACCGGCGGATTCCACAGCAACACGTGCTTGTCGCCGGTGGGCGCACCGGATTCGGTGATCGCTTCGACATCGGCCTCCATCAACGCCTCGGCATGCGTCTTGGGATTGCCGATGGTGGCCGAGCACAGGATGAACTGCGGGTCTGCGCCGTAGAACGCGCACACGCGCTTGAGACGACGCAGCACGTTGGCGACATGGCTGCCGAACACACCGCGGTAGGTATGCACCTCGTCGATCACCACGTAGCGCAGGTTCTCGAAGAACTGCGCCCACTTCGTGTGGTGCGGCAGGATGGCCTGATGCAGCATGTCCGGATTGCTGACCACGATGTCGCCGTGCAGGCGAATCGCCTGGCGTGCATCGCCCGGTGTATCGCCATCGAAAGTGAACGCCTTCAGGCCGAGATCGCCGGCGCGGCTGAGATCGAGCAACTCGGCCACCTGGTCCTGCGCCAGCGCCTTGGTCGGGAAGAGGTACAGCGCCTTGCCCTTGCGCGAGAGCGCCGACGCCACCACCGGCATCGTGTAGCACAGCGACTTGCCCGAAGCGGTCGGCGTGACGATCGCGAGGTGCTTGCCCGCCTGCGCCGCCGTCCACGCCTCGGCCTGGTGCGAATACAGCCGGCCGATGCCACGCGCGCGTAGTGCGGCGGCGAGTGCCGGCGGAAGATCATCAGGCAGTCCCTCGTAGCGTCCCTCGCGTCCTGGAATGACGAATCGCCCCGTCACGCGGTCGTGATACTTGCCCGCCAGCCGCTCGGCCAGCGCGTTGCCGTCGCCAGGCTCCGCGGGCAACACCGCTGCATCGCGGGCGTAATGGCGGACGAGCGAGGTCTGGGCGGGCATGGCGCATCTCGTTGCGGGATCGCGCCATGAAACGATGCGTGCGTCTCAACCGCTGAGACTGAGCAGTGGCTGATCGAACGGGCGCATCTCAGCTTTGTGATCAGCGTTTGAAGGGATTTGTCACCCACCGGTAACGCGCGGCGGGTTACCACGGCATCACCCCCGCCGGAAGCGCCCGCCCATGAATCGACACCTCTACCGCGAGCAGCTCGATACCCTGCGCCAGACACCCTACCGTTCGCCCGATCGGGCCGACGACGCGTTCGCCGCGTTCACGGCCTACGACTACGGCCGCCGACGTCGGCTGCACCCCGACGTCGCGTGGGAAGACGCCTGCCGGGCCTACGCTTTCGCTGCGGCTTCCCACGCGGATCACGGCGGACAGCACCTGGATCTCGACACTGAACTTGAACTTGAAGACCACTGGGAGCGCCTTCGCGGCGAGAGCGGGCCGGACTGGCCGATCGCGCGCACGCTGCTGCGCGAAGCATGGCGTTGGCTCGACGAACATGAACCGTCGTCCGCCCGCTTGCATTGAATGCTTAACGTGACTTGACGACGAACGGTTGGCCGTCGTGCGCGCGGCGCACCGTGTTCCTGTCTGCAGGGGCTGAAAAACCAGAACAAGAACCGGCAGATCATGGACTGCGTGCCCGTGAGGACGCAGATGGGAAAGTTGCCACAGGGGGTCGCGCTGTCGGATGCGCGGCGGGGACGGGAACGCGGCTGTCATGCCTCGGTAAGCCGTGTTTCATCCAGCGGATCCATGCTCCGCCAGGCCTTGCGCCATGGAGTGGACCGCATGTCATGCCTTCATCAACCGATCGCCCCGGCCTGGTCGGACGCGCACGCCCCCTGTGCCGTCATCGATATCCACGCCGAAATGGTTTTCTGGGCCGACACCTATGCCAGTCAGCCCTTTCATCGGCCCGGCACGCCGTTCCGCCACTACGTGCCCACGCTGAAGTTCGCTTACGACGTCTACCTGCTCTCGCACCGGCAGTCGCTGCAGGAACTGCTACCCAGCCTCCCTGCGCGCTACCACGTGGGCATCGTGCGCGGCGTCCGGCTGGATTGGCCACTCGCACAGGCCGTCATCGAACGCGTGTGGGAACGGCTCAACGCACCGTTGGAAGACGATCCACCGCTGTTCCCGCCCTCGCCAGCGGCCCTGATGGACGAGCGCGCGATTTTGGCTGCGGCGATGCGCCAGCGATAAGATTCACGCGAGGCATGCAAAGGTGAATCAAAACGCGCTCGCGCGGTTAAATGCGGGTTAAAACGCTCTTTATTTCACTTAAGCATCACTCTGGCGATCCAACACTCGCCGTGTCAGACCACCTCACGACACGGGGATCACCATGGCCAGTCTGCATCACCGCAACGCCCACGCCACCGCGCAGATCGTCGATATCGATGCCGAGCTCGCATATTGGAAGACACGTCTGAACGAAGACACCTTCCAGGTCGTCGGCGCCACGGTCGGTGATCTTGAGCAGTGTCTGAAGGTGGGCTACGACGCGTATCTATTGCATCACCAGCGCGAGTTCGACGAGATCGCGCCGGCGCTGCGCGATCGTCTGCAGCGCTACTGCCCCGACACACCGATCGGCTGGTACCGCGCACAACCGATCATGCGGGCCGTGTGGCAGCGGCTGAAACCTGCCACCGTCGGCCACGTCTGAAGCGACGCGACCTACCGCCGGTCAGGCGCCCAGGCCGAGGGCGTGTTCGAGCGCGGCGAACAGCGACTGGATCTGCACCGGCTTGGTGACCACCGCCGCGCAATCGTGGCGATCCTCCTGCGTGCCGGGTTCGCGCAGGCGGATCACCGGACCGTCGAAGCCCGCCTCCTGCAATACCGCCAGCACGTCCGCCGCCGACAGCAACAGGATGTCGTCGTCCAGGATCGCCAACGCCGGCAGTCCGATGCGGGCGATCTGCTGCAGGGCGACAGCACCGTCGGGCGCCATCATCGGGTCGTAGCCTTGCGCCGCCAAGGCGTTGCCCAGCAGCGAAAGCCGCGTGGCATCGCCATCGACCAGCAGGATGCGACGGCCTTCGCCGTCGTGGAAGACGGCACCTTCGGGAGCACTCCATTCGAGCGACGCCGCCGCAGGCAGCCACAGTTCGAAACTCGTCCCGTGGCCCACACTACTCTCGACCTGGATCCGGCCCTGCACCGACTCGACGATGCGCTTGCACGACATCAGGCCCAGACCGGTGCCGCTGGACTTGGTGGTGAAGAACGGGGTGAACAACTGGCTGCGCGTGGCCTCATCCATGCCGCTGCCCTCGTCAGCCACGCGGATCACCACATGGTCGCGCCCGTCCGCATCGCTCGCGCGACGGGCCGACAGCGTCAGCATGCCCCCTTGCTCTGCCATCGCCTGAATGCCGTTGAGGCACAGGTTGATCAGGCACTGCTGGAACTCGGTGTAGTTGCCTTCGATCAGCAACCCGTCTTCCGGCGGCTCGATAAGCAGGCGCACGCGCTTCGACAGCGAGCCCTGCAGCAGCAGCTGGACGGCCTGGAACAACGCCGCCACTTCGATGCGCTCGCTCGCCTTGCGCGAGCCACGGACGAAGGACAGCATCGAGTCGGCCATCTCGTGGCCGCGCTTGCCGCTTTCCGATATCACCGCGCCCAGGCGCAGGATCTTCGGGTCGTCGCTGTAGGTGGACAGCAGGTCGGGCACGATCAGCAGCGGCTGCAGGATGTTGCGCAAGTCGTGGCTGAGCCCCGCCGCGAGCATCGCCAGGCAGTCCAGCCGCTGCGAGCGCATCAGTTCGCGTTCCGCGTACTCGCGCTCGCGCTCAAGGCGGGTTTCACGGATGGCGCGTGCCACCGCCGACGGCAGGCGCACCGGACTGTGCTTGAGTACGTAGTCGCTGGCGCCTTCCTGCAGCGCCTTGACGGCGGCTTCCTCGCCGATGGTGCCGGAGAAGAACACGAAGGGCAGCCGCCCGTCGTGGGAGCGCACGATCTCCAGGGCCTGATAGCCGGAAAACCCCGGCAGCTCCATGTCGGACACCACCAGGTCGAACGGTTCGCCCGCCAGTGCCGCCGCCATGCTGGGCGCGTCGTCGACGCGCACGAACTCGGCGTCGAGCCCGGCCTCCTGCAACTGCTCGACGAGCAGTTCGGCATCGAGTTCGGAATCCTCGACCAGGAGGATCCTCACCCGCCCCAGCGGTGTTCCCGTACGCGGCATGGATCAGCCCTGCGCCGGTGTTTCGTTGATAACGGCCCAGAACGTGCCCAGCGTCTTGACCGCCTGGAAGAACTGGTCGATGTCCACCGGCTTCACCACGTAGGCGTTTACGCCGAGGTCCCAGCTGCGCGCCAGGTCGCTCTCTTCGCGCGAGGACGACAGGATCACCACCGGCAGGTGCTTGAGCTGCTCGTGGTTGCGGATGTTCTTCAGCACCTCGAGGCCGTCCATGCGCGGCATCTTGATGTCCAGCAGCAGCACGGACGGCAGGCCTTCCTCGCGGTTGGCGTGCGCACCGCGGCGCAGCAGGTAGTCCAGCGCCTCCACGCCGTCCTCGACGTGCACGATGGGATTGGCCAGGTTGGCCTCGCGCAGGGCGTCGATCGCCATTTCGGCGTCGGCCAGGCTGTCCTCGGCCAACAGGATGGTGCGGATGGCGCTCATGCGTCTTTCTCTCTGGAAGATGGCGCATCGAGCGCCGCGGGAAGGGTGAAGAAGAAGGTCGCGCCCTGGTCGGGCGCCGATTCGGCCCAGATGCGACCACCGTGGCGCATCAACACGCGGCGCACGCTGGCCAGACCGATACCGGTACCGGCGAAGTCGCTGGCCTTGTGCAGGCGCTGGAACACGCCGAACAGCTTGCCGGCGTACGCCATGTCGAAGCCGGCGCCATTGTCGCGCACGCTGAAAAGGTGACTGCCATCGTCCTGCTTCCGGTGCTCGACCTCGATGACGGCACAGTCGCGCTGGCTGCTGTACTTCATCGCGTTGCCAAGCAGGTTGCTCCACACCTGGCGCATCATATTGTCGTCGGCGAGCACGATGGGCATCGGCGAGATCCGCCACTCCACCCGTTCGGCGCGCCCGTCGCCTTCGTTGGCGTCCAGCATCGCGCGCGCCTCGGCGACCAGCGACTGCATGTCCACCGCCTGCAGGCGCAGTGCACTGCGTCCGAGGCGCGAGTACACCAGCAGGTCGTCGATCAGCTGCGACATGCGGCGCGCGGAATCGCCGATCACGGACAGGTAATGGCGGCTCTTGTCGTCGATGTCCTCGCCCAGGTGCCGGCCCAGCTTGTCCGAGAAGCCGGCCACGTGGCGCAGCGGCGCGCGCAGGTCGTGCGACACCGAATAGCTGAAAGCTTCCAGCTCGCGGTTCACTTCCGACACCTGCTCGACCTTACCCTCCAGCTGCCGGTTCAGCGCGGCGATCTCCTGCTGGGCCGTCTTCTGCAACGAGATGTCGCTGACCGTCACCAGTACCGCGTGATCGTCCTTGTCCGGCAACGGCATGCGTCGCGCATTGAGCAGCACCGTGCGGCGCAAGCCATCGGCGGTGTCCTGCTGGAGCTCGTAATCCCACAGCTCGCGCCCGCGCGCGAGCACGTCGTCCAGCCGCTTGCGCATCACCTTGTCGCCCCAGGCGTCGCCGAGGTCGTCCAGGCTGGCCACCACGCGCCCCTTCTCGATGCCGTACAGCTCCGCGAAGGCCATATTGTGCATCTGGATGTGCTGATCGCCGTCCAGCAGCACGATCGGCTCGCGCACGGTGTCCAGCATCACCAGCGCCCGCTGACTTGCGCGAACGGTCTCTTTCTCGGCGTTCAAACGCTTCGCGATCTGGCGACCCAGCGACATCACCACCAGCGCGAGCAACAACAACTGCGCCCCCAGCGCGGCCATCCGGATCCACTCCATGCGCTGGCGCTGTTGTGTGGCGTCCGTACTGCGCCGTTCCAGCAGCGCGCGCTCATCGGCGAGGATCTCGCTCAGCAGGCCGCGGATGGGGAACCGGGTCGCCAGCGGCGCCACCACCGATCCGCGATACGCATCCGGCGCCTCCAGCAACTGGTCGACCACCTCGATGCGCGCATCGACAAGCTCGCGCAGGCGTCCCACCCGCACCAGCTGCTCGGGGTTGTCCGCGGTCAGGCGCGCCAGCGACTCGAAGCGTTCAGGTAGCGATGTCCGGCCTGCCGTCAGTCGCGCGCGCGCAAGCGGGTGGTCCGCCCCCAGCGCGATCAGCATGGCCGAGCTTTCCATCTCGCGGACATCCAGCGCCAGGCCGAGCACGGTGGCTTCGACTTCGTGCGTATGGATGACCTCGTCCGCCGCCTTCTGCGTGGACCGCGCCAGTTGCTGCAGCAGGATCACCGGGCCGACGACGATCAACAGGATCACCAGCCCCAACAAAGGCAGGCGCCACTTTCCCCACATCATGCGGGCGCGGTCGTCGTTCATGGTCCCCTGGCATCAGATGAACGCGCGGGAGACTCCGACAGTCCCCGCGCGGAAACGTCGAGGGATGCTAGCGCAGGATGGTCATGTTGGGAATGAAGGCCGACCGTTCAGCCTCGGCGTTCAGGAACGTGGTGCCACGCACACGCGGTCACGCCCTTCGCGCTTCGCTTCGTACAGCGCCTGGTCGGCGCGCCGCATCTGTTCGCGCAGCGATTCGCCCGCCACGTGCTCGGCGATGCCGGCCGACAGCGTGGCGACCACACCGTCGTGCTCCTTGCCGAACTCGCCGCGCACACGCTCCGCGAACGCGCGCGCGGACAGCGCATCGTCGCCCTCCAGCAACACGGCGAACTCCTCGCCGCCGATGCGCGCGGCGCAACCTTCGTCTCCACCGGTGCGGGCGCGCATGATCGCTCCGAGCCGCTGCAGCACAGCGTCGCCACCGTCATGCCCCAGACGGTCGTTGATGTGCTTGAAGAAGTCGATGTCCAGCACGACCAACGCCACCGGCACGCCAGCCGCAGTGGCGCGTGCATGCGCGGCATCGGCACGCTCGCTCCAGCCGTTGCGGTTGAGCAGGCCGGTCAATGCATCGGTGTGCGCCTGCTCCACCAGGCGGCGGCGCATCTGCCACGCCGACACGGCGAAGTCGGTGCGGTAGCCGGCCAACACCAGGCCGAACCCGATGGTGGTCAGCGTGTACAGCCAGTACAGCGCACTCCCCGTGCCCGGCGCGCCGTGCAGCACGATGCGGAGCTGCGCCATCACCACGATCAGCAGCGCGAATGCCAGCAGCGAGACCGGACGCACCATCAGCGCCATCAGCGCCAGCGGCAGCAACTGGAACAAACCCGTGCGCAGCGCGAGCTGCCCGGTCGCGCCGGGGAGCGGCATGCTCATGAAGATGCCCGTCAGCAGTGTCGCCACCAAAGTCAGGATCAGGCGCTGCTGCCATTGGGTCAGGCGCGCCACGCCGGCGGCGCAGGCGGCTACCACGCCCGCCACCACCAGCTGCAGCCAGGCCGGATAGCCGATCGTCGGGGTCAGGCCCACCACTTCGAATGCGGCGATGATCGCCAACAGCACCGCGCCGCACAGCAGCACACCGCTGACGATGGGACGGGTGGCGCGCAGCTGCGCCTGGGTCAGGTCTTCGCGCTCGGCTGCGTTCAGGCCCCGCGTGGAGTCGCGCGCAAGCAGGCCACGCAGACTGCGCAGCATGCCGGGCGCTACCACGGGCGAAGCGGGAAGAGAGCGGGCGCGCATGCGCGATTCCTGGCCAACGTCACCCAGGCGGTGCAACTCCCGTGCCAGCGGGCTCGCGCCCGCCGCAGCAGGGTTTCGACGGCGCCGGCGCCTCATCGGGCGCGGCTCCGGGCCGCGTCCGACTGACGCGTTGCGTCGTTTTCAGGCTCCCCGTGCCCTTCCCCCATGGCGAGCCCTATCCGCCGAACGCCGCGCGCATGCGCGCTTCGTCGGGCTGCTCGATCACGCCCTTCTCGGTGACGATGGCGTCGATCAGCGCGGCCGGGGTGACGTCGAACACCGGATTCCACGCGGCCACGCCCTCGGCCACGATGCGGGTGCCGCCGATGCCCAGCAGTTCGGCCGGGTCGCGCTCTTCGATATGGATCGCGTCGCCATTCGGCGTGGCCATGTCGACCGTGGACGACGGCGCCACGACCATGAACTTCGCGCCGTGGTGGCGCGCGGCGATCGCCAGCTGGTAGGTGCCGATCTTGTTGGCGGTGTCGCCGTTGGCGCAGATGCGGTCCGCACCGACCACCACCCACTGCACGGCCCCGGTCTTCATCAGGTGCGAGGCCGCCGAGTCGGCGATCAGCGTCGCGGGAATGCCGTCCTGCTGCAGCTCCCACGCTGTCAGCCGCGCGCCCTGCTGCCAGGGTCGGGTCTCGCCGGCGTAGACCTTGCCGATGCGCCCCTGGGCCACGCCGGCGCGGATCACGCCCAGTGCGGTACCGAAGCCAGCGGTGGCCAGCGAGCCGGTATTGCAGTGGGTCAGCACGCCGCTGCCCTCGCCGATCAACGCCGCGCCCAGCTCGCCCATGTGGCGGTTGGCGGCGAGGTCTTCTTCGGCGATCGCCAGCGCTTCCAGTTCCAGCACGCCGCGCCAGTCGCTGCCGGCGGTCTTCAACGCCGCGCGCATGCGGGCCAGCGCCCAGGCCAGGTTCACGGCCGTGGGGCGGGCGGCGTTGAGGCGCTGCAGGGCGGGTTCCAGCTTCTCCATCGCCTCGGCCGGCGTGGCGGCCATCACCTCGCGGGAAGCCAGCACCACGCCCCAGGCGGCGGCGATGCCGATCGCCGGCGCACCGCGCACGGCCAGGTCATGGATGGCCGCGGCCACCTCGTCGCTGGTGGTGCAGCTCAGGTACTCGACCACGAACGGGAGCTTGCGCTGGTCCAGCAGTTCCAGCGCGCTCCCGGTCCAGCGGATGGGACGGATGCGGTCGTAGCGGGCGTAATCGATGGGGTCGGTCATGGGGCCATTGTACCGGCCCCTCCCCGCCTCTCCTCACACCTGCGGAATCACCAGCTGCGGAACTCGGCGCGGCAGCCGTCGGTCACCCAGACGCCGCGGGCATCCTGGCCCCAGGTGCGCCCTTCGATGCAGGCCGCATTGGAGAGCTGGCGGACCAGTTGCACGCGACCGCGGCCGTCCACGCCGCAGGTGCGCGTGCGGCCTTTCTCGGATTCGCAGCGGAAGGTCTGGCCATTGCCGTACCCGTTGTCGTAGCCGCCGTTGTTCCAGCCGCCGCCATTCCAGCCATTACCGCGGCCGTACACCTCGAACTCGGCCCGGCAGCCGCGCGACACCCAGATCGCGTTGCGGTCCTGGCCCCAGCTGTAGCCCTCGGTGCAGCGCGCCTTGGACAACTGGCGGACCAGGCGCACGTCGCCGCGGCCGTTGATGGCGCACGTACGCGAACGGCCATCGTTGGATTCGCAGCGGATGCGCTGGGCATTGCCGTAACCACCCCCATTGCGACCACTGGCGAACTCGGCGCGGCAGCCGCGGTCGACCCACACGCCGTCGCGCGTGCGGCCCCAGGTGCGGCCTTCCTCGCAGCGCGTCTTGGAAACCTGCCGCACGATCTGCACGCTACCACGCGTATCCAGGCGGCACTCGCGGTAGCGGTTGTCGTTGGAGTCGCAGCGCACCACCTGGCCGCTGCCGTAATAGCGATCGTCGTACTGCGGTGCGGCCTTCGCCGCGACGGCGCCGAACAGTGCGACGGTGCCCAGCACCAGCGTTGCGATCAGAGAGCGTTCCATGGCGTGCGTCCTCGTGGGTGTTGGAACGCAATCTACGCAGCGATCATGAACGCGCGCCCACGTAATCGTTTGCAGTCCGAGCCACGCGCGTGGCGTGTTTGGCTGGCTTTCAGCCGCGCGCGAAATCGAAGGCAACCACGTCCGCGATGCGCGGCGTATCGAGCATCGCCATCAGCAGCCGGTCCACGCCGAGCGCGACGCCCGCACAGGCCGGCATGCCGTGCGCCAGCGCGGCGAGCAGGCCTTCGTCGATGTCAGGCGCGTCCTCGCCCCGCGTGCTGCGTGTCGCCACGTCGCGTTCGAAGCGCAGGCGCTGCTCCGCCGCATCGGTGAGCTCGTGGTAGCCGTTGGCCAGCTCCAGCGGGCCCAGGTAGAGCTCGAAACGCTCCGCCACCGGCACGCCGTCGCGCTCCACCACCTTGGCCAGCGCGCACTGACTGGCCGGGTAATCGTGCACCACGCGGATCTCGTCGCGGCCGAACATCGGCTGCAGCCGGTGCGTCATCAGCAGGTCCAACCAGTCGTCGCGGGTCAGGCCCTCGCCGTCGATGGCGATGCCGGCCGCGGCGTCGCGCACGGTATCCAGGTCGGCCGTCATCGGATCAAAGCCCAGGTGCTGCCGGTACAGATCGCGGAAGCTCACGCGCGATACGGTCGCCTCCCGCCCGATCATCGACAACGCCGCCTGCACGAGCGCCACCGTCTCGTCCATCAGCGGTTCCAGCGTCCAGCCCACGCGGTACCACTCGAGCATGGTGAACTCCGGGTTGTGCCGCCCGCCCGCCTCGCCATCGCGGAACACCCGCCCCAGTTCGAAGCAGTCGCCCACGCCCGCGGCGAGCAGGCGCTTCAGCGGAAACTCCGGCGAGGTGCGCAGCCAGCGCGTGCGCGACGCGCCGTCGGTGCGGCCGGAGAACTCAAGCGTGAACGAGGCGATGTTGGCGTCGGTATTGCCCGCGCGCGACATCATCGGCGTTTCCACTTCCAGCACGTCGCGCGCAAAGAAGAATTCGCGCACCAGCCGGTTGACCCAGGCGCGCAGGCGCAACGCATCGCGCGAGCCGGACGGTGCCCAGTCGAGGCCGGCGACGCCTTCGCTCCAGCCGGGTCCCGGTCGCCAGCGGCTCACGCACCGCTCCCGTGCTGCGCCAGGAACGCCAGCAGCTGCGCCTCGTCCCAGATCTCGATGCCCAGCTCCTGCGCCTTGGCCAGCTTGGAGCCGGCAGCTTCGCCCGCCACGACCAGATGGGTTTTCTTCGACACGCTGCCGGCGACCTTGGCGCCGAGTGCTTCGAGCTTCTCGCCGGCTTCGTCGCGGCTCATCGCGGCAAGACCTCCGGTGAGTACGACGGTCTTGCCGTCGAGCGGACCCGTGGCGGTGGCGACGTCTTCGGGCGTGACCTCGAGCAAGGTCTCCAGTGCCGCGCCGCTGCGCGACAGCAGCTGCGCGTTGGCCTCGTCCTCCAGCCAGGCGGCGAAGGCGTTGGCCGAATCGCTGGGCAGGCCGGCGGTGACGAAGTTGTGCACCGGTGCATCAAGCAACGCCGGCACGGACGGGAACGCGGAGGCCAGTTGTTCGGCGCGCACGCGGGTGACCTTGGGAATCTCCAGGTCGACCAGCAGCGTCGCCAGGTCCAGCGTCGCGCGCAGCTTGCCCGACGGCGGATGCGTGTCGCCGATGACGACGCCACGCGCCAGCAGATCGTCGATGGCCTGCTGGTTGCCGGGCTGGTCGAGGAAGTGGCCCAGCGAACGCGCCACTTCCCCGCCGATGTCGGGCACGCGCTTGAACAGCGGCCACGGCAGCCGGCGGATCAGCTGCAGGTCGCCGAACCACAGCGCCAACGCCTTGGCCGTGCTTTCGCCCACGTGCTGGATGCCCAGCCCGAACAGGAAGCGCTCCAGCGTGGTCTGGCGGCTGCGGTCGATGGCCTCGATCAGGTTCTCGGCCCACTTCGTCGCCACCTTGCCGGCCTTGACCCCGCTCTTAGTAAGTGCGAGCGGGGTGGTGCCGTCGCGCTCGTCCACGCGGCGTTTCATCTCGAGCAGGTCGTCGACGGTCAGCTTGTAGAGGTCGGCCACGTTCTGCACGAAGTCGAGGTCGCTGAGGTCCTCGACGAAGCGCTCGCCCAGGCCCTCGATGTCCATCGCGCGGCGCGAGGCGAAGTGGATGATCGACTCCTTGCGCTGCGCCGGGCAGGTCAGCTCACCGCTGCAGCGCCACACGGCCTCGCCTTCCTCGCGGACGATCTCAGAGCCGCACACCGGACATTCGGTAGGCATCTGCCACGGCACGGTGCCGGCCGGACGCCGCTCCGGCACCACGCCGACCACTTCCGGGATCACGTCGCCGGCGCGGCGCACGATCACCGTGTCGCCGTTGCGCACGTCCAGGCGCGCCACCTGGTCGGCGTTGTGCAGGGTGGCACGGGTGACGGTCACGCCACCGACATGCACCGGCTGCATCAGCGCCCACGGTGTCACCGCGCCGGTGCGGCCGACGTTGACCTCGATCGATTCCAGCACCGTCATCTGTTCCTGCGCCGGGAACTTGTGCGCGATCGCCCAGCGCGGCGCGCGCGAGACGAAGCCCATCTCGCGCTGCCCTTCCCCGTCGTCCAGCTTGTAGACCACGCCATCGATGTCGAACGGCAGGCCGTCGCGCGCTTCGCCGATGCGCTGGTAGTAACCGAGCAGGCCGTCCACGCCTTCCACCACGTCGCTGAGGCTGCTGACCGGGAACCCCCAGCCGCGCAGTTGCTTCAGCGTGGCCGAATGCGAATCCGGCAGTTCGCCACCCTCGACCAGACCGGTGCCGTAGGCGAAGAACGCCAGCGGCCGCTGCGCGGTGATGCGCGGGTCGAGCTGGCGCAGCGAACCAGCCGCGCCGTTGCGCGGGTTGGCCAGCACCTTGCCACCGTGCTTGCGCGCGTGCTCGTTGTACTTCTCGAAGTCCGCGCGCGGCATGTAGACCTCGCCGCGCACTTCCAGCACGGCAGGCCAGCCGGTGCCACGAAGCGTCAGCGGGATGGCCTTGATGGTGCGCAGGTTGAGGGTGACGTCCTCGCCGGTGGCGCCATCGCCACGCGTCGCGCCCTGCACGAAGGCGCCGTTCTCGTAGCGCAGGCTGATGGCTAGGCCGTCGAGCTTGGGTTCGGCCGAGAAGCGCAACGCCGGGCGCTTGAGCTTGTCGGCGATGCGGCGGACGAAGTCCTGCACTTCCTCGTCGCTGAAGGCATTGCCCAGCGACAGCATCGGGATGGCGTGGCGCACCTCGGAGAACTTGCCGGCCGGCGCATTGCCCACGCGCTGGGTGGGCGAATCGGCGGTGACCAGCTCGGGGTGCGCTGCTTCCAGTTCGTCCAGCGCGCGCAGCAGGCGGTCGTACTCGGCGTCCGGGATGCTGGGCTCGTCCAGCACGTGATAGCGGTAGTTGGCGTCCTCCAGCTGGCGGCGGAGGTCGGCGATGCGGGCAGCGGGGGTCGGCGGCGTCATAGGTGAATTCTAAGGCCGCGGGCCGTGACGGGAGATGCAAGCCGGGCGGGTCGAGGGCCGTCCCTGTCCTCCGACGCATCGCGTGCCTTCAGCCGCCGGACCGTCCGCAAGGCTCGGAATCCCAACGATGGAGCTCAGGAGCCCCATCGTTGGGGCTACGAGTGCGATCGATGGGGCTCGGAATGCCATCGATGGGTTTCCGAA
This sequence comes from Pseudoxanthomonas sp. YR558, assembly GCF_900116385.1. NCBI lineage: Bacteria > Pseudomonadati > Pseudomonadota > Gammaproteobacteria > Lysobacterales > Lysobacteraceae > Pseudoxanthomonas > Pseudoxanthomonas sp. YR558. The sequence continues at coordinate 84,082 of NZ_FPCI01000001.1, read as the reverse complement.
CGCGATCGTTGGAGCTCGGGCATGCCACCGATGGCTTTCGGCGTGTGATCGATGGGGCTGGGGAGCTCGATCGATGGAGCTCGGAACGTGATTGATGGGGCTTTGCGGGCGATCGATGGTTTTCGGATTGCCATCGATGGAGCTCCCGTGCCCCATCGTTGGGATGTCGAGCCTTGCGCGCGAAGCTTGGAGCGCCGTCGATGGGGTCCGGAGTCCGATCCCCAACCTTCAATGTCACAGCAGCCCGCCACCCAATGTCGGGCCGGCGGTCACGGCATGCCCGCGCCCACCGTCATCCTCACCGGAATGCCGGCCGGATCGAACCCGTCCAGGCAATAGACGTTGATGCCGTAGTAGTCCGGCGTAACCCGCTTGCGGTGGAACGGGTAGATGCCGCACACCTTGCAGAAATGATGGTGCGCAGTGTGCGTGTGGAACTGGTAGTCGGCGAGCACGTCGGCGCCGGCCAGCAGGCGGAAGGCGCTTTCGTGAACCTTCACCATCAGCGCGTTCTTCTTGCGGCAGATCGAGCAGTCGCACTGCGTCAGCTCGGGAAAGTCGGTGTCGATCTCGAAGCGCACCGCGCCGCAGTGGCAGCTGCCGGTCCAGGTCTGCAGGGGGCGGGTCATGCCTCGTCCCACTGCGCCAGGTGCAGCAGCACGCCCGCCGGGTCCCATACATAAGTCACCCAGGCACCGTAATCCTCGTGCTTGGGCGGCGCGACACGGGCCTCGCCGAACGCGCCGCCGGCCAACACCGCAGCGATCTGCGTGTGGCACGCGGCGGCATCGGCCACGGTGATGTGCAGCATCGTGTTCTCCAGCCAGTCCTTCTGGTAATAGCGCTGCAGATAGAAGCGGTGCACGCCGTTCGTCATCAGGGCGAGCTGCTCGTCGAGGTAGTGCGTCGTCCAGCCGAGGGCCTCGTAGAAGGACCGGGAGACGTCGAAGTCCTTGCTGCCGATGAAGGGGCGGACGTCGGTGAGGCGCAGAGGGACAGGAACGCCCGCGCTCATCCCACCCTCCCCGTGACTCCCAGAGCGACTGCCGAAACGATGGCGGCAGCCATCGTCACCGAGAACCAGATCATCCTCGCTCGGCGGGGGCCCTTCAGCAGGGAAAGAATCTGTTGCTTGTCTGTGACCAGGATGGGTTGAACGCGGTGTGCTGCCCGGACCCTCGCCCATCCACGACCGGCGTGGATCAGGATCGACAACCAGATCAATGACACGATGACGGGAGCCTGACGGGCGTCGGCATCTCCCCAGTTGATGTACATCAGGAAGACCGGAAACACGCTGATGAGTGCGGATGGGAACAAGAACACGCGCCACGAACTGTTGATGGTTCGCTCCACGGGAGACCTCCCTGAAGGGGTTGAAGGCAAAGGCCGCATGGTCAACCCACGGGCAGGAACCGCGTGACCTTCTGCTTCAGCAGTTGGATGAGCACGGGATCCATGAAGTCGTAGTCGTCGGGGATGTCCAGGCAGATCACGCGCTTGCCGTTGAGGTGCGCGCGGAACCGCTTCGCGAGGCGATTGCGATGGGCTTTCTCCATCACGAAGATCAGGTCCGCCCACGCCAGCACCTCCGGTGAGACCGGCGTGCCGGCTTCATGGCCCAGCCCGGCCGACGCGGTCTCGATCCCCGGCCAGTCGGCGAACACCTGCTCCGCCGTCGGACTGCGCAGGCGGTTCTGGGTGCAGATGAAGAGGACATTGCGGGGCATGGACGCAGTGTGCGGGATGGCGAGGGGGTGGGCCAAGGGCCCGACGTCGGCTCAATCCCCGGCGACGACCATCAACAACACGCCCAGCAGGAAAGGCACCATCAGCAACAGCCCAAGGAAATTCGCGTTGCAGAGGTACCGGTTGATCCACCGCTTCTTCTCTTCATCGCTGAGGCTCCGCCGGTACGCCCGCATCTCCTCGTGCGGCCACTTCGTCCACAGGAAGGAGAACCTCGGCGATTCATCGACCACGAGCGCCTTGTCGGCGATCCGCACCTTGACGACGAAGAAAAAGAGCAGCCAGAAGACGATGTGGTGCATGAACCCGGCGATGAAGAGCGCCGGCAGCAGGAGGGTGAGTGTGTCCAAGAAGATGTCCCCAGGCCCTACCGCAGGATCTTTGCCATTGCCTTCCCCTTCGCCAGCTCGTCCACCAGTTTGTCGAGGTAGCGGATCTTCTGCATCAGCGGGTCGCCCACATCCTCCACGCGGACGCCGCAGACCATGCCCTTGATGAGCGAGGCATGCGGATGGAGTTGCGGGGCCTCGGCGAAGAAGGTCTCGAAATCCTTTTTCTCGTCGATCTGCCGTTCGAGCCCGGTCTGGTCGTAACCGGTCAGCCAGCGGATGAGCTCATCGACCTCGGCCTTCGTCCGACCCTTGCGTTCGGCCTTCTGCACGTACATGGGATACACGCTGGCGAAAGAGGTGGTGAAGATGCGGTGCGGCATCGTAAGCACTCCACTGCATTGCGCCCGGCGAGGATCTCATAGGTTGGGGTGAGCGAAGCGAACCCCAACACGCGACCTCGATCCGATGCAGGCGCCTGACCAATGCGTGCGACGTTGGGCTTCGCTTCGCTCACCCCAACCTATGCACTCCGGTGCTGCATATCGCAACCACCCACATTAGGGCTCTGCGTCCTCTTCCAAATTATCCAGTATTAGCTGTAAAACCTCGGAAGCCTCAACAGCCACAATCTTTTGTGCTTGTGCGAGGGAATCTTCGAAAAGACCCTTCATCCTTTTTTGAATCTTAAGACCAGAAGAAACGAATTCATCATTGATCGTAGACTTCATTCGAGCCAGAACTCTCTTCACACCCCACTCATCATCAGCAGCAAGGCTCGCACTCAAGCCCTGCAGCTGAGTTATTAAGATGTTCGAAGGGATTTTCTTCAACTTCCATATATGCTCCTCAATCTCTCGAGCAATGGCTGCTCCCTGCTGCAGCTCCTTATCAATTCTTGATGAATTACTACTCAGAACATCTTGAAGAGCTCCGAGCTTTTCACTCAAAGAGTCGATCCTAGATCTCAACTCCTCATTACGAGATCTGACCTCTGATATTTCGCCACTTGTTCGACCAATTAGAGACTCAATTCGACTCTCCACGGATCTCAGCAACTCATCTCGCCGGCCAGACTCTTGCTTTCGAAAGTCATCAATGACCGTCCGAATAGCTGAAACACTGTCATCAAGTCGAACGTTCTGAACTTCAAGTTTTTTATCGACCGCCAAAAACAAGTTCCCTCGCTGATCCTGCTCACTTAGCTGAAGATCTGCGATCGCCTTACTTATATTGGCCTCCAATTCCTCCTTCAATCGCTGCTTGTCCGCCGAATAAAGCTTGTTGTTGTTCAACCATGAGAAGCCCGCCAAGAGGAAGGCCATGGTGAACACACCACCGAGCGCCCAGTGGGTCGTTGCCAAGATTGAATCGTGAGAGTCTTCCAGAAGCTTTACTTGCTGCTTAAGCAATAAATTCTGCTCGCGCAAATCTTGCTGCTGAGACGAGCTCGAAGCCGCAACACGAGAAGCGACAACACTCTCCCTCGCTTGAGAAACAGGAGGCTTCGCGTAAGACAATAAGGACGCACTCAGCAGTATGAAGAACGTGACGTAGAACGGTAATCGCATTCAAATCTCCCCATAAGAATGCCTATCGCCTAACCACCCTTGATCTCACCACCGCGGCGCCTTCGTCAGCGGCGGCGCTTCGTGCTGGCGGTCGTACGCGCGGAGTTCTTCGCGGATGTGCTGGATGCGCTGGCGGCCGAGCGTATTGCGGCTGTCGTCGAGGACCACGCCGCCCAGCAGTTCGGCCATGCGCTCGACATTGGGGACCAGCTTTTCCCACGCTTCCAGCGCGGTCATCGGCGCCGGCAGGGTGAGGAAGAACGCGATGGCCGGGGTTTCCAGCTCGCGGATGGTGGCCATGTCGAAACTGCCCGGCTGCATGATGTTGGCCATGCTGAAGACCGGGCCGCGCTCGGGGTGGCCTTCCACCAGGCGGTGGAATACGTTCATGTGGCCGAAGGTCAGGCCGGTCTTCTCGGCGGCGACCACGATGTCCTCGCCGCGCAGCACGTGGCCGGCCTTGGCGGCGACGTAGAGCGAGACGATCTTGTCGAAATCCTGGCTGGGGCGCCTGCCCAGGTCGCTGTCCACGCCGGCGACCGGCGTGCCGCCGGCCAGGCCGAGTTGCGGCTGGCTGACGCGTTCGCCGCTGTAGTCCTGCACCTGCTCGCTGGTGTCGTCGCCGGCGATGCTGGGTTCTACACGCGCGGTGTCGCGCTCGGTGGTTTCGATGCGACGGCCCTGGCTGGGCTTCTTGGGACGTCCGAACAGGAAGATCGCCGCCAGCAGCAGGACGCCGGCGACGAGGATTCCGATACGAAGCATGGCCATGTCGGACACAGGGGATTCTCCGGCAGGTTGGGATCGATCAGGGTCAGGCGGCGCCGGCCAGGCGGGCGGCCTCTTCGAGGTCCACCGACACCAGGCGGCTGACACCGGGTTCCCGCATGGTAACGCCACTGAGCTGGTGTGCGGCTTCCATCGTGGCCTTGTTGTGGGACACGAACAGGAACTGCACCTTCTCGCTCATCTCCTTGACCATGTTGGTGAAGCGGCCGACGTTGGCTTCGTCCAGCGGCGCGTCCACCTCGTCCAGCAGGCAGAACGGCGCGGGGTTGAGCTGGAAGATGGCGAACACCAGCGCCACCGCGGTCATCGCCTTCTCGCCGCCGGACAGCAGCGAGATGTTCGACACGCGCTTGCCCGGCGGGCGCGCCATGATCGACACACCGGTATCCAGCAGGTCTTCGCCGGTCAGTTCCAGGTAGGCGTGGCCGCCGCCGAACAAGCGCGGATACAGCTGCTGCACGCCGGCGTTGACGCGGTCGAAGGTGTCCTTGAAGCGGCCGCGGGTCTCGCGGTCGATCTTGCGGATGGCTTCTTCCAGCGTGTCCAGCGCGGAGGTCAGGTCGGCGTTCTGCGCCTCCAGGTACTCCGAGCGCTGGCTGGCTTCGCCGTATTCGTGGATGGCGGCCAGGTTGACCGGCTCCAGGCGGCGCATGCGGCCGTCGATCTGGGTGACGGCCTGCTCCCACTCGCGGATGTCGGCGACCTCCGGCAGCGTGTTGACGACGTCTTCCAGCACGAAGCCGCCGGTCACGACCGCCTCGGACAGCTGCTCGGCCTTCAGCGCGAGCGCCTGCTGGTCGAGCTTGCGCTGCGAGATGCGCTCGCGCTGGGCCAGCGCCTGCTCATCGCGCTGCTGACGGGTCTGTTCGTACTGGCGCAGTTCGTTGTCGATGCCGTCGAGCAGCGCGCGCGCTTCCGCCAGTTGGCGGTCGGCGGTGACGCGATGCTCCAGCGCGGCCTGGCGCTGGGCATCCAGTTCCTGCACCGGCGAATCGCCTTCGTTCAACTGCAGGGTGAGTTCTTCCAGGCGCGAATCCAGCTGGCCGCGCTGGCCGCCCATGCGGTCCAGGGCCTGGCTCAGCGAGACGATCTGGGCGCGCTGCGATTCCAGCGTCAATGCCAGCGCATGCGCGGTGTCGCGCGAGGTGCGCGCGGCTTCGCGGGCCTGGTCGCGGGCGTCGACGCGTTCGCGGCGCTCGCCTTCCAGTGCCTGGCGGGCAGACTCCAGATCGCCCATGCGGCCGACGGCGTCCTCCAGCTTCGCGCGGGCCTCGCGGGCCTGCTCGCGACTGGCGTCGAGGGTTTCGACGAGTTGGGCGATCTCGCCGTCGATGCGTTCGATGCGTGTGCGGGTGGCGTCCACGCGGCCCTGCTGGCTCTGCAACTGGCCGGCCAGTTCGGACACGCCGCGGTGGGCGATGTACAGCGTGCGCTGGGCGTCTTCGCGCTGCTGCTCGGCGGCCAGCAACTGGTCGCGCAGGCTGGCCAGGCGCTCTTCGAGTTCGGCTTCACGGGCCTGCAGCGTTTCGATCTCGCCGCGCAGCGACTGGATCTCGCGCTCGCGCAGCAGCGCGCCCTGCTTGGCCGCGCCCGAGCGCAGCACGCGCACCCAGCCGTTGCCCAGGCGTTCGCCGTTGCGAGTGATGACGGAATCACCGTCGGGCAGCTGCGCCTGCAGGCGACGCGCCTCGGCAAGGTCGTCGGCGACATGCAGGCGGGCCAGCAAGCGACGGATCGCGGCCGGGCCCTGCACTTTCGCGGCCAGCGAAGTCGGCGAGAAGGCGACCTCGCCCGCTTCGCCCGACACCAGCGCGATGCGGCCTTCGCCCAGTTCGCCCAGCGCGTCGACCAGGGATTCGGGCGCATCGACCAGCACGCCTTCGATCAGCTGGCCCAGCGCGCCTTCCACGGCGTTCTCCCAGCCCGGCTCGACGGTGAGCTTCTCGCCCACGCGCGCCGCGCTGTCCAGGCCGCGCGCCTGCAGCCAGCTCATCGCCGCGCCCTGCTCCTGGCCGAGCGCGGCGTGCTGCAGCGTCTCCAGCGAGGACAGGCGGCCGCGGGCTTCCTGCGCGCGCTTGCGCACGTCGGACAATTCGGTCTGCGTGCCGCGCTGCTGCTCCTGCACGTCAGCGGCACCCTGCTTGCGCGTCTCGACCTGCTCGGTCAGCGTCTCCAGCGATTCCTTCTGGGTGTCGTGCTGCAGCTGCAGCTGTTCGAACGCGCTAGCCAGTGCATCGAGATCCAGCCCGGTGCGCTCGTTCGCCAGCGCTTCGCGGCGGCGGTCGGCCTCGAAGGCCTGGCGGTCGAGGTAATCGACGCGGGTGCGTTCCACGTCGCCGGCGCGTGAGGCTTCCGCCGTCTCGCGGCTATGGGTTTCCCAGCGCTGCTGCCAGTCGGCCAATGCTGTCTCGGCCTCGCGCAGGGCGTCCTGGCGCATGAGGTCTTCTTCGCGCAGCTGCTCGAGCTGCGGTTCGGCATCGGCAACCGAATCGCGGAGCACGTTCAGGCGGGTTTCGTCACCGCTGATGTGCTGGCCGAGTTCCTGCAGGGCGTTGTGGGCTTCGTCGCGCGCCTTCTTCAGGCGCTCGGCGAGGTCCCGCTGGTGCTGGATCTGCTGTTCGACGCGGGCCAGCGTGCTGCCGACCTGGTAGACCTCGCCCTGCGCCTTGTTGAGGCCGTCGGCGGCTTCCTCGCGACGCACGCGGTCGGTTTCCAGCAGGCGCTCGGCTTCGCGCTGTTCGGCGATGAGCTGCTGCAGCTTGGTTTCTTCCTGGGCCAGCTTCTCGCGCAGGCCCTGCAACTTGCCGTCCAGGCCGCGGTACTCGAGCGCTTTCCATTCGGCGTCCTTCACCCGGCGCTCTTCCTGCAGCGCCTTGTACTGTTCGGCCTGCTTGGCCTGGCGCTTGAGGTGCTCGAGCTGCTTGCCGATTTCCTCACGCAGGTCGTTGAGGCGATCCAGGTTCTCTCGGGTGTGGCGGATGCGGGTCTCGGTTTCCTTGCGGCGCTCCTTGTACTTGGAGATGCCGGCGGCTTCTTCCAGGTACACGCGCAGGTCTTCCGGGCGGGCCTCGATGATCTGGCTGATCATGCCCTGCTCGATGATCGAGTAGCTGCGCGGGCCCAGGCCGGTACCGAGGAACAGGTCGGTGATGTCGCGGCGGCGGCACTTGGTGCCGTTGAGGTAGTAGTTGCTCTGGCCGTCGCGGCTGACCTGGCGCTTGACCGAGATTTCGTTGAACGCCGCGAACTCACCGCTGATGGCGTGGTCGCTGTTGTCGAAGATCAGTTCCACGGTCGCCTGGCTGACCGGCTTGCGCGCGGAGCTGCCGGAGAAGATCACGTCGGTCAGCGAATCGCCGCGCAGGCGGCTGGCCGAGCTCTCGCCCATGACCCAGCGCACCGCGTCGATGATGTTCGACTTGCCGCACCCGTTCGGCCCGACCACGCCGGTCATGTTGGTCGGCAGGTGGAGCACGGTGGGATCGACGAACGATTTGAAACCGGACAGCTTGATGGTGGAAAGGCGCATGCGGCGGTGTCTTCCGGGCATCGCGACCGGACCGTGCCGACGCGCTGCCGCAAGTATGTAAAGGGATCAGCTTTGATTGCCAATCTATTGATTCATATGGCAATCGAATACGCCCAACGGCGCACCAACGAATGAGTATAGCGGCCCCCGCCACGCCGTGCCCGGGCCTCCGGTCGCCGTACGCCGCCCCCGCCAGGAAGTACGGGAAAGGCCCGCGCCTGTTAGCATCGCAGGCCGCTCCACCCCTCCCCCCTCCCACACCAACGGCCCACATTCCGTGTCTCTTTTTGCATCCGTCGAACTGGTGCCCGGCGACCCCATCCTGGGGCTGACCGAGGCCTACAACGCCGATCCGCGTACCCAGAAGGTCAACCTGGGCGTCGGCATCTATTACGACGAACAGGGTCGCATCCCCCTGCTCGACTGCGTGCGCCAGGTGGAACAGGCGCTGGCCGCCGCCGCCAAACCGCGCGGCTACCTGCCGATCGACGGCCTGGCCGCCTACGACGCGGCGACCCGCGAGCTGGTCTTCGGCAAGGAATCGGCCCTGGTCGCCGCCGGCCGCGTGGCCACCACCCAGACCGTCGGCGGCAGCGGTGCGCTGCGTGTCGGCGCGGACCTGCTGAAGAAGCTGCTGCCGCACGCGACCGTGGCCATCAGCAACCCGAGCTGGGAGAACCATCGCGCGGTATTCGGCGCCGCCGGCTTCGACATCGTCGACTACACCTACTTCGATGCGGCCACCCACGGCCTGGATTTCGCCGGCCTGCTCGCCGACCTCGGCCAACTCAAGCCGGGCACCGTCGTACTGCTGCACGCGTGCTGCCACAACCCCACCGGCGCCGACCTGACGGTCGACCAGTGGAAGCAGGTGGCGGGCGTGCTGAAAGAACGCGGCCTGTTCCCCTTCATCGACATGGCCTACCAGGGCTTCGACAAGGGCATCGCCGAAGATGGCGCGGCCGTGCGGATCATCGCCGAGGCCGGCATCGACAGTTTCGTCGTCGCCAACTCGTACTCGAAGTCGTTCTCGCTCTACGGTGAGCGCGTGGGTGCGTTGTCGGTGGTCGCTCCCGATGCCACCGCCGCCAAGGCGGTGCAGTCGCAGGTCAAGCGCATCATCCGCACGATCTACTCCAGCCCGTCCACGCACGGCGCCGCGCTGGTGGCCGGCGTGCTGGCCAGCCCGGAGCTGCGCGCGCTGTGGGAGATCGAACTCGGCGGCATGCGCGAGCGCATCCATGCCCTGCGTGCCGGCCTGGTCGACAAGCTGGCGGCGCTGGGCGCGCCGGAGTTCGCCTTCATCCAGCAGCAGGCGGGCATGTTCTCGTATTCCGGCCTGGGCAAGGCGCAGGTCGATCGCCTCCGCGATGAGTTCGGCATCTATGCCGTCGGCACGGGCCGCATCTGCGTGGCCGCGCTGAACCAGCAGAACCTGGACTACGTCGCACAGGCCGTCCACACCGTCAGCCGCCGCTGACGACAAAGAGGCCGTGTAAAAGAAAAGGGAGGCTTCGGCCTCCCTTTTTCGTTCACCCCAGCCGCATGCCGCTGTCCGGATCGAAGAAATGCGGCACGGCATTCTCCAGCGTGACGCGCAGTGCGTGACCGGGTTCGGGCAGGTGCTGCGGCGGCATGCGCGCAACCAGTGCCTGGCCGGCATAGGACAGATTGACGAAGACCTCGTTGCCCACCGGCTCGATCAGCTCGACCTGCGCTTCGAACGCCGGCTTGCCGATACCGGCTGGCTGCAGGTGCTCGGGTCGCAGTCCCATCGCCACGCGGCGTCCGAGCCACGCGCTGGAGACCGGCGCCGGCCCCAGCGGTACGGCCGCACCACCGTCGAGCACCAACCGCAACCCTTCATCCTGCTGCAGCGTGCCCTGCAGGACGTTCATCGCCGGGCTGCCCAGGAAGCCGGCGACGAACAGGTTCGCGGGCCGGTCGTACAGCGCCATCGGCGTGTCGATCTGCTGGATCTCGCCATCCTTCAACACCACGATGCGCTGGCCCAGCGTCATCGCTTCGACCTGATCATGCGTCACGTAGACCATCGTCGCGCCCAACTGGCGATGCAGCCGCCCGATCTCGGTGCGCACGGAATGGCGCAGCTTGGCGTCGAGGTTCGACAGCGGTTCGTCGAGCAAGAACACCGACGGCTCACGCACCAGCGCACGCCCCAGCGCAACGCGCTGGCGTTGTCCGCCGGACATCTCGCGCGGCAGCTTGCCCAGCATGTGGGTCATGCCGAGCGTGTCGGCCGCGGCGTTGACCCGCCGGTCGATCTCCGCACGCGCCACGCCTCGAAGCTTCAGTCCGAAGGCGAGGTTCTCGGCCACGGTCATGTGCGGGTACAGCGCATAACTCTGGAACACCATCGCGATGTCGCGGTCCTTCGGGGCCACGTCGTTCACGCGGCGACCGCCGATCATCAGGTTGCCGTCGGTGATGTCCTCGAGGCCGGCGATCATCCGCAGCAGCGTCGACTTGCCGCAGCCGGACGGACCCACCAGCACCATGAGTTCGCCGTCGGCGATCTCGAAACTGGCCCCGTGCACGGCGACTTGGCCGTTGTCGTACACCTTGCGCACGCGGTCGAGTTGGACACTGGCCATCACTGCTCCGGTCGGGCATCGCCCGTCTACTGGGTTGCCGCCGCCGGGCCCCTCCCGGTCGCAGCCGCCACCCTCGCGGGCGACGTGTTCGCTTCCCGTTCCGTGGGCGGGGAAGTTGCGCTATTCTGCCATGTAACCGTTTTCACAGCGCAAGCGGCCTCGGCGCCGATGTCCTGAAGTCCCCACCGCACATCCTGCCGCCCATGCGTTCTTCTTCGCCCCGCACGCTCGCCCCCGTTCCCGCGTATGCCGGAATCGCGCATACGTATACGCATGTCGCATACGCGAGCATCGCGACATCCCCGCGGCGCAGGTGCGCGCTATCATGCGCCGCCCACGCGACGTGGCCACTCCACGGCAACACAGGATCGACCAGGCGAATGCAGCGGACCAGTTTCGGAAGCCACACTGCAGCGAACAGGATGTTTCCCGCATGAGCAACGCTGATCGCGTCCTCCTCGCCGATATCGGCGGCACCAATGCGCGCTTCGCGCTGGCCGATCCGCATGCCGACGTGCCGTTGCTCGACGACAGCGTGCGCGAGTTCGTGGTGGCCGATTTCCCGTCGCTTGCCGATGCCGCGCAGCACTATCTCGACGAGACCGGCGCCACTGCGCAGAACGGGGTGTTCGCCGTCGCCGGCCGCGTCGATGGCGACGAAGCCCGCATCACCAACCATCCCTGGGTCATCTCGGTGAACCGCACGCGCCAGGCGCTCGGTTTCCAAGGCCTGAAGCTGGTCAACGATTTCGCCGCGCAGGCCATGGCCGTGTCGCTGCTGACACCGCGCGATGTGGTCGCCATTGGCGGCGCACGCTGGAACCCCGCACCGCTGTCGGTGCCACGCACGTACGCCGTCATCGGCCCCGGCACCGGGCTGGGCGTCGCCGCGCTGGTGATCCGCGACGGCCGCGCCTACCCGCTGGAAACCGAAGGCGGCCATGTCAGTTTTCCGCCCGGCACGCCGGAAGAAATCCGCATCCTCGAAATCCTGTCCGCACAGTTCGGCCGCGTGTCGAACGAACGCCTGATCTGCGGCCCCGGCCTGGTCAACCTGTATCGCGCGCTCAGCGAAATCGCGGGCGAGGATCCGGGTGGTCCGCTGGAGCCGAAAGACGTCACCGCGCGCGCCGCCGCCGGCGATCCGCGCTGCGTGCGCACGCTGGATGTGTTCTGCGCGGTGTTCGGTGCGATCGCAGGCGATCTGGTGCTCACCACCGGCGCATGGGATGGCGTGTTTCTCACCGGTGGACTGGTGCCAAAGCTGCTGCCGTCGCTGCAGCATTCCGGCTTCCGCCAACGCTTCGAACACAAGGGCCGGTTCTCGCCGGCGATGGGCCGCGTGCCGACGCTCGCGAACGTGCACCCGCGTCCCGGCCTGCTCGGCGCGGCGGCGTACGCCGTCGAGTTGTTCGGCTCGGGACAACCCGCGCGCGCCTGAGGTTTCGCGCATTTGCGCGCTGCATCGCAGCACGATGCAGCGGCGCGCATCAAGACTGGTCTGGCTTTGGTCGCTTTCGCGCCTGCGTCAAAGGCGGTAGAAAGCAGCATGCCGTCGCCGTCTTCCTCCGTCCTGCCGCTCCGCACGTGGAGCCCCGGGTGCGGCGCGCTTCTCACGACCTTTTCCGCCACGACATGCAGAATTCCCACATCTGCAGCCTAGCCCTACGCCCATGAGCCTGCACCCCCGCATCCAGGAAGTCACCGAACGCATCCGCCAACGCAGCGCCCCGTTGCGCCGCGTCTATCTTGAAGGCATCGACGCCGCGCACCACGGAGGTCCGCAGCGCGAGCGACTGAGCTGCGGCAACCTGGCGCACGCGTTCGCTGCCTGCGGACCGACCGACAAGGGCCGCCTGCGCGCCGATGCCACGCCCAACCTCGGCATCATCAACGCCTACAACGACATGCTGTCGGCGCACCAGCCGTTCGAGCATTACCCCGAGATCATCCGTCAAGTCGCGCGCGACCTCGGCGCCACCGCGCAGGTTGCCGGCGGCGTGCCGGCCATGTGCGACGGTGTGACCCAGGGCCGTCCCGGGATGGAACTGTCGCTGTTCTCGCGCGACGTCATCGCGCAGGCCACGGCGATCTCGCTGAGCCACGACATGTTCGACGCCGCGCTCTACCTCGGCGTGTGCGACAAGATCGTGCCCGGCCTGCTGATCGGCGCGCTGGCGTTCGGCCATCTGCCCGCGGTGTTCGTACCGGCCGGCCCGATGACGCCCGGCATTCCCAACAAGGAAAAGGCCGCCGTGCGCGAGCGCTACGCCGCTGGCCAGGCCACGCGCGAAGAACTGCTCGAAGCGGAGGCCGCGAGCTACCACGCCGCCGGCACCTGCACGTTCTACGGCACCGCGAATTCCAACCAGGTGCTGCTGGAAGCGATGGGCCTGCAATTGCCGGGCACGTCGTTCGTCAATCCCGACCAGCCGCTGCGCGACGTGCTGACCCGCTCCGCCGCCGAGCGCGCGCTGCGCATCACCGCGCTGGGCGACGACTACCGGCCGATCGGGCGACTGATCGACGAGCGCGCCATCGTCAACGCGATGGCGGCGCTGATGGCGACCGGCGGTTCCACCAACCACACGATCCACTGGATCGCGGTCGCGCGTTCGGCCGGCGTGGTGCTGACGTGGGACGACATGGACCTGATCGCACAGACCGTGCCGCTGCTGGCGCGCGTCTATCCCAACGGCGAAGCCGACGTGAACCGTTTCGCCGCGGCCGGCGGCACCCAGTTCGTCTTCCGCGAACTGCTCGACGCGGGCCTGATGCACGACCTGCCGACGATCGTGCCCGGCGGCATGCGCGCGTTCTGCGACGAGCCGCGTTTGCAGGACGGCGGCCTCGCCTATGCACCCGGCATCGCGCAGAGCGCCGACGAGGACGTGGTGCGCCCGGTCGCGCGCGCGTTCGAAGCGCAGGGCGGCCTGCGCCTGCTGCGCGGCAACCTCGGCCGCTCGCTGATCAAGACCTCGGCCGTGAAGCCGGAGTACCGCTTCATCGAAGCGCCGGCCGTCGTCGTCGACGACCCTCGCGCGCTCAACAAGCTGCATGCTGCGGGCGCGCTGCCGCAGGATTTCGTCGCCGTCGTCCGATACCAGGGCCCGCGCGCGAACGGCATGCCGGAACTGCATTCGCTGGCGCCGCTGCTGGGCCTGCTGCAGAACCAGGGCCGCCGCGTCGCGCTGGTCACCGATGGTCGCCTCTCAGGCGCGTCGGGCAAGATTCCCGCCGCCATCCACCTGACGCCGGAAGCCGCCCGCGGCGGCCCGCTCGCGAAGCTGCGCGAAGGCGACATCCTCCGCCTCGATGCCGAAGCCGGCACGCTCGAAGCGCTCGTCGACGCCACCGAATGGGCATCGCGCGAGATCGCGCCCAACACCTCGCCGGCCGCGCTCGACCTGGGCCGCAACCTGTTCGCGATCAATCGCGACGTGGTGACGCCGGCGGACCGCGGCGGCATGTCGGTATCCTGCGGCCTGCCCTTCCATGACGGCACGTGGGAATACGATGCGGAGTACGAGCTGGGCGATGCTGCGCATGCCGCCGACGCACCGCACGAAGCCAAAGACGCCTGAGCCCTCCTTCTTCCCGACTCTCTCCGCATGACTATCGAAGCCCGCCAGCAGAAAGCCGAATCCCTCCTCCGCGCCGCCGGCATCCTGCCGGTCGTCACCGTGCACACGCTGGACGAGGCGCGTCGCGTCTCCGAAGCCCTGTTGAAAGGCGGGCTGCCGGCAATCGAGCTGACGCTGCGCACGCCGGTGGCGATGGAGGCGCTGGCGATGCTGAAGAAGGAACTGCCGGACATCGTGATCGGCGCGGGCACCGTGCTGAGGACCGAACAGATCACGCAATCCATCGATGCGGGCGCGGACTTCCTCGTGACGCCTGGTACCCCGCCGGCACTCGCCGATGCGCTCGCCGCTGCCGACATCCCGGTGGTGCCAGGCGCCGCGACGCCGACCGAACTGCTGTCGCTGATGGGCCGTGGCTTCCGCGTCTGCAAGCTGTTCCCCGCCACCGCTGTCGGCGGCTTGGCGATGCTGAAGGGGCTGGCCGGTCCGCTGTCGGAGCTGAAGATCTGCCCCACCGGCGGCATCACCGAGGACACCGCGGCCGATTACCTGTCGCAGCCGAACGTCGTCTGCATCGGCGGTTCGTGGATGGTGCCGAAGGGCTGGCTCGACAACGGCGAGTGGGACAAGGTCACCGCCAGCTCGGCCAAGGCCGCCGCCATCGTCAAAGGTGTGCGCGACTGAGGCAGCCAAAGTGTTAGCCGTCGAGATGGAAGAGAACGCATACGAGACACTGACGTTTCGCGCTGAAATTTCACTCGATCAAAGCGCGATGTTCGGTCGACCTGGATTTGGCTCCGGTATACGTCCAAATCATCGTCTACCCGGCAGAGATTATTACGTCTTTGGGCAGATCGATTTCATCGACATCGACTGGCTAGCACCAAGCGAAACATGTGAGGCGACCTGTGTTTTCGTGGTCCCCAAGCAGGATGTCGCCACGTTCGTTCCCGGCTTCCGCTGGGAATTCTCGGAGGGTATTCGTCGCGTCGGCTTTGGCCACATCTTATGGATCGATAACACTTAGCGACCCATCATCCTTTCGGCGAAGGATTACGCTATGTATTTGCCGACAGCGTCACAGCGACACGCTGTCGCCGCCAGCTGAAGGCCAACACGCCATACCAGCCGACCATCAGCAGGCCGAGCCACCACTCGAAGATGTTTTCCCAGCGGTCTTTCGCAAGGGGATCCGCGACGGCCAGCCCCGCCACGACATTCGCGATGCCCAGCCCCAGCATCGCGGCGGCGATCCACGACATCCACGCGATGACGCTCGCTGGCAGTGCCTGCATGCGCGACGCGCGACGCATCAGCGCCAGTTGCGCGAGATAGCCGAAGCCGAAGTACACCACCATGCCGTAGCGGCGCAGGAAGCGGTAGGCCTCGCCTTCGGTGCCGAGAAAAGTGGCGTAGACCGCCAGCGCAATCGCCGACATCACGCCCAGCACGAGCATCAGCCGGCCTCCGCGCAGCCAGTGGCGGGCCAGCCACCAGACCAGCGCGTGCAGCACGGCGCACGGGATCACCAGCAGGCGGAACATGTGGTTGCCGTCGCCATGGCGGGCGGCGCGGCTGATCGACACGCAGCCCTCGAGATACGGCACGCAGGCCGGCACATGCCCGGCCTGGATCGACAGCAGGTAGGCCGCATGCGCCGCGACCAGGAACAGCAGCGCGATCAGCAGCGGCAGCGGCCAGAGCGGCATTCGGGCGTCATCGGCGGTCATGGCGAGAGGCGCAAGCAGGAGCCGCGCCTACTCTATCCCCATCCGCCGCGCGCTCAACGCGCGCGGATGCTGACCTTCGCGGGCAGCGTGGTGATGCGCAGCTCGCCGTCCTTCCACTGCGCCGGCTTGCCGTTGATACGGGTTTCGCCCGGCTCGCTCGCGTACGGCCACGGCAGCACCAGCCCACCGGCCGGCAGCTTCATGCCCGCCTTCACGTCGAGCTGGAGCTGCCCGTCCGTCTTTCGCAGCCGGTAGCCGAGCACGCCGTTCGGCGTGCGCAGCCCGTCGATGGCGATGCCCTCGCCGTCCAGCCACGCCGCCGGCACGCCCGCTGCCAACACGAGGCTGTCGTCGGCTTCGCGGGTGTAGGCGAACATGTCCAGCGCCGAGCGCACGAAATCCGACGCGACCCACGCATGCGGAAGATCGCCGACGAAGAACGGCTTGCGCGGCGTGCGCGACACCACTTCCGCCCACTGGTTCCAGGCCTGCGGCACGCGATCGTCGAAGAAGAAGTCCAGCACCTCCCACGCCCGTTCACGCCAGCCCAGCCGCACGAACGCGGCCACGTTGCGCCACTCGTACGGCGTGTAGTCCTTCCACTCGCGCTGGCCATCGCGGCGCTGCACGAATTCGCGCCAGTAGCGCTGGAAGGTGTTATCCAGCAGGTCGGCCGGCAGCTTGCCCTGCTCACCGCCCGGTGCCAGCGCGATGGTGGTCGAGGTCGGATCGAAGTCGCCGATCTCGGCCGCCCCGGGCAGGTAGTCGATCTTGTTGCGCTCGGTGGCCGCACGCAGCGAGGCGTAGAGGTCGTCGCGGAACTGGTCGCGCGATGCGGCCATGCGCTTGGCTTCGCCCGCCTCGCCCAGCGCTTCGGCCACTTCGACGGCATCCTTGTAGCCGCGCAGCGCCCAGAAGTTGTCCCAGTACGAATGCATCGGCTTGGCCGAGTAGCCTTCGTGACTGATCGACGCCGGCATCATTCCGTAGAACGCCGCGTTGACCGCGCGGTTGGCCTCGGTGCGCTCGCTGAGACGCAGTTCTTCCATGTAGGCGAACGCACCCTGCACGTGCGGCCACATCGCCTTCAGGAACGCCTTGTCGCCCGTATAGCGGTAGTACTCGGCGATGTTGAAGATCAGTTCGCCGTGGCTGTCGTTCTCCGGCACCGGATCGCTGCCGCGATCGTCGACGCAGCACGGCACCTTGCCGTTCTTGAACTGGTACGGCGCGTACCACTCCACGTACTCCTTCACCACTTCCGGACGACCCAGGCGCAGCAGGCCTTCGGAAATCATGGCGCCATCGCGGATCCAGCTGCGCGAGTACGAGCGCGTGCCCGGCTGCAGGCGCGGCCCGATCCGAGAGATCAGCATGTGCGCGAGCGCGGTGCGCAGCGTATCGGCGACCGGCTGGCCTTCGGCCGGCACCTGCAGTTTCATTTCGTCGAGCTTCTTTCGCCAGATGCCCGCCATCGCCTGCTGGTCGCGCGCCGCATCGATGCGTGTCGGCAACGCGCCTTCCAGCGGCGCGACCCAGTCGATCTCCCGGCTTTCGCCCGGCGCCAGCGTGAAGCGGTAAAGCACCGCGCCGGAGGCCAGGCCCGTCGCGTCGCCGTCGACCGATGCGGTGGTCGCCTTCGATGCGTCGCTGTCTTCGATACGTTCGCGCACCATGCCTTCATCGAAGTGCGACGCCAGCACGGCATCCGGCGTAGCGAAGCGCAGACTGTCGCGCCCGTTCACGCTCGCCACCCCATCCCGCAGCGCGATGGCTTGGATTGGGCTGAAGCCGCCGGTGGTGTTGAGGAACTGGCTGGGCGGATTGACCTGCCACGGCTGCACGGCGAGGGCGATCGCATAGTCGCGCGGCGTGGTGCCGGTGTTGGTCAGGCGATGGCGCGCGACCACGCGAGAATCGCCCGGCGCGCCGGCCGCGAACGCCGTGGTGGACAGCGAGAACAACGGATGCGTCCAGGTAACCGTCGGCATCGGCAGGTAGCCGTCCTGCAGCGACTGCGCCGCCTGCACGTCGGACCAGCCGACCCAGTGGCCGTCCACCTGCACGTACGGCTCCACGCTGATGCCGCCCTTCGCGATCTCGATCGCGCCGTCTTCGCCGATCAGGCCCTGCTCGCGCCCGCCATCCAGGCCGACGATGGTCCAGTACGGCTGTTCGCCGCTGAATCCGCGCGGGAACCAGCCCTTCGGCGCATCGGCCGCCATCGCCTTGATCACGTCGTTCGGATGCGCGGCGAACGCCAGCGGCTTCACCTCCAGCCCGGCGAGGGCGAACGCATTGCCCGGGCCGTCGCCGATCACGATGCGCACGTAGCGCGCTTCGGACTCCGGCAGCGCGAGGTAGTCGCGCCCGCCATTGCCGTCGACCACCGTGCGTACGTCGCGCCAGCGCGCACCATCGTCGGACAGCTGCACGAGGTAGTCGGAGGCGTGTTGACCCGCCTTCCAGTCGAGTACCAGGCCGCCGAACTCGCGTACCTTGCCCAGGTCCAGCGTCAGCTGCGGGTCCTGGTTGCCGTGCAGGTCCGCGGACCACGCGGTATCGGGTTTGCCATCCACCGCCAGCGACGCGGCACCGGCCGGGAACGCGACGTTCGCGCTCGCCTTGCCGGTCAGCGGCGCGCCGTCATCGACAGGCAACGGCTGGAACGTCAGCTGGTCGAAGCAGACCGAGCCCTTGCCGCCGACATTGTTGTAGATGGTGTATTCGAGCTTGACGCTCTTGCGCAGCACGCGGTCCGGATCGGGACCCCAGGCCTTGTCGATGTGGCGCGTCTTGTAGCGCACCGGCGTCCATGCGGTCGGGAAATCGTACTTCGGCCGGTTGACCCACCACACGTTGTCCCCACTGGCATCGATGACCTTGAACTGCAGGTCGTTGCGCGGCGAATCGCCACGGAGCTGGAAGCCGAACTGGTAGTTCTGTGGATACTCGAGCACCAGGTCGCGCTGGATGCCCGCATGGCCCGACACACCGTTGAAATCGTAATCCAGGCACATCGCCTTGCCGTCGACCCCCTCCACGGTCCGCAGCACGCCGCTGACCTGGTTGGAGGTGACCACGCGCCACGTGGACGCGTCATCGAACGCATCCAGCACGCGTACCGGCGTAGCTGCGTGGGCGCTGGCGCAGACCGCCGCGAGCGCTGTCCATCCGGCCGTGAGGCGGGCGAAAGTCGACACCATGTTGTGATCTCCGTCGGAGGGCGACAGCGCGACGGGCTCAGCCCTTCACGCTGCCCAGCAGCAAGCCCTGGATGTAGTAGCGCTGCAGCACGAGGAACAGCAGCAGCACCGGCAGGATGGTGACGACCGAGCCGGCCATCATCAGTTCGTAGTCCATCACGTGCTCGCGCGACAACGCCGCCAGCGCCACGGGAAGGGTCTGCAGCGCGTCGTCGCTTAGGACGATCAGCGGCCACATGAAGTCATTCCAAGCCCCGAGGAAGCTGAAGATCGCCAGCGTCACCAGGATCGGCTTCAGGCCCGGCAACACGATCTGGAAGAAGATGCGCGCCTCGCTGGCGCCGTCGATGCGCGCGGCCTCGAGCAGTTCGTCGGGGATCGAGCGCGCGTACTGGCGCACGAGGAAGATGCCGAAGATCGCCGCCATGCCGGGCACGATGGCGCCGGCATAGGTGTTCACCAGGCCCATCTGCTTGAGCAGCAGGAACAACGGCATCATCGCGACCTGCGCGGGGATGACGAGCGCGGCGAGCAGCGCGCGGAAGGTGCTGTCGCGGCCCTTGAAGCGCAACTTGGCGAACGCATAGCCCGCCATCGTGTTGAACAGCAGCGACAGCAGCATCACGCTGGTCGAGACGATGAAGCTGTTGATCAGGTAGCGGCCCATCCCGGCGCGCACGAACAGGTCGCGGTAGTTGTCGAGCGTGGGGGCCGCTGGCAACAGCGGCGGCGGAAAGTGCCCCGCTTCGCCGGTCTGCATGAAGGACACCGACAGCATCCACAGCAGCGGACCCAGGCTGAGGACGGCCAGCGCGACCAGCAAGCCGTTGACGACGATCGAGGCGAGGCGCTGGTTCATTCCACGCCCCGCTTGCGCGCGAACCACAGCAGGCCGCTGGTGACGGCCGTCATCAGGATGAAGAGCAGGAACGCCACCGCCGATGCATTGCCCAGGTTCCACCACTTGAAGCCTTCTTCGTACATCAGGTAGAGCACGCTCTTGGTGCTCTCCAGCGGCCCGCCTTGGGTCATCACGTAGGGCTCGGCGAACAACTGGAAATACCCGGCCATGGTCAGGATGCCGACCAGCAGCAGCACCGGGCCCAACTGCGGCAGGGTCACGTGGCGGAACTGCGCCCAGCGCGAAGCGCCGTCGATGCGCGCGGCTTCGTAGAGGTCTTCGGGGATGCTCTGCAGGCCGGCGAGGAAGATGATCATGTTGTAGCCGAAGTTCTTCCACACGGCGAACAGGATGATGGTCGGCATCGCCCAGGTCGGATCGCCCAGCCAGTCCACCGGATCGATGCCCACCCACGACAGTCCCCAGTTCACCAGGCCGTACTTGGTATGGAAGAGATAGCGCCAGATCACCGCGACCGCGACGACCGTAGTGACCACCGGCGCGAAGAACGCGGTGCGGAAGAAGCCCTTGAAGCGTCCCAGCTTGGAATGCAGCAGCAGCGCTGCACCGAGCGACACCGCGACCGACAGCGGAACGCCGACGACGACGAAGTAGACCGTGTTGCCCAGCGATTTCCAGAACAACGGGTTCTGCAGCAGGCCGACGTAGTTGTCCAAGCCGACGAAGCGCAGGTTGCCGATGTCGGCCAGCGCATAGATGTCGAAGTCGGTCAGGCTCAGCACGAATGCGGCCAGCACCGGCAGGCCGAAGAACACGACGATGACGGTCAATGCCGGCGCGGCGAACAACCAGCCTGCGAGCGCGTGGGTCGACCTCATGGCGCGGCCCCTGCCTTGTCGGCGTGGTCCAGCATCCAGCGACGCTTCTCGAGGATGCGGTCAGCGCGACGATCCAGTTCCTCGACCGCCTGGTCCACCGTCAGGCGCCCGTTGGCCACCTGCTCGCCGACCAGCCGCATTTCCGTGGCGATCCGCTCCCACTCGGGCACCTTGGGCGTCGACACGGCGCGTTCCAGCTGCTCGCGATAGGCCTTGGCGTAGGGATCATCGGCCAGCGCCGGGGTCAGCCACGGAGAGCGGCGCGGCGGCAGATCGCCCGTCAGCGCATGGAATTCGGTCTGCACCTGCGGCGACGACAGCCAGGCGATGAGCTTCCAGGCTGCGGCCTTGTTCGGCGAGTTCTTGAACACCACGAAGCTGGTGCCGTTGGCGAGCGAGGCGCCAGGGCCGTTCGGGCCGGGCAATGGCATGGTCATCCAGTCGTCCTGCTGCGCGGCGGGCAGGCGCTCCTTGAACTTGGCGATGTTCCAGGGACCGGAGATGTAGAACGAATAGAAGCCCTTGCCGAATTCGTCCCACACGTTCGAGATCTGGTTGTTGGTCACCACCGGCGCCCACTGCTGATCGAACATCTCCTTGTAGAAGCCGAGCGACTGGCGGAAACCTTCACTGCGGAAATTGCCGTACCGGCCACCGTCGCGCAGCAGCGGCTCGGGCTGCTGGATGGCCAAGCTCAGCAGCGGTTCGAATTCGTTGAGCGGCAGCAGGATCGAGTAGTTGCCCTCGCCCGCCACCTGCTTGACCTTGCGCAAGGCGATACGCCACTCGGCCCAGCTGGTGGGCAGCGTCTTCACCCCGGCTTTCGCGAGTATGTCGCGACGGTAGAACGGCAGGCGGGTCTCGACATACCACGGCACCGCGTATGCGCGCCCGTCGATCACGCCGGTGTCCCAGACACCGGGGAAGAAATCCGCCTGATCGAAGCCGGGCGTGGCGGCGATCTGGTCGTCCAGCGGATCCAGCGCACCGAGTGCGGCGAACTCCGGGATCCATGTGTTGCCGATCGGGCACACGTCGGGCAGCGAGTCGCCCGCGAAGGCGGTCAGCAATTTTTCGTGCGCCGACAGCCACGGCACGATCTGCAGGTCGACATGGATGTCGGGGTGCTGGCGCTCGAACTCGGGCAGCAGTTTCGCCACCACTTCGCCTTCGTAACCCATCACCCAGAAGCGCACCGTGGTGCGCGTGTCTTCCGTGCGCGTGCAGCCTGCCAACGTCAGGACAAGGCCGACGATCGCGAGCAGGGAACAGCAGCGCATCAAGGCCCGCCTTCCAACGAAGGCGGCCCTGATGCGTGCTGGAGAGAACGACGCTGGCACGCGCTCGACCATGCGTGCAGCTTACTCTGGCTGCTGCGGACGCGCCGCCTCGGGCTGTGCGGCCTGGTTCGCGCGCGATTCCGCGGTGCCCAACGCACGTGCGGCGGCCGCATCGAGATCCGGCGGCGCGGTGGGCGCCGTCGGCGCGGTCTGCGCTGCCTGCTCGGTCTTCGCATCCAGCCATCCGCCTTCGAAGCCGGCCTTCTTCAAACCGTCCCGGATGTACGGGTTCTTCTTCATCACGTTCCAGACGAACTCGCTGCGGTAATTCGTGATCATCGCGAGGATCGGGCCCTGGTCGATGCCGATGTAGTCGCTGGCCACCCAGCCCTTGCCCGGCACGATGCGACCGGTCTTCAGCGGGATGTCGTAGTCGAAGCTCGGGTTGAACGAATCGAGGAAGCCGTAGCTCGAGTAGAGATAGTCGCCGTAGCGGCGATGCATCTCTTCAGTGGCGGGAATCACGATCTCGGGCGCGAACGGCAGCGAGGCGATCGCCGCCGTAGGCGCGATGGTGCCGTCGTCGAAGTTCTCGCGGAAGCCGGCGCCACGCGCAGAGTAGTGGCGGAACTGGCGCTGTTCGCCGCGGTATTCCTGCAAGGTCTGCTGCGGACCATCCGAGGCGGTCAGGCCCCAGACATTTTCGCCGTAGTCCTTCCACTTCATCGGATTCTCGGTGGCGTAGGCACGCTGGGCGTAGGTCGCGCGACGGCTGTTCTCGAAGTAGTCCATACCGCGTTCGCGCATGTAGGCATCCTGGATGCCGCGGAAGTCGATCCAGACATGGCTGTACTGGTGGCCGAAGTGCGGCGCGAAGGTCAGGTACTCCTGTCCCTGGAACACACCCCACAACTCGCCATAGCTGCGCGTCCAGACTTCCCATGCGTCCTGGCCCACCGGATGCGTCGGCGACGCCATCGCCAGCACGTAGACCATCATGGCTTCGTTGTAGCCCTTCCAGTCGTGCGGGATGGTGCCGCTTTCGGGGAACCAGCCCATCGAGATCAGCGGCTTGTTGTTCTGCAGGAACGTCCAGTCCACGCGCTTGTAGATCGTATCGGCGATCTCGCGAATCTCTTTCTCGCGCGCGTCATCGCGGTCGTAGTACGACTGCGCGAATAGCACGCCCATCATCAGCAACGACGTGTCCACGCTGGAGAGTTCGACCCAGCTGTTGAAGCGCTGGCCGGTGTCCATGTCGAGGAAGTGGTAGTAGAACCCCTTGTAGCCACCCCGCCCTTCCTTCTGCGCGCCCTGCGGCACGTCGCGCAGGAACTTCAGCGTAGTCAGCGTGCGGTCCACTGCCTGGGTGCGGCTGACCCAGCCGTTCTCGATGCCGATCGGATACGCCGTCAACGCATAACCGACCGAGGCGATGCTGGCGAAGGGACGCGACGGATAACGGTCGGGCGTCAGTCCATTCACTTCGTTGGTCGTATCCCAGAAGAACTGGAACGTACGACGCTCGATATCGCGGAATAGCGGCGGCAGTTCCGGCTTGGCTGGCGGCTCGGGCTTGGCGGCGACGGCGGGCGCCGCCGGCTTGGCCTCGGGCTTGGACGCGGGCTCCGGGGTTTTCTGGCAAGCGGCGATCGCCATGGTCAAGACCAGGGCGACAACGCTGGAAATTCTGGGGACTCGAATGGCTGGACTGGTCATCGTCTTGAAATGTAATCGTTTACATTGGAGGTCGAAATAGGTGGGAAGCCATATTCAACCCTCTGGTTCATGTTCAGCGCGGCGAGGAACGCCGCGCGCGTTCACATCAGAGCCGCCTTGCAGTAGCGGTCGATGAAGGCTTGATGGCTGGGCATGGCGTCGACACAGTTGGCCACTACGCGACCTACGCCAGACACAAAACCACTCAGGTCCTCATCCGAAAGCTGATCCACGAGCGGGTGATAGCTTTGCGGCACGATCCCCTGCCCCAGCATCACCTGCACCCAGCTCATCTCGGCGAACATTTCCTCGCCGTTGCGGTAGAACCTGCCGCTGTCGCGGAACAGGGCAATGACATCATCCAGTTCCTGCGGGATCGGCATATCTCGGCATTGCCGCCAGAACGCAGTATCGTCACGCTGCGTCGCGTGATAGTGCAGGATCAGGAAATCGCGGATGCGCTCGAAGTCGAACACCATCTGCGCGTTGTAACGATCAATCAGTGTCGGATTGAAGCCGTCACGCGGGAACAGGCTGAGCAACCGCATGATGCCCGACTGGATCGAGTAGATACTGGTCGCTTCCAGGGGCTCGACGAAGCCACTGGACAATCCGATCGCGACCACGTTCTTGTTCCAGAACCTTTTGCGCCTGCCCGTGACGAAGCGCAACGGGCGCGGATCGTCCAACGCCCGTCCGTCCAGGTTCTTCAACAGTGTCGCGGCCGCCTCGTCGTCGCTTATGTGCGCACTGGAGTACACATATCCATTGCCGGTGCGATGCTGCAAAGGGATCCGCCATTGCCAGCCCGCCTCGCGTGCGGTCGCGCGCGTGTAAGGCGTAGGAGGGCCGACATTCTCGCAAGGCACCGCCAGCGCGCGGTCGCATGGCAGCCAATGCTTGAAGGACACGTAACCTGTCCCAAGCGCCTCCTCGATGAGCAGACCGCGGAAACCAGAGCAGTCCACGAACAGGTCGCCACGAATGGTCTCGCCGCTGTCCAGTTCTATCGCATCGACGTGACCGGACTCCGCATCCAAGGCAACGCGCGTAACGATACCCTCGATCCGTTTCACCCCACGCGATTCGGAATAAGAGCGCAGGTAACGCGCGTACAGACCAGCGTCAAAATGATAGGCGTACGCAATATTCGCCAGCGGCGACGTCTGCGGCACGTCATTGGCCGACACCATGAACTTCCCTTGCGGAGCCGCCTGTGAACTCAGGACGTAGCTGCCGATACCCTCGGCCTTGCCGGCGCGCGCCGCCTTGATCCAGAACTGATGGAATGGCAGGAGTCCCACACTCTGCCCGATGCCATTGCCGAAGCCGTGGACATAGGTCTCGCCGATGCGTCCCCAGTTGTTGAATTGAACGCCGAGCTTGAACGTCCCCTGGGTCTTGCGGACGAAATCCGCTTCGTCGATCTGGAGCAAACTGTTGAACAGTCGGATATGCGGAATCGTTCCTTCGCCCACGCCGACGGTGCCGATCGCTTCAGACTCGACCAGGCGGATGTCGCAGCTTTCGCCCAACACCTTCGACAGCGCCGCCGCGGTCATCCACCCCGCCGTACCGCCGCCGACGATGACGACCGTCTTGATCGCGTGTTCGCTCATTAGTTGCGCCTTTCACCCATGGTCGGTCACGGCTTGAATCAAGTGCCCCGCACCAATCCACGCATCTGATCCTGTGTAAGACAAGACCCGCCTGCGCGGGTCTTGTCCTTTGTCGCCTACGGACGTGCGGTTACCAGATGACGCGAGCGCTCAGGAACAACGCACGCGGCTGGGTGAACTGCGAACCGTAAAGCTGCTGCGTCACCACCGGGTTATAGACGTTGTTGCCGCCCCAGTTGATGTTGTAGCCGCTCAGGTTGTCGTTATCCAGCGCGTTCATCAGATCGGCCCGCACCTGTACGGTCACGTTCTCGGTCACGAACATGTCCTTGGACAGCGACAGGTCGAGCTGCTTGACACCGAAGGTCTGCGGCGCGTCCAGCGCCACCGGGCGCGGCACCACGGTGTTAGGTGCACCGTAGTTGTAGAACCCGACGATCTCGTTCAGCGGCGGCGCCGAAGACAGCGTCACCTTGGCAGAGGCAGTGATGTTCCAAGGCAGATCGTAGATACCGGTCATGACCAGACGATGTTCCGGAACGGCCTTGAGGTCGATGAACGGATAGTCTTCGATCGTCGCGGCATCGAACGCGTAATGCTCGTCGCCGCCTCGGTTGCCCTTCGCATGCGAGAACGTGTAAGCGGCCGTGAAGCCCCAACCGCTCTCCTTGGTATAGGGCTTCTCCGCGGACAGCAGCAGCTGGGTCGTCTTCGTCTCGATGCCGTTGTTGCCGATGATCAACGCACCGAAGCCCGGCGGCGTGTGACCCCACGGCTGGCTGCCGTTCTGGAAGAAATCACCGTTGGGATACCGGTTGCCCAGCGTGAAGACGAAACCTTCCTTGCTGTGGATATAGGCCAGCGTAGCGGAGGTATTCCATTCGCCGATGCTGTTACGCATACCGATGGAGAACTGATCCGAGTACGGCGTCTCGAGATCGTTGTTCAACAGATCGATCTCGCCATTGCGGACGTTCGAAGTGACCAATCCCGCGAGCGCATCGGTGCCGGTCAGGTAGTTCGGGCTCCACGCCACGCAACTGCCTGGCGTCGGCGTACAGCCTGTCGTATCCGAGAAGCGGACGGTATAGCCGGAGAGCGCGGACTTGACCTGCTCGAGGCCCATGTAGTCGTAGAGATTGCGGTCGAAGCTACGGCCGATGCCGCCGAAAATGACGTGCCTTTCGTCGCCGCCCAGGTCGTAGGAGAAACCGAGGCGAGGAGCGAAGTTGTCCTTGTCGGCCTTGCGGCTGTTGCCGTTGCTGATGTAATCGTTGATATCGACGCCGCCGCGAGCGAGCTGCTCGGCATAGGTCGCACTGATCGTGGGGTCGGTACCCGGGCCGGTCAGCGCAGCCACCACTTCCGCCGGCGTTACGTTGTCGAGGTAGGACGGGATTTCCTCGTAATCCCAGCGCAGACCGATGTTCAGTTGCAGCCTGTCGGTAACGTTCCAGTCGTCCTGGATGTAGAGGCCCAACTGCTTGCTCGTCGTCGTCACGGACGGCGTCGCGCCCGCGAACGGCAGGTTGAAACGCACCTGATAGGGAATGGCGGACGTTCCCAGCGGCAGACCCGCTTGCGTACCGTCGTTCACCGCATAGTAGAAAGAGGGATTCGCTGTCGAGTTCTCGCTCTGCGTCAGCTCGACTTCCTTGTACTTGATGCCGGCCTTGATGACGTGGTCACCTTGCCACTCGAAGCTGTTGAAGGTGATGTCGTTCTGGATGGCCGGACCCTTCTGGCCCTTCAGCTGGATCGCCAGACCGCTCGTCGCATCGTCGAAAAGAATGACGCGGTTCTGGTCCTGGCCCAGGGTGTAGACGCTCTGATTGCCGAGCGAATAGGCTGTCGGATTGAAGAACGCATCTTCATAGGTCAAGCGGAACTCGTTGAGGTAGGTTTCACCGTAGTGCTCCCAGCTCAGGTCGTAACGCTCTTCCGAATTGTCGTTGTTCTTGGCGGCGTCCGCGGTGGTGATACCACCGACGCTGTCGCGGCTGTCTTCTTCGCGAATCTTCGCTGAGAACTCAACGCGGTCGTTCTCACCGATATCCCAGCTGAGCTTTCCGAAGTACAGGTCTTCCTTGAACGGCCGGGTCACCGGGCCGAGCTTGCCTTGCACGTCCGTCGGCAAATAGGCACCGATGCCGACGTTGGTGCCGGGAACCACGGGATCGGCGCTGATCTCGAAACCCTTCCCTTCGTAGCTGAAGAAGAAGTGCATCTTGTCCTGAATGATGGGGCCGCCCAAGGCGAAGCCGTACTCATCCTGGTGAGTCTTCTGCTTATCGCGACCGGGCGCGCGTTCGGCTGCGGTCTCGGTACGCATGCTGCTGTTCGTGGTGCGCCCGAACACTTCACCGTGGAACTCATTGGTGCCGGACTTCGTCGAGGCGACGATGGCGGCAGAACCCACCTGATCGAACTCCGCCTTGTAGTTCGACGTGATGACCTTGTACTCGCCGATCGCCAGCTGCGGGAACGGATTGCCCGCACTCTGCTGCTGTCCGGAAACACCGCCGAACAGATAGCTCTTCTGGCCAACGCCGTCGATGTAGACGTTCACTGCGCTCGTGGTCTGCGCACCGCCGCGGATGTCGCTATGACCCGAGCCATCGGTGGTGAACTGCATGCCCGGCACGGTGTCGGCGAACTCGAGGAAGTTGCGCGTCAGCTGCGGGACGGTGTTGATCTGCTTGAGCGACACGTTGGTGCCTACCTCGGAAGTCTTCACTTCCTGCAGCGGCGGTGCGGTGACGCGCACGGTATCCAGCGTGGTCGCGTCACCCGCCGGAGTCGCCGGCGCTGCGCCCGCGAGATCCAGATTGACCGACGTCGCGACCTGCAGGGTCACCGTACGTTCTGTGCCGCCCGACGTCACTTTGTAAGTACCCGGCGCCAGGCCGACCAGCGCATAGCTGCCATCGGCGGTCGCCGTGACCTGGCGCTTGGTACCGGTGGCGGTGTTGACGGCGGTGACCTGCGCACCCGCTTCGGCCTTGCCACGCAGCGTGGCGTTCGAGGACTGCGCGATGGCATGACCACTGGCGATGACCAGCACGCTGGCCAATGCACAGGTCAGCAGCTTGCGCTTGGGTTGGGTTGTGGAACGGTTGCGATACTTCATTGGCTCTCTCCCTCCAAAAAGTTGTTTCATTGCTGGCCGGCTTGATGGCCGCCTGTAATCGGTTACAAGCCCGCCCAAAAAAAAGCGGGTGCCTCTTTCTCGCTACTTCTTCGCTTGGGGCACCGCTCCGATGCTCGATTCCCGCACGATCAGTTCGGGAACCAGCGTCGCCGACGGCGCCACGCGCTCGCCATCGGAATCGATCGTGTCCAGCAACCGGCTCATCGCCTGTCCACCCAACTCGGCAATACTGACCCGCATCGTGGTCAAGGTCGGGTGAACAAAGCGCGCCAGCGGAATGTCGTCGAAGCCCGCGAGCGCGACGTCGTGCGGAACGCGTAGGCCAGCTTCGTTGAAGGCGTACAAACAACCGAGCGCCGTCATGTCGTTGGCCGCGAACACCGCCTGCGGCCGCTCCTTCATCTGGGCGATGCGCTTGCCGGCTTCGTAACCGGCGGATTCGCTGAAATCGCCTTTGAATTCCTGCGGCGAGGCGCCGGGAACGACACGCGCTAGCGCATCGCGATAGCCACGCAGGCGCTCGCGTGCGTCGAAGTTGCCTTCCGGTCCGCCAATGAAGGCGATGCGCTGGTGGCCGGCCTGGGCCAGATGTTCGACCATCGCCACAGCCGCGCTGTAGTTGTCGATCGTCAATGCGGGATATGCCGCTTCCTGCACGTCGGTATTGATCAACACAACCGGCAATGCAGACGGTAGGTTGTCCACCAGGAAACCGGGCTGGTCCGTATAGGGGGATAGCACCAGCAGGCCGTCCACGCGGCCGCGCATGGCACGCAGGGCTTCGCCCTGCTCTTCCGGGTGGCCGTGGTAGCTGGACACCAACAGATGTTGGCGGCGGGCCCGGGCCACCTGGTCGATGCCGCGGATCAATTCCGAAAAGAATTCGCCGTAGAGATCGGGCAGCACCACGCCGATGGTCTGCGTACGGCGGCTGCTGAGGCTGCGGGCGGCGGCGTGCGGCTGGTAACGGAGGCGGTCAGCGGTGGCCAGGACCTGCTGGCGCACGGCTTCGGCGACGTTCTCGTGACCGTTCAAGGCACGCGAAACGGTAGCCACGGATACCCGTGCCTCACGTGCGACATCCTTGATGGTGACCGAGGTTCGCGCCATTCCCCGCCCCTCCGCGGTGATGACTGCTGCAAGTGGCGCGGACTGTAACCGTTTTCACGGAAACGTGTAAAGCCCGCGTTATTCGATACAGAAAACACCTGAAATTCATGCACTTGCGTGAGCCGTCAGGTATTCGCAGATATTTTGCGATGCAGCATATTCACGCATGCTGCATCGCCTTACATTTACTTGACCGCCACTTCGAACTTCGCCTCGCGCGTCGCTTCCGAGCTGCCGCCGACGAAGACAGTAAACGTGCCCGGCTCCACGACGCGCTGCATGCGGTCGTCGAGCATCGACAGATCGTCGAAACCGAGCGCGAAGGTGACGACCTTGGATTCACCCGGCTTCAACGCGACACGCTGGAAGCCACGGAGCTGCTTCACTGGACGGGTGACGCTGGCGACGTCGTCGCGCAGGTACAGCTGCACGACCTCCTCGCCTGCCCGCTTGCCGGTGTTGGTGACCCGCACGCTGACCTGCTGCTGCAGCGCCGACGGCGCCAGCGTTTTCTTCGACACGATCGGCGCGTCGTAGCGGAACGTCGTGTAGCTGAGGCCGTAGCCAAAGGCGTAGAGCGGCGTCCACGGCACGTCGAGGTACTTGCTGGTGTACTTCTCTTCCTCGCGCGGAGGACGTCCGGTGTTCTTGTGTGCGTAATAGATCGGCACCTGGCCGACGTTGTGCGGGAACGTCACCGGCAACTTGGCCGAAGGATTCACGTCGCCGAACAGCACGTCCGCGATGGCGGGACCCCCTTCCACGCCGGGGAACCAAGCTTCGAGGATCGCGGGCACCTTGCCTTTCAGGCCGCCGATCGACAGCGGTCGCCCATTGAGCAGCACCAGGGCGACCGGTTTGCCGGTGGCGGCGACGGCAAGCGCCAGTTGTTCCTGCACACCCGGCAGGTCGAGCGTGGTGCGATTGTTCGCCTCCGCACTCATGTCCGGGTGTTCGCCGAGGAACATCACCACGGCGTCGGCCTGTTTCGCTGCGGCGACGGCATCGGCGAATCCGCGGGTGTCCTGGCTGTCGATGTCGGCGCCCTTGGCCACGACGATCCGCGTCTTGTCGCCGAGCGCGGCCTTCAGGCCTTCCAGCGGCGTGATCGCATCTTCCTCGCGCCCCGCGACCGCCCAGTTGCCCAGCATCGCGCGACGATGGTCCGCCAGTGGCCCGATCACGGCCAGCGTGCGCACGGACTTGGACAACGGCAACACGTTGCCTTCGTTCTCCAGCAGCACCATCGACTTCTGCGCCATGCGGCGCGCGGCGGCGCGGTGTTCCGGCGTCAGTGTCAGCGCGCGCTCGCGTGCGCCATCAGCGGTGCAGGAACGATAGGGGTCGTCGAAAAGGCCGAGCCGGTACTTCGCATTGAGCACACGGCGCACCGAAGCATCCACTTCCGCCATCGGCACGCGGCCCGCCTTGACGGCAGCTGGCAGGTCCTTGACGTAGATTTGGCTGACCATGTCGACATCGACGCCGGCGCGCAGGCCGAGCGCGCCGGCTTGTTCCGGATTGGCGGCCACGCCATGCGGCATGAGTTCCATTACGCCGGTGTAGTCGCTGACCAGCAAACCGTCCCAGCCCCACTCCTTGCGCAGCAAGTCCTGGATCAGCGGCCGGTGCGCATGCATCGGCACGCCCGCGATCTCGTTGAACGAAGCCATGATCGACTGCGCGCCCGCATCGACGGCCGCCTTGAACGGCGGCAGGTAGACCTCGTGCAGTGTGCGCTCGGAGATATCGGCCACGTTGTAGTCGCGCCCGGCTTCGGCTGCGCCGTAGGCGACGAAGTGCTTTGCCGTGGCCAACACCGCATCCGGCTTGCGCAGGTCGTCGCCCTGGAAGCCGCGCACACGCGCCGCGGCGAGCACCGAACCCAGATAAGGATCTTCGCCCGCGCCTTCCACGATGCGGCCCCAGCGCGGGTCACGTGCGATATCGACCATCGGCGCGTAGGTCCAATGGATGCCGTGGGCCGCCGCCTCGATCGCGGCGACGCGTGCGGCGTGCTGGACCTCGTCAGGATCGAAGCTGGACGATTCGCCCAGCGGTACCGGGAAGACCGTCCGGTGGCCATGGATCACGTCGTAGCCGAACAGCAGCGGGATCCCCAGGCGCGATTCTTCGACGGCGATCTTCTGCAACCGGCAGGTCAGTGCGGCGCCCTGGGTGCCCAGGTAGGAGCCGATCTCGCCCCGGCGGATCTGGTCCTCGTTGCCGGCCATCGCGGCCGGGCCGGTGTTGTTGCCGACGCCCGGTGGCTGGTTCAGCTGACCGAGCTTCTCCTCCACCGTCATCTTCGCCAGCAGGGCGTCGACGAAGGCGGTTTCGGCCGGGGTGGCGTAGACCGGCGGCTTGGCCGCGACGGGAGCGGCCAGCAGGGCAGCGAACAGGCCCACCCGTAGGGGATGGGGTGCGAAGGGATGGTGGTTACGGGTCATGGCGCCCTCCCGGCGATACGAAAGGGGGCGAATGTAAACGTTTTCATAGCGCACTGCATGCCGCAGTGCCGGAAAACGCGACGGGGTTCAGCCCACTTCGTCCGGCGTCCGGGCCTCGATGGCCAGCGCATGGATGTCGGTCTGCATCATCTCGCCCAGGGCGGCGTAGACCGCACGGTGGCGGGCCAGCGGCGCCTTGCCGGCAAACGCCGGACT
The DNA here is from genome assembly GCF_900116385.1 of Pseudoxanthomonas sp. YR558. Lineage (NCBI taxonomy): Bacteria > Pseudomonadati > Pseudomonadota > Gammaproteobacteria > Lysobacterales > Lysobacteraceae > Pseudoxanthomonas > Pseudoxanthomonas sp. YR558. The sequence continues at coordinate 51,695 of NZ_FPCI01000001.1, read as the reverse complement.
GACGACCCTCACGGTGAAATGGCCCCTCCCGTCGCGGGCACCCTCGTGCCCGGCGTGCCTGTGGCTGTCGTCCACTACCTCCAGCGCGGTCGGCTGCAGGGCGGCCTGCAGCGCGGCGCGGATGCGATCGATCCGAGTCACGGCAGGACCTTGCGGAACGGGCGCACGTCGACCCGGGCGTAGACGCCCGCGTCCACGTAGGGGTCGGCATCGGCCCAGGCCCGAGCGTCCTCAAGGGAGTCGAACTCGGCGATCACGATGCTGCCGCTGAAACCGGCCGGACCCGGGTCCTCGGCATCGATCGCCGGACAGGGGCCGGCCAGCAGCAGGCGACCCTCGTCGCGCAGGGCGGTCAGGCGGGCCAGGTGGGCCGGCCGGGCCTCCAGGCGCTTCGGCAGGACGTCGGCCGCGTCATGGCCTTCAATGGCATACCACATGGTGTTCACTCCGGAGTCGAAGCCTGAATTGTACGTGCCGCTCCGCCGCACGGCGCTGGACACGGTCCCGGCCAGCGCTTACCCTGTCTTCCATTGCACGGCCGGAAGCAGCGGCCCGTCCAGGGGAGGCACCGGCCACCACGGTCCGCCCACCCCTCCACGGGGACACCGGGATGTTCGATTCGCTGCCCCCACCCGCCCGCGCCCGACGACCTCTCGCTGTCTGCCTCCGCGGCCCCCGCGGTGTGCATTGCTGGTTGCTGTAAGGGAAGCGTTCGCCCTGCGACGCATGATGTTGTTAGCGCATTGCCGGAACCGCGCCGCCCCTGCCGCGCGCCGCACGCATGCCGAGGCTGTGATTAGCACGATGGCTGTTTCTTGATGAGCCCAGAACTCGCGTCCGACGCGACTCAGACCAACCCGTCCACCCATCCGCAGCAGCAGGAAATGCCGCTGGCGGTGGTGCACGGGCAGCCGGTGCTGCAGATCCCGCAGGATCTGTACATTCCGCCGGATGCGCTGGAAGTCATCCTGGATGCCTTCGAAGGCCCGCTGGACCTGCTGCTGTATCTGATCCGCCGGCAGAATCTGGACATCCTGGACATCCCCGTCGCCGAGATCACCCGGCAGTACGTGGACTACATCAATGTCATGCAGGAGCTGCGCTTCGAACTGGCGGCCGAGTACCTGGTGATGGCCGCCATCTTGGCCGAGATCAAGTCGCGCATGCTGTTGCCGCGCCCGGTCTCCGACGAAGGCGACGAGGGCGATCCGCGCGCCGAGCTGGTGCGCCGTCTGCAGGAATACGAGCGCTTCAAGCAAGCCGCCGAGGACCTGGATGCCCTGCCCCGCCAGGACCGCGACACCACGCCGGTGAGTGCCGACGTGCCGGACCGTGCCGCTGTGAAGCTGCCGCCGCCGGTGGAACTGAAGGAGATGCTGCTGGCGCTGCACGACGTGCTCAAGCGCGCCGAGCTCTTCAGCGGCCACGCCATCCGGCGCGAGGCGCTCAGCGTGCGCCAACGCATGGGCGACGTGCTGACGCGGCTGGAGGACGGCAAGTTCCACCGCTTCGAAAGCATGTTCACCGTCGAGGAAGGCAAGCTGGGCGTGCTGGTGACGTTCCTGGCCATGTTGGAACTGGCCAAGGAGCAGTTGCTGGACATCGTGCAGGAAGGCCCGCTCGCGCCGATCTACATAAAGTCGCTGGCGTTGAACAACACCAACGAACCGCTGCAGTTCTCCAGCGAGTTCGACGATACCGACGCCGCCAACGACACCCCCTGACGCAGCCGCCCCGCGCCGCTGCCTGCACGAACGACAGGACCGCATGGATCAATCGCTCATCAACCGCATCGTGGAAGCCGCGCTGATGGCCGCCACCCAGCCGCTCACGCTGGCGCAGCTGCATGGCCTGTTCCCGGAAGAGGAACCGGCGCCGGAAGGCAGCGTCGAAGCCGCCCTCCAGTACCTGACCGAGGCCTGCGCCGACCGTGGCGTGGAGCTGGTCGAAGTGGCCTCCGGCTACCGCTACCAGGTCAAGGCCGATGTGCATGGCTGGGTCGCGCGCCTCTGGACCGAGCGCAAGACCAAGTACACGCGTGCCACGCTGGAAACCCTGGCCCTGATCGCCTACCGCCAGCCGATCACGCGCGGCGAGATCGAACAGGTCCGCGGTGTGGCCGTCAGCAGCAACATCATCCAGGCGCTGGAAGAGCGCGAATGGATCCGCGTCGTCGGCCACCGCGACGTGCCCGGCAAGCCCGCGCTGTTCGGCACCACCAAGGGCTTCCTGGATTATTTCGGGCTCAAGCGCCTCGACGAACTGCCGCCGCTGTCCGAACTCCGCGATATCGGCGAACTGGAACCGCAGCTGCCGCTGGACGGCGCCCCGCTGCCGGTCAGCATCGCCAGTGGCGACGCCCCGGTGGGCGGCCATGACGATGACGCCGGCGACGATGAAGAGGGGCACGGCCTCGACGCATCGAACGACGGCGACCACAACGACAACGAAGACAACGCATCGGACGACACCGGCGAAGACGCCGGCAGCACCGATGATTCCCACCCCCAAGATGACGACGCCGCTGCTTCCGATGAGGAAGACCGGGCACCGTCGGAGCAAAAGCAATGAGCAACACCCCGAAGAAAACCACGCTGGGCAAGCTGTCCCTGAAGCGTGAAACCGCACCCGTCGAAGCGGCGCGCCTGGAAGAGCGCCTGCACAAGGTGCTGGCGCAGGCCGGCCTCGGCTCGCGTCGTTCGCTGGAACAGCGCATCGCCGACGGCCTGGTCAAGGTCAATGGCGAAACCGCGCAGACCGGCCTGTCGGTCAAGGCCGGCGACAAGATCGAACTGGACGGCAAGACCTTCGTCGCCAGCGCGCTGACCGAGCCGGCCCGCGTGCTGATCTACAACAAGCCCGAAGGCGAAGTCACCACCCGCGAAGATCCCGAAGGTCGCCCGACGATCTTCGAAGCGCTGCCGGCCCTGAAGGGCGCGCGCTGGATCGCGATCGGCCGCCTGGACATCAACACCACCGGCCTGCTGCTGCTGACCACCGACGGCGAGCTCGCCAACGCGATGATGCATCCGTCGTACGAAGTCGAGCGCGAATACGTGGTGCGCGTGCGCGCGCCGGAAGGCCAGGAGAGCGTGCCGGACAACGTCGTCGACCGCCTGCGCCGCGGCGTGGCCCTGGACGACGGCCCGGCCAAGTTCGACGAAATCGAGCGCATCGGCGGCACCGATTCGCACGACTGGTTCCGTGTGGTCGTGAAGGAAGGCCGCAACCGCGAAGTGCGCCGCCTGTGGGAATCGCAGGGTTGCCAGGTCAGCCGCCTGAAGCGCGTGCGCTACGGCAAGGTGAGCCTGCCGCAGCCGCTGTTGCGCGGCCAGTCGCAGGAACTGGCGGACGCGCAGGTGGAATCGCTGCGCAAGGAACTGGGGCTTGAAGACGGCGCACCCGCCGCACTGACGCTGCAGCCGGTCATCGGCCAGCGCAAGGCCTCCAAGTCCACCGTGCACCTCGGTGGCGGCCGCAGCGGCAGCGCCTACGTCAACGGACACAACACGGCCGACGAAGGCCGTGAGCTGCGTCGCTTCGACCACGTGCGCGAAGACCGCGGCCGTGGCCGCGGCAAGAAGCCCCACGGCGGCCTGACCGTCAGCGGCGAACAGGCCGCCAAACAGTCGCAGAAGCCGTTCAAGCAACGCGCGCCGAAGGGCCCGAAGCCGCTGCCGGATGGCAATCCCGCCGCCTTCCGCAGTTGGTACGTGCCGGACGGCGTGGACACCGGCCCTGCCGGTCATCGCAATGCCGGCCCCGGCGGCCCGAAGAAGCCCTACGGCGGCAAGCCAGGCGGGCGTCCCGGCGCGGGCGGCAAGCCCGGTGGTGCGGGCAAGCGCGGCCCCGGCGCAGGTGCCGGCGGCTTTGGTGGCAACCGCTTCGGCAACGACCAGGGCGGCGGCTTTGCAGGCGAGCGCGGCCCGCGTGGTGCGCAGGGCGCTGGCGCCGGCAAGCCGCAGCGTGCGGCGCGTCCCTACGGCCACCCCGGCAATGCGCCGAGCTTCCCGTCGGATCATGCGAACCCCGGGTTCAATCCTTACGGCCAGCAGCCCCGTGGTCCCCGGCCCCAAGGTCGCCCTGGTGGCGGCAATCGGCCGCAGCACGCAGGTCCTCGTCCCGGTGGTCGTCCCGCGGGTGGCCGCGGCCCCGGTGGACGGCCCGGCGGCGGTGGCCAGCGCGGACCGCGCGGTGGCGGCCACGGCTGAGTGAGCCGCTGGTTGAAACGAAGGCGCCCCGCGGGGCGCCTTTTTTCTTGGGTGTCTCCGACATCTCCGATGGCTTCACCGTCGCTTCATGGCGACCCCGCAGATGCGCAGCACCTTGGACGCTCCCGAGGAACGGAGCATCCACGCGTATGCAGGAAACGGACTACGACGTCATCGTGGTGGGCGCCGGCTTTGCCGGCATCGCGTGCGCCCAGACTCTCGCGCAACACGGTGCGCGCGTCTGCGTGGTGGACCGCAAGCGCGATCTCGGCGAGCGCATCCACACCACCGGCATCCTGGTAGCCGAAACCTTGCGGCATCCCTGCTTGGTGGATGTACCCGCCCCACTCCTGCGCGCAGTGCCGCACGTCCGCCTGTATGCGCCTAACCTGCGCAGCGTGCGACTCGCGGCACCGGACTATCGTTTCTATACCACCGACACGCCCGCGCTGATGCGCTGGCTCGGCGATGGCCTGGTCGAACGCGGCATCACGCTGCGCCTGGGCACGCCTTTCCGAGATGCGCAGCGCGCCGGAGATCATTGGAGGCTACCGGGCATCGGGCGCGCGCGCTGGCTCGTGGGCGCCGATGGCGCGACATCGCGGGTGGCGATGCGCCTCGGCCTGGGTCGCGTGGACCAATGGTTGTACGGCGTCGAGCACGAGTTCGATGGCGTGGCCCTGCGCGAACCGGATGCCTTGCACTGCTTCATCAGCAAGCACTACGCACCGGGCTACATCGGCTGGGTCGCACAGACACCGGCGGGCGTGCAGGCAGGGTTGGCGCGTCGCCACTGCGCTGGATCGTCCGTCGTGCCGGACATCGACGGCTTTCTTCGCCATACCGCCATGATGACGGGCCTGTCCGCACCCCGACGCCCCGACAGCATCCGCGCGGGCCTGATCCCGTGCGGAGGCCCGGTGCGCGCCTGGCAGCGGGATGGCGTGGTGCTTGTCGGCGATGCGGCGGGCATGGTGTCGCCGGTCACGGCCGGCGGCATCCATGCGGGCTTGCGCCACGGCAGCACGGTGGGCGAAGCGCTGGCGCGTCGTCTGAAGCGCCCCGAAGCCAGCGGCATTCCGGTCGTGACCCGCGCCGTGCCTGGCTTCCGCGCAAAGCGGGCATTGCGCTGGGCCTTTGACCATGTCCAGTTCGATGGACCGTTCGACCTGGCCTTCAGGACACCCTTCATGCGCTTGGTCGCAGAACGGCTGTACTTCCACCGGCGCGGCCACGTAGTGCCGGCGCCGGATGTTCAGCCGTCGATGGATTGAGCACGATCAAGGCCGAAGCGCAGGCGTCGGCTACAATGGGCCGTTGATTCAATAGCCAAGACCCCCTCATGTCCTCCGCGTTCGGCACCGAAACGGTGCTCGATGTCCGTCACTGGACGGACGCCTACTTCAGCTTCACCACCACCCGCGACGACGGTTTCCGCTTCGAGAACGGCCAGTTCGTGATGATTGGCCTGGAAGTCGAAGGCAAACCATTGCTGCGCGCCTATTCGATCGCCAGCGCCAACTGGGAAGAACAGTTGGAGTTCTTCAGCATCAAGGTGGCCAACGGTCCGCTGACCTCGCGCCTGCAGCACATCAAGCCCGGCGACTCCGTGCTGATCGGCCGCAAGCCCACCGGCACCCTGCTGATCAGCGACCTGCATCCGGGCCGCAACCTGTACCTGCTGGGCACCGGCACCGGCCTCGCGCCGTGGCTGTCGGTGATCAAGGACCCGGAAACCTATGAGCGCTTCGATAAGGTCATCCTGACCCATGGCGTGCGCAGCGTGGAAGACCTGGCATACCGGGATTATTTCGAGAAGGAACTGCCGCAGCACGAGTTCCTCGGCGAGACCATCCGCGAGAAGCTGCTGTACTATCCCGCGGTCACCCGCGAGGAATTCCCGAACCGTGGTCGCCTGACCGACCTGATGGCCAGCGGCGACATGATGAAGACGCTCGGCATCGAGGCGCTGGACCCCGAGCACGACCGCGCCATGATCTGCGGCAGCCCGCAGATGCTGGCCGATTTCCGCGCGCTGCTGGATGGCCGCGGCTTTGCTGCCGCGCCCCGCATCGGCACCGCAGGCCAGTACGTGTTCGAGCGCGCCTTCGTCGAGAAATAAGCCCCGGCCCCGACAGCATCGGGCCCCGTTGACGAGCCGCACAACCCGCCTTGCAGGTGCTACGCTCGCCTGCAACGTCCTGGGGAGGACAAGCGATGATGCGTAGCCTGTGGCTGGCGGTCCTGCTGGCGGTGACGACGTGGGCCCATGCCGCCGAGCCGGTTAAGCAGCCCGGGATAGGGGAAACTCCGCCGCCCATCGGCCTCAAGGACCGCGAGGGCAACGCCATCGACCTTGCCGCCCTGCGGGGCAAGGTGGTGGTGGTGACGTTCTGGGCATCGTGGTGTGGGCCGTGTCGGCGGGAACTGCCCATGCTGGGCAGGGTCCAGGAGATCGTCGGCCGCGAGCACCTGGAAGTCATCGCGGTGAACTTCAAGGAACCGCGCCGCGACTTCAATGCCGTGATCCGCGCGAACAAGAACCTCAAGGTCACCTACGTGCTCGACGAGCGGGGCGTGGTCAGCGACCGCTATGGCGTCACTGCCCTGCCCAACATGTTCATCATCGGCCAGGATGGGCTGATCGCGCAGACCCACCGCGGCTATTCGGACGACGTGCTGCAGTCCTTCACGCAGGAGCTTCTCGATCTGTTGCCGGAAGAAGCACTGCAGCGCAAGGTCGAGCAATCTCCTGCACAGGGCTGACGGACAGGGCTAACCGCCGCCATAGCGAAGCCAGATCACGGCAGTGGCTTCATCACCGAATATCTGCGCGTGGAAACCGTGCTCGTTGGCCAGCAAGCCCGCGAACTCAATCTGTGGGATCTGTTCGGCATGCCGCTCTACATAGGCGATCCGCACGGCTTCCATGCCCTGCCCCTGCATGGCCTGCACGAATTCCAGCAGCTGCCCAGGCGGCGGCGGTTCTCCTTCCATGTCGTCCACCACCAGCACACCTTTCGGCTGCAGCCGGCGCACTTCTTCGGCGATCGCGCGCCAGTACGCGAGCGTGGTGTCCAACGTTCCGTTGGTGCCCGTCGCCCAGGCGCGCAGGCCATAGTCCGTCGAGGCGAACTCGATATGGAACAACGGGCCGTCCGTCGTGTCGTGCGCGGAACTCACGCGAGTGCGGTACGGATGTCTCCCGCGAGGGATTCTGGAGTATCGGTCGGGGCGTAACGTTTGAGCGCGCGGCCATCGCGACCGACCAGGAACTTACTGAAGTTCCACTTGATCGCGCTGATGCCCAGCAGCCCGCTCTTTTCCTGCTTCAGCCACTTCCACAGCGGATGCGCGGCGTCGCCATTCACATCAACCTTGGCGAACATCGGGAAGGTCACGTCGTAGTTGAGCGAGCAGAAATTGCGTATCTCCGCTTCGTCGCCCGGCTCCTGGTGCCCGAACTGGTCACAGGGAAAGCCCAGCACCACCAGACCCTGCGGCCCGAATTCGCGCCACAGCGCTTCCAGTCCGGTGTACTGCGGCGTGAAGCCGCACTTGGACGCCACGTTGACGATCAACAGCGCCTTGCCCTGGTATTCGGAAAGCGACCGCTCGCGGCCATCGATGTCCTGGGCGGAAAAGTCGTAGGCAGTGGTCATGCGCGGTCTCCGGGAAAGGCGCTATCAGACACCGCCGGGGCGCACAGGGCAAGGCACCGTGCAGGAAGGCCGATGATCGGCTAACGTGGCCGCGCACCGGATCCAGGACGCTGCCCATGCAAGAAGCCGCCGATCCCGCCAGCCATGCCAGCCTCTACATCCATGTCCGCATCCTGCTGGGCATGATCGTGGGCCTGGGCCTGACCCACCTGCTGCGCCATACCGCGCGCATCGTCGAACGCCCGCGCGCGCACCCTGTCTACGGGGTGCACCTGGTCTGGGCGACTTTCATGTTCGTGTACCTGCTGCACTTCTGGTGGTGGGAATTCAGCCTGTCGCACCAGGCGCACTGGAATTTCAACCTGTACCTCTACGTCACCCTGTACGCACTGCTGCTCTACCTGCTGTGCGCGCTGGTGTTCCCCGAATCGCTGCCGGAAGGCGCCGGCTATCGCGACTATTACTACGGGCGCAAGCACTGGTTCTTCGGGCTGCTCGCGCTGATGTTCGTCGTCGATGCCGGCGACACGCTGATCAAGGGGAGCGCCTATGTTCAACAGTTGGGCGCGGAATACTGGGTGCGGAATACCGTGTACATCGCCGGCAGCGTGGCGGCGATCGTCACGCGCAACCCCCGCTTTCACGGCGCGTTTGCGGTAGCTGCGCTGCTGTACGAACTGAGCTGGATCTGGCGGCGCTACGAGAACCTGGCGTAGCGTCGCTGCCGCGTCAGCGTGCCGGCTGGACCTTGACGGACGGGGAGAACGGCGCGATGCCGAGCGCCTCGTGGATCTCGGCCGGGTAGTAGGCCTGGCCGCCCTTGATCACCAGGGCCAGCTTGCGTACGTCGGCGATGTTCGTCGTCGGGTCGCCATCCACCAGCACGAGGTCGGCGCGCTTGCCGGGCGTGATCGATCCGGCATCCTCCAGCGTACGGGTGTACTTGGCGCCGTTCCAGGTGGCCACCTGGAGCACCTGCGACGGCGTCAGGCCCGCCTGCACATACAGTTCGAGCTCCCGCTGCAGGGTGAATCCCGGCAGTTCGTCGGTACCCGCGACGATCGGCACGCCGGCCCGGTACATGCGGCCGGTGAACTCCACGAGCTTGTCGAAGCTGCGCTTGTAGCGCGCACCGGTTTCGTCGTCCTTGATGTCCATCTCGGCCGCGCGCCGGCTGCGCTGCACATCCGGCGGCAGGTGGTCGGCGACATCGGCGACGATCGGCGACAGCTGCCCTTCGCGCTGGTGGATGAACTCGAACGTCGCCAGCGTCGGGTCGATGACGATCTGCTTCTTCGCCAGCTCCGCGATGAAGTCCTGCACCGGCTTGCTGTCGAAGTCCAGGCCATCGGTCTTGTCCGCGACCAGGTAGAAGCGCGCCAGCGTGCGCGTGTCGGTTTCCGGGGTGACGAAGAAGTTCAGCATCACCTGGTTGATGTGCTGGATCTCGTCGTAGCCCTGCTCCACCACGTCCTGCGCGCGCAGGAAGGCCGGCACGTGGCCACTGACCCGCAAGCCGCGCTGGTGGGCGTAGGCCGTCGTGTCGCGCAGGATCTCCTTCGGGAACGAGTTGTAGATCTTGATCTGCGGATAATGGTGGTCGGCGTACCAGTCGATGGCCTGCTTCGCGCCGGCCAGATCCTTCACCACGAATCCGCCCTGCGACGAATGCGGACTCTGCCCTTCGATGTAACCCGCCGGAATCACCCGGGGATGCATCAGCGTGCCGGCCTTCTCTTCGGCCATCAGCTGTTGCAGTGTCGCGTTGTCGTTGCCCATGTCGCGCGTGCTGGTCACGCCGGCCGCCAGATGCAGGCCGCCTTCCCAGCTGCCCGCATGCACATGCATATCGTAGAGGCCGGGCAGCAGCACGCGATTGCCGGCGTCCACCACGTTGTCGGCCGCGACCCGCGATTGCCCCACCGGCGACACCGACAGGATCTTGCCATCTCGCACGACGACGTCCGCCGCAGCGCCGAGGACGGCTTTCTCGCTGTCGAACACACGCGCGTTGCGAATCAGCGTGGTGCCCGGCAACGGATGCGCCAGACGTTGCTGCATCGCGACCAACGCTTCGCGCTCGGCGATCTTCTGGCGCGCCTCCAGCGTGTTGGCGGTACTTTGCCAACCGTCTTCGATCAGCTGCAGGAAACCCGGATAGATGTAGGCGAACATGCGCGGTTCGGCATCCCGCGTCACCCACACGAACGAGGGCGTGAAGCCGATGCCGGTCAACGCCAGCAGATCGACAGTGCGTGATCGATCGCCGCTACGGATGTCCACGGATGCGATCTTGCGCTGCGTCAGCATGCCACTCGGCACCAGCGGCAGTTTGCCGTCCGGACGCTTGGCCAACGCCGCCAGCGCGACAGAGGTCGACGCAGGCGTACCGCCCAGCGGCGTGTATAGCGCCGTGCCGGTGAAGGTGTGCGTACCGGCATCGGATGTGCTCTTCCACTGCCCGCGGTCGCCGTCACGAGTGAAGGTTTCATCGACCGGTGCACCGAACGTCGATACGCCCTTCACCTGGTACTGCTGGAAGGTGCCATCCGGCGCAAGGCGGTATTCCTCTTTCAGTTCCGGCCCGCGCCCGTTGTCCTTGAAGATGAAATCCACCCGGGTGACGCCGTCATCGCCGATGGTGACCGTCTGTTCGCCCGCCTTCTTGCCGCCATCCACCAGCGCGACGTACTTCAGTGTCTCGGCGGCCAGCGCCGAGGGCGCCAGCAGCAGCGCACAACAGAATGCAAGGACAGGCTTCACAGGACTCTCCGTCAAGGGGCGCTCGGGGCATTCTGCCGCAGATTGACGGGCTTTCCGGGGGCGTGCCCATGCCTTTCGTCATGGGTCCGGCCCCACCCCCTGGGTTACCCTTGGCTATCTACCCTGTCAGGACGTCGTGCTTCATGACCACCCGCCTCGCCATCGCGCTCGCCGCGACCCTCGGACTCGCCATGCCCGCCTACAGCCAGGCCGCCACGCCGGCCACCCAAGCCGCCCAAGCCGCCAATCCCTTCTCCGCGGAAAGCCCGCTGCCGCTGCACTACCCGCAGTTCGACAAGATCAAGGACAGCGATTTCGCACCCGCCTTCGATGCCGGCATGGCCGAGCAGCTGAAGGAGATGGATGCCATCGCCAATAACACAGCCACTCCGACCTTCGAGAACACCATCATCGCGATGGAGAAGAGCGGCCAGGTGCTGGATCGCGCCACCACCGTGTTCTTCAACCTGGTGGGCACCGACACCAACGACGCCCGCAACAAGCTGCGCGCCGACTACTCGGCCAAGTTCGCCGCCCACGGCGACGCGATCAGCCTGAATCCGAAGCTGTTCGCGCGCATCAAGGCGCTGTTCGACAAGCGCAATGACCTGGGCCTGGACGCGGAAGGCGTGCGCCTGATCGAGCGCTACCACACCAGCTTCGTGCGCTCCGGCGCAAATCTCAACGACGCCGACAAGGCGACGCTGAAGAAGATGAACGGCGAACTGGCCTCGCTGGCCACCACCTTCAGCGACAACGTACTGAAGGACGTGAATGCCTCGGCTGTGGTCGTAGACGACGTGAAGCAGCTCGACGGCCTGACTGAAGCGCAGATCGCCACCGCCGCTGAAGTCGCCAAGAAGCGTGGCCTGGAAGGCAAGTACGTGCTGACCCTGCTGAACACCACCGGCCAGCCGCCGGAGTCGCAGCTGACCAACCGCGCCCTGCGCCAGCGCCTGCACGAGGCCTCGGTCGCGCGCGGCAGCCACGGCGGCGAGTTCGACACCACCGCATTGGTCTCGCGCATCATGAAGCTGCGCGCCGACCGCGCGAAGCTGCTGGGCTATCCCAACCATGCCGCCTACGGCCTGGAAGACCAGACCGCGCGCACGCCGGAAGCCGTCAACGCGATGCTCGGCAAGCTGGCGCCGGCCGCGGTGGCCAACGCCAAGCGCGAAGCCGCCGACCTGCAGGCGATGATCGACCAGGAACAGAAGGCCAAGGGGCAGCCGACGTTCGCACTCGAACCGTGGGACTGGGCGTTCTACTCCGAGAAGGTCCGCGCCGCGAAGTACAACTTCGATGAATCGCAGCTCAAGCCGTACTTCGAGATGAAGAACGTGCTGGAGAACGGCGTGTTCTTCGCCGCCAACCAGCTGTACGGCCTGACGTTCAAGGAACGCACCGACCTGCCGAAGTACCACGCCGACACGTGGACCTACGACGTGTTCAACGCCGACGGTTCGCAGCTGGCGATCTTCATCTTCGACCCGTATGCGCGCGACTCCAAGCGCGGTGGCGCATGGATGAATTCGTACGTGTCGCAGTCGGGCCTGACCGGCGACAAGCCGGTGGTCGCCAACCACCTGAACGTACCCAAGCCGCCGGCCGGCGAACCCACGCTGATGACGTGGGACGAAGTGACCACCACGTTCCACGAATTCGGCCACGCGCTGCACGGCATGTTCTCCAACGTGAAGTACCCGTACTTCAGCGGCACCAGCGTGCCGCGCGATTTCGTCGAGTACCCGTCGCAGGTCAACGAGATGTGGGCCGATTGGCCGTCGATCCTGGCCAACTACGCCAAGCACCACAAGACCGGCGAAGCCATGCCGCAGGCGCTGCTGGACAAGGTGATCGCCGCGTCCAAGTTCAACCAGGGCTTCGCCACCACCGAGTACCTCGGCGCCGCGATGCTCGACCAGCGCTGGCACCAGATCACCGCCGACCAGGTGCCCGATGCGGCCGGCGTGATGAAGTTCGAAGCCAATGCATTGACCACCGACGGCATCAACTACAAGCCCGTGCCGCCGCGCTACAAGACGCCCTACTTCAGCCACATCATGGGCGGCTACTCGGCCGGCTACTACGCGTACATCTGGTCGGAAGTGCTCGACGCCAACAGCGTGGAGTGGTTCAAGAGCCATGGCGGCCTGAAGCGCGAGAACGGCGACCACTTCCGCAAGACGCTTCTGTCGCAGGGCGGCAGCCAGGATGCGATGAAGCTGTTCCGCGACTTCGCCGGCCACGATCCGAAGATCGAGCCGTTGCTGGAAAAGCGCGGCCTGACGGCACCGGCCGCTGCGCCGGCCGCCAAGCAGGTCAAGTAAGCGACTTCCTCGTCGCCCACCACGCCACCTTCGGGTGGCGTGGTTTTTTATGGGTTAGGCATCCGCCCGGTTGTCCACATCGCGTGTGGATGAGTGCTGCACGAATCTGCGGATAACCGTCGCGCGGCGTTGCAGGCCGGGGCTGTCGAGCCGCGTGGCGATTATTTCGCCACACCGCCGGAATCCTTACTCGCCGAAGGCCCCGGCCAACGCGGCGTAAGCCTTGCGCTGCTCATCGGTCTCGGCGCGCGGCGCGGTGATCTCGAGCTCGACGATCTGGTCGCCCGGTGGCGTTCCCGGCAGGCCGCGGCCCCGCAGGCGCAGTTTGCGGCCGGAATCCGAATCCGGCGGGATCTTCAGCTCCACCGCACCTCCCAGCGTCGGCACACTGACCGACGCGCCGAGCGCGGCTTGCCACGGTGTCAGCGACAACACGTGGATGATGTTGCGGCCATCCACCTCGAACTGCGGATGCGGTGCGTACTCCACTTCCAGCAGCAGGTTGCCGCCCTGGCTGCCCTGCCCGGCCAGCCGGATCACCTGCCCCGGCTTCACCCCGGTCGGCACCCTGACGTCGAGCTGGCGGCCGTTGACGTTCACCCGCACGCTGCCGCCGTCGTGCACGGCCTGCAGCGGCACCGCAAGCTTGGCGCGCGAATCACGCGCACCCTGCGGCCCCCGTGGCGTGGCCTGCTCCGCGCGCCCGCGCCGGCCGAACAGGCCTTCGAAGAAATCGCTGAACCCGGCACCACCGCCGCCACCGCCCGCACCGCCGAAGATCTCTTCGAAATCGAAATCCTGCGACCCCGGCCCACCTCGCCCGAAATCCGGCGGCGGGCGGAATTCCTCGCCGGGACGATAGCCGCGCGCGCGCAACTGGTCGTAGGCCGCGCGCTTCTGCGGATCGCGCAGGGCTTCGTAAGCCTCGTTGACGGCTTTGAACTGGTCCTCGGCACCGGCTTCCTTGCTGACATCCGGGTGATACTTGCGAGCCAGCCGCCGATAGGCCGTCTTGATTTCGGCGTCGCCGGCCGAAGGTTCGACGCCCAGTACCGCGTAATAGTCTTTGAACTGCATGCGAACTCCGCCGTTTCCGTAAGCGGCCCGCACCCGGGCGCCACGACGCAATTCTAATCGCCCGCGGTGTCGGCGGCGTGGACGCCAGGGAGTCACGGCGGCATGACGCCGGCGCGCTACACTGGCCCGCATATCCCCACTCCAAGGCAGTCCGATGAGCATCCAGGTTGGCGAACGCATTCCCGAAGTGACCCTCAAGCGCATCCGCGAGGGCGTGGAGACGGTGGATACCGTCGCCCTGTTCGACGGCCGCAAGGCGGTCCTGTTCGCCGTGCCCGGCGCGTTCACCCCGACCTGCTCCGAAAAGCACCTGCCCAGCTACGTGCAGCACTTCGACGAATTCCGCAAGCGTGGCATCGAGGTGTTCTGCGTGTCGGTGAACGATCCCTTCGTGATGCAGGCGTGGGGCAAGACCCAGCACGTGCCCGAGGGCCTGCAGATGCTGGCCGACGGCAATGCCGACCTAGCCAAGGCCTTGGGCCTGGAGATGGACGCCAGCGCCTACGGCATGGGCATCCGCGCCAAGCGCTTCGCGCTGTACGCGGAGGACGGCGTGGTGAAGCATGTCTTCGTCGAAGCGCCCGGCGAGTACAAGGTATCCGGCGCGGAACACATGCTGGAACAGCTGGGCTGATCGCCAGCGCCCGCGACGGCTGGACCGTCGCGGGCCTTCACCCCTAACGCAACACCTCGAACCGTACCCGCGTCCACGCGCCGCTTCCGGCCAACGCGGTGAGCTGGTGTTCGCCGGGTTCGTCGAACTCGCGCTGGAAGGCCTGCGCGCCGTCTGTTTCCGCGATCCATCGGCCATCGAGCAGCCACTGGATGCGGGATTCCGTTCCCAGCGCACGCAGCTGCAAACGAACGCCGTGCGGGCTGCCCGGCGCGCGGGCGATCGTGGCGCGATCATTGAGCCCCTCGATGCGCAGTTCCTCGCTGGCATCACGGCCATCGGATCGGCAATCCGGCGACAGTGCCGGTAGGCGCGATGCCGCGCGCGTCTGCATGGACAACCAGGGCGATGCCAGCGCGGGCCAGCGCGCGATCTCGGTGCTGCGCACGTCGTGCGGACGCGAGCATTCGGCAGACAGGCGCAATCCCGTGCGCACGTCGATGTCGAAGCGCTCCCGCCCGACGCTCCACAGTCGCGCATCGCGTTCGGCGAAGGTGGGCGGCACATTGCCGCCGAGCGTCCACGCGTCGCGCTTGCGCTGGCACAGCGAGGCTGCATCCGGTTCCGGCGGCAAGCCGAGGGGCCAGCAGATGTCGGTCGCGGCGACATCGACCGGTCGTGGACGCGGCTCCGCATCGCCGCGTGCGCGCGGCAGGCTGTCGATCACTTCGAACATCAACGGCAGCGCCGTAACCGCCCCGTACTGCCCGGGCAACGGCGTGCCGTCGGGTCGCCCCACCCACACGCCGACGGTGTAGCGACGCGTGCCGCCCAGCGCCCAGGCATCGCGGAAGCCGTAGCTCGTACCGGTCTTCCAGGCGACGCGTGGGCGGCCGCCGGTATCCAGCACACCGCTGCCATAGCCCGGTCGCGGGTGCGCTTCCAGGATCTCGCGAATGATCCACGCCGCGCCAGGCGACAGCAGCCGGCGATCCGAAGATGGATCCTGCACCGTGTAACGTACGCGGCCCGACAGTCCCTCGCGGTTCAGCGCCGCATGCGCGCCCACCAGGTCCTCCAGGCGCGCGCCTGTTCCGCCCAGGATCAGCGACAGGTTGGGCTTCGCACCGCGTGGATAGCGCAGCGCGAGGCCGTTGTTGGCCAATCGCGCCGAGAAGCGATCGGGGCCAACGCGGTCCAGCAGGTCCACCGCGGGCACGTTGAGCGACAGGCGCAGCGCATCCGCTGCGCTGACAGGCCCGTTGAACGCGGCATCGAAATTGCCCGGACGGTAACCATGGAACGACTGCGGCGCATCGACCAGCAGGCTTTCGGAATGGATCAGGCCGTCATCAAGAGCAAGCCCGTACAAGAAAGGCTTCAATGTGGAGCCGGGCGAGCGCCAAGCCTGCACCATGTCGACGTGCCCCAGCCGCTGGCGATCGCCGAACGCGACCGATCCCACATAGGCGCGCGCCTCCATCGTCGCGTTATCGACCACCAGCAACGCAGCCGACGTGCGCGGGGGCAGCGCCGAGAAATAGCCCTGCACGCGCTCCTCCAGCGTTCGCTGCAGGCCGGCATCGAGCGTGGATACGATCCGTGCCACGCGCGGTTGCTGCCGTCGCAGCCGCTCCGCTAGCAACGCCGCTTGCAGCGGCGGCTGCAAGGTTCGCGCGACGACCGGCTCGATGCGCGCGTCCTCCACCTCCGCGGTCGACCAAACGCCGAGATCGGCCATGCGCTGCAGCACCTTGTCGCGCGCGGCCTGTGCCGCGTCGGGATGACGATCCGGACGCAGTCGGCTGGGCGATTGCGGTAATACCGCGAGTAATGCCGCTTCTGCATGCGACAACCGCGACGCAGGTTTGCCGAGATAAGCCCAGCTCGCGGCATCGACACCTTCGATGGTGCCGCCGAATGGCGCACGTTCCAGGTACAGCGTGAGGATCTCGCGCTTGGACAGGTGCGCTTCCAGCTGCACCGCGCGCAGCATCTGTTTGGCCTTGCCCCAGGGCGTACGCGAGTGCCGGTCCAGCATACGCGCCACCTGCATGGTCAGCGTCGAGCCGCCGGACACCACCCGCCCATGGCGGACGAACTGCCCAGCCGCACGCACCAGCGCCCAAGGATTGACGCCGGGGTGCCGCCAGAACCAGCGGTCTTCGTAGTTCAACAAGGCCTGTAGGTAAAGCGGCGACACCGTCTCGGGTGTCGCGGGATAGCGCCATACGCCATCGCGGTCGGCGAAGGCACGCAGTGGCGTGCCGTCGCGCGCGACCACCAACGTGCTGGTGTCGCGAACTTTCGGTAGCGGCGGCGGGAAGGCAAGATCGAGCACCAGCAGCGCGGCGAGCGCGGCAACCGTGCCCCACCGTAGCCATGGCAACCAGCGCCGCGTGCGCGGTAGGGCGCCTGCGAAACTTCTCAGGCGCTGCGGGCGTGCTTCGTCCTTCATCCTTGCCCAGCACCTTCTCCCCGCACGCGGGGAGAAGGTGACCGCCTCACGGCTGCACCACCGTGATCGTCGCCGGCGAGGCCTTGCCCACGCCGCGAATATCCGGGCGATACATGTCTTCCACCAGCGACGGCGGCACCGTATAGATGCCAGGCGTCACCGCGCGAACGAGGTAGAACAACTTCGCCGTGCCGCCGCGATCGAGCTTCAGCGCCGCCACGTAGCGGTCATCACGGAACTCTTCGTGCTTGACGTCGGCGGCGCTGCCGCGATCACTGATCGCGATGCCGTCCACGACCACCTCGGCCCATTGCTTCGCATCGCCCAGATTGAAGTTCTCGATCTCCAGGCCAGCCGGCAACAGGTCGGTGAACAAGGCATCGGGCATGTCCACGTGCGCCGTGACGCCCACGCGCACGATCAACGCCTCGCCTTCCTTCAGCGTGCCGCCCTTCCACTCCTGCCCGTCGGTCTTGTAGTACCGGCGCTCGATGCCGATCTGGCGATTGTCCGGCGCTGGTGCGCTACGCGGGATGCCGGCCACGTCCAGCGAGGCGTACAGCGGCGGCGAACCTTCGGGCACGAAGCGCACGCCGCGTGCGAGCGCCGCGTGGTCGACGCTCCGGCCGAACAGGCGCACCGGCGCGACGGTTTCCGCATCACCGCCGATGCTCCATTGGCCGGAGACCAGCTTCTTCTGGTCCACCATCAACGCCTTGCCCAGCCGGGCCAGCGCCACCTGCTCCTGCGTGCTCAGCCACAGCCAGCCACTGTTGCGCCGTGCATCCAGCTCGCGTCCGAGCGAGATCGCGCGGCGGTCGTACTCGGGCTTGGTCAGCTTGCGTTCGTGCACCAGCGCGATCATCAACGCGTCGTCGCGCAGCTTCGTGCCGTAGTCGCCCAGGTACTCCGGTCGGTCGCCGGTCTTGGCGAAGCCTTCGGCGATCGCCTTGGCGCCGCGATTGCGGTCGCCCTGCAGCGTCAAGGCGATACCCAGGTGCACCAGCGGCAGACCCGTCAGGGCCTTGCCACGCTCGTTGTCGTACAGCGCACGCAAGGTACCGAGCGGCGCACGATTCACCCGCGCCAGCACATACCCCGCGTAGGCCTGGTTGGCGAATTTCAGGTGATCGCGACGGTCATAGCCGTAGAACTGCGCGCCACCGGCGAGCAGATCTTCGTTGAGGCGCGTCAGCGCCTTCTGCAGCACGGCGTCCGGCACGGCGAACCCGCCTTCGCGCGCATCCAGCAGGAACTCGGCGATGTAGGGCGTCAAACCGGGATTGACGTAGTCGTCGTTGCCCCACATCGAGAAGTGGCCATTGGCCACCTGCATCGAGGCCAGGCGACCGAACGCGCCTTCCATGCGCTCGCGGCGCTTCTTCGCGTCGAGGCCATCGATGCCCAACAGCTTCGCCGTGGCGTCCTCCAGTTCCAGCGCCGCATAGCCCTTGCTGGTCGTCTGTTCCGCGCAACCATAGGGGTATTCCAGCGCGCCCTTCAAGGCACTGGCGAACGGAATCGGCGGCAGCGCGCTGACCGTCATGCGCGCGGTCACCGACCCGGGCATCAATCCATCCGCGAACCCTGAGCCCATCTCCACCGGCGCCAAGCTATCCAGCACCTGCGTGCGCGAGCGCAACACAGCCGGCCACCCTGCGCGCACCGGAACGTCGTAGCGCCGGTCCACCTTGAAGCCGTTGCCCTCCACGCGAACGCGGACCTGTGCCGTCGTGTAGCCCTCACCTGCGGTGATCGGGAACGTCAGCGTGCGCTTGGCATCGATGGCGAGGTCGGTGCTGCGGCTGCCTTCGCCGATGTTGAGCGGTCCTTCACCGTTGACCAGGACCTTGAACGCGCCGGTCTTGCCGGTGAAGTTCTGCACGTCCAGGGTCACCGTGCTCTTGTCGCCCGGTGCGAGCACGCGCGGCAGGCTGGCTTCGGCCACGATCGGCGCACGCACCACGGTTTCGCGGTCACGATTGCCGTAGCGCGTGTCGGAATAGACCAGCGCCGACACACGCAGCGTGCCGTTGAAGTCGGGCACCTTCAGTGCGACGCGGGCATTGCCCTTGCCATCGAGCTTCACAGGCCCGGAGAACAGATCCACCGTCTGCACGCGCGCCGTCGGGCGCTTGGCCTGCGGCAACGCTTCCAGCGCCATGTCGCCGCCGAAGCGGATCTTGGCGCTACCGCCTTCGAAGCTCTCGATCACGCGACCGTAGATGTCGTACGCGTCGACGCCCAACCGACGCTGGGCGAAGAACTGCGCATTCGCATCCGGTACCGGGAAGCGGGTGATGTTGAGGATGCCCACGTCCACCGCGGATACGGTGACGTGCGCAGTCTGGCCCGCGAGTTCCGGTACGCTGACGCTCGCCCGCAGGTCCTGCTCCGGCCGCATCTGCTTGGGCACCGACAGACCGACCGCGACGCGACGGTCGCGACGGTCCATCGGCACGTGCGCCACGCCCACCGCGCGGGCCGGGGTGATCTTGCTGGGCGCGGAACCGCCACGGAACACCAGCGCGGTCACATAGACGTCATGGCGCTCCCACTCCTTGGTCACCGGGATAGAGAACGTGCTGCCCGGCTTGGCCTCGATCGCCTGCACGTACAGCATGCGGTCGGCTTCCACCATCAGCAGGCCCTTGCCCGCGTGCGGCGGCGTGATGGTCACCTTCAAGGTGTCCCCGGCCTTGTAGCCGGTTTTGTCCAGCGCCAGCTTGACCTTGTCGGGGCGCGCATCCAGGCCGCGGTTCTGGTCGTCCCAGCTCCAGCCCGCGCGGAACGGATAGCGGGTGGTCAGGCCGGTCGCCGGGTCGAACACGTCGAGCCGGTATTCGCCCCACTCCACTGGGAAATCCACTTTCGAGGCACCGGTGCCGATATCCAGCGTGCGCGTGTCCTTGTTTTCGAACCGGCGGGTGAAGTCGTAATCCCAGCCGCCGTCTTCGTCGTAGTTCCAGTGGTAGTCGCGCAGCTCGCGCACCAGCGTGGCCTTCAGGCCCTTCGCCGGCTGCGGCTTGCCCGCGGCATCCACGCGCACCAGTTCGAAGCCGGCATTGGCGTTGGCGTCGGCGCCGTCCTTGTCGTCGAACAGCGGACGGATACCGACCAGCGAACCGGCGGGCCACAACACGCGCTTCAGCGTGCGGTTCACCGTGCGGCCGCCGGTTTCGTAGACGCTGCCCGAGACGATCGCCGCAATGGTGCTGCGCGGTTTGGCCTCGGCGGGCAGCGCGATGTCTTCCTGCAGCACGCCGTTCTCCGGCAGC
This sequence comes from Pseudoxanthomonas sp. YR558, assembly GCF_900116385.1. Classification (NCBI taxonomy): domain Bacteria; kingdom Pseudomonadati; phylum Pseudomonadota; class Gammaproteobacteria; order Lysobacterales; family Lysobacteraceae; genus Pseudoxanthomonas; species Pseudoxanthomonas sp. YR558. The sequence goes on along the minus strand of NZ_FPCI01000001.1, from coordinate 31,303 downwards.
GTGGCGTCGATGACGTCCTTGGCTTCCTTCGGCAGCTCCAGCGTAGGGTCGCCGAAGAAGTAACCCGGCAACTGCTCCAGCGGATGCTGTTCCACCGCGACCGCGAGCTTGGCGGTAAAGCGGTTGCCGCTGGCCGGCGCGCCATAAAGATACGCTGCGGTCGCGGTGAGCTTCAGCGGCTCGCCCGGCTTCAGTACCGGCTGCGCCGCATCCAGGTCCAGCTTCATGCGTTCGGGAAGGAATTCCTCGATGCGCAGGGTCATACCCTGCACCGCCTCCTTGCTCGCCGGGTCGGTACGGAATTCCACCTGCCAGCGACCGGTCGGCGCTTCCACCGGGATCGCCTGCTCGAAACTGAAATAGCCCTGTGCACCGGGCTGCAGGCGGGTCTCGCGGAACACCTTGCCGTCCGGCTGCTTCAGCCGCAGGAACACGGGCTGTCCCCCACCCTGCTTGGGCGCGGGAACGGGCTTGCCGTCGTTGTCGCGCAGCAGGGCGGAGATACGCACCATCTCGCCGGGGCGATACAGATCACGACCGGACCATGCGAACACGTCGAACCAGGCTTGTTCGCGACCGGCCACGGCGAATTCGGACAAGTCCAACGCTGGCTGGTTGAACGGCAGCATGGACACGTCCTTGCCGCGCGTGGCGACCAGCACGTGGGCGGCGTCGAGCGTGTACTTCAGCAGCGCATTGCCGTTGCCGTCGGTCTTGCCGGCCAGCACGGCTTCGCCGCGTGCATCTAGGACTTTCAGCTCGACGCCACCGATGGCAGCGCCGTCCTGCAGCGACGCCGTGTGCACGAACAACGTGTCCTTGTACGCGCGCGTGTGCAGGCCGATGTCGCTGACGGTGAAGAACGCGGTCTCGAACTCGCCGGCGAACTTACCGGTGCGCTTCATCACCGCGAAGTACAAGCCAGGATCCTGCAGTTCGCGGATGTCCTGGATCGGCAGGTAGGTCAGCACGCGCTCGTTGGGCTTGCCGCCCAGCACGAACCGGTTGAGGTAGACGGGCTCGGCGAGGTCGCCGATCGGCGTGCTGTCGCCGTAGTCGCTGTCCAGGTCCCAGCTGCCGCGGCGGCCGCCGCGCTGGTACTCGGCGAAGAACTTCGGCAACTGCTTCTCGCTGACGCGCAGGAACTCCACGTCCACTTCCGGCACGTTGATCGACACCACCGGCAGGCCCCGGCTCTCGCGCGCCGGCAGCACGCTGCCCTGCGATGCGAAGCCAACGGCCGGGTCCAGCTCGCCGGTATGCACCTTGCGCGTGTCGTCCTTGCCCAGGCGCGTGCCGTCGGCGGCGGATAGGCCGGCCTTCAGGGTGACGTCGTAATCCTTCGCTGCTTCGACCGACGGGAATCGCAGGATCAGGCCCTTGTCGTCCAGCACCCAGCTGCCCTTCACCGCGGCGCCATTGGCGTCCTTCACCACCAACAGGTCGTCGAAATCCTGCGAGCTCACCAGCGGGCGGCTGAACTCAAGGGCGATGGCGAGGTCGCCATCATGCTGGTCGGGATAAGCGCCGACGAGCGCGAAGCCCTCAACCTTGGCCGCTTCGGCCTTGATGGGTTCGCCGCTGGCTTCCGGCAGCTGGCCGGTTTCATTGCGTTTGCAGCCGGCGACGGCCGTTGCGGCCAACAAGGCAATAAAAAACGCGCGCACCCAGCGGCTACGCGCGTTCGTCCTGTTCCGATGTACCGATCCCATGTGCCATTCCCTGCCGTGGTCGTGTCGGCAGTATAGAACGCAGGGATGGAGGCGGCGGGGTCATCGCCCGCGCGCCTCCGGGGTCGGTCAGGCCTCCGGGGAGGTTTCGCTGGCGTCGGATGCGGCCGGTGCCGCGCCGATGCCGCCCTCGGTGCCCTCGCCTTCGTCCTCGTCCAGCGACGCATCCAGGCGCTCCACCGCCTGCAGCGTTTCGCCGTCGGACAGGCGGATCAGGGTGACGCCCTGGGTGTTGCGGCCCACCTGCGAGATCTCCGCCGCGCGGGTGCGTACCAGGGTCCCGCCATCGGAGATCAACAGGACCTCGTGGTGGTCGGACAACTGGATGGCACCGACCAGGCGGCCGTTGCGCTCGGTCGTCTTCAGCGCGATCACGCCACGCGTACCGCGGCCTTTGCGCGGATAGTCGCCCACGGGGGTGCGCTTGCCGTAGCCCCGCTCGCTGGCGGTCAGGATGTCGCCATCGCCATCGACGACGACCAGGCTGACCACTTCGGAGCCGGCCTCGACGATGGCGGTGCCGCCTTCGCCGTCGGCGGCTTCGCCCTCGTCCTGCTCGCCCTCGACGTCCGCATCCACGCCTTCCGCCAGCCGCATGCCGCGCACGCCGGTCGCAGTACGGCCCATAGCGCGCACGAGCGCTTCGGAGAAGCGCACGGCGCGGCCGTTGGAGGCGAACAGCATGACGTCGCGCTCGCCGTCGGTCAGCGCCACGCCGACCAGTGCATCGCCGTCGTCCAGGTTGATCGCGATCTTGCCGCGCGCCAGCTTGAAGGCGAACTCGGTGAGCGGGGTTTTCTTGACGGTGCCGTTCTTGGTGGCGAAGAAGACGAACTTGCCCTCCTCGTAGTCGCGCACCGGCACCACGGCCTGGACCTTCTCGCCGGGTTCCAGCGGGATCCAGTTGATGATCGGGCGGCCGCGCGCGTTGGAACCGGCTTCCGGCAGCTGGTAGACCGGCAGCCAGAACACCTTGCCGCTACTGGTGAAGGTCAGCAGCGTGTCGTGCGTGTTGACCAGCCACAACTGGTCGATGAAATCCTCTTCCTTGGTCGCCGCCGCGCTGCGGCCGCGGCCGCCGCGCTTCTGCGCGCGGTAGGCGCTGGCCGGCTGGCGCTTGGCGTAGCCCGCGTGCGACAGCGTGACCACCATGTCTTCCGGGGCGATCAGGTCGAGGATGTCGAGATCCTCTTCGCTGTGGCGGATCTCGCTGCGACGCTCGTCGCCGAATTCGGCCTTGACGTTCAGCAACTCGTCGCGGATCACCTGCAGCAGCACGTCCGGGTTCTCGAGGATGCGGATCAGGCCAGCGATCACTTCCAGCAGCTGGCGGTATTCCTCGGTCAGCTTCTCCTGCTCCAGGCCGGTCAGGCGGTGCAGGCGCATTTCCAGGATCTGCGTGGCCTGCGCCTCGCTGAGCTGGTAGCGGCCGTCGACGAAGCCGATGGCGGCAGGCAGGTCTTCCGGCCGCGACGCCTCGGCGCCCGCGGCGGCCAACAGCGATCCCACCAGGCCCGGCTCCCAGGTCTTGGCGAGCATCCGCTCACGCGCTTCCTGCGGGTTGGCCGACGTCTTGATCAGCTCGATCATCTCGTCGATGTTCGCGAGCGCGACCGTCAGGCCTTCCAGGATGTGGGCGCGATTGCGTGCCTTGCGCAGTTCGAAGATGGTCCGGCGGGTCACCACTTCGCGACGGTGGCGGACGAAGGCTTCCAGCATCTGCTTCAGGTTGAGCAGCTGCGGACGGCCGTCGACCAGCGCGACCATGTTGATGCCGAACACCGATTCCATCGGCGTCTGCAGGTACAGGTTGTTGAGGACGACCTCGGCCGATTCGCCGCGCTTGACCTCGATGTAGATGCGCATGCCGTCCTTGTCGGACTCGTCGCGCAGCTCGCTGATGCCTTCGAGCTTCTTTTCCTTCACCAGCTCGGCGATCTTCTCGATCAACCGCGCCTTGTTCACCTGGTACGGGATCTCGGTGACGATGATCGACTCGCGGCCGTTATCGTCGTTGACCTCGATGTCGGCCTTGGCGCGCATGCGCACGCGGCCGCGGCCGGTGCGGTAGCCGGCGATGATGCCGGCGGTGCCGTTGATGATGCCGCCGGTGGGGAAATCCGGGCCGGGGATGTACTGCATCAGCCCGTCGACATCGAGCTCGGGATTGTCGATCAGCGCGATCAGGCCGTTGACCACTTCCGACAGGTTGTGCGGCGGGATGTTGGTGGCCATGCCCACCGCGATGCCGGCCGAACCGTTCACCAGCAGGTTCGGGAAGCGCGTCGGCAGGACCGTCGGCTCCAGTTCCTTCTCGTCGTAGTTGGGCTGGAAATCGACGGTTTCCTTGTCGATGTCCGCCAGCAGCTCATGGGTGAGCTTGGCCATGCGGGCTTCGGTGTAACGCATGGCGGCGGCGGAGTCGCCATCGACCGAACCGAAGTTGCCCTGGCCATCGACCAGCATGTAGCGCAGCGAGAACGGCTGCGCCATGCGCACCAGCGTGTCGTAGACCGACTGGTCGCCGTGCGGGTGGTACTTACCGATCACGTCACCGACGATACGGGCGGACTTCACGTGCGGCTTGTTGGCGTGGTTGCCCAGTTCGTTCATCGCGAACAGGACGCGCCGGTGGACAGGCTTGAGACCGTCGCGGACATCCGGAAGCGCGCGCCCCACGATCACGCTCATCGCGTAATCGAGATAGCTGCGACGCATCTCGTCTTCGAGGTTGACGGGGATGATTTCCTTGGCGGTATCGGCCATTCGGGTTCCGTGTTTCTCTGATTGTCTCGGGCCTGAATCCGGGCCAAAGCGGGCCTAGCCGACGAGGGTCGGCGAGGCAGCGACAGGCGGGGATTCCGGCGGGTTCTGCAACCTGTGGAGTGTATCACAACGGGTGTGCCAGACCGGCCTTTTCGGCCACAGAAACAAGCACTTATGGCGCCATCGGAAGCGCATTCCGTCGAATGGCGGGCGGCCGGCACGTCGGCATGCGCCGGGAGTAGGCGGACACGAAAAAGCCCGGCCGAGGCCGGGCTTTTCGCTGGATCTGGTGGGCGGTACAAGTTTCGAACTTGTGACCCCTGCCGTGTGAAAGCAGTGCTCTACCGCTGAGCTAACCGCCCGAATTCGTCGGGGCGCGCATGATAAACGGGGACCGGGGAGCCGGTCAACGCACCCGCCTCAGCGGTCCTTGGTGTCGCACAGGGCGCTGACCCGCTTGGGCGGCGCAAACGCGTCGCTGCGGGCATCGGCCCAGAAGTCCCGGAACACCGCATGCGCCGGCACCCGGTCCAGCAGTTCGCCCGGCTCCAGGAACCGGTACAACGAGGCCAGCGAGCGCACTTCGATCGGTGACACCCGGCGCAGGATGTGTTCCGGCCCCAGCTGCTGCGGGTGGTCGAGGCCGGCCGCGCACAGCATGTCGCGCAGCGCCTTCAGCGTGTTGTCATGGAACTGCTGCACGCGCACCGACTTGTCGCCTACGTCCAGGTGCTTCCAGCGCTTCGGATCCTGCGTGGCGACGCCGGTAGGACAACGGTCGTTGTGGCAGCTCTGCGACTGGATGCAGCCCAGCGCGAACATGAAACCCCGGGCGGCGTTGCACCAGTCCGCGCCCATGGCCATCGTGCGGGCGACATCGAAGGCACTGATGATCTTGCCGGCGGCACCCAGCCGCACCTTGTCGCGTAGGTTCAAACCGACGAGCGTGTTGTGGACCAGTAGCAGCGCCTCGTGCATCGGCACGCCCACATGGTCGATGAACTCCGCGGGCGCCGCGCCTGTACCGCCTTCCGCACCGTCCACCACGATGAAGTCCGGCAACAGGCCGGTCTCCTGCATGGCCTTGGCGATGCCGAACCACTCCCAGGGGTGCCCGATGGCCAGCTTGAAACCGGTCGGCTTGCCGCCGGAGAGCTCACGCAGGCGCGCGATGAACTGCAGCAGCTCCACCGGCGTGGAGAAGGCGGAATGCTTCGCCGGCGAGACGCAGTCGTGCCCCATCGGTACGCCGCGGGTCGCTGAGATTTCCGCGCTGACCTTCGCTGCCGGCAGGACGCCGCCGTGGCCCGGCTTGGCGCCCTGCGACAACTTCAACTCGATCATTTTCACCTGGGGCGAGCGCGCGTTCTCGACGAAGCGCGCCTCACTGAAGCGCCCCTCTTCATCGCGGCAACCGAAGTAACCGGAGCCGATTTCCCAAACCAGGTCGCCACCCTTCTCGCGATGGTAGGGCGAGATCGAGCCCTCGCCGGTGTCATGGTAGAAGCCACCCCGTCGCGCGCCTTCGTTAAGTGCGCGCACCGCATTCGCCGACAGCGCGCCGAAACTCATCGCCGAGATGTTGAACACGCTGGCCGAGTACGGCTGCGCCGAGCCAGCCCCGATGACCACGCGGAAGTCGTGCGAATCCACGTGCGTCGGCGCCATCGAATGGTTGATCCATTCGTAGTCCACGCTGTACACGTCCTGTTGGCTGCCGAACGGCACCACGTCCATCACGCCCTTGGCGCGCTGGTACACCAGCGAACGTTGCTGTCGCGAGAACGGCACTTCGGCCGTGTCGCCTTCGATGAAGTACTGGCGGATTTCGGGGCCAACCGACTCCAGCCCGTAACGGAAATGCGCCAGCACCGGGTAATTGCGGCGTAACGTGCTGCGCGTCTGCAGCACGTCCCAGGTACCGAGCACCGCCAGCGCGCCGAAGAGCGCAACGCCCCACCAGGCCACAGGCCAGGACAATGCCAACACCAGCATGCAGGCCGTCAGCAACACCGTGACGGCATAGGCGAGGTAACGCTGCATCGGCAGTCTCCCGTGGGCCAGTCGCGATTCTAAGCCAAGCCCTGCGACCACGCGCCGCAGGAGGCGCTTTGCTGTTCGCGAGGGTTGATCCGGATCAATGCCGGCATCCGGATGCAGTGCGAGCGTGGCGGCACCACAACCAAGGGGAGACCGACATGCATCCGATCCTTCGCGAAATCCTGCTCGAGCCGGTGGGCTGGCTGGCCATCGGGGGCAGCATCGTCATGGTGGGCATCGCCTTCGCGGTGGCGATGTTCGTGCGCAAGAAGGTGCGCGAGGAAGAGAAACGGCAGCGACGCTGAGTGCAGCGTCGAACTTGTGCCCGGAGCCTCACCCGAAAGAGGCTCCTAATGCATTGATTACACTCGGAAATATCTGAACCTATAGTCTTTCCGACTCGCGTTCTGACACACATCTTGTGAGCCGTGCCCGCTGGACACCTTATAAGTGTATTTGGGAGCTGGGGCCCTCTGACCTGCCCCACCCCCCGTCGCGCCCCGACATCTACAGCGTGCCTCATCAAAGTCGATGTCGGGGATGTACACGACGCGGCGACCAACGGATCAGGTTGTGCGCTTCCCCGTGTATCTACTTGCTGTGGGGCTCAAACAAATCCCACCTAAGGGACTAGGCGGGCATAAGACCGACATCGCCATTGCGCCTTGTGTGGGACCGCAGGTGCAGTCCCACACATATAGGTGGGATTGGAGACGCGATCCCACGTGCCCGCCTTCGCGCCAACTGCTCGGGGCTCCCCATAAGATCCCACCTATATTGGGTGGGACTGCCGCCAAGTTTCCGCCACGACGCTACCAGGCAACCCACAGGCACACTCTGCGACAGTGGCAATGCCACCTAGCAGTTCAGTAACGCTAAGGTGTCTTCATACATTGGACCCTTAAGCTGGCCCATTGCATTGCGATCGAATTCCCCCCCAAACCTACTTTTGACCAACCGACCACGCCTGCACACTGATCTCAACTTGAGTAGTGTTCAGGAGCAGATCAATGGGAGAGCTGAGGCAGCCCACCCAACTGGAGTCCGTCCAGTCAGTGGCGCGGCGTCTAGGAATCAGCAGATCCAGGATCTACGCATGGGTCAGCCAAGGGCGATTCCCACCTCCAACCAAGCTTGGCCGTAGTAGTCGCTGGATGGTCGATGAAGTGGACGCCTGGATCAGACGTCAGATAACCGATGGTCAGGACTAGTCCACATGACTTTGCAGGGCAAATTTTACGACGCGAATTGCGTGCACTTCTCTCACTTCGGTGAATGGGGTCGAATCTCGCTGCAGGGGCGTCAGCCCCTTAACACCAACACCAAACTCACTCTCGGCGGGACGACTCACCAGCTCTGCCAATTGAGCCAGTCAGGCGGCGCCACCACTTGTTGGGGCTGTGGCGAGACTCAGGCCACTGTTGGATGCGCGAGAAGTCGCCTAGAAGCCAGGTATGCACACCGGCCAGTCCAACAGCGATGTGATGCCCCACAGACCAACTACAGGCTTTGCCTCCCTCCAGAGCCTGAGATATGCGGCCCGACCAGCCGTCGGGACCCTCGGGCGCGGCGCCCACCAGACGAGGACAAATGGACACGGAGGTTTGCAACATCAAGCTTGCTGCCAATCCGCGCCGTCAGTTGTTGCCCGGCTCCTTACGCTTGATGGCTTTCCGCGCAAAGTAGATTGCTAAACCTGAAATCGAGCCTCCCAACACAGAAATGATGAGCGAGAACGCCAAATAACTCATTGACCCCATAACAGCGCCCGCACCGTTTCTGACGGTGCCCTTCTCGAACCCAAATATCCAGAAAACATAAATCGGGAAAAATAGACTTACCGCAAGAAAAATCCATCCTGCAACGAGAACCTGCCACTCGACCAGCCGCCGAAACGAAATCACTTCTTGTCCTTTGGATGCTCCGCCTCCGGCTCATTAAACCGATAGGTAAAGTTCACCTGCTCGCCAACTCCAAACATGCTTAGCGTACCGATGCCGAGTCGTTGTGATGCTCCGCTAATGCTTCCACCCTGCTTATCCCAATCCACGGCGCCACCAATCGTCGCTCCTCGAACGGGGATTGTTAGCTCCGCATGGTGATTACCAGTGATCTCTAAGCCACTTGGGCGGCTGCCACCTTCTGCAACACCGATCCCGTATGTTCCCCCTAATGATTGCCCGCCACCGTGGGACCACATGGGAACAAACGAGCCGGTAAGTGCCACCTGACCACGATGCGTGACCGACAAGGTAAGGGAGCCTCCAATGGCACCCTTGGGCACAAGATTCTGAGCACCCGGCACCATTGGAGCAGCGAGCGTCCCTGAGACTCCAACGTTGGCACTGTAAGTATGGGTCTCGAAATGCCGCCTTACACCCTCACCGGCAGCTCTAGCCGCTCCGTCGGCTGCGTCACTCAATCTGCTTCCAGCATATCTAATCACTGCCCCCCTGATTTCACTCAAAAGTCCATTGAGCGCGTCCCGACCGAACCTCCCATCGGGATCAAGAAACCGATACGGGTTGTTCGCCGCGTACCTGTACCGATTGAACATCCCAACCGGATTGCTATACGCCGTCACCGGATCCACGGAAAGGAACAACCCCACCGTCGGATCGTAGTACCGCTGCTGCATGTAGGTTAAGCCGGTGGCTCCATCCTGGAAATGCCCCGTATAACCGATGCCCTGGTAGCTCGGCTTACCTATCATGGCGCCGTAGGGCTCGTAGTCGTTTCGCTCGATGACCGCGCCGGCCTGGTTGGTTACTGCGACCGGGCTACCTAATGCGTCGGTGTGCTGGAACTTAGCGAATATGCCGCCGGCGTGAGGAGACTCGCGAATCGCAATGATGCTCCCCGCTAGATAAATGTTCTCCTGGTTCTTGCCGTTCTTGTAGTCTTCTTGGTACAGGAGCTGACCGGCATTCGAGTACATCGACAGGATGCTATTGGTCGATGCCACGTCCCACGCCAGCACACGGCGACCGCGGCCATCGTAGCGATAGTGCTCTTTTCCCGAGACTACGCGCAATCGATTGCCGTAGTCGAACTGATAAGTCTGATTGTTCTTGACCGCAAGATTACCTTGAGGATCGTATTCCAGGCCGACGACACTGGCGCCGCCACTGTTCTTGATGTTGGTCAGACGGTTCTGCGAATACACATACTCCGCATAGTCCTTCACGCCCGCGTGCTTCCACGACGTAATATTGTCGAGCGCGTTGTACGTAAAGCGATGGTAGTGGTCACTTCCGCCGAACATCGCCGAGCCCGCTGCCGTCAGACGATCAAGACCGTCATAGAACAGATACCGATTCTTCGACGGCGTATCCAGATCGTAGATGTTGTCCACATTGCCATTGCTGTCGTAGCTGTACTGCAGACGATGCGTGCCGCCCGAATCGGCAGTGACCAACGGCAATTGACGCGCGTTTTGCGACATCGAATGCACGATACCGTTGCCATATGTGAACTGCTTAGTGGCGCCATTGGGGTAGTAGCCGACAGCAGACGCATAATAATAACCTGACTGGTCCCGCGCTTGCGTGGCCTGCCCCAACGCGTTGGGGACGTAGCTGATCACCAGCCCCGTGGGATAGGTTTGCGTGGACAAGCTGCCATTGCCATCGTATCCGTATCCAAGAGCCCACGTGTACCAGCCCAACTGGGTGGAGCTCTCGCCCGTCAGGAGGCGACGCTTGTTGTACACATAGTCGTTCTCGACCACGCCAGCGTTCAAGCCATCGTTGTGCGTCGTGACCTTTCGAGGAAGGCCGTCTGGCCAGTACTGCCAGGTCTGACTCCCGATACCGGCCGGGAATGCCAGATCCTGCAAGCGATTCCTACTGTCGTAGGTGCGATCGCTTCGCCTGGCAGCAACTGCCGGAGTCGTGCCATTCGGCTCGCAGACCTGCCCTGCAGGAAGGCCAGAGGACGACCATTTCAGGTTGCCGGCCCCGTCGTATCCCATCAATGTCGTGCCGGTTTCCGGCTCTTCACTACGGCACAGTTCCTGGTGAATGTTGTAGCCGTAGTACCGCCACGCCTGGACGCTCGCATCCGCATTCCTGCGCCGCAAGGCCGTCACCTTGCCGAAAACATCTCGATGTATCTCCGTCGATGCACCTTCTGGATGGTCGGTGCCCGCGGGCGCGTCATAGGTTGGCTGATCGAACACCTGGTAAATGGTCAGCGACGGTTGGCCGCGCGGGTTGGTGACTCGCGTCTTGAATCCAGGCAGATACTCTGTCAGCGTGGTCAGAAGCCCATGCTCACTGTCCTGCGATACGCCTGTCACGCGACCCAACGCATCGTAGACCGTGTGAACGCCCTGCGACTCGGTCAGACGATCCACGCCCCGCTTGGGATAAGATTGAAAGATCACTCGCGAGTCGTGGTCATAGCGCTTAACCACTTGCGAAAGCGTGCCACCTATGTCGGCATAGTCCAGCGACTCCTCCAGCACTGGACGCCACAGGGCATCGTAGTAGGTATTTACGTGCCGATTGCCTAGGCGACGCATCCTTGTCCAGTGGCCAGCGGCAAGTCCGTGCTCATCATGCGCCACCGGGACGAATAACGATGTCTCGACATTCCATGCAGACGCGTCGCATGCTCCTACGGTTGACTCTGATGGATAGGTGATCTGCACTGTTCGCCCCATCGCGTCATAGGCGTAACAGGTCTTGTAGCCGTTCTCGTCGGTAAAGGCCACTATCCAGCCGTTGTTGTCGACCATCGCAGACTGAGTGGCGCCACCCGGCGAGTCCGCCGTTATCGGATACTGAATGTTCTGAGGAACTCCTCGCTTCCAGTTTGTGTAGGTAGTGAGGTTGTTGTTGCCGTCGGCCACGGTTCTGAGCGTGCCCAACTGGCCGCTTGCCAGCGAGGATGTGGTGTCGTAGGTTCGGGTCTGCTGCAGCTTGCCGAAAGACCTGACTGCCGTCGGCAAAGCGTAAGTCGGATCAAATGTGGTCTCCGCGATCACTATTCCTATGGGCGCCCAGCTCGGCGTGCACTCGACAGGCGCTATGCAAGTGGTTTTGGTCACCTGCCCAAGAATCCAAGCATTTGTGTTGTCGTGATACGTAGTCACCTCGGTTCTTGTGTAGCTCTGCCCTATTGCGATCGAGGGCATCTGCAACGAGATCAGACCGACCAACATCAAAGCGAGCGCCGAGATCCTAGGCATGACTGTCTATTCCGGAAGGATAGGGAATTTCCGACTTGTGCAAACTTACGGACTGGGCGCGCTAGCCTTGGTGACTGATAAAGGTCGCGCGTAGACATCAAAAGAATTGACCGTAGTGCTAAATGCCACACCATCGAGTCGAGTCGTCGTAGCTTGCATCGGACTTATGTAGCTATCCGCGACATGCAGTCCGCCGGGGATGTTCGCGTCAGTCGGGTTTCCTCCAACGCGTGCCGGCCATGGACCTTGATTGAATGGCGCGTATGTAACGGTCGTCTCCTTCCGGACTACGAGTTGACTATCAAGCCATTGCGTCTTGAGTACCTTGCCCTCAAGTTTTGAACCCTGGATCGTCGTGAATGCGTAGTCGGTTCGGGCCCCATCCGGGCTGATCTCACTCGAGGTACGAGTCGTCACACACGAGTTCGTCGAGTAGCACGGATCATGGACCCAGCTTGCAACTGCGTCCGAGTAACGGTACGTCCATGTTTGCGTTGCCAGGCCAGGTCCTGATATCGACTTGCTGACAAGACCGTTCTCCCTTGAAAACATGCGAGCGGACTCGAAGCTGCTGTTACTCGGCGGCGGTCCAGCGCAGTTGGAAGTGTTACTGATATCCCCAGCGTGGCTGTATGCACGCACGGTAATTGCCCGCCCAAAAGTCGCAGTCGCACCTGAGGGTGCTTTCACTGACGAAAAGGCGTCTGGTGATGTGGGCGACTGCCTCACTCGCTCTCCGCACAATGCTTGAGTGCTTGTACTGAAGAGATCGAAGTGCCGAAGGTCGGTATAGGTCCATGTGGAACCATCGGGCAGAGTGACCTTGGACAGGTAGACCAAGTTGCCGGATCCCGCAGACACGTATTCGTATGACCATGTTTGAAGTACAGCACTTGTCTGCACATCCACGGTCGATATTGAGCTGATGACGTTGTAGTCGTCGCGCCATGTGAGCGCAACCTTTCGTCCGTCGTTAGTCGTAATGGAAGTTAGGCGGTCTCCTGTGTACTGGTAGCTCGCAGAATTTCCAAACCTATCGACGACCTTGGACACATACATGGTCACCCACTGGCGCCCTTGGCGCGCCGGCAAATCAAAGTAGGTGGTGATCCGTTCCCTACCCCCTACCAGGTAGTCGAAATAGTACTTTGTGCCGTTCGGCGCCAAACCCAAGAAGCCTTCTCCCAACTGACCGTTACTGGTAGTTGGCAAGCAATCGAACTGCCAGTTGTCCCGTGCGACGGCAGGATAATTGGAGGCAGCAGTCAGGGTGGGTCGGATAGTGTTCGTGGCATCACGCTTCAGCAGTTGTCGGCGGACGCCCGCTTCGTCCGTTACGAAGTATCCCGGGAACCATTGGCCGCCAGCGTCATTGACAAAAGCCGCAACGCCAAAGTATGTGCAGCGTTTGTAGGCAGACGCCCCCGACTGGGAGACCTGCCACGCCTGTCCTGGCGCTGTGGGCGGATTGCTGATGGCGGACGTCAGGATGGTTTCTATGCGCGGAATGGACAGCGTCCAGTCGCCCATGTCGTAGTTCTGCAGCCGATCGAACTTGAACTGACCACGCGTGTAGTTGCGCCCGATGACAATAGTCGGCCCCTGTCCAGCCAGCGAAGTATCTGTCTGAGCGAAGGTCAAGCTGCCCGTATCAGGGTCCCAAGTTTCTCCGAATGCGTTGCCGTGCAGGGAGTCAACGCTATCGCGACGAAAGACTTCGTTTCGATAGCTGTAATTGTCGATGGAGTTCTGCGACTGCGCTGCGAATGGAACTGCGCTTGCCAAGAGCATTCCTAGCCACGCCAACACGCTTCCATTGCGAATCACCATGAGTATCCCCCGGTCCGTTCTAGGTCGGCTGGCTGCGGGCACAGCCCGTTCGGTGCGCACAGGCCTCTCGCGAGAGCCAATGCATCGACCATCTAATGGTTGCCCCTTTAGCGCGACGCTACTCCCAACTTCTTCGGCTTGGAAGTGAGGATTACAAGTAAACGCGCTTACGTCGGTCCAGGTGGTCGGAACGATGGCAGAGCTGGCCTAGATACCTACAAGAACTACCCGTCACCCCTGCTCACGGGGCGCATGGCGCGAGTGAGCGACCGTACCGGTCCCGCGCTGGGCAGTACGAGCCTCCGACGAACTGGCTGTCACATTCAAGCCAGAGGACTTCGCGAAAGGTCGTAAGGATTGACCTAAGTCGGCGATCGACTCGAGGTCGTCGGGGATGTTGTCGATTTTGATGACTCGAGAGGACGAGGGAGAGCTGCTCCGTCCACTCAAGAGGTCGCCCCGGGAGTTTGGCTCTCTGTACTGGCGCACCGTGTCTCGCTTAGCCGGTTGCTTAGAGTAAGCCAGTGCGCGTACTTGGGCATTCGGCCACCACCAACGCTAGCGTGCGCGAAGCAACCTGTACCGCCAGGAACGAAATAGGAGAAACATGCTCCATAAGCTGTCCGGTAGAGAAGGCCGCCCGGTGCGTGAATGGAACGGGAGGCACTCCGCCCCAATGTACATGCGATCCGACGTAAGAAGGTAGGTCGCTACTCCACTAGACCCGCACCATCAATTACTTATCTCCGCCGCATCTTACGGATCAGATCAACGTAAGCGCCCGCGGCGCACAGGCCGACGTCCATATTTTGCGCAGCGCTCGCAGTGGACCGACGAACGGTGTCCGCCGCAACTGAGGCGCGTCGTTGTCCTGTGGCAGTAGCGCGGGGCGGGGATGTCCGTCGCTCGCTTCGCCAGCCCCAGACGGACCCAGCTCAAGGAGTAGGACTGTGAATCTTCGAAATGTGCTTATTTTCATTTCCCTGACGCTTAGCTGCGCGGTCGCCGCAGCTGAGGAGCAAAAGGCAAGGGTGGCACCTGCCACGTGCCTCTCGTACATGTCGGAAAACGATGTCATCGGAGTGGACTACACGGCTAACGGTGACGCGGTGGAATACAAGCGGACGGCGGCTGATGCGGAAAGGCTTGTGGCGGCGCTGAGAGCGAAGATTGCACGAGATCCCTCGATAACCCAATCGGTCGAGTGGAAGCCGGCAATGCTTACCGCGGCCTACTGGCTCGCCCTGTGCGGCGGCACGAAGGATTGTTCCACCAAGACGTGTACCTCTGGGAGCTGTAGCTACTCGAACATCGGTATGGCTGGCTGCAAGTGCTAGATGACCACTCGCCCCTGGCCGCATTCGTCGCGGCCAGGGTGCTGTCTCTGGCCAATACGGGTCCGACAAACTGATGAAGAGCTGACTGTTAATCAGGGGCTCGTCGGTTCGAGTCCAACTTCGGGCGCCATGCATTTCAAAGGCTGCGAGCAATCGCGGCCTTCTTAGTTTGTCTACTTACGTAGGGCGCCCCGATGCTCGTTGACGACTTCGATCGCACCGACTCCAGCCGGCTAGAGCCCGGCGAGACCACGTTCGGGCTCTATAACCGAAGCGCGCGACCAGAGTTCGCGCGCGTTCGCGACCTTCTGGATCGAGCAGCCAAGGACTACCCTGCGGAAGAGCGCAAGGACCTGGTCGCACGTCTGCGGTTTCGAGCGCCCTACCAGGTTGCTTCCGCGGAGTTCGAGCTGCTGAAAGGCACCACGCCTTTCGGGCGCCGAGACACCGCCTACCTGCTCCTCGCCGCCTCCAAGCGCGTCGACGCCCGGGAGGCCTCCCTGGGCAGCCCCGCCCACTATGGGAGCACTCTTAAGGCACGCTGACGCGCAGCAGGCCGGATCTGATCGGCCCGGAACCCCATCTTCTCGGTAAGCTTCCACGCCGGGATGTTATCGGCCGGCACCTTGGTCACGATCCGCGTGCACTCCGTGCCGCACAACATGAAATGTGCCGCTGCCTTACAGCAGTCCAGCGCATTCGTGGTGCCAAGCAGGAACAGCGTGTGCACCTCATACACGCCATCACCGAGGGCGTGGAAGAAGAACCCGCCTGTATCGAACTCCAGGCCTATCCCTTGACCGAAGATCGCCGCGAGAGGGATATCCCTATCCACACCATCCGGCACAATCCAAGGCCTGACCTTGGGGTGGTCCATCACCGACTGCAGGAACTCGGGTGTCTTGGCGACACGCACCACGCACCTCCTAGTGCGATTGAATAGGCAACTCTCGGCCTAAGTCATTGGCTTACCTACCTTCCGGACATGCCACTGGCATGCCGGCGGCATGGGGGATGCGCCCGACTGCTTGTGAGGAATTCCCTGATAGCCGCAGCGGGTCGGGGCAGAGACACTCGAAGCTCCCCCGACGCCGAGATTGTCGAATGCTCTCCTCTATCGCCTCCGCTTGCGATCGTGCTATCGAAGCCTTGGACCAAAAGGTTCCGCTCGGCGTTGTCGCTGCGTGTGCAGTCGTCATGGCCATACCCACGATCTGGCTAGGCACTTCAGTGATCGGGCAACACGCCAACTACAGGGCCGGTGAATGCAAGGCGCTTGAGTACTTCCCTCCTTCGGACCGCGAGGAGCTCCGGAAGACAGTCTGTGTGGATTACAAGGCGCCGTCGTCGGTCAACTGACCTCTAAGGGAATGCTTTTCAGCGGCCTGGCAATCTCCAGCATCGCTGGACGTACTCCGCCTTTCCATCCATTGCGAGCGACGACGGCCTTTCCCTCTAGAGGCCGTCATCTGCCTTCTCGCCAGACTTGTCAGCCGGCCCGCCCGGAATCGGCTCCTGGCGCGTGCCATCCATCGTCCAGCGATAGCCCGGTGCAGGCTTATCGCGACCGCTGATCGATGGACTACTTTGTGGTGCCCGGAGCCGGAATCGAACCGGCATGGCCTCGCGGCCGGCGGATTTTAAGTCCGATGCGTCTACCAATTTCGCCATCCGGGCACGGGGATAGCCTGCCTCAGTCGTGCCGCCTTGGAAAGCGGCACGCTTCCGATCGCCGAAAACAGCGAAGCCCCGCGTGCGGGGCTTCGGCGTACTCCCCGGGGGGAGCGAATATGGAGCGGGAAAAGGGACTCGAACCCTCGACCCCGACCTTGGCAAGGTCGTGCTCTACCAACTGAGCTATTCCCGCATGGACGATGCATGCATCGCCGATTCTACATTGGAGGCCTCGAGCGGAATCGAACCGCTGTAAACGGATTTGCAATCCGGTGCATCACCACTCTGCCACGAGGCCGAACTTCTTCAGCGGACCCATATTGCGCTGCAATCCACCGAATTACCACTCTGCCAGCTGTCCTGCAGCGACCGCGCCCGACAACCGCAATCAGGGCAAGCCTTCCTGGCGCCCTACAACGCAAAACCCCGCGAACGGGGTTTTGTGGGCCGCCCCTCTCGGGACGATAAAACTGGAGCGGGAAAAGGGACTCGAACCCTCGACCCCGACCTTGGCAAGGTCGTGCTCTACCAACTGAGCTATTCCCGCGTCGTGAGAGGCGAAATTGTAGCGGGTTGTTCGGAAGTGTCAACCGTCTTTTTCTCGCCATCGCGCAGGATCGGCCATGCGGCGAGCAGGTACTGGATGCCCGACCACAGGGTCAGCAGGGCCGCGATGGCCAGCAACCAGTCCCCCAACACGAACACCCAGCGCCCCATCCAGATGTCGGACAGTTGCTGCGAACCCGGCGTGGATGCGTACAGCAGGCAGGACAGCGCCACCATCTGCACGATGGTCTTGATCTTGCCCAGCGCCGCGACTTTCACGGTGGCGCGCTGGCCCAGTTCGGCCATCCATTCGCGCAGCGCCGACACGGCGATCTCGCGCCCGACGATGACGGCCGCCCAGATCGCCATCCACATCGTGGGGGTGTCCTGCACGATGAGGAACAGCGATACGGCCACCATCAGCTTGTCGGCGACGGGGTCCAGGAAGGCGCCGAAGGCTGAATACAAGTGATATCGGCGCGCGATCCAGCCATCCAGCCAATCGGTGACCGCCGCCAGAATGAAGATGAACGCCGCCGCAAAATTGGTCCACGTGTACGGCAGGTAGAAGACCAGCACCAGCACCGGGATCAGCAAGATCCGCAGCAGCGTGAGCCAGGTGGGAACGGTCAACTTCATCGAACTTACTCGGTTCCGGCCTCGGGCGACGGCAGCCCGTGCAGGTTAGCGTAGATTCGCTCCGCGAGCGCGGCATTGACGCCTTCGACGCGTGCGATCTCGTCGACGCCAGCGGCCTTCAGGCCCGCCAGCCCGCCGAAATGCTTCAGCAGGCTTGCGCGACGGCGCGGCCCGATGCCGGGGATGTCCTCGAGCTTGCTCGTCATGCGGGCCTTCTGGCGCTTGCCGCGATGGCCGGTGATCGCGAAGCGGTGTGCTTCGTCGCGCACCTGCTGGATCAGTTGCAGCGCGGGTGATGCCGCACCCGGGCGCAGCTCACGACCGTCGGGTAACACAAGCGTCTCGTGGCCGGCGCGCCGCTCGACGCCCTTGGCCACGCCGACCAGGGTGACCCCCGTGACCCCGAGATCGGCCAACGCGGTCTGCGCCTGTGCCAGCTGACCCGCACCACCGTCGATCAAGAGGACATCCGGAAGCACGCCGCCCTCCTCCACCGCGCGCCGGAAACGCCGCTCGATGGCCTGGTGCATGGCGGCGAAATCGTCGCCCGGCGTGATGCCGGTGATGTTGTAGCGACGGTATTGCGAACGGACGGCACCGTTGGCGTCGAACACGACGCAGGACGCCACCGTCGCTTCGCCCATCGTATGGCTGATGTCGAAGCATTCGATCCGCTTGGCGACATCGGACAGACCCAACAGCTCCTTCAGCGCTTCGCTGCGTGCGGTCTGCGCATTGCGGCTGGTGAGCTCCGTGGTCAGCGCGATCTCTGCATTGCGCTTGGCCAGCTCCAGATAGCCGGCGCGCTCGGTACGCACGTTCCATTTGAGCTGCACCTTGCGACCGGCCGACGCGGCGAGCGCATGTTCGATCAGCTCAGCATCCGGGATCTCGCGATCCAGGACGATCTCCTGCGGCGCGGGCTGCTCGGCGTAGTACTGGGAAACGAAGGCCCCCAGGACTTCGTCGGCGCTATCCTCGCCATTGGTCTTTGGGAAGAAGGTGCGGGTGCCCAGGTTGCGGCCATCGCGGAACGCCAACAGCAGCACGCAGGCCTGGCTTCCCTGCATCGCACAGGCCAGCACATCGAGATCCGCGGCGTGTCCGTCCACGTACTGGCGCGCCTGCAGAGTACGGATCGAGGCGACGAGGTCGCGCAGGCGCGCCGCACGCTCGAACTCCAGCGCGACGCTCGCCTGCTCCATCGCCAGGGTGAGTTCCTTAGTCAGCTCATCGCTGCGGCCATCCAGGAACAGGCCCGCCTGCCGAACCGATTCGGCGTAATCCGCCTCGGCGACCAGGCCGACGCAGGGGCCGCTGCAGCGGCCTATCTGGTACTGGAGGCAGGGCCGCGACCGGTTGCGGAACACGCTGTCCTCGCAGTTGCGGATGCGGAACAGCTTCTGCATCAGGTTCAGCGTCTCGCGAACCGCAACGACACTCGGATAGGGGCCGAAGTAACGCCCCGGGACCGCGCGCGCGCCTCGGTGGAACGCGATGCGTGGCCATTCCTCGCGCGTCAGCAGCACATAGGGATAGCTCTTGTCGTCGCGCAGGAGCACGTTGTAGCGCGGCGTCAGCGACTTGATCAGCTGGTTTTCCAGCAGCAGCGCTTCGGCCTCCGTACGGGTGACGGTCACATCCATACGCGCGACCTGGGTCAGCATCGACAGAATGCGCGGGGACTTGGGCGAGTTATTGAAGTAGCTCGTGACGCGCTTGCGCAGCGCGCCCGCCTTGCCGACATACAGCAGCGCGTCGTCGGCGGCATACATGCGATACACGCCGGGAGCGGTGCTCAGGCCGGCGGCAAAGGCCTTGCCGTCGAAGGCCGGCTGGGGACTACCGCTCATTCGTCGATCGGAACGTGGCTCAATTCGCCGGTGGCGATATCGTAGCGCAGGACCGCATGGGCATCGGTCTCGGCGATCCAGACCGCGCCCGCGGCGACGGAGAGGCCAGCGGGCCCGTGCAGGGCGCGCGGCAGCGAGACGGTCGTCAGTTCGCCACCGCCCAACCGCAGCGTGCGCAAGGTGCCGTTGCCGCTGTCGGCGATCCACATGACCGGCGCGTCGGGACTCAAGGCGATGGCCTGTGGATGCTGCAGGCGCGCGCCTTCGCGCGGGCCATCCTCCGCACCGAATGTCCAGACGCCCTGCCCCACCAGCGTCTGCACGGTGTCGCCACGCAACTGCATGGAGCGCAGCGACGAGCCCACGGCATCGCACACGTAAAGTGTCTGCAGCACCGCCGCCAAGCCTGCGGGCTGCGCGAACGCCGCCATCGGTCCGCTGCCGTCACGGACATCGAGTTGCCCGGAACCCGCGCGCGCGCGGAGCTCGCGCGTCCCCAGGTCGTAGCTCCAGATCCGGTTGTCCCCGGCCATGGCCAGGAATATCTGGTTGTTGTTCACCAGCAGCGCCTGCGGCTGGTTCAGCGCCACGTTCCGCGCCGCGTCGACCACGCCGTCGGCCGGCTCGCCCGCGCGGCCGTTGCCGCACAGCGTGTCGACCGTGCTGGTGGGGAGGTTGATGCGACGCAGCGCGTGATTGCCCGTGTCCGCGACGTAGAGCGACTCACGCACCAACGCGAGCCCCTGGGGGCGACGGAAGGCCGCATGGTTGAGCTCGCCGTCGGCGAAGTCCGCCGTGCCCATACCGAATTGCCGGATCACCCGCCCTTGATGGTTGCACTCCAGCACTCGGTGGTGGCCACTGTCCGCCACGAACAGGCGGTCCGGCGTGGCCACGATGCCCGTGGGGAAGCACAGCGGCATGCGCGGTTCAGGGTGAGATTCGCGAAAGCTGCGCAGGTCATCGTCCGGCGGTGCATGCAGCCCGTCGCACAAGCGGGCGATCTGGCGCTCCAGCTCCTGTAGCCCATCGGCGCCGACAGCGCGATGGCGCACCTGGCCTTCGCCATCGATCAGCAGGATGGTAGGCCAAGCGTCCACGCCATAACGCTGCCAGGCTACCCAGTCGGCATCGTGCGCCACTGGCAGGACATTGCCATGCCGGCGCAGGCGCTTGAGCGCCTGTTGGGGATCACGTTCACTGTCGAATCGCGGCACATGGATGGCGAGCGCCTGCAGGCGTCCCAGGTACCTGGCCTGGAGCACGGCCAAGTCGTTCAGCCGTTGTGCGCACCAAGCCGAGGCGCTGTTGACGAACGCCAGCGCAACGATCCGCCCCCGCTGCTCGTGCAGCGTGGTCGCCGGCGCATTCAGCCACTGCAGGCCGCGCGGCAGTTCGGGGGCCAAGGTCATGTCCGTCATCATCCCTGATTATGCCCAAGTCTCAGGCGGTGGAGAGCCGGGCCACGACCGCCTGTGCGGCGGAATCGACCAGTCGCCAGACCTGTCGGAAGTCTTCCGGCCCTCCAGTATAGGGGTCCGGCACCTCGCCGCCCGGCTCGATCCCGGCCCAGTCCAGCAGCAGGACGATCCGGTCACGGCGCGTAGCCGGCGCCAGCTTGCGGACATCGCGCAGGTTGCTGGCATCGGCGCACAGGAGCCAGTCGTAGTCGTCGAAGTCGGTGAGACGGAGTTGGCGGGCGCGCTGGCCACTGATGTCCACGCCATGGCTGCGCGCGCAGGCGATGGCGCGATGGTCCGGCGGTTCGCCGGCATTCCAACCGCCCGTGCCCGCTGAATCGACCTCGACCCGCCCCGCCAGTGGCGAGGCATCAAGGCGTGCCCTCAGCGCCCCCTCCGCCATCGGCGAACGGCAGATGTTGCCCAGGCATACCACCAGCAGTTTCATGCACCGCCTTTCAGCAGGGTTTCGGCGCGGGCCAGATCCTCTGGCGTGTCGACGCCGGGCGGGAATGGTGCCGGCGTCAGGGCCACGGCGATCCGGTGACCGGCTTCAAGCACCCGAAGCTGCTCGAGCGATTCCACCTGCTCCAGCCGACCCGGTGGCAGCGAAGAAAAGCGGCGCAGGAAACCCGCCCGATAAGCATAGATGCCGATATGCCGCAGCCATTGTCCCGGCGGCAGTTCATCGCGGGAGCGCGCGAAGCCGTCGCGGTGCCATGGAATGGGTGCGCGACTGAAGTACAGCGCATCGCCATTGGCGGCGCGCACCAGCTTCACCGCATTCGGGTCGAACAGCGTGGCCGCGTCCTCGATGGGCACCGCCAACGTCGCCATGGGCGCACCACTGTCGGCCAGCGTTTCGGCCACGGCGCGGATACCGGCTGGCGGCGCGAAGGGCTCGTCGCCTTGCAGGTTCACCACCAGCGCATCGTCGTCCCAACCGGCGATGTCGGCGCATTCGGCCAGACGGTCGCTACCCGAAGCATGGCGCTCGGACGTCATCGCCACCTGCACCTCGGTCCCCTCGAGCGCATCGCGAATGCGGGCATCGTCGGTGGCGACCCACACCTGCTGCGCGCCTGCCGCCAGTGCCCGTCGTGCAACGTGGACCACCAGGGACGTGCCGCCGAGCAGGCGCAGCGGTTTGCCCGGAAGTCGCGAGGCGGCGTAGCGGGCAGGAATGGCGACGACGAAAGGTGGCATGGCGATGGACACCGGCAACAAGGTCAGGGGGACGGACGCGGCGGCGCGCCCAGCTTGTCGAGCAGGGCGATCCAGAAGGCTTCTGGCAGTTGGGCGGCGACCGGCACGCTGTAGAACCAGTCATTCGCGAAGGCGGCGCACTTCACGGCGTCCTTTTCGGTCATCAGCACGGGGAGTTCGCTGCCGAACGCGAAATCCTCCGCACGATAGTCGTGATGATCGGCGAAAGCGTGCGGCACCACGCCCAAGCCCCACGCCCGCAGCATCGCAAAAAAACGCGGCGGGTGGCCGATGCCCGCAACCGCATGCACGCGCTGCCCTGCGAATGAGGCCAGCGCGCGTGGACGTCCACCGCGCAGCGGTACCGCAACTTCGGGTTGCAACTGCATCGGCCATTCGCCGAAAGCCGCTTCGGCCTCGGGCGAGGCCAGGTTCACCACACGGAAGTCGCATTCGGCCGAGCGCTCGACCGGTTCACGCAGGGGGCCCGCCGGCATCATCCGGCCATTGCCGTACCGGCGCGCGCCGTCGATGACCTCGATCTCGATGTCGCGTCGCAATCGGTAGTGCTGAAGGCCGTCATCGCAGACGACCACGTTGCAGCCGGCGGCAGCAAGCGCACGCGCCGCCGACACGCGATCGCGATCGACGCGGACCCGCGTGCCGGTCTGTCGCGCGATCAACAAGGGCTCGTCGCCGCCCTCCTCGGGCGCGGTCGCCGCATCCACCCAACGTGGTGTCGCTTCATCGCGCCGGCCATAGCCTCGGCTGGCCACGCCAGGCTTGAAGCCCGCCGCGCGCAGGCGCTCCACGAGCGCGATCGTCAGGGGCGTCTTGCCGGTACCGCCCGCGGTGATGTTGCCGACCACGATCACCGGCACGCCGACGCCAAGGCGGCGAAGTACGCCGGCACGGTAGAGCTTCAAGCGCAACGCGATCAGCGCCGCGTAGACGCCGGACAGCGCCCGGGCCCAAAAGGGCACGGGCGCATCACCGAACCAGTAAACAGGGGTCTGCGCCTCGCGCTTGCTCACCCCGGTTCGCCCTCACGGAACTGCATCTGGTGCAGGTGCGCATACAAGCCGCCCTTCGCGATGAGCTCGGCATGCGTGCCCTGCTCCACCAGACGCCCTTGATCGAGCACGAGCACCTGATCGGCGTGCTCGATGGTGGACAGGCGGTGGGCGATCACCAGCGTGGTGCGATCTGGCATCAGCTTCTGCAGCGCATTCTGCACAAGACGCTCGGACTCGTTGTCCAGCGCGGCGGTCGCTTCATCGAGGATCAGGATCGGCGCGTCCTTCAGCATGGCGCGGGCAATCGCCAAGCGCTGGCGCTGGCCGCCCGACAGGCGCCCGCCCTTGTTCCCGATCGGCGCCTGCATGCCTTCCGGCAGCTCCTGCACGAACTCCATCGCGTTCGCGCCACGGACCGCTGCTTCCATGCCGTTGGCGTCCGCCCCCTGCAATTCGCCATACGCGACGTTGGCCGCAACGGTGCCGTCGAACAGCATGACCTGCTGCCCTACCAGCGCGATCTGCCGGCGCAGGTCGGCGAGCGGGTAATCCTGGAGCGGATGGCCATCGAGCAGGATCTGCCCGGATTCCGCTTCGTAGAACCGCGGGATCAGCTTGATCAGCGTGGACTTGCCACTGCCCGAGCGACCGACGATCGCGGTGACGGTACCCGGCCGCGCGGTGAAGCTGATGCCGTCCAATGCCGGACGCGCCTGCCCCGGGTAACGCGTGGTGATGTCGCGGAATTCCAGTAGGCCTTTCGCCCGGTCGAGGCTGCGAGTGCCCGAATCCTGTTCGTCGTCCGCGTCCAGTACCGAGAACAGGCGCTGCGCCGAGGCCACCCCGCGCTGGAGCATGTTCTGCACGTTGGTCAGCTGTTTGAGCGCGGGGATGATCGCCATCATCGAGATCATCAAGGTGACGAAGCCACCTGCCGTCAAGCGCCCCGCCATCGCCTCTCGGCCGGCAAAGAACAGCAGCAGCGCCAGCCCGATCGCGCCCATCAGCTGGACCATCGCCGAGGAGACGCTGCGCGTGGCTTCGACCTTCATCGCCAGTTTGAGGTTGGCATTCGCCAGGCTTTCATAGCGCGCAAGCTCGCTGCGCTGGGCGCCGTAGACCTTCACTTCCTGCTGGTTCGAGAGCGTCTGGTCGGCGGCCTGCATCATCTCCGCGCCGCTCTCCTGGATGCGGTGGCTGATGCGCCGATAGCGCTTGGCCACCTTGTCCATGATCCATGACAGGGGCGGCGCCATGACCAGGATCGCCAGCGTGACCTGCCAACTGGTCCAGAACATCACCACCAGCGCCGCGATGATCTGCAGGACCTGTTGCAGCATCACCTTCATCGCGTCGACGGCCGCCTGGGCCATCTGATCGGCATCCGACCCGAGGCGAACCAGCATGGCAGGCACGGGCTCGGTGTCGAAGCGCAATCCCGGCAGGCGCAGGTATTTGCCCAGCACGTTGACACGGACATCGCGGGCGATGCTGCGCGCCGCCTTGCCCATGCCCATGTCGGTGACGTAGCCGGCGATACCGCGGATCACGAACAGCCCCACGATGGCCAGCGGCAATAACAGGCTCTTGGCGCGGTCGCGATCGATGAAGGTCTCGTTGACCACCGGCTCCATCAGCTTGCTGAAGGCGCCACCGGCAGCGGCTTCGATCAGCATGCCGAGTCCCGCCAGCAAGAGCAGGCCGCGGTACGCCCGGGCGAACGCCATCAATCGCTTGTAGACCTGCCACGGCGATTGGGTATCGCTCACTTCTGCGCCTCCGGCGCGGTCGCGATGTTGATCTTGCGGAATCCCAGCTGGCCCAGCGCATCCAGCGCGGTGACCACCGCCTGGTGCGGCGTGCGGGCATCTGCGCGCAGCAGCACGGGGCGGGCACGGTCGCTGCCGGCCACCTGTTCGAGGGTCTGCTTCAGCGCGTCGATGTCGGTGCGCAGCACTTCGTGTTCGTCCACGAAGTAACGCCCGTCCGCATTCACCAGCACGCTCAGCGCCTTGACCTGCGCGGCGACCGGCTCGCCGTTCGCGCTGGGCAGTTGCAGCTGCAGCATCGAACGCGCGTCGAAGGTGGTGGTGATCACGAAGAAGATGATCA
Source organism: Pseudoxanthomonas sp. YR558 (assembly GCF_900116385.1). Taxonomy (NCBI): domain Bacteria; kingdom Pseudomonadati; phylum Pseudomonadota; class Gammaproteobacteria; order Lysobacterales; family Lysobacteraceae; genus Pseudoxanthomonas; species Pseudoxanthomonas sp. YR558. Next base: position 5,900 of record NZ_FPCI01000001.1, on the reverse strand, counting down.
GCACCAGGATCACGTCGATCAGCGGCACCAGATTGAGATCGGGCTCGTCCTGCGCGCGGTCGTCACGGATGCGCATGCGGCGACCTCAGGAGCCCGTCGCCGCCGGCGCGGGCGCCGGACGCGGCACCGCGCGCGGATGGCGGGCTTCCAGGGCATCCACCAGGGCGCTCGCCTCCTTTTCCATCTCCATCACGTAACCGGTCACCCGGCCGCGGAAGTAGCGATGGAACAGCAACGCGGGGATCGCCACGATCATGCCCGCCGCGGCGCAGACCAGTGCCTTGCCGATGCCCCCGGCCAGCGCATTGACGTCGCCGACGCCGCTGTCCTGGATGCCCAGGAACATCTGGATCATGCCCACCACGGTGCCCAGCAGGCCAAGCAGCGGACCGGCGGACGCGATGCTGCCCAGCGCATTGAGGAACTTCTCCATGCGATGGACCAGGTGACGACCGGTGTCCTCGATGCGCTCGCGGATCTGGTCGCGCGGCTTGCTCCGTACGTCCAATGCCGCCGCCAGCAGTTCACCGAGCGGCGAGTTGCGGCGCAGGGATTCGATGTGGGCGGGCTCCAACTGACCACGGGCGGCCCAGGTACGGACTTCCTCGCCCAGGCCGGGCGGCAGGATCTCCTTGCGGCGCAGCGACCAGAAGCGCTCCACCACGATGGCCAGCGCCAGCACGCCCAGCAGCAGCAGCGGGATCATCGGCCAACCGCCAGCCTTCACCAGTTCCAGCACGTTCAGTCCTCCGGCACATCGGGCCGTCCGTCTTCGAGCCGATAGGATAGCCCACCGGCTCGCTGGCGCCGCACGGCGTCCCACAGGCGTGCCCTGTCGTGACGCTGCTCACGGACCGCCAGCCCGTCCCGTCCCAGCCAGATGCGCACGGCGCCGCTGGATTGCGTGTCCAGCACCTCGGCACCCGCCTCGCGCCAGCGAGACACCACCTCCGGCCGGGGGTGGCGGAAGCGGTTCCCAAAGCCGCTGGATCCCACCGCCAACCGCGCGCCAGTGGCACGGACGAAACCGCCTGCAGAAGAGCCTGCGCTCCCGTGATGCGGCAGGACGACCACGTCACTGCGCAACCACGGCACATGGCGGCTCACCAGCCCCGCCTCGACCTGCGTGCCGATGTCGCCCGGCAGCAGGATCGCACCCTGCGCCGTACTCACTCGCAGGACGCAGCTCGCCTCGTTTCCGAAGTAGGGAAAATGGAGAGGCGGGTGGAGGAAGCGGAACTCAACGCCATCCCAGCGCCAGGCCGCACCCGCAATGCACGGTGCGTCGGATTCCAGCGGCGCGCCTGCGGGCGCCAGCGTGGTCGCGACCGGGACCGCGTCGCGGACGGCCATGACCCCGCCGGCATGGTCGTTGTCACCGTGGCTGACCACCAGCGCATGCAGGCGAGGCGCGCCCAATGCCCGCAACGCCGGCACCACGGCCCGCTCGCCTGCATCGAATCCCTCTTCCACGGCGGGCCCTGCGTCGTACAGCAACGCATGTTCCGCCGTGCGCACCAACACGGAGAGCCCTTGCCCGACGTCGATCACCACCAGCTCCACTTCGCCCTCCCGGGGTAACCCGCGATCGGGCCACAGCAGCGGCAGCCACAACAACGACGCCAAGATCTTTCCGGGCATGCCCGTCGGCAGCAGGATGAAGGCGGTTCCCACCACGGCCAGCGGCAGCGCCCACGCGGACGGTTCGGGCAACCACCACAAGGCAAAGCGGCTGTCCGCCAGCCAGGTGAAGGCCGGCCACGTGAGGTCGAAGCAGGCGGCGGCGCCACGCCACGCCATGCCACCCGCGCCGGGGTGCACCAGTTCCGCCAACGTGCCGATCAGAGACAACGGCACGACGACCAGACTCCACCATGGAATGGCCAGCAGATTCGCCACCGGACCCGCCAACGAGGCCTGCCCGAACAGTGCGGCCGTCAGCGGCAACAGCCCCAGCGTTGCGACACCCTGCGCCGGCAGGAACGCTTTCGCCCAGTGCAGCGAGGCAGGCAGGCACCAGGCGAGCCAAGCGACGCCGGCGAAGCTCAACCAGAAACCAGGTGCCAGCAGCGACAGGGGATCAAACACAAGGATGGCGAACATCGCGAGCACCAGCGCGTCGACCACGCGTGCGGGACGCCGCGAGGTACGCGCCAGCACGACTACCGCGATCATCAGCACCGTACGCAGGGTGGGTAGCGCAAACCCCGCCACCGCCGCATAGCCGAGCGCCCCCACCAATGCCAGCCAACCGATCGCCTGCGGGCGTGGCATTCGGCGTGCGAGCGCTGGAAACAATCGCCAAGCCGCGGCTGCCAGCAGCGCGAAAGCGCCCGCTACCAAGCCGACATGGAAACCCGAGATCGCGATCAGATGCGTCAGCCCTGACGCCCGCAGCACTTGCCAGTCGTCCTGCAGCAACCCACGCGTATCCCCGACTGCAAGCGCACGCACGAACCGGCTCGATGCGGCAGGCACCTCGGCTTCGATGCGGTCTGACATACTGGACCGCCATGCCTCCATGCCGCTGCCCGCTTCGAGCTTCATTGCACGCTCAGGCTCGCGTACGTAGCCGGTGGCACTGATTCGTTGTGCCATCGCATATCGCTCGGCGTCGAAGCCCCCGGGATTGGCCAATCCGCGAGGCGCCCTCAGCCGCAGTTGGAAGCGCCACCGCTCGCCCGCGCCTAGCGCACGACGAGGGCCGATCGTTTCGGCACCATGCTCGTCGTACCACGCGACGCGTACCAATCGCCCACGCAGGGGCGGCGGCTGGCCGATGCCGTCATCGACACGGAGAAGGAAGCGGGTACGGCGCGGCTCCGGCTCGGGTAAGCCTTCGATACGACCGCTGACGGAAACCTCACGCCCCTCCCACGCCACAGGCAGTTGGGAGCGCAGACTCCACCCCGCATGCAGCCCCGTCCATGCCAGCCCCACCAGGGCTGCGCCTATCCAACGCCACCTGGGCGATGCCACCCACCATCCCAACCCCGTGAGCAAGCCGATCCACAGCGCAGCCGCATCGGGCAGTTCGCTTCGCCATAGGGTGCAGAGCGCACCAGCAAGCCAGGCGACCGCACAGGCCACGCCGAGTGGCGCCACAGTCGTGCGCTCCGTCGGCTCACGCATCGCCGACACGATCGAGCGGGCTTCGGACACCACCCGCACCTCGATTGAGCACATGCGTGTAGATCTGCGTCGTCGAGACATCCTTGTGACCGAGCAATTCCTGCACCGTGCGGATGTCGTAGCCGGCTTCGATCAGGTGGGTGGCGAACGAGTGCCGTAGCACATGCGCCGTCACCGGCTTGGCGATACCCGCCGCGCCGCGGGCCCGCTTGAGCGCGCGCGCTAACATGGCCTCATCGAGGTGGTGCCGTCGCCATCGGCCATCACGCGGATCCAGACTGATGGCCCGCGCAGGAAACATGTATTGCCAGCCAAGTTCGCGCGCCGCATGGGGATACTTCAGCGACAAGGCATGCGGAAGCCACACCTCCCCTGCACCGCACGCCAGGTCCTGAGCATGCAGGATCTGCACACGTTCGACTTCCGCCTGCAGCCCCGCTACCGGCGACGCCGGCAAGACGGTGCGCCGATCCTTGCCTCCCTTGCCTTCCCTGACCGTGATCTCGTTGCGGGCAAAGTCCACGTCCTTCACGCGCAACCGCACCCCTTCCATCAGCCGCATGCCCGTGCCGTAGAGGAGCTGCGCCAGCAAGGCCATTCGTCCGTCCATCTGCACCAGCATCGCGCGCATTTCCTGCTGCGACAGAACGGTGGGCACGCGCTGCGGCCGCTTGGCGCGCACCACATCGTCCATCCAGGCCAGTTTCAGACCCAGCACTTCGCGATACAGAAAAAGCACCGCGGAGAGCGCCTGGTTCTGCGTGCTCGCCGCCACCCTTCCTTCGACAGCCAATCCGGTCAGGAATGCCTCGACCTGGGCCGCTCCCAGCTCGCGCGGATGGCGCTTGCCATTGGCAACAATGAACCGACGTATCCATCCCAGATAAGCGCGCTCCGTGCGCAGACTGTAGTGACCCACGCGCAGTCTGCGCGTCACCTCCTCAAGCAGCCCCCTGCGCCCGCCGGCGGGTACCGCCCCATCTTTGCCCTGATAATCCATAAGCAACGCACTCCCTGCGAATAGCACGGACAACGTCGCATGCCCGACACTCACAAGCCCTAGGACAAGGCATTGATATCACGTAAGAAAGCCCTGATTGACGCCCGCCGGACCAAGCTGAATACTCGTAGCTATCACCCCTGATTGGGGTCTACTAGGCGTTAGGCGGCAGGAGACAGGAATGGAGTTCCTAAAGAGAAGAGCCGGTCACTCAAGCAGCAGCTTGGCTAAAGGCATCGGCGCAGGCCTTGGCTTTGGCGCTGCTATTGGATTGATAGTCGGCAATGTCGCGCTTGGCATCGCTATGGGTGTCGCACTTGGCGCTGCAATCGGCGCTCGTCGCGGCAATCATCCCTCAGACGAGTAAGGCTCGTGAGTCTGCCGTCTAACAATTCATTCAAGCCGAACCCGCTTCGCGGGTCGGCTTAATTCAGGCGTTAGGGGGCTGAAATGACATTGAAGATTCGGCTGCTAGCGGTCGCACTCTTCTTCTTTTCGCTCCTGCTTGGCTGGAGGGCGGCGATGATGCTCGGCACCAGCGCGCACTTCGGAAGCACGGCCATCCAAGTCTGCGCAACGCTTACCGAGTCAGCGGACCTCGCAAGAGCATGCAAGGCACTTCGGGCGCAGGTTCGAGCCATGTCGGATCAGTACAGTGCAGCGTTGGGGGCGACAGCTTTAGCCGCGATTTGCTCGTTTCTTTTTGGCGCGATCGCTCTTGCTTTGAGCTTTGACAGGCGCGGCACGCCCCCTAACAATTCATTCAAGCCGAACCCGCTTCGCGGGTCGGCTTAATTCAGGCGTTAGGCTGCTTATGAGCGATAACCTCTACCAAGCACCACAATCACGCTCACCCGATGCGGAAAGGCGTTGGGCGCATGTGATCGTTGCGTTCCTGTCCGCTATCTTCATCCCAGCATTGCTTGCTTACGGCATTCTGGTGCTGTGGACCTCCAGCTACCATGTTGTGGTAACGCCTGAGGCAATCGCGACGATTACTATCGGAGCCATTCTTAGTGCTGCTGCCGTTTATAGACACAAGCGGATTCCCTTGTGGGCAGCGGCTGTTGTTGGATCTTTGGTCGTACTCTTGCTCGCTGTTGCCCCATCAATCTGGGATGCCCTGCTTGACCGCGGCGCAGCCTAACAATTCATTCAAGCCGAACCCGCTTCGCGGGTCGGCTTAATTCAGGCGTTACCCGGCATGCCAAAACGTCGCGTTGCCATCACAGATGATTACGGCGCTCATATCGCGGCCTTCTATCTGCCTCCCGAGTCAGTAGACCTCGAGAACGGAAACCTTGACGGCTTGGCCGCACCCGACAACTCGACGCTTCGCGGTCGCAGTTTTGCCGGGTCCTCGCTCTACTGGGCGTTGCTGGAGGGCTCTGATTTATCCGGCTGCAACTTTGAGGGCTCAGACCTACGCGGAGCCAATCTCAAGAGCGCTAGGTTAGTGGGCGCCAACCTATGCGAGGCCAATCTCGGCCTCGACAATCTTGGCGGCGCAACCCGGCTGCAAGGAGCCGACCTCACCGGCGCCGTTCTGAACCACTGCAACCTTGCCGGCGCGGAGTATGACTCGGATACTCGCTTCCCCAAGGGCTTCAACCCCGAGTCTGCTGGCATGGTCAATGCCGGCTAACAATTCATTCAAGCCGAACCCGCTTCGCGGGTCGGCTTAATTCAGGCGTTAGGTCTATGGATCGAGTCTTCGTGGCGGCCGCACTAGTTCTTCTGGCAGGTCCTATCTCTGCGGCTCACCGTG